>NC_016887.1:5575180-6194645 GCF_000284035.1 Nocardia cyriacigeorgica GUH-2 | reverse complement strand
TACAGTCACCCCTCGGTGCGGTGGCTGTCCTGTGCTGACTGTTCGCCAGGATCGCCGCACGTCGAGGATGGGCGAATCACCGAAAAGCTTCGGGCGCGACCGGCGCCCACCAACTCGAGGAGTGTTGACCGTGGCCAAGGGCAAGCGGACGTTCCAGCCGAACAACCGTCGTCGGGCGCGGGTTCACGGCTTCCGCCTCCGGATGCGGACCCGTGCGGGCCGCGCCATCGTTTCCGCGCGTCGCCGTAAGGGCCGCGCCAGCCTGACGGCCTGATCCACCCCCCGGATTCGGTGTCGGATGTCCGTTTCGCCGAACGCTGCGCTCCTCGTCCCTGATCGCTCACTCGCCCCCGGACTCTCGGGTGCTGCCTGAGCCGAATCGGCTGCATTGTCGTGCCGACTTCTCCAGGACGGTGCGTCGCGGCCAGCGAAGCGGGAGGCGGGATCTGGTGGTGCACGCGTTCGTGCACACCGCGGATCCGGCCGCCGAACCGACCGAGGATGAGTTGATTCGCGTCGGCGGTCCGCGCTTCGGATTGATCGTCAGCAAGGCGGTGGGCAACGCGGTGATTCGTCACCGGGTGGCCCGCCGCCTGCGTCATATCTGCGCCGAGATGCGCACCGAGATTCCCGTCGAGGCCGATATCGTCATCCGCGCGTTGCCCGGCGCCGCCACCGCCGACTCGGCGGAACTGCTGCGTCAGCTGCGCGGCGCGGCCCGCAAACTCGGCCTCGGGGTCCGGCCCGTCGTCCGCTCGGGTGAACCGGCATGAGATCGCCCGCGTTCCTGGTCCGGTTGCCGGCCAATATTCTGATCTTCCTGATCGAGCTCTACCGGACCTATGTGTCCCCCACCCGGATGCCGGTCTGCCGCTTCACCCCGACCTGTAGCGAGTACGCGGTCACCGCGTTGCGCACCCGAGGGCTGTTCATCGGCCTCGGACTGACGGTCGTGCGTCTGGCCAAATGCGCACCCTGGCACCCTGGTGGGTGGGACCCCGTTCCGGAGCGCAGACGCCGCGACGAGCACGGGAACGAGGCAACCGCCGAATCGTCACGGGAAACGACCCCGCCGGCCGACTCGGAGCCGGAGGCCAAGGCTTGTACAGGACCACCGTCCGCGGTGGTCGGCGATACGAACGACGGGAGTGCATAGAGCCGTGCTCGACTTCATCTACTATCCGGTGTCCTGGATCCTCTGGTTCTGGCATCGGGTCTTCGGCTTCGCGTTCGGCGCGGACAACGGACTC
The DNA here is from genome assembly GCF_000284035.1 of Nocardia cyriacigeorgica GUH-2. NCBI lineage: Bacteria > Bacillati > Actinomycetota > Actinomycetes > Mycobacteriales > Nocardiaceae > Nocardia > Nocardia cyriacigeorgica. Next base: position 6,193,395 of record NC_016887.1, on the reverse strand, counting down.
ACCTGGGCGCTGGCCGTGGTGTTCCTGGTGTTCACGCTGCGCTTGGTGCTCTACAAGCCATTCGTGAAGCAGGTGCGCACCACCAAGCAGATGCAGGAATTGCAGCCGCAGATCAAGGCGCTGCAGACCAAGTACAAGAACGACCGCCAGAAGATGGCGCTGGAGATGCAGAAGCTCCAGAAGGAGAACGGCTTCAACCCGCTCATGGGCTGCCTGCCGATCCTGGCGCAGGTGCCGGTCTTCCTCGGTCTGTTCCACGTGCTGCGCTCGTTCAACCGGACCGGGCACGGTTTCGGTCAGCTCGGCATGGACCCCTACACCAACGCGCACACGCCGAACTATGTCTTCAGCGCGGCCGACGTCCAGTCGTTCCTGAGCGCCCGTATCTTCGGCGCGCCGATCTCCGCGTTCATCACCACCCCGGCCAACGAGCTGCTGGCGTTCGAGGATTACGGCGGCATCCCGAGCCGGATCTCCATCGCCGCCGTCGCGATCCCGTTGATGGTCATCGCCTCCGTCGCCACCCACTTCAACGCCCGCGCCTCGGTCGCGCGGCAGACCGAAGCAGCCGCGTCCAACCCGCAGGCCGCGCTGATGAACAAGCTGGCGCTGTGGGTGTTCCCGCTCGGCGTGCTCGTCGGTGGCCCGTTCCTGCCGATCGCCATCCTGCTGTACTGGGTGTCCAACAACATCTGGACCTACGGGCAGCAGCACCTCGTCTTCGGTCGCATGGCAAAGGAAGAGGAAGCCAAGAAGCAGGCCAAGCTCGAGCAGCGGGCGCAGAACGCGCCGAAGCCGGGCGCCAAGCCGGTGGACACCCGCAAGAAGCAGCCCGCGGCGTCGAGCGACGACGAGACCGCGACCACCAACGGTGCGCCGCCGGTGGCCAAGGCGGCCGGCAAGCAGGGCGGCCAGAAGCGTCCGGGCGGCCAGAAGCGGTCGGGCAACCGCGGCCGGGCCAACCAGAAGCGCCGCCGCTGAGTCCGGTTCAGCCGAGCGCATTCGATCAGTGGGAGACCACGATCGCCGAGCAACCCCTTGATCGTGGTGCAGCCGGACACCCGGTGGCCGCGACGAGCAGATGAAGGAAAACACATGACAGTTGAGAGCGACGGAGGGGACGCCACTGTGGCAACGACGATGGTTGATGCCGACACCGAAGCGGCCGATGTGACCGACGCCGAGGAAGCGCTCATCGAAGAGGGCGAGATCGCGGGCGACTACCTGGAGCAGTTGCTCGACGTGCTCGACTTCGATGGCGATATCGATCTGGACGTCGAGGGCGACCGCGCGGTGGTGAGCATCGACGGCGGCCGCGACCTGTCGAAGCTGGTCGGCCGCAACGGTGAGGTGCTCGACGCGCTGCAAGAGCTGACCCGCCTGGCCGTGCAGCAGGCGACCGGCGTGCGCAGCCGGCTGATGCTGGACGTCGCCGGCTGGCGTGCCAAGCGTCGTGAGGAGTTGAGCGCGCTCGGCACCGCCGCCGCGAAGCGAGTGCAGGAGACCGGCGCCCCCGAGTCGCTGGCTCCGATGACGCCGTTCGAGCGCAAGATCGTGCACGACGCCGTCGCCGCCGTCGACGGTGTGGCGAGCGAGAGCGAAGGCGTCGAGCCGAACCGGCACGTGGTTGTCGTCCCGGCTTGACGGATAGACCGGCACGCCCCGTGCGCTGACGGGGCGGGCAATGGTTGGATAGGGCCTCGGGTCTTCGGACCGGGGCCCTTCTCCATTTTCTGGCCGGCGGCGCCCGGCACTGATTGTCGATGACGCTCGGAAGGATGTTTCACGTGGAACGAGATCTCGGCGGAGCGACCGAGTTGCCGGCCGAGCTGGAGCCGCCGGCGGTCGCCGCCACGGTCTTCGGTGACCGTCTCGATCTGGCCCGCCGCTACTGTGCCGCGCTGGCGACCGCCGGAGTGGAGCGCGGACTGATCGGACCACGTGAAGTCCCCCGCCTCTGGGATCGCCACATCCTCAACTGTGCCGTCGTCGGTGAACTGATCCCGGAGGGCGCGTCGGTCGTCGATATCGGTAGCGGTGCCGGGCTACCCGGAATCCCATTGGCCATCGCGCGGCCCGATCTGCGAATCACCTTGGTGGAACCGCTCTTGCGTCGCACCATCTTTCTCAGTGAGTTCATCGAGGAGGCCGGTCTCGAGGTCGCGGTCGTGCGCGGCCGGGCCGAGCAGTCCGGGGTGATTCATGAAGCCGGCGGCGCCGACGTCGTCACCTCGCGGGCGGTGGCGCCGCTGGCGAAGCTGGCGCAGTGGTCCCTCCCCCTCGTCCGGGACCACGGACGAATGCTCGCACTCAAGGGTGTCAGCGCGGCCGAGGAATTGGCGCGCGACGCCGACGCTCTCGCGCGTGCCGGTGCGGGCAAGGCGGAGGTCCTGGAATGCGGTGCCGGGATCGTGGAAACCCCGACGCTCGTCATCAGCGCCGAGCGCCTCCCCCGCTCGGAACGACCGTCGAAACAGCGCCCGGTGAAGTCCGCGCGCCGCGCGGCGCGGGCCGCTCGGAAGGCGCACTGACCGCTGTCGGCGGTCGATGTTTCACGGGAAACATGGGTCGGCGCGCGGGAATTGTCACGGATCCGCGTGTCGTGCGCGCGTCACCGCGATTCAGCTTTCTAATCGCGCCCGGTGCTGGCAAGCTAATGGGCGTCGGGCGTGAGCGTTGGTGCCACGGAGGGATGTGGATGTCACACAGCGGCAGAAGCTCCGCTCGGTCGATCGGGCGCCGCGGTCCCGGTTGAGCATCAAGTTCGATCCGACACGGCTTGTTTGAAGACACGGCGCCGACGCATTCGGGGCACGTGATCTGGAGTTCTCGCGTTAGGAGCTGTCTATGTCGAGCGGTTCGGCGAATGTTTCACGGGAAACATCGCGAGTTCCGGGAATGCTGGATTCCAGCAACGCCGGTCCGGAAACTTTCGGAAGCACACCGTTCGGGCACATCTCCCCCAGTGAGACCCCGATTGCGGCGGAGGCGCACCGCGCGAGTCAGATACTGCATCCAGGAAAGGTGACAGTGCCGAAACCGCATGAGCAACGGATCATCACGATCGCTAACCAGAAGGGCGGCGTCGGGAAGACGACCACCGCGGTCAATCTCGCGGCCGCCCTGGCGCATCAGGGGATGAAGGTGCTCGTCATCGATCTCGATCCGCAGGGCAATGCCAGTACTGCGCTCGGGGTCGAACACCACTCGGGTGTGCCGTCGAGTTATGAACTGCTCATCGGCGAGATCTCGGTCAAAGACGCGATTCAGCAGAGCCCGCACAGCGAACGGCTACTCTGCATCCCGGCCACCATCGACCTCGCCGGTGCCGAGATCGAACTGGTGTCGATGGTCGCCCGCGAAGGCAGGCTCAAGGCCGCCATTCAGGAAGCCAATATCGCCGGCTACGACATCGACTACGTGATGATCGACTGCCCGCCGTCGCTGGGCCTGCTGACGGTGAACGCGATGGTCGCGGCCAAGGAAGTGCTGATCCCGATTCAGTGCGAGTACTACGCACTCGAGGGCGTCGGCCAGCTGATCCGCAATATCGGGCTGGTCCAGTCCCACCTCAACCCCGAACTGCACGTCTCCACCGTGATTCTCACGATGTATGACGGCCGTACCAAGCTCGCCGATCAGGTGGCCGAGGAGGTGCGCGGCCACTTCGGTGACGTGGTACTGCGCTCGGTCATCCCGCGCAGCGTAAAGGTTTCCGAGGCGCCCGGCTACGGCATGACGGTGCTCGATTACGATCCCGGTTCGCGAGGAGCGATGAGCTACCTTGATGCCGGTCGGGAAATGGCGGCACGCGCGGCGGCGAAGCGCGCGGCCGTTACCGAGGGTGCCCAGTGACGCAGGCCGAGCGGTCCTGTGGCGGTGGAACGAGAAAGGGGTAGGCCCGATGAGTCAGGCTAAGAAGGGTGGTCTGGGACGCGGTCTGGCCGCGTTGATCCCGACCGGACCGGCGTCGACCGGACTCGGTGACGCGGCGGCGAGTGTGGTTATCGGGGTCGACCCCGGGCCGATTCAGCCCGCCACGTACCTGCACACGGTGCCCTCCCCCGCCGAGACCACCCCCGAGCTCGACTCCCCCGGCGACGCCGTCTACCGCGAGATCCCGCCGGACGCTATCGAGCCGAATCCCAAGCAGCCGCGCCAGGTCTTCCAGGAAGACGCGCTGGCCGAGCTGGTGCATTCGATCCGCGAGTTCGGTCTCATGCAGCCGATCGTGGTGCGGCGCCTGGAATCCAACCCCGACCGCTATCAGCTCGTCATGGGCGAGCGGCGCTGGCGAGCCTGCCAGGAGGCCGGCCTGACCGCCATTCCGGCCATCGTCCGGGAGACCGACGACGGCTCGATGCTGCGTGACGCGCTGCTAGAGAATATCCACCGCGTCCAGCTCAATCCCCTCGAAGAGGCGGCGGCGTATCAGCAGCTGCTCGAGGAGTTCGACGTCACCCACGAGGAACTGGCCGACCGGATCGGCCGCTCGCGTTCGGCGGTGACGAATATGATCCGGCTGCTGAAGCTGCCGGTGCCGGTGCAGCGGCGGGTCGCTGCCGGGGTGTTGTCCGCGGGTCATGCGCGGGCGCTGCTCGGCCTGGAAGCCGGCGCCGATGCGCAGGAGGTGCTGGCGGCTCGAATCGTCGCCGAGGGCATGTCGGTGCGCGCGACCGAGGAAGCGGTGACGCTGGCGAACCGGGAACCGGAGAACGCGGCGCCCCCCTCCCCGCGCCGCAAGCCGATGCACGCGCCGGGATTACAGGATGTGGCCGAGCGACTGTCGGAGTCGTTCGACACGCGGGTGACGGTGAGTCTGGGCAAGCGCAAGGGCAAGATCGTCGTCGAGTTCGGCTCGGTCGACGATCTCGAGCGCATTGTCGGTTTGATGCAGCAGAACAACATCGCAACATAACGAAATAGAGCCTGTGCACCCCTGAACACCAACCCTGGCGCCGAAACGTCACTGTGACGGTGCCCGAGAATCGCACAGAGCCCCGGACCGAACAGCACAGTGACGTGGAATGAGGCGGGTTCGCTTGATCGCATATTCTTGCTGGCGAGAAGACAGTGATGCGGCGTGAGCGTGGATGAATCGGACAGCTGGAGGCTGAGCAGAGCGGTGTCGACCAGCGTCACAGCACTAACTCTGGACGGGCTGGATCAACTGCCAGCGCACGCCCGGCGCTGTGTGTTCTGGGAGATCGATCCGGCGGTGGCCGCCGACTCGCAAGAGTTCAGCGATCCGGTCTTCGAGAAGGAAGCCTGGCTGTCGACGGTGATGCTGGAGTGGGGTTCGTGCGGACAGGTCGCCACCGTCGACGGCAACGCCGCCGGCTGCGCGCTCTACGCCCCGCCGAGCGCTGTCCCGCGGGCGTCGCTGTTCCCCACCTCCCCCGTCAGCCCGGATGCCATCCTGCTGACGACGCTGCGGGCCGAACCGCCGCATCAGGACTCCGATATCGCCTATCGGCTGATTCAGGCCGTGGTGACCGATCTGATGCGCCGTGGCGTGCGGGCGCTCGAGGTCTTCGGTATCCGGGGTGATCCGCCCAGCACCGCGCTGTCGGATCGGTCGATGGGGTCGATGACGTTGATGGAACGCATCGCCACGCCGGTGCGGGACCGGCTGCGCTCCTCCGGCCGCGCCACCGCGCGCTGTGCGCCGGAGACCTGCATGATCGACGCCGACTTCCTGGAGGAGGCCGGCTTCGAGGTCGTGGCACCGCATCACCGGTTCCCCCGGCTGCGGCTGGAACTCGATTCCGATCACGGCTGGAAGGAAGACGTGGAGCGCGCGCTGGATCAGCTGCTCGCCGCCGCCTCGATGACGGTGCCGACGCGCGTCCTCAGCCTCTGACAGCCACTCCAGCACGAAACGAATCTGCCCCGCCGACAATAGGTCCGGCGGGGCAGATTTTCGTAGCTGAGAAGGTTATCCGCGGTCGGCCGCGGCGAGTTCCTCGGCGAGCAGTTCGGCGAAGGTGTAGGTACCGGTCGGCTGATCGTCCTGGCCGAGGAGGTACAGCCGCTTCACCGACACCAGGATGGCCTCGGCGATGACGTCGCGCATGCGCGGGTTGGTAAGCACCGAGGCGTCGTATTCGTTTGTCAGATAGCCGATATCGACCTGCACGGTCGGCATCTTGGTGAGCCGCAGCAGATCCCAGGTGCGCTGATGGGTCCGGCAGTCCTGCAATGAGGTCCGCGCCACCACCTCACGCTGGATGAAACCGGCGAGCACCTGCCCGATCATCGACACCGAGCCGTGCGAATTGCCGAAGTAGAAGCCGGCGACGCCGTTGGCCGACGAGCTCGGATTGTTGGCGCAGCGCAGCGAGATCATCAGATCGGCGTCGAAGGCGTTGGAGGTCTCCGCCCGCTCGGCATCGGTGGGGTTGGCGCCCCACGGCCGCGACAGGAACGTCTCCATGCCGGTGGCCGCCATCCGGCCCTCGAGCCGGCTGGCCAGATCCCACAGGATCTCCGATTCGTAGACGTCGCCGAATTCGGTCGGCACCGCCTGGCCCCGGTCCGGTCCGCCGAGACCCGGATCGATCACGATGCGTTTGCCGGTGAGCTGCGGGCCTGCGCGGTGCACCACCTCTTCCTCGGCGATGCGATGCGGATTGCCGCCGGTGACGCGGGCGCCGAGCAGCTCGAGCGAACGCAGCGTGTCCGGACCGCAGATGCCGTCGGCGGACAGGCCGATCTCGCGCTGGAAGGCGGTCAGGCCGTCGTGGGTGTGCGGCCCGAAATAGCCGTCGACGCGGTGCACGTAGAAGCCGAGGTCCTGCAGCCTGCGCTGCAGCGTCGCCACATCGTCACCGTAGAGCGGGGCCGACAGCTGATAGATCAGCGTGCGCGCGCCCAGCCGATAGGAAGCCTCTTTCAGAGCCCGGTAGGTGGCAGGACCCACGACGCCGTCCACGAGCAGCCCGCGGTGCTGCTGGAAGGCGCGCACCGCGGAGTCGAGCTGGTGATCGAAGGTGGCGTCGGTGTCTTTCCAGTACTCACGCGCGTCGTCGCCATCGGCGTTGTGCGCGTGCAGGAAACCCAGACTTGCCAGGGTGCTCCGAACCTCTGCGACGGCTGGACCGGTATCGCCGTGACGAAGTCGGTGCATGCGTGAGAGCCCTTTCCCTTCCGTCAGCCCGGGTACCCACTCATGCGATGGGCTACACCCTCGCACATCCGGAGCATCGGTCGATTGTCTCAGACCCGGACCGGATTTCGGCAATTCCGGGTCTGGGCATACTACGGCGCGTCGCCGGTGTGCGTTGCCGTACGGCGGAGTTCGCCGCGATCAGATGACGCCGTCGAGTTCGCGCAGGAGGGCGGCTTTGCCCTTGGCCCCGACGATCTGCTTGACCGGCTTACCACCGGCGAACAGCATCATAGTGGGCAGCGACAGGATCTGATAATCCTTGGCGGTGACCGGGTTGGCGTCCACGTCCAGCTTGGCGACGGTCAGCTTATCGGCATGGGTGCCCGCGATCTCCTCCAGCACCGGCGCGACCATCTTGCACGGGCCGCACCAGTCCGCCCAGAAGTCGACCAGAACCGGCTTCTCGCTGAGCAGGACGTCATCGGCGAAGGTGGCGTCGGTGACGGTGATGGTGGATTCGGACATGGGTGTTCTCCTCTAGCAAATGACGTGCGGTAACGCGGTGAGCCGGATCAGTTGGCGGGGACCGCGACCGGCTGCCCGGCGTGGTCGAGGGTGTTGGAGGTGATGTCGCCCTGTTCGGCGAGCCAGCGCTCGGCGTCGATCGCGGCGCGGCAGCCGGTGCCTGCGGCGGTGATCGCCTGGCGGTAGGTGTGATCGACCAGATCGCCCGCGGCGAAGACGCCGGGCACCGCGGTGGCGGTGGACGGATCGGCGACCTTCACATAGCCCTCGTCGTCGAGTTCGACCTGGCCACGCACCAGTTCGCTGCGCGGATCGTGGCCGATCGCGACGAACATGCCGGTGGCGGCGAGTTCGGAGGTTTCGCCGGTGCGGGTGTCACGCAGGGTGAGACCGGTCACGCTGGTGTCGCCGTTGACGCGCACGACCTCGGCGTTGGTGACCCAGCGGATCTTCTCGTTGGCCTTGGCCCGCTCCAGCATGATGCGCGAGGCGCGGAACTCGTCGCGGCGGTGCACGATGGTGACGCTGGAGGCGAACTTGGTGAGGAAGGTCGCCTCTTCCATGGCGGAGTCGCCGCCGCCGACCACCACGATGTCCTGGCCCTTGAAGAAGAAGCCGTCGCAGGTGGCGCACGCGCTGACGCCGCGGCCGAGCAGCTCCTGCTCACCGGGGACGCCGAGGTAGCGGGCGGCCGAGCCCATGGCCAGGATCACCGCGTAGGCCTCGAAGGTCTCATCGCCCACGGTGACCTTCTTCACCGGGCCGCTGAGGTCGATGGCGTCGACGTCTTCGGTGCGGATATCGGCGCCGAAGCGCTTGGCCTGATCGCGCATCTGCTCCATCAGGTCCGGGCCCATGATGCCGTCGCGGAAGCCGGGGAAGTTCTCCACCTCGGTGGTGGTCATCAGGGCGCCACCGAATTGCGTTCCCTCGAACAGCAGCGGCTGGAGTTCCGCGCGGGCCGCGTAGACGGCGGCGGTGTATCCGGCGGGGCCGGAGCCGACGATGATCAGGTCGCGAACTGGCGTGCTCATGGGGCCCTTCCGAAAGGCATCAACGGGACGTGTCGGTCAACAACAGGGTAAACGCACTTGTTCCCCGGGTGAGCGCGCTATCCGATGTCGGTGACGGCCAACACTCCCGGCTCGCCCGCGGTGCAGCCCGGCTCCACGACTAGCGCGGTGACCTTGCCGGGGGCGGTGCCCGCGAGCAGGATCAGCACCGCGTCCGCACCGCGGAAGGTGATATCGGAGGAGCCGAGGACCTTGCGGTCGTATCCGGCGGCGGTGACGCAGCCGGCGAGTTCGGTGGCGTCGGCGAGCGGACCGCGCACCTCGTGGCGGCCGAGTACGCCGAGGGCGACGCTGGTGTCCAGGTCTTCGCCGGGTGCCAGATCGGCGGTGGTGGGCGCGGCGGTGGGGCTCACCGCGTCGTCCTGGCGCACAGTGCTGATCGCGATCGCCGCGCAGGCGATCACCGCGACGACCGCCGCGGCCGCGGTGAGCAGACGCATCCGGCTACGACGGCGCTGGTCCAGTGACACCACCGAAGCCGTTGCTGCTCCGGGTGTTTCGTGCCCATCGTGCGGGGGAGCCGGTAGTTGTTCGGATATCCGCGCGGTCGGTTCCTGGTCCGATTCGGCGGGCTCCAGTTCCTCGGCCCACTGCCGCAGTTTCGCGGACAGATCCTCGGGCATCGGATGGATGATGTGGTCGTCGCGGCCGAGGGCGCGCAGCTGGGCGCCGACCTCGTCGAGGGACCGTAGGTACCGCTGGGCCTCCGGATCGCCGTGGACCGCGGGCCACAACTGTTCGCTCAGTTCGCGCGAGAGGTTGTCGGCGTGCAGGTCGGCGAGCAGCTCCGCCGAAAACGGAGGCTGCGGAACGGATCGGGTCGCCATCGCACCTCCAAAGTGTTCTTACATTTGACCTTGCACGCAGCCCGGCGAATGCCAGGCGGCGGTTACATCGTCTCGTGGTTCGTCACTATTACTGACGCAACAGGATCACATCCGGTTCCCTGGATCCCGCAGAAATTCCAAACGTTCTGCCAGCCGCTGCCGGGCCCGGGCGCAGCGGCTCTTGATGGTTCCCTCCGGGACGCCGAGCAGCACCGCCGCGTCCGCCACGCTATACCCCTCCAGATCCACCGCCACGATCGCGGTGCGCTGGTCCGGTGGCAGCGAGAACAGCGCGCGGTCGACCACCATCGACATCTCCATCCGGGAGATCTCGTCGCGTTCCTCGATTGGTTCGGGCATGTTCTCCGGCGTCAGCGAGAACGCGCGCCGGGTCTTGTTGCGCCGGATCCGGTCCAGGCAGGCGTTCACCACGATGGCGTGCAGCCAGCTGCGCACCTCGGATTCGGCTCGGAAGGAGCCTGCGGTGCGGTGCGCCGACAGCAGTGCGTCCTGGAGCGAGTCGGCGGCGTCCTCGCGGGTGTAGGAGGTCCGTAGCGCGGTCTGCCAGAGATGGTCGTTATGCCTGCGCAGCAGTTCGGCGAAGGCGTGCGGGGTGCCGGCCGCGTGGGCCCGGAGTAGTTCGGCGTCGCCGGCCGCGCCGAGGACGAGCGAACCGCCGCGCGCGAGGACCCGTGGCCTCCCCCTGCGGAAGCCCGCGTTCGTTTCCGACGACAATGCCAAACCCCTTGGACGCGCTCATCAGGGTGACCGGACGGTATGGCCGGGCACCGGCGAAATCGCAGCATGCAGGGATCGAAACGCCTGATCCCGAGAGGCTCCCCTGCTGAGAGCGCGAGCAGGATCATATCGTGGGTAACGATTCGGTAGCAACCGAACTGTGACCTGGGGCGCAGCGTGACCTGGCCGTGACGTGACGCCGATTATGCCTGGTGAGGGCGGGTTTCCGGGACTGCCTCAGCGGGCCGCGTCGAACCGGATATCGGCGATAGAGGTCTGGAACTGGCCGTCGGCGTTACCGAGGCCGGTGATCCAGACCAGCACGTAGCGGGCGGCCTGATCGGCCTGCACCGGGATCTGGGTGACGCCGTCGACCAGCGTCGCGGTGCCGATCAGCTGCGTCTGGTCCAGCGTCGGCGAGGTGGTCGGCGAGGTGCGGATCTCCACCTTGGTGCCCGGGCTCGGCGAGTTGATCGCCACGTTGGTGAGCTTGGCCGGGCTCGGCAGCGTCGCCAGCAGGCCGACACCCTTCTTCAGGGCCGGGAACTGCTGGAAGTACTGATCGGTGCGCCACATCGTCGACGGGTTGTTGTCCAGCACCGAGCCGACGCCGCTGACGTTGTCGGGGGTGCCCTCCGGAGAGAACACCGACACGCCCGTCACCGGCACCGGCACGCCCGACTTCGGTGCGGGCGCGCCCGGCGTGGCGGCCGGTTCGGCGGGTGCGGAACTGGCGGTGGTCAGGCCGATATTGCGCTGTTCGTTGAGCGGTTCATCGGAGGCGCCGGGCGCGAAGATGCTCACCATCCACCAGATGATGATGCCGACGACGAGCGCGGTGAGGATGCCGAGCCCGACCATGATCCACATCATCCGCTGCGACTTCTCCCGTTCGGCCGCAAGCAGTTCCGGATCGGCGAGGGATTCGTCGGCGGGGGCGGTGGCGCGCTGGCCGAGCCGCAGCACCGGGATGAAGTCGGTCTTCTGGTCGACCACCGAGGCCTGCTCCAGCACGTGCTGCACGGTGGCCGCGGTCCGCACGCCCTTGTTCGGCTCCAGCGAGCGCACCGCGACGGCGGAGATCTCGAACGGCACCTCGGGCCGGATCTGGCGCGGTTCCACTGGCGTGCCGTCCGGGCCGAAATCGGCCAGCCGCAGCCCGCCGACGGTGGCGGCGCTGCCGGTGACCCCGCCGGCCCGCAGCGGCCAGCGCGCGGTGATCAGGGCGTAGAGCATGGCGCCGAGACCGCGCACATCGGACTGGGCATCGGAATCGGCCAGGGTGCCGGGGAAGGCGAGCACCGCGTCACCGGAGGCGCTGATACGGACCCGGTCGGGATGGTCGATCGACAGCGAACCGCCGCCCCGGTGGGCCATCTCGGCGGCCGAGGCCAGCGCCCGGATGGCCCGGGCGGCGCCGATCGGCGAGGGCACGGTATCGGCCATTTCGCGCAGCGACCGGCCCGGCGTCCACTCGGCCACCACGATGCCGCCGGAGCTGCCGCGCACCACGTCGAGCACGCGCGCCAGGCCCGGCGAATTGATCCGGCCCAGGCGCAGGGTGCGCGACAGGATCGCCTGCGGGCCATCGTGTCCGGAGTTGTCGGCGGCCTTCTGATCGGCGTCGACGAAGGTGAGCGCGACCTCGCGATCGAGCTTGATGTCGAGCGCCTGCCAGAACTTCAGGCCGCGCGCACCGCCGTGGCTGGCCAGCAGCCGGTAGCGGCCACCCGCGACGGATGCACCGGGCATCAGCTTCGGGCCGCGCGGGGTGCGCCGCGGGCCACCACCGTCACCGCCGCCGACGGGCGGCATGACCGGCAGCATGCCGGTGTCGTACATCGGATCGCGCGGCGGCGGCGCGTGGCGCTCGGTGCGGTCGTCTGTGTGTTCGGCGTCGGCGGACGGGTCCGCGGCCTGCGGATCGTCGTGCTCCGGCTGGTGCGCCGATGCGGAATCGGGCTGCTCCCCCGCGGCGTGCGGAACGTCGGTGGAGAGCCCGCCCGCCGTGTTCGCAGCTGATTCGGGGGCCGGGACGCCGCCCACCGCGTCGTCGCTCACCCTCGGTCCTCCTTCGCCCTGATGTGTCGCAACCCCGGCGAATTCGCCACTTGTGCTTCTCTGCCGAACAGGGTACGGGAACTCGCCGACCCCGGTGATGTCAACAGCATTCGAGCGGATAACGGGTAGCACCATGGTCTGTGCGTCCATGGGGTCGTAATGGGAGTAGGCCAGGTACGGATCGGGCCTGCGCAGGATCTGGGTGGCGTATTCGTCCTCGACGGGTTCGTCCAGGCCCAGATCGGGGGCGGGCGGGGTGATGCCGAGCTTGCGCGAGATCGCGACGGTGATGGCGACGATCTCCGGGATGCCTGCCAGCCGCATCAGTCCGAAGGCCACCCCGAACATCACCAGCGAGGTGATGACGACGCGGATGAACGAGCCGGGGCCTTCCAGCGCGTCCGAGAGCCGGTGCAGGCCGAGTACCTCGTCCACGATCAGCATCACCGCGCCACCGGCCGCCGAGCACAGCACGACCCGGGTGATCGTGTGCCCGACGTTGGCCATGCGCAGATCGCCGAGGCTGCGGTGCAGCAGGTAGCCGCCGATGAAGGCGCCCGCGGTGAAGCCGACGCCGGTGGCGGCGCCGAGCACCATCACCACCTGATCGCCATTGCTGGCCAGCACCGGCGCCAGCGCCGAACCGATGATTTTGACCGTGACGATGCCGAGGATGATCCAGGTCGGCGTCCAGGCCTGTTCCCTCGCGTAGAAGACGCGCAGATGGATCAGCACCAGCGCGTACGGGATCAGCGTGAAGGCCGACCAGCTGACCGCCTGGCCCAGGCGTTCGGCGTCCTCGGCGAAGCGGGCGTAGCCGAACAGTGCCTCGCCGACCTGCGGGCCGGCCAGGGTCAGGAATACGACGATCGGGATCAGCGCGATCATCGTCAGCCTGGTCGCGGCGGACAGATCGTCGACCACGGCGGGGGTGTCGTCGTTGGCGGCGTTGCGGCTCAGCCGCGGCATGATCGCGGTGAGCAGGGTGACGCCGAGCACGCCGTAGGGCAGCTGCAGCAGCGCCCAGGCGTTGTTGTAGATCGCCGGGCCCGCGGCGTCGGCCTGGGAGGAGATGTGGTTGGCGAAGATCGTGCCGATCTGGCTGATCAGCACGTAGAGAATGATCGCGGCGCCCATGGTGCCGAACTGCTTGAGCCGTTCGTCCACACCCCACAGCGGGCGCAGATCGATGCCTTCGCGGCGGATGGCCGGGATCAGCACCATCGCCTGGGTGACGACGCCGAGGGTCACGCCGACGCCGAGGATCAGCAGCTTCGGATCACCCATCCGCACCGGGTCCAGGGAGATCTCGCCCGGCGTCACCGCGTAGAGGCCGAGCGTCACCAGTACGACGACGTTGTTGAACACCGGCGCCCAGGCCCCTGGCCGGAAGTTCTGCCTGGTGTTCAGGATGGCCGTGAACAGCGCCGACATGCCGTAGAACAGGATCGCCGGTACCAGCAGGAACGTCAGCGCGGTGGTCAGGTCGGTGTTCACTTCGCCGTCGGCGGCGACGAACAGATGGGTGGCCAGGATCGGCGCCGAGGCCGTGGCCAGTAGAGCCGCGGTCGCCAGCACTACGAAGGCGGCCGTGACCAGGCGGCGGACGAACGCGGCGCCGCCGTCGGCGTCCTCCTGTTCGGCGCGGACCAGGGTGGGCACCACGATCGCGGTGAGCACGGCGCCGAGCACCAGTTCGGCGATCATGTTCGGGATCAGGCTGGCCGAGGTGAAGGCACTGGCGATGGCCGGACCCAGCACGGTGAGCAGCAGCAGCTGCTTACCGAAGCCGGTGATGCGGCTGATGAGGGTGGCGAAGGCGATGGAGCCGGAGTCACGCAGCAGCCGTGCGTTGGCGCTTTCCTTGGACTCTTTCTCGGCCACGACCACCGGCATGCCCTTGGTGCCGGGCCGGTCGGCGGACTCGGCGCGCGGCGCCACCCGTTCGGGCGGGGCGGGACGGCGCACCTGGGGCTGCGGCTGGGTCGGCGGACGATGCGGCTCGCCGGCGTGCGCCGGCCGATTCTGCGGCGGCCGGCCCTGACCCGGCGCCGATTGACCCTGCGGCGGTTGGCCGGGGCCGCGCGGGGGCTGGCCGGGGCCGTGGGACGGCTGGCCTCCGGCGCGCGCGGGCCGATTCTGCGGGGACCGGCCCTGACCCGGCGCCAATTGACCCTGCGGCGGGTGGCCGGGGCTGTGTGGCGGTTGATCGTGCTGCGGGGGCCCGGGCGGGCGCTGCGGTTGGCCGGGGTGTGGCGGCCTGCCCTGTTGCGGCGGTGCGGGACGTACGGGGCGTTGCCGCGGAAGTTCCCCGCTGCGGTCGCCGCGCGCCGGCACCGGACGCTGCTGAGGTAGCTCACCGCTGCGGGGATCGCGCGGTGGCATCGGACGTTGCTGGGGCAGTTCGCCGCTGCGGGGATTACCCCCACCCTGCGGCGGCCGGCCGCGCGGCGGGATCCGCTGCGGCGGCGGTAGTGGACCCGGCCGTCCCGGCTGCGCGGGCGGCCCGGGCCGCGGTTCGGCCGGATAACTCTGCTGACCGGGATGCACGGGCGGCCCCGGACGCTGCGGCGGCGGCATGCGACGGCCGGGAGCGGGCGGCTCGCCCGGACGACTGATCCGCGGCACCGCGGGACCCTGGCCGTCGCCGGTCATGCCCGGCTCCGCGTGCGGTCCCCGTTCCCAGGGCGCCGCGGGGGCCCGCCGGGCCGGTGGTCCGTCGGGGCGGTCCTCGGGTCGCTGATGAGCGAATTGATCATCGTCGCCCATCATGCCTCCTGTGCATCGCCGGGCAGCGGAACCGGACGGTGACGATGAGCTGTGCCGCGCCGAAGCGCACCGGGCGGGCCTGGCTCATCTACACCTCCTGTTGCTGTCCTTGCTGCCGAAGTGCGCGCTTACGCGCCCGCCGGTACCTGTTCACCCGTCGCCGGATGCCCGGATCGACGCCCTTGTCGGCGGGATCCGGCTCCCCGTGGAACCGGCGCCACAGGCGGCGTCCGGCCAACAGGAACAGCAGTATCCCGGCACATGCGGTAATTATCGCCAGCGTTTGACCGTACGCGTTCGAACGCACCGACACCGACGTGGCGTTGCCGAGCGGCACCCCCTCCGGCGTGGTAAGCGAAATCGGAATGACCAGGTTACGGGAGTCGCTGACCTCGGTGGGGATCTGGAACGAGCGGGTGCCACGGGGCGGCAGCTGCTGCTCGCCGATATCGGTGATCTTCGTCTCGGCCGGAGCGTCGATCCGGAACCGGATCCGCACCGCGACCGGCAGATCGTTGCGCGCCACCAGTAGCAAGGGGCTCTGCTCGGAGGCCAGGGTGTAGACCCCGCCCGGCGGCAGCACGGTGACCGAACCGAACATCCGGTCCAGCGCGGCGGTGGTCTGTTCCACGCGCCGCTGCGCGAAGGTATCGGCCATCGCGGTCTCGCCGCGGCGATCGGACAGGCTCAGCGCGCGCAGCAGATCATCGCGCAGCGGGGTGAGGAATTCCTGCGGCGTCGGCTCCGACTGCGGCACCTCCACCAGCGCGGCCATCAGTTCGCTGATCCGGTGGCCCTGATCGCGAATCGGCGCCACGAACCGGCCCGGCGCCGCGTCCTCGCTCGCCTGCGCGAGGTAATCGACCTGGTAGGGCGCGGGATCGACGGGCTGGTCGAGCAGCTGGGCGAAGCTGCGCGGGGTGGCCAGATTGTTCTCCAGCAGCAGCTCGACCTGCCGCAGTACCGCGATGGCCTCGTCGCGGTTGGCGCCCCACTGCTGCGGTGGCACCAGCAGGGCCGAGCGCGGCCGGTCGGGGCGCGGATTGAGCGCGCTCCACGACAGGGCGCCGAGCGCGTCCTGCAAACGGGCGGTCCTGGAGTCCTTGGTGACCTCGTAGCGCACCCGGTCCGGGGTGAACGAGGGTGTGGGCGGGTTGGAGCCCATCGCGGCCAGCGCCGTCGCCGACCAGATGTCGAAGGTGGCCGCGCGCAGGGCCGGGTCGTCGGCGGGTTCGGGGCGTGGCGCCGGGGCACCCGCGGCGGGCGGTGGTGCGGCGGCCGGTGGGGCCGGTGCCGCGGGCGTGGGGGTGCTGATTCCGGGCAGGCGGACCAGGTCGGGGACGCCCGGTTCCGGGTCGGTGCGCGTGGTGCGGGTGGCGGCGGTGCGTCCGGTGACGCCGGTGCGGGCCGAGGCGAGATCGGCTTCGTCGGCGGGTGCGACGGCGTTATCGGCCAGCACGGCGGTCTTGAAGCCGTTGCCGCGCAGCAGCATGCCCGCGCCCGTGTCGATGGTGCCGGAATCGGGCAGGCTCACCCCGCGTACCGAACGGGTGGCCAGGATGGCGTCGACGACGTCGGCGGGCGCCTTCACCGCACGCGCGGTGAGCTGCGGGTCGTCGACCGCGGCCAGCGCCGACAGGTCCACCTGCGCGAACGGCAGCGCGACGGTGCACATCGAGGAGGCCAGTACTCGCAACCGGTCCAGCCAGGCCTGGGCCTGCTCCGAACCGGTGCCCGCGCGGGTCGCGCCGCCCGGGT
Organism: Nocardia cyriacigeorgica GUH-2; assembly: GCF_000284035.1. Lineage (NCBI taxonomy): Bacteria > Bacillati > Actinomycetota > Actinomycetes > Mycobacteriales > Nocardiaceae > Nocardia > Nocardia cyriacigeorgica. Next base: position 6,176,533 of record NC_016887.1, on the reverse strand, counting down.
CCGACGGGCTGGCCAGCACCCGGTAGTCACCGGTCATCGCCTGCACGGTGAGCAGCAGATCGGGGTCGACGGCCACACACACCGACGACGCCAGCCGCTTGTCCCGGCCCGCGTCCGAGCCGAGCACGGTCTCCAGCGCGTCGAGCAGCTGCTCGAGCCGGCCGCCCTTGGCGAGCGAGGACGCCAGCTCGTCGTCGGTCAGTTCGGGCAGCTCGTCCACCGTGCCCGCGCGCCCGGCCACCAGCCGCGGCCGGTCCGCCAGCGGCCACACCAGCGTGGTCGCCACCGGAGGCGCGGGGGCGGGCGGCACCGGCTGGGTGGCGCCGGCCGAAGCGGGCGGCAGGCCCAGCACCGGCAGCAGGAACCGGGCGTCGTCGAGGCGGGCCTGGTTGCCGTAGGCCGGCTCCCCGTTGACGTTGAGCAGCAGCGGATACACCCCGGGCTCGGTGATGTCGAGCGAGGCGCCGGTGTCGTCGGCCCGCAACGCGATGCTCAGCGTGAACTGGCGACGCTGGCCCGGGCTGAGCCGCTCGGCGACGTCCTCGAACGGGCCCGCCACGTCGTAGTTGGCCTGGTCCAGCCGCAGCGCGGTGCGCAGTCCGCTCGGTTCGGCGACCGCGCGGGCGCGCTGCACCCGGACGCTGACGTCGTCGACCACCCGGTCGCCGATATTGGTGACAGTGCCCGACACCGTCAGCACCGGATCGCTGGTGGTGGTCACCGTGGTCGGGGTCACCGAGTCCAGCGAGAGCTTGAGGAACTTCGGCGACGTTTCCCCGGACTCGCTCGGCTGCGCGCGCGCGGCCGGTTCGCTCAGCACGGGCAGCGTCGCCACCGCGCCGAGAATCGTCAGGACCGCCACGATGATCCGCAGTCCACGCGTCATTGCTTGCTGGTCTCCATCCGGTCGATCAGCCGGTTCGCCACCTCGGCCAGGCGCCGTTCGTCGGCGTAGGCGAGCCGGGAGTCGAGCTCACTCAACGGAACCCACGCCACCTGGGTGACTTCGATGTCCGCGTCGGACAGTTCACCACCGACCGAGCGCAAAAGGAAATGGTGCACCGTTTTGTGTACCCGCCGGCCGTCGGTGACGAACCAGTAATCGATGCTGCCGAGTTCGGCGACCACCACGCCCTGGATGCCGGTTTCCTCGGCCACTTCCCGGATCGCGGTCTGCTCGGAGGTCTCGCCCTCCTCGATATGGCCCTTGGGCAGCGACCACAGCAGCCGTCCGCGTCGATCGGTGCGGCCGATCAGGGCGGCGCTGCGCTGTTCGCGTGGGCCGTCGAGACCGTCGACGACGAGGCCGCCCGCGGAGGTCTCCTTGACCGTGCGCATGCGTGGTCTCGCCGCGTTTCCGGCCGAACCTCGGCGCCGGGGCTGGCGGCGTCGACTGTTCGCGCGATCGGCCGGGGACACCAAGCAATCCTAATCGACGCCGGGGGCGCGACCGTCCATAGTCCGACGTATGGCCGGGGGTCCGCGGCGACGGCGATGTCGGCGACAGCGCCCGCCTGGGTAAGGTTCACGTTCGTGGTTTCGACCGGTCCCGACCCCGCCCAGCTGCCCGCGCAGTCCGATCCCGCGCAGCTCGCGCCCGATGAGCGCCGCACCCGGCTGCTCGCCGCGGCGGCGGTGACCCTCGGCAGTCTCGGTGATGTGCTGACCCCGCTGGGTGAGTTGTTCGCCGCGCGCGGTTTCCAGTTGTATCTGGTGGGCGGCAGCGTCCGCGACGCGATCCTCGGCCGGCTCGGCACCGACCTCGATTTCACCACCGATGCCAGGCCCGAGCAGGTGCAGCAGATGATGCGCGGCTGGGCCGACCACCTGTGGGATACCGGCGGCCTGGCCTTCGGCACCGTCAGCGCGGCCAAGGACGATCAGCAGCTCGAGATCACCACCTTCCGCAGCGATTCCTACGACCGGGTCTCCCGCAATCCGGAGGTCACCTTCGGCGACACCCTCGAAGGCGATCTGGTGCGCCGCGATTTCACCGTCAACGCGATGGCGGTGAAGATCGGCGCGGATGGCGCGCTCGAGTTCGTCGACCCGCTCGGCGGCATGGACGCCCTGCTCGCCGGCGTGCTCGACACCCCGTCGGCGCCGCAGGAATCCTTCGGCGACGATCCGCTGCGGATGCTGCGCGCGGCTCGTTTCGTCTCGCAGCTCGGTTTCACCCTGCATCCTCGGGTCCAGACCGCGATCACCGAGATGGCCGGTGAGATCGAACGCATCACCGCCGAGCGGGTGCGCACCGAACTGGACAAGCTCATCGCGGGCGCGCACCCCATCGACGGCATCAACATCATGTGCGAGACCGGGCTGGCCCAGATCGTGCTGCCCGAGGTGCCCGCGATGAAACTGGAGATCGACGAGCACCACCAGCACAAGGATGTGTACTGGCATTCGCTGACCGTGCTGGAACAGGCCATCGACCAGGAAGAGGGCGACCCCGACCTGGTGCTGCGCTGGGCGGCGCTGCTGCACGACATCGGCAAACCGGACACCAAACGCAATGAGCCGGGCGGCGGAGTCAGCTTCCATCACCACGAGGTGGTGGGCGCGAAGATGGTGCGCAAGCGGATGCGGGCGCTGAAATATCCGAAGCAGTTCACCGAGGACGTGGCCCGGCTGGTGTTCCTGCACCTGCGTTTCCACGGCTACGGCAAGGGCCAGTGGACCGATTCGGCGGTGCGCCGCTACGTCACCGATGCCGGTGACCTGCTGCCCCGGTTGCACAAGCTGGTGCGCGCCGACTGCACCACCCGCAACAAGCGGCGCGCCGCGGCCCTGCGCGCCACCTACGACGATCTCGAGCACCGCATCGCGCGGCTGCAGGAGCAGGAGGACCTCGATCGGGTCCGCCCGGATCTGGACGGCAACGCCATCATGGAGTTGCTGGACCTGAAACCGGGGCCTGACGTCGGCAAGGCCTGGAAGTACCTGAAGGAACTCCGGCTCGATCGTGGGCCGCTGACCAGGGACGAAGCCGAGGCCGCGCTGCTGGAGTGGTGGAAGACCCAGCAGTGAGCGCGGTCGCCGGGCTCAGAAGACGATCAGCGTCGTCCCCGCGACGATGGCCGCACGCATCTGCGCCAGGTCGAACGAACCGCTGACCTCGGGCAACTCGACGCGGAAACGCACCAGCTCACCCTCGCGCACGGCGTGCACGACGCGCGCGTTGTTGGGCAGTTCGGGCAGCTCGATCGGGCGCACGGTACGCATCCGGCGCGGGATCGGCACCCCGAACCAGCCGGCCCGGCGCACATCGAGGGTGAGCATGTTCTCGCGCACCCAGGCGTCGGTGATCGCGGTGATCCGGCGCTGCCGGTGCACGGCCCGGATCAGGCCGTCCGGGGCGAGTGAGAGTTTCCAGTCCAGCTGTTGTTCGTTGAGCCAATCGACCAGGGCGGCCGTGCTGACGGTGCCTTCGATATCGAGCTGGGCGGTGCGGACCTTGGTGGGGACGCCGGGGATCAGTCGCACGCCGTGCGCGATCACCGTCATCTCGCGGATCGGATGCTTGTCCCAGTGCAGATCGGTGAGCACCGTCTTGGTCTGGAAATGCGCGCCGCGGCGGCGCACCTTCAACACCTCGAGGGTGGCGGTCAGATCGTGGCCGAGCAGGGTGGCGGTGACCTCCTGACCGCCGAAGCGGCTGAGGATGCCTTCGCTGAGCACGGTCAGCAGCACATCGGGCATGAGCGCGGTCACCGTGCCCGCGCCCAGATCGGCCACCGGATCCACCCAGGCGGTGGTGTAGGAGATCCACTGCTCCAGCCAGGATTGCTCGAACAGCCGCTTGCCGAAGTCCACTGCCCACAGCGGTGACCAGGACTTCGGGTCGAAATACGTGGCCATGATTGCTCCGAGCGTACTGGTCCGGCCCGGCCGCGACCACGGCCGAATCCGGCGCCGACGGCGGCCGATACCCCGCGACCGGCCCCGGGCTGCGATCCTTGTCTGCGGAATCACACCCCGGGGACAATGGATACCGACGGGAAGGACGGGCATGGCGCTGGATCTGAACAGCGATCTCGGCGAGGGCTTCGGGCCGTGGACGATGGGCGACGACGCGGCCATGCTCGACATCGTCACCAGCGCCAATATCGCCTGCGGCGGCCATGCCGGCGACCCGTCGATCATGCGCAAGACCTGCGCGGCGGCCGTGGAGCGGGGCGTGCGCATCGGCGCCCACGTCGGCTACCGGGATCTGGCCGGGTTCGGGCGCCGGGCGATCGCGGTGGCGCCCGCGGAACTGCGCGACGAGGTGCTGTACCAGATCGGCGGGCTGGACGGTTTCGCCCGCGCCGAGGGCGATCGGGTGCGGTATGTGAAACCGCACGGCGCGCTCTATCACGCGGCCGCGCGGGACCGGAAGGTCGCCGACGCGGTGCTGGCCGCGGTCGCCGAATACGATCCCGAACTCGCGCTGCTCGGCCCGGCGGGCACCGAACTCGAGCACGCGGCCGGGCATATCGGGGTGCGGTTCATCGGCGAGGGGTTCGCCGATCGCGGCTACACTCCGTCCGGTGGGCTCGCCGATCGCGGCACCACCGGCGCGATTCTGCACACCAACGAGGCGGTGGCCCAAGCCGTCTCGATCGCCATGTCCGGCACCGCGCGCACCGTCGGCGGTTCGGGTGAGGTGACGGTGCGGGCCACCAGCATCTGCGTGCACGGCGATACCCCGGAGGCGGTGGAGATGGCGCGGCTGATTCGGGAGACCCTCGACGAGGTCGGTGTGGTGGTGGCGCCGTTCAGCTGAGCCGGCTGCGCGACGTGTGCCCGCTCGACCGCGGTAGGCGCCTATCTCGGCACCGGCCCTGCGACCGACGCCAGGCCCCGGACATCCGAAGCGTTCGATCGCCGGTACCTCGAGCGCGCGAGTCGTACCATCGGGGTCCTGGAGGAGGCGATGATGACGACATCGACGGGTCCGATGCCGCACCGGCCCGGCCCATCGCGCGCTGCCGGATCGCGCACCGACGACGCCGCGCGGGCGATCCGCCCGGCCGGTGACCGCGCCTTCCTGCTCACTCCCCCACCGGACGCCGTGGCCGAAGTGGCTGCCACCCTGCGTGATCGACGCCTCGACGGTGTGCAGGATGTGCTGCCCGCCGCCGAAACCGTGCTGGTGACACTGCGATCCACCCACGATGCCGAGCCGGTCCGCCGGGCCCTGCGCACTCTGCTCGAGGAGCCGGCCGAGCGCACCGATTCCGATGACGTTTCCCGTGGAACATCGCCCGGCGGCGAACCGGTGCTGATCCCGGTGCACTACGACGGCGGTGATCTGGACGAGGTCGCCCGCATCCTCGGCCTGAGTGTCGACGAGGTGATCGCCGCGCACACCGGCACCGTATGGCATTGCGCCTTCGTCGGTTTCGCGCCCGGGTTCGGCTATCTGCGCTCCCCCGACGACCGCCTCACGGTCCCGCGTCGCGCCGAGCCGCGCGTCGCCATCCCGGCCGGCAGCGTTGCCTTGGCAGGAGGGTTTTCGGCGGTCTACCCGCGCGAGTCGCCCGGCGGATGGCAGCTGATCGGGCGCACCGAGCTAACCATGTGGGACGTCGACCGCGATCCGCCGGCCTTGATCCGGGCCGGAACCGCGGTACGATTCGTCGACGCTCGGGCGCGGCGATGAGATCAGGGTGGGGCAGCCGACGATGATGCGCGCGGGGAGGCGTCGATGACCGACGACGATGCGAGACTGCTGGTGGAGCGGGTGGGTCCGCTGGCGACCATTCAGGATCTGGGCCGGCCGGGTTGGTTCGACTCCGGCGTGGGTGTTTCCGGTGCGGCCGATCGCGGCGCGCTGCGGCTGGCGAATCGGCTGGTCGGGAATCCGGAGGGCCACGCGGGGATCGAGGTGCTGCTCGGCGGGGTGCGGTTGCGGACGATGCGCCACACCACCCTCGCCGTCACCGGGGCGCCGTCACCGATCACGGTCGACGGCCGGCCGGTCGGGCACGCGAGTGTGCTGGAACTCGAACCGGACCAGGTGGTTTCGCTCGGGCTCGCGTCGACCGGGTTGCGCAGTTATATCGGGGTGCGCGGCGGGGTGGATGTCGCGCCTGTGCTGGGTTCGCGCAGTCGCGACACCATGTCCGGGATCGGTCCGGAGCCCTTGCGTGCCGGCGATGCGGTGCCCATCGGCCCTGCGCCACGGACGTTTCCGATCATCGAGCTCGCGCCGCTGCCGGAACTGCCTGTGGTCCTGGATGTTCGAGCCGTTCCCGGACCGCGTGACGACTGGTTCACCGATCCGGCCGCGCTGTTCGCGGGCACCTGGTCGGTCAGTGCTGACGTCGACCGCATCGGTGCGCGGCTACGTCGCGCGACCGGCCCGGAGCTGGAACGCCGTCGCGCACAGGAACTTCCGACCGAGGGCGTCGCGCTCGGCTCCATCCAGGTGCCGCCGAACGGGCAGCCGGTGGTGTTCCTCGCCGATCATCCGATCACCGGCGGCTATCCGGTGATCGCGGTCGTGGCCGACGCCGATATCGACCTGATGGCGCAGGCGCGGCCGGGCCAGACGGTGCGGTTCCGGCGCTACTGATCGAGCCGGGCGTGCATGAGATAGACGTTGTAGCTGTCCCAGGCCGAGATGGTGAAGTACAGGTCCTTCGCCGTCGACCACGGATGGATGAAGCCGCCGTAGGACTTCGGATAGTCGGTGGTCGACACCAGCGGCACCGCGTCGGTCCACGCGCCCTGCGGTGACGCGGCGGTGCGCAGGACGATCGCGCCGCGCGCCGAGTCCAGGTACACCATCTGCCAGCGATCCGATTCCGCGTCATAGCGCACCGACAGCTCCGAGGCGATCCCGGGAACCAGTGGCGTGGCGAGGTTTTCGGAGGCGGGCGCCCACGTGCCGCCGACCCAGTACTGGTAGGCCGACTTGTTGAGCACCTCGTCCTTGGGTACCCGCGCCAGGCCGATCACGCCGATGCGTCCGTTGGGTGTGCCGAACATGTAGACGTAGTCGCCGTGCGGCACCATCGCCGCCACCTGGAACCGGCCGAGCCCGAACAGGTTCTCCCACTTGGCGTGCTGATCCTTGACCCAGGTGCTGCCGTTGTCGTCGGAGTAGGCGATGCCGCCGTAATTGGTCCACCACAGACCGGGGATGCGGCTCCACCGATTCACCGACATGTAGCTCAGGTACTGCCGGTCGCCGAGGGCGAAGCCGGAGGTCGGGATGGTGGTGGTCTCCCAGTTCTTCACCTTGCGGCTGCCCAGCAGTTCGGCGGCGTGGCAGCGGCTGTCCTGCACCATGGTGTCGAGGGTCAGCCCGTCGGACAGGTCGCGGTCGGTGCTGTAGCCGAGGACGTTGCTGCGCCAGTCCTCGTCCTCGCCGCCGGCCCCGCCCGCGCTCCAGCCCTTACCGAAGGTGTCGCCGAAGACCACGGCCACCTCGCCCGGCCGGTTCTCCCACATCAGGCCGAGATCGGTGCCGTCGACCTGCCAGCGCATATCCGTGCGGTTCTCCGAGCCGGGCCCGGTGACCTGCTCCACCAGCCGCACCGACTCCACCCGGGCCGGCGCCACGGCGGGGCTCAGCGGTCCGGGCTCGGCCGGATGCGTCACGTGCGGCGGTGCGGGCTGCGGTGGATCGCCGGGCTCACCGGGTACCGGAATCGGGATGGGCTCGATTTCGGGTTTGATCTGGATCTTCGGCAGTTTGATCGGCTCGGCCGAACCGGAGGAGCTGCCGGACCCACTGCCGGAACCGGACCCACTGCTCGACCCCGATCCCGGCGCCGGCGGTGACTGCGGGGCGGGCGCGGATTCCTCCGGCTTCGCGTTGTCACGGATATCGGGGCACGGGTTGCGGCACGGATCGCTCGGCAGGGGTTCCGGCACGATCCGGGTGTTGTCCTGCGGCGGATCGGGCACCGGCACCGGGGTGAGCTGCGGGACCGGGATCGGGATATCGATCTGCGGTGGCAGCGGTGGTGCGGGCGGCTGGGACGGATCCGGTTCCCGCGCGAGCGGATCGAAACCGACCTCGCCGCAACTGTTCACCGGCGGCGGCGCCCACGGAAACGGTGCCGCCTGGACCGGCGCGGGAACCGCGAGCACACCGGTGAGCAGCACACCGAACAGGGCGGGACGGAACGGGGCGGCGGCGTGGGCGCGGATACCGAGGTGGTTCGGCAGAAGTCCCATGGCGCGGCGGCTCCCGGGTCGGATCGGAACGGACGGTGCCTGATCCCGCGGGCGTGCCTGTGCCGCGATCTCGCCGCATCCGGGGCCCCTCCGGATCAAACGAAGATCAACTTACCGTGCCGCGAGCCGGAAACCAGGGATGGGAGCCGGGAATCGACGAATGTTCATCCGGGTGGAACCGGATCGCCGCGCGCCGCGTCCAAGCAGATATGAACGAGATCGAGTACGCCTTCGGCACCGGCGACGGCACCGTCGACGTCTGGTCGACGCAGGCGGACCTGGAACTGGCCGGATCGCCGGATGCCGTGCGATTGGACTTCGACGGCGACGGCCTGATCGATGACGCTCTCTGGGACACCCAGGGCGACGGCGTCGCCGACGTCGCCGCCCTCGACCTGAACGACGACGGCGTACTCGACGCCTTCTTCACCGACCCCTCCGGCCACGGCGTCTGGGACCACCAGATCACCGGCAGCACCGCCGACGCCGCCAGCGAACCCCTGGACTGGATCGTGCGAGGTGAGGGCCCGCCGGCGGCCGATGCTCCCGACTCCCCTGCCGGATACGAGACCTCGCACCCCGCGCCACCGCCGGACCCGGTGACCGGGCAGGTCCTGCCGCAGCTCATGCCCCCGGTGGATCCCTTCGTCCGGCCCGATGTGCAGCCGGGCAACCCCGCCGGGCTGGTGGTGCAGTTCAACCTGGAGGTCCAGGTGAACGCGTCGCTGGGCCAGTCACAGACTCCTGCGGATCCGGCCGGGTTCGCAGCCGGCGAGCAGCCCTGATCGCGCTGCTCGTCCAGCCGGTCCGGGCCGGATCGACGAACTTCGCCGACGTTCGAGGGGTCGATGTGCGAGGTTGGCCGATCCGCCTGGACACGCGGCTCAGTGGGCCGGCGCGCGCCCGCGGCTGGTGTTGAGCGCGATGGCCAGCACGCCCGCGCAGTAGATGGCCGCCCCGGCCGCCACTACTCCCAGCGAGCGGCCGTTGGCGGGCACCACGAGCGCGGTCAGTGCGATGGCCAGCACGAATGCCACGTTGAACACGGTGTCCTGGAGGGCGAACACCTGGCCGCGGCGGGTGTCGTCGATATCGATCTGCATGGCGGCGTCGCCGGTGAGTTTGATGGTCTGGCCGGCCAGCCCGAACAGGAAGGCCCCGGCGAGCAGCAGCTGATGGGCGCGGTGTGCGGCGGCGCCGGCCTCGGCCACCGCGATGGGCGTCACCAGCACCAGTTGCACCACCGTCGCGGTCACCAGGCCGACCACCACCGTGCGCGGCCGGCCGAGTCGCGGGATGAGCACGGGCGCGACCACCGCGGCCACCAGCATGCCGCCGGCCGTCGCGGCGATGGCGACGCCGAAGCCGATGAGCCCGCTGTCCACACCCGAGCCGTCCGAGGGCGCCTGCCGCAGCACCAGCACCATGATCAGGGTGTTCATCCCGAACACGATCCGATGCGTGCCGATGCCGATCATCGCGGTGGTGACCTGCGCCGATTCCCATACCGCCCGGGCGCCGGTGCGCAGTCCGGTGGCGATCGCGTGCACGGTGCCGGTGCGCGCGGTCGCCCCGGCTTCCGGGCCGAGCGCCCGTGCCGCGAATCCGGTCGCCAGCAGTGCACCCGCCACCGACCCGGCCGCGCTCGCGGCCACCGCCACCGCCGACCCGGTATCGCCCGCGCCGATCAGCCCGATCACGGCCACCGAGGTGGCCGCCCCGACCCCGGCGCAGCCCGAAGCTATGGTGGCGAGCACCGAATTGGTCGGCACCAGCCAGCGTTGCGCCAGCACCCGCGGCAGCGCGGCCGACACCCCGGCCATCACGAACCTGCTGATCCCGACCACCGCCAGCGCGAGCAGCAGCAGCGGCGTCTCGCCGATCCCGGCCAGCAGCCCGACGCTCACCACCGCGATCAGAGCCGCCCGCAGCACATTCGCCACCAGCAGCACCGCCCGCCGATCCCAGCGGTCCAGCAGTGCTCCCGCGTACGGGCCGATGAACGAATACGGCAGCAGCAGCACCGCGAATCCGGCCGCGATGGCCAGCGGGTCGGTCTCGCGTTCGGGGTTGAACAGAATCGCCCCCGACAGCGCCGCCTGGAACATGCCGTCACCGAATTGCCCGGTGAAGCGCACCAAGGCCAGCCGGGCCACACCGGGGCTTTCCCGCAGGGCGGTGCGGAACGCCCTGATCTTGTCGAGCGTGCTCAGCGATGCGGTGCCCGGCTCGCCGGATTCGTCCGCCGCGTGGCGGTTGTCGGGGCGAGCATCGGACACGGCCGTGAGGCTACCCGGAACCGGCGGTGTTCCTGGCCGCGAGCAGGGCGCCGAGGGGCGCGCTTTCAGCGAATTCCGGTGCTGACCAGCGAACTCACCGTTTCCCGCATATCCGGCGCCATCGGCAGCTCGGCCAGCGCCTGCGCATCGATCCAGGCGTACGCGTCGTGTTCACCGGGCGCCAGTTCCACCTCACCCGGTTCCGCCTCCACCACGAAGGCGAATTTGCGGACGCGGGCTTTGGTTCTGGTGGCGTAGTCGAAGCTGCCCAGGAAATCGGTGATCGCGCGCACCCGCAGCCCGGTTTCCTCGTGCAGTTCCCTGGCCACGCTCTCGGCGAAGCTTTCCCCGGTTTCCACACCACCGCCGGGCAGTTCGTACATACCGCCGTGATAATCATCCGGCACGCGCCGCACGACCAGCAGTTTCCGGTCCCGGAATACGGCGACCCCGACCACGAAGTCGGTGATGCCGTCGCGTTGTGCCTCGGTGCGGAGCTGCCGCTCGACGCGGGCGAGTGTTTCCGGTCGCATCCGGCCCATCCCTCCGGTTCCCTTGGGGCACATTCTGTTACGCCGCCACGCCGATTCGGCAGATCGGCCGGTACTGCTCACCTACCGTTCATCCGCTGGTCGCTCGCGTAAAATGCCGAGTGCAGACAATTTACAAGGAATCGGGAGTATCGCGCGCCCGCGGTCGCGCTCGCGGTACTTCGACCGGAAAGGCGATGGTGCCAGAGCCCGAGAGGAGGACCGCGATGTCCACACTCACGACTCCGCATATTGACGTCCATCGCGGCGGCGATCGCATGAAAACACGTATCTCGTGGCTCGATTCGAAACACTCGTTCTCCTTCGGCCAGCACTACGACCCCGATAACACCCATCACGGGCTGTTGCTGGTGAATAACGAGGATATTGTTCTGCCAGGTCAGGGCTTCGATACCCATCCGCACCGGGATATGGAGATCGTCACCTGGGTGCTCAGCGGCAGCCTGGTCCATCAGGATTCGCTCGGCCACAGCGGAATCATCTATCCGGGTCTGGCCCAGCGGATGAGCGCGGGCACCGGAATTATGCATTCGGAGAAGAACGATTCCTGGCGACTGGACGGAAATCGCCCCGAACACGACGAACCGGTCCATTTCGTGCAGATGTGGGTGCTGCCCGACGAGCCCGGCGTCGACCCCGGCTACCAGCAGCTCGAGATCGACGACCAGCTGGCCGGCGGCGGCCTGGTCACCGTCGCCTCCGGGCTGCCCCGCTATCGCGATCGCACCGCCATCGCCATCAACAGCTCCCATTCCGCGCTGCATGTGGCCCGGCTCGCGGCCACCGAACCCGGCGGCCCGGATTCGGTGATCGAACTGCCGGACGCGCTCTACCTGCATGTGTTCGTCTCCCGCGGTGAGGTCGAGATGGAGGGCGTCGGCCCGCTCTACGAGGGCGACGCGGTGCGGATGACCCGCTCGGGCGGGCAGCGCATCACCGCGCGGATGCCCTCGGAGGTCCTGGTCTGGGAGATGCACGCGCGCCTGGGCGGTCCGTAACCGGCGCGCCGGACAGGTCCGTCGCCACGCCGATTCGCGCCCATACGCCATTAACATCGAAGGCCGGCGGGCGCGATCAATCCAAGCCCGGCCGACGGCCCCCGACCGAGAGGACCACCATGTCGCAGTATCCGCCTCCTCCCGGTAACTATCCGCCCCCGCAGCCCGGCCAATACCCCGGTCAGCCCGAGTATTGGCAGGAATCGCCGCAGCGTAAAGGCATGGCCATTACCGCGCTGGTGCTCGGCATTCTTGCCGCGTTGAGTTTCTGGACCGTTGTCGGCGGCGTGCTGTTCGGCCTGTTCGCGGTGATCTTCGGCGTGATCGCGGTGATCAAGGCGATGCGGGGCCGAGCGGGTGGGGCGGTGATGGCCTGGATCGGGCTCGTCCTGGGTGCGCTCGCGATCATCGGCGCCGTCATCGCGGGCATCCTCTACTGGGGCTTCGCCGAGGAGACCGGCTTCACCGACTTCTACGACTGCGTCAGCAAGGCGGGCAACGATCAGGCCGCGATCGACCAGTGCGAACGCGAATGGAATCAGCGCATCGAGGACAAGATCGGCGTTACCCCGACTCCCGCTCCCTGACCGCGACTGCCCTGGTCGCGGCCACCACATCGCCGAATTCCGGTCGGTAGTCGCCCTGCGGCGGATTGATCCAGACGCGGTAGCCGCTGTGCTCGTCGGCCGGGGACGGCAGCACGATCCGGCTGCCGGGCAAGGCCACCGACGCGCATTCGCGGAACAGATCGGCGAACAGTTCGGTGTCGAGGTAGGAGTCGTCGACCGGTTCGGTGAGGAAGGTCCAGCGCGCCGACCGTGGGTGCGCGATGATCGGCCCGTTGCGCATGCCCCGGCTGTCGAGCCGGTCCTGCACCCGCTTGCCGAGCCCGGCGGGCATCGCCACCGCGCCGACCGCCCCGATCTCGAGCATGATGCGGCCCAGTGTCTGGTCGACGTCGGCGAACAGGCCGTGTTCGGTGCGGTATCGACGGCAGCGGGCCGTCGGATCGGAGTCGGCGTAAGGATTCTGGCGTGGACCGGACGCGGGATAGCTGCCCGGCTCGGAATCGGTGCGGGACGTACTCATGACGAACCTCGCCCTCGGCGCTGGTGGATCTCGTACAGGTGGGATCGACCGCTGAACTCGACAGTAGCCCGGCTTACCAGCGCTGACAATAGTCACACGCCGGGGACTCGAGCGGGCGTAGCATCGGCAGCCATGGCACCCGTGTCGCCGACAGTTGCCCGCTGGGAATTGGTGCTGCGGCTGCGTGAGCTGCGCGAACAGCGCGGCTTCGATTCGGCCGGGTTCGCCAAGCTGGTCGGCTTCACCCCGGCCAACTGGTCGCATGTGGAAAAGGGCAGGCGGGTGCTGACCACCAACACCATCGGCCCCGTGCTCGACCAGCTCGAGGTGGAACCCGAGGAACGCGCCGAACTGCTCGAGCTGTTGCGGGCGAGTAAACAGCGCGGCTGGTGGGCGAAGTCCTCGGCGCTGATCGGCCCGGAACTCCAGCGCCTCTACGGCATGGAGTACGGCGCGCAGAGCATCCGCAGCTACGACAGTTCGGTGGTGCCGGGACTGTTACAGACCGAGGCCTATGCCAGGGCGCTGATCAGCGCCGATGTGATGATCCGGCCGGTGCAGGTGGAACAGTTGGTGGCGATCCGGATGCATCGTCAGCAGCGGTTGCGCGCCCCCGATCCGGTGGAGTTGACCGCGGTGGTCGGCGAGGGCACGTTGCGACAGCAGACCGGCGGGCCGGATGTGCTGTCCGGGCAGCTGCGGCATCTGGTGGACCTGATGACCGAACTCGACAACGTCGAGGTGCGCGTCATCCCGTTCACCGCACCGGCCGGGGCGGTGCTGGGCGGATCGAGCTTCCATTTGATCGATTTCGCGAGCGAGCGGCTGCCGACCTTCGGCTGGGCCGAGAGCGCGGTGTTCGGCGGCGCCGTCGACGACCCGGAGCAGGTGCGCGATCTGAGCTTCGCGTTCGTGCGCGCGCTGGAGCAATCGCTGTCGAGAGAGGACTCATTATCCCTGCTCAGACGGTATGTGGTCGGGTAAAATGCGGCCCATGGCCACCACCGCGAAGTACCGGCCGCATGCCCGCGGCTGGTTCACATCGAGCAGATCCAACAATGGCAACCAATGTGTCGAGGTTCGGTTCGATGGTGATGCGGTGCTCATCCGTGACAGCAAATATCGCCGCAACCCGGCCAATCGCCCCGACGAAGAGCCCATCATCACCGTCACCGCCTGCGAATGGACCGCATTCATCGACACCGTCACCGGGCGCGCAGCCGCCACCAGCGTCCTGACCGTGCACACCGCCGAGGATGGCCACACCAGCCTCGGTCACCGCGCCACCACCCTCACCTACACCCCCGAGGAGTGGCAGGCCTTCCTCGACGGCGCCATCGCCGGCGAGTTCGACCGCATCATCCTGCCCGCCTGAACGGCACCCCACAGAGGTCACGCCCACCGGCATACTGGTGGTCGTGACCTCCGAACTGACCAGCCCCTCCGGTATCGACCTGTCCCACCTCGACCCGGCCGTCCGGGTGCAGGACGACCTGTTCGCGCACGTCAACGGTGCCTGGTTGCAGTCGTATGAGATTCCCGCCGACCGGGCCGTCGACGGCGCCTTCCGCACGCTCTACGACCAGGCCGAACTCGATGTGAAGGCCATCATCCAGCAGGCCGGCGGCGCGCCGGGCAGCGAAGGCCGCAAGGTCGCCGACCTGTACGCGAGCTTCATGGACACCGAGCGGGTGGCCGCCGCCGGGCTCGCACCGATCGCCGCCGAGCTGTCGGCCATCGCCGAGGTGGCCGACCGGCCCGCCTTCGCGGCCCTGCTCGGCCGGCTGCAACGCACCGGCGTCGGCGGCGCGCTCGCGGTCTACGTCGACACCGACGACAAGAATTCCCAGCGCTACCTGGTGAACCTCACCCAGTCCGGAATCGGCCTGCCCGACGAGTCCTACTACCGCCAGGACGAATTCGACGCGATCCGCGCCGCCTACATCGCCCATATCGATCGGATGTTCGCCCTCGCCGCCGCCGACGAGTCCGTGGCCGGGCTGCTGCCGGCCGAGCCGGTGGGTCAGCGCGTGTTCGAACTCGAGCGCAAGCTGGCCGCCGGGCACTGGGACGTGGTGCGCCGCCGCGAGGCCGAATTGAGCTACAACCTGCGGACCTTCGCCGAGCTGGCCGAACAGCATCCCGAATTCGATTGGCAGGCCTGGGGTTCGGCGCTGTCGGAGAACGTCGCCAAGGATGCCGGTGAACTGTTCGCCGAACTCGTGGTGCGTCAGCCGGAGTACCTCGGCGTCTTCGCCCGTGCATGGGAGCAGGAGTCGCTGCCGGATTGGCGGGCGTGGGCGATGTGGCGGGTGCTGCGGGCGCGCGCCCCGTATCTGACCGACGCCCTGGTCGATGAGAACTTCGACTTCTACGGCCGCACCCTCACCGGTGCCCAGGAGAACCGCGAACGCTGGAAGCGTGGGGTGTCGCTGGTACAGGACCTGCTCGGCGAGGCCGTCGGCAAACTGTATGTGGAACAGCACTTCCCGCCCGCGGCCAAGGAACGCATGGTCGAGCTGGTGGAGAATCTGCGGGAGGCCTACCGCCGCAATATCGCCGAGCTGGAATGGATGGGCCCGGACACCAGGAAGGCCGCGCTGGCCAAGCTGGAGAAGTTCACCCCCAAGATCGGCTACCCCGACCGCTGGCGCGACTACTCGTCGCTGGAGATCGCCGCCGACGACCTGGTGGGCAATTACCGTCGTGGCTATGCCTTCGAAGTGGACCGCGATCTGAACAAGCTGGGCGGCCCGGTGGACCGGGACGAATGGCATATGACGCCGCAGACCGTCAACGCCTACTACAACCCCGGAATGAACGAAATCGTGTTCCCCGCAGCGATTCTGCAACCGCCGTTCTTCGATATGAATGCCGACGACGCGGCCAACTACGGCGGCATCGGCGCGGTGATCGGGCACGAGATCGGCCACGGTTTCGACGATCAGGGCGCCAAATACGACGGCGACGGCAATATGGTCGATTGGTGGACCGACGAGGACCGCACCGAATTCGCCAAGCGCACCAAAGCTTTGATCGATCAGTACGGTGTGCTGTCGCCGAAGGACCTGCCCGACGAGCACACCGTCAACGGTGAGTTCACCATCGGCGAGAACATCGGCGACCTGGGCGGGCTCTCGATCGCGTTGCAGGCGTATCGGATTTCGCTGAACGGGGCCGAGCCGCCCGTCATCGACGGGCTGACCGGCTTGCAGCGGATCTTCTACGGCTGGGCGCAGGTGTGGCGCACCAAGGCCCGTCCGGAAGAGGCCATCCGCCGGCTGGCCACCGATCCGCATTCGCCGCCGGAGTTCCGCTGCAATGCGGTGGTGCGCAATATCGACGCCTTCCACGAGGCCTTCGACATCCAGCCGGGCGATGCGCTCTACCTGGAACCGGAAGAGCGCGTGAAGATCTGGTAGCGGAAAGACGACGGCGGCGCGTCCGGAAGGGACGCGCCGCCGTTGTGGTCTGTGCGGAAGGTCAGTTCCAGTCGCCGAGTCCGTCACGCTGGTTGAGGGTGCCGCCCGCGGTGTTCTGCACGATCACCGCGTCGCCCTTCTTCACGTTCTCGAAGAACCACTTGGCGTCCTCGGTGCTCACATTGAGGCAGCCGTGGCTGACGTTGGACACGCCCTGCTGGCCCACCGACCAGGGCGCGGCGTGCACGAAGATGCCGCTGTTGGAGATGCGGGTGGCGTATTCCACGTCGAGCTTGTAGCCCTCGGGATCGTCGATCGGCACACCGTAGGTGGAGGAGTCCATCACCATCTCGCGACGCTTCTCGCCGACGATGTAGGTGCCGTTGGGGGTCTCGTGGTCGGGCTTGCCCATCGAGGTCGGCATGGTCTTGACCACCTCACCGTTGCGGGTGACGGTGATGGTCTTGGTGTTGTCGTCGGCGGTGGCGATCAGTGCCTCACCGATCCGGAAGGCGCTGCGGCTGCCGCCCGCCTCCACCACGACGTCGGTCTCGGCCGGCCAGAACTCGTTGGGCCGCCAGCGCACCTGCTTGTCGCTGAACCAGTAGAAGTGGCCCTCGGCCGGGTTCGACGAGGTGATCTTGATGGCGCGCTCGGCGGCGGCGCGATCGCCCACCGGCTCCTTGAAGTTGATGATGATCGGCTGTGCGACGCCGACCACCTCGCCCTCGCCGGGGTTGAGGCTCGGCGGTGCGAAGTTGGCCTGCGGCGGCACCGGCTCGGTGGCCATTTCCGCCGATCCCGACGGTAGGTGGGGCGCGGCCTGGGCAGGAGCGACGAGCAACGCGCCCGCGGCGGCGACCGCCGCGGTCAACAGGACGCCCTGGCGGAGCCGGTGCGCGCCACGACGGCGCATGCTCATCGACTCGGTGGTCTTGGCGGCATACATATGTTCTTCGTCCATTCCATCTCTCGGCCGCACCCGATCGCCGTGGATTGCACGGCGCGTGCGCGCGACCTGCGGAGCGGCCCGGTGACTGCTCACCGGACCTGCGGAGCACCCCACGGCATCGAACATGCGCGGTCCCCGCGGCGTGCGCATCGATCTCGGCGCACCGACGGGTCGTGGAGCCCGGAGCGGCCCCGACCGGGTACCCGCGGATCCGCTGCCGTGAAGGCGGCGACCCTGGCGGCTACACCTACCGCTCCGCCGACCATTCCTACCGTTGATGAGCCGGCGTTTCCAGCCGGGTTCTGCGGTGATAGGCAACCGCCACCGGTGTTCGTTCGCGCATTCCCCGCCCTGACGCATGCAGGTCGGGCGAAACGCGCCGCTCACACCGGTGAGTCGCAGGCGGTGCGGTGATCGGCCCGGACAGTCGGTACGGGCGGGCCCCAAACATGTTGGTGAGCTAAATCACTCGAGCACGGTGAATCGGATCCGTCTGCTCGGTGCGGTAGCGATCCCGCGCGGCAGGGCGCGGGGCAGCCGGTCGCGATCGAGCGGCGGTGCGAGCCGCAATCGAGTGCGGCCGACGATGGTCGCGAGGGCGATGCGCAGTTCGGTATCGGCCAGCGCGGCACCCACACAGCGGCGAAACCCGCCGCCGAAGGGTGCGAACTCGAACGGGGTGTAGCGACGGTCGAGAAAGCGTTCGGGGCGGAAACGGTCCGGCTCGGACCACACCGCCGGATCGGAATGCAGCAGTGGAACCGCGACGCCCATGATGGCGTCGGGTCCCAGCGCCACCCCGCGCAGCGTGTAGGGCGCGGTGAGTCTGCGCAGCACGATCGGCACGGCCGGATGCAGCCGCAGCGTTTCCTGGCAGACCGCATCGAGGTAGGGCAGCCCGAGCAGCTCCTGCGGCGCCGGCTCCGGACCCGCGGCCCGCAGTTCGTCGCGCAACCGGTGCAGTACGGCGGGTTCGCGATGCACCCGCAGCAGCGCCCAGGCCAGCGTGTTGGCGGTGGTCTCGTGACCGGCGACGAGCAGCGTGCGCAGCTGATCGCACAGGTCGTGATCGGAGATCGTGCTGCCGTCCTCGTAGCGGGTGCCGAGCAGGGTCGAAGCGATGTCCTCACCAGGTGGGCTGTCGCGCCGCTCGGCGATATCGGCGAGCAGCAGCTGATCCAGCCGCTCGCGCGCGGCGACGAACCGGTCCCACGGCGCCAGCCCGAACAGCCCGCGGCGCAAGACGGGTGCCAGCATCAACGGTCCGGAGAAGCTGCCGAGGAACGCGCCGATCGCGGCGAGATAGGCGGGCCGGCGTTCGGCACCGATTCCGAACACCGCGTCCAGGATCACCCGCAGCGTGATGGCGGTAGCCGCTGAACGCGCATCGATGACGCTGCCGGGCCGCCATTGATCCACCTCGCAGCGCACCGATTCCGCGATGAGTTCACCGTAACCACGCACCCGCGTCCCATGCAGCGCCGGTGCCAGCAGCGCGCGATCGCGGCGGTGGCGTTCGCCGCCGGTCAGGATCAGCGAGGCCGTGCCGACCAGCGGTTCGATCGGGTTCGGCCGCGGCGGAACCAGTGCGTCGACCGGCGCGCGGAACACCTCGCGCGCGCCCTCGGGGGTTCCGGTGAACACCGCTTCGCCGAGTCCGGGGAACCGCAGCAGGAACGGATCGCCGTCACGCTCGCGTCGCCTGCGGAAATACCACTGGAAGTCGATCCCCGCGGCGGCGGCATGCACGAGCGCCGCGCGCGGCCGGCGCAGCACCACCTGCCCGGCGCGGGTGCTCGGTTCCATACCGCTGGATACGGGCGGTGGACGGCGGCGGTTCAGTGCTCGTGGACGGTGTCGAGATCGTCGACGGGACGTTCCTTGCGGACGGTATTGCGCGCCAGCGCCGCCAACCGGGCCAGCCGGGCGTCACCGAGCGCGGTGACCGCGTTGCCGAGCCGATTGGTGACGAACGCGACCGACATGCCGAGCAGCGGATCGGCATATGCCCCGGACCCGCCGACGCCGTAGTGCCCGAAAGCTTTTCGCGGCTGCTGCTTGGTCATCAGCACCGGACGGTGATAGCCGAGGGTGAACCGCAGCGGGAACCCGAGCACATAGTCGCGGCTCTCGGTCGGCTGCACCTGATTGATCTTCTCGATGGTCTCGGGATTCAAGAACTGAATCATGCGCCCGCGATCGGCGCCGAGCCCGGCGACCTCTCCGCGATTGGCGAGTGCGCCGTACATCCTGGCCAGCGCACGCGCCGAGAACACGCCGTTCCAGCCGGGCATCACGGCATCGTGCACCCGCGGATCGCGCACCAGCTCGTCGAAACTCTCCGGCATTCCGGCCTCGGCCAGCCCGCGCACCGGCCGCACCCACGACAGCACCGACGACGCGGTGTTCCAGCGGATACCGGGCGGAGCCAGGTGCGGAAATGTCTTGGCGATCCGGTAGCGCTCGGATTCGGGTACCCGGAACCAGAATTCGTCGGTGCCCAGCGGGATCGCGATCTCGCGGCGCAGCACGTCGGTGAAGGGCTCGCCGGTCACCCGCTGCACCAGTTCGGCGACCAGCCAGCCGAAGGTGATGGCGTGGTAGCCGGAGGTGCGGATGCGCCGCGGGTCCGGCGGGCTGTCGGCCAGCGCCCGCACCACCGAGTCGTAGTCGAGGATGCCCTCGCGGCCCGGCACCAGCCCGCGCACCCGGTGCAGACCGGCGCGGTGGGACAGCACATCCCGCACGGTGATGTCCTCTTTTCCGTGCGCGGCGAACTCCGGCCAGTACTCGGCGACGGGCGTGTCGTAATCGATGAGACCGCGTTCGGCCACCCGGTGCAGCACCGTCGAGGCGACACCCTTGCCGGTGGAGAAGGTCAGCGCGACGTTCTCGCCGTTCCAGCGCTTGTCCTTGGCCGCCCAGCCGGCCCAGATGTCGACCACCGGTTCGCCGTCCAGATAGATCGCCAGCGCGCCGCCGCCCCGGCTGGGCTGGGTGAACATGCCGAAGAAATGGTCGGCCAGCCGGATGAACCGCGGGTCGACCAGCATCTCGCGCGGGGCCGAGAGCCCGCGCGCCGGTTCGGCGGTGCTCACGACCGCTGCCAGCGGCCCACCGGAGTCGCCAGGCAGGCTTCGCCCGTACCGGCGTTCCACGCGAACGCCGCCACGCCGAGGCACACCACGGCGTCTTCACCGGAGAGCACCTGGGCGCGGGATCCGTCCACTGCCAGCGATACCGCCACCGCCGAAGAACTTGTCGCCCCGCCCACCGGCAGCAGCGAGGTCAACGCGACGGCGTCGGGTCCGAGCCCGACCGCGATCGGCACGCCACCGACTCCTTCGCTCGCGCCGAGGCCGCCTGCCGCGCCGATCCCGACCGCGGTGGCGCCCGACGATGCTATGGCGTAACCGATGCCGTCGACTCCGGCCGAGCGCGCCTTGCCGAACTCGCCCGAGCGCGCCCGGCACCCGTGGTCGCCGTCGAGGATCATCACGTCGGCTCCGTTGTCCGCGGCGCATTGCACGGTATTTGCCGAGGCCACCGCCGGTGCCGCGAGACAGGCCCCGGCGGTCGCGGTGGCGCAGGCGATCGCGCTGATCAGCTTCATGTCCGACTCCTCTCGCACCGGCCTCCTCACCATAGGCGAGATCATTGCTGCGGGGGCGGTTCCGGGCGCATGCGCGACGCGCGGCGCGGCGTTCGACTCGACCGCACCGAAGCGGTGGTGTATTCATTTCGAGGTGTTTCAAGCACTGTTGTGGACTTCGGATTCGTACGGGGGTGTGAGTTCGGCGTTGCTGCTCGGGAGGACTTTTCGTGTCTGGTCGATCGACCTTCGCCCATCGCGCGCTCGTGGCCTGTGCCGTCGCGGCGGCGCTCGTACCGTTCGCCGCCGGGTGTAGCACCACCGTCACCGGCACCGCGCAACCCGCGCTGGACAACGCGATCTCCCCGACCAGCAGCGCCGAATCGACCTCCGATTCCGAGCCGACCAGCACCCGCTCGCCGCGCACCACCACCAGCACCGCGCCGACCGGCGGCAACACCTCCTTCGACGCCGAGATCGGCGACTGCGTGACCCTCGGTGGCACCACCACCGACGCCGAGATCGATCGGGCCTCCTGTGGCAGCCGCGCGGCCAACTACAAGGTCATCGGCAAGGTGGCCAAGCGATCCGAATGCGTCAGCGATGCCGACAGCTATTACGCCGAAACCGTCAACGGTGTCGAGCAGGGCGCGCTGTGCCTGGATATCGACTGGGTGGTCGGCGGCTGCATGGATGTCGGCGGTGAGGATCCCAAGCGGGTGGACTGCACCGAACCGGCCGTCGACGGGGTGAAGGTGCTCTCGATCGAGCAGGACGCCGACTCCGCCGATGCCTGCGGTGCGGGCGGCAGCGGGTACGTCTACCCGGAGCGCCGGTTCGTGGTGTGCGTCGAGGAGCTGTAGGTTCCCCGCGTCACCGCACCTGCTCTACCGGGGTCGGCCGCACCACCGAAGCCCCTGAAACGCCGAATGAGCGGGCGCTCACGCCCGCTCATTCGGCGAAAGTTCTACCGGTCCGGATCAGATGGGCCGGAAACCCGAGCCCGTCCCGCCGCGCGCGTTGACGTCGTCCATGATCGCGGTCAGGTTGGTGCCGACCTCGGGGCCGAAGCAGGCGATGGCCAGGTAGGCGTTCACCATGCCGACGAGGGTGGACCCGACGACAACCGGTGCGCCGGAATCGCCTTCGACCACGCACATCTGGGCCCAGGTCTCGTAGTTGGTCTGGAAGATGTCGCCCCAGGTGACGCCGCAGGTGTTGCCGGTGGTGCGGCCTTCCTTGCAGACGATGGTCGGGAACTGCGGTGCGGCGCCGATCCCGGTGATGGTGACGTTGCCGATCCGGTTCACCGGGGTGATCCGGTTCGGATCGAACTGGATGACGGCGTAATCGAGTTCGTGGTTGGAGAAGACGAACTTGCCGATCGGCCCGTAGCCGCGGTCCACCTCGGCGTACACCTGCGCGCCCGCGTCGCCGCAGTGCCCGGCGGTGAGTCCGACCAGTCGTCCCGCCGCATCGTGGCCGACCGTGGTGACCGTGCACTCGAACATGTTGTCGATGACGATTCCTGATCCGCCGCCGATGACCGGCGCCCCTGGTGCGGCGCCGGCGGCGCCAGCGCCGGTCCCGAGCAGCGCCGCTCCGATGGCGACGGCGAGGACGGCGTTGGCCGCCTTGGCGAGTTTGCTGAACATGTCCCTCCAGACGTCGGAAGCCCGCACGATATCAATCTGCGAGACCCATCGTGTCAGTATTTGCGCTCGGGCGCGTCATCGGCGTGGCCGAGCCCGCCGGGACGCCGATTTCCATACATGTCGCCAGGTTTGTCTCTTTCCATCGAAATAGCCTCTTGCTATCACCGACTCTATATCGTCAGCGAAGTTTACAAAGCGAGTCCTGTCATGGTCGGCTGTCCAGAATTGAATCCCCGTGCAATTTCGATGAATGGTTTCCCTATTTATTGGGAACGGCTCCGCATCGGGTCCGGCTCACATGCAGGGACTCTGTAACTTGTTCCAGTTCTATTCCGGGAAAGATTGGGATCAATACCAACTCCGGTGTCATAACTCAGTGGTCACAGTGCATAGTGACAACGGTCTATGACCGCAATCACATGTCTATGGTGTGTTCTGCGCTACTCCGTAGTAAGGTGCGTCAAGCAAACAAGTCGTCGGGGCAGGTAAACCGACGTCGAGAGGGGTTAGTCAGTGCAGTCGACCAAGAGTCCACCAGCGGGTTCGAGATTGAGCGATGCGGTCGAGTGGACGAAGGACTACTGGCGCGACCATCCCAAAAAGTCGCTGGAAACGCTCGGCCGTCAGATGACGATGGGCGCGCAGGCCGTCACCGAACTCGTCGTCGCCATCTTCCGGCGCCGGTTTCCGTTCGACGAGTTCATCCGCCAGTGCGCCTTCATGGCCAGCGTCGCCGCCGCGCCCACGCTGCTGGTCGCCATCCCGATCGGCGTCATCGTCTCGATTCAGGTCGGCGCGGTCGCCAGTCAGGTCGGTGCCACCTCGTTCATCGGTGCGGCCAACGGCCTCGGCATCATTCAGCAGGGCGCGCCACTGGTCACCGTGCTGATGATCGCAGGCGCCGTCGGTTCGGCCATCTGCGCCGACCTCGGTTCCCGGACCATCCGTGAGGAAATCGACGCCATGAAGGTGATGGGCGTCGATCCGATGCGGCGCCTGGTCGCGCCCCGGCTCGGCGCGGCGATGATCGTCAGCGTGCTGCTGTGCGGGTTCGTCGTCTTCGTCGGCTTCCTGACCGGCTACATCTTCAATATCTTCGCCCAGGGCGGCACCCCCGGCTCCTACATCGCGACCTTCTCCTCGTTCGCGGTGACCCTGGATCTGCTGGTGGCACTGATCAAGTCGCTGCTGTTCGGCCTGCTCGCGGCCATCATCGCCTGCGATACCGGGCTCAACACCCGCGGCGGCCCCGGCGGTGTGGCCAACTCGGTCAACACCGCCGTCGTCATGTCCGCGGTGATGTTGTTCGGCGTGAACGTCATCTTCACGCAGGTCTACAACACCCTCTTCCCCCCGACGGTGGTGTAGCCGGTGTCCGCGACTTATGTGCCGCCCCTGCTGCGGCCCTTCCAGAAGCTCCGCACCGCGGCCACCGCGCCCAAGGACATGCTGGCCCGCCTGGGCCACCAGGTGTTCTTCTTCCTGCGCTCGATCGGCTCGATGCCGCTGGCGTTCAAGCAGTACCCGAAGGAAGTCTGGCGGCTGCTGTCCGATGTCACCTGGGGCAACGGCAATCTCGTCGTCGGTGGCGGCACCATTGGCGTCATCCTGATCCTGTCCGCCTTCGGCGGTATGACCGTCGGCATCCAGGGTCACACCTCACTGAATCTGCTCGGGCTGAGCCCGATCACCGGCGCCATCTCGGCCTTCGCCACCACCCGTGAGCTCGGCCCGCTGCTGGCGGCGCTGGCGTTCGCGGCGCAGGCCGGCTGCCGGTTCACCGCGCAGCTGGGCGCCATGCGCATCTCCGAGGAGATCGACGCGCTCGAATCGGTGGCCATCCGGCCGCTGCCCTACCTGGTCAGCACCCGGATGATCGCGGCGATGATCACCATCGTCCCGCTGTACTGCCTCGGCCTGGCCATGGCCTACATCTCCTGCGCGGTCACCGTGCAGCTGATCGGCGGCACCGACAGCGGTACCTACATGCATTACTTCTACCAATTCCTGATACCGACCGACGTGCTCTATTCGCTGCTCAAAGCGATCGTGTTCGTCGCGATCACCACGTTCATCCAGTGCTACTACGGCTTCTTCGCCTCGGGTGGTCCCGAGGGTGTCGGTGTGGCAGCGGGTCGCGCGATCAAGATGTGCATCATCGTGGTCGTCTTCGCCGACCTGTTCATGACCTTGGCAATCTGGGGTGTCAACCCCGGCATCCGGATCTCGGGGTAGGTAATGATCATCGATCCGAGTGGGCGCGGGCCCACCATGCGGCAACTGCTCATCGCAGGTGTGTGCGGGCTCGTCGTCTTCGCAGTCATTCTCGGCTTCCTGATGGCGCGCTATCAGGGCTACTTCGTGCCCAAGGTGAACGTCACCGCGAACCTCACCACCACCGGTGACGGCCTGCCGCAGGACGCCGACGTCAAGTTCCGCGGCGTGCTGGTCGGCGCCGTCGACAGCGTGTCGGTGGCCGCGAAGGGCGAACTCCAGCAGGTCAATATCGAGCTGAAGCCCGAGTACGTCGACGGCATCCCCGACAACGTCACCGCGCGCGTGGTGCCGAGCAACCTGTTCGCGGTCACCTCGGTCGAGCTGGTCTACAACGGCCAGTCCGACGGGCACCTGGAAGAGGGCTCGGTCATCGAGGAGGACACCAGCAAGGGCACCGTCGCCTTGCAGGACACCCTCACCACCGTGCAGAACATCCTCGACCAGATCGACCCGATGCAGTTCGGCCGGGTGCTCGGCACGCTGTCCTACGCCCTCGACGGCAGCGGCCGGGTGCCCGGTTCCACCATCGAACGGCTGGACCGCTGGCTCACTACGGTCGACGAGTCGATCCCGGATCTCGGTGTGCTGCTCGGTGATTTCTCCGCCTCGGCGCACGCGCTGAACGAATCCGCGCCGGAACTGATGGACGTGCTGGCCAGCTCGGTCACCACCGCTCGCACCATCGCCGACCGCCGCTCGGATCTGGCCGCCCTGATCAGCGGCGCCAGCGTCACCGCGGACAAGGTCAACCATCTGTTCGCGGTCAACCCGAACTCCGGTAAAGAGATCACCGCGGGCTTGAACGCCACCATCGGCGCGCTCGCCTCCGACCCCAGCGCGATCACCAACGCGATCGCCAACCTGAACACCTCCACCCGCAAGCTGAACACGGTCTTCCACTGGGGTCCGCAGCGGCAGATGGTGTGGAACGCGGGCGTCACCTTCACCCCGTGGCAACCGAACACCGTGAAGGACTGCCCGCGCTACGGCGATCTGGCCGGTCCCAGCTGTGCCACCGCGCCCGCGGTCGCCGATCCCGGTGTGCTGCCGGAATCCATGCGGCCGGGCCGGTTGAAGTCGGCCGAGGGACTGCCGGTGCTGCCGCCGATGCCGGGCATGCCCGCAATCCCCGGCGTGACCACCCAGGTCACCGCGCCGTCGGCGCCCGCGCCCACCGCGGCCGTGCCGAACCCGTTCGCGGGCACCCCGCTCGAAGGCCTGTTCCCGAACCTGGTGCCCGGCGCTCCCGCTCCGGCCGCATCGCAGCCGGGGACCCCGGCGCCGGCCACCCAGCCCGGCACGGACAAGCCCGCACAGGGTGAGGTCGCGCCCGCGGCGAACACTGAGCGGCCCGGCGTGAAGCCGGCGGCCCGGCCCATCGCCTACACCGACGATCCGGCGCTGACCGCGCTGCTGGGCCGGCGGGCCTCCACCCTCGAATACATGATGTTGAGCACGGCTCTGGAAGGCGGCACTGTGCAGGTCACCGCAGAGGGGGCCGGCCGATGAGCATCCGCAAACCGCTGATCGGCTTCAGCCTCTTCGCCGTCGTATCGGTGCTGGTCACCGTGGTCATCTGGAACACGCTGGCCCGCACCGTCGACGGCGACACCAAGACCTACTCGGCCACGTTCACCGACGTGCTGGGTCTGCGCGAAGGTGACGACGTCCGCATGGCGGGCGTGCGCGTCGGCAAGGTCGAAAAGATCGAACTCGACGACAACAACGACGCCCACGTGTCGTTCATCGTCCAGGACGAACAGACCCTCTACGGCAACACCAAGGCGCTGGTCCGCTACCAGAACCTGATCGGCCAGCGCTATATCGCGCTGGCGCCGGGCACCGGCGGGGACGCCACCCCGCTGGAGGACAACGCGACCATCCCGCTCGAGCGCACCGAGCCGTCCTTCGACATCTCGGCGCTGCTCAACGGATTCCAGCCGTTGTTCCAGGCGCTCGAGCCCGAGCAGGTCAACCGCCTGTCGGAGACGTTCGTGCTGGCATTGCAGGGTGACCGGATCTCGCTGGGCCAGTTCATCACCCAGGCCGCCACGCTGGCCACCGATTTCGAGCGCAGGGACGCCATTCTCAGCGATGTGATCACCAACCTCAGCGGCATCATGTCGGGGTTGGCAAAACGAGGGGACGAATTGGAGACGCTGGTAACCCAGACCAGGGCGCTGATCGGCGGGCTCTATGAACAGGGCCAGTCCTTGCAGCAGTCCACCGTGCAGATCGCCGACGCCACCACCGCATTGGTCGACATGGTCGGCAATATCCAGCCCAAGCTGGACGCCGCCCAGCGCTCGACCACCGACGCGCTGACGCTGCTGCTGGCCAACGGCGCCAAGCTCGACCAGGCCGCGATCGACCTGCCGTCGGTGCTCGCCGACGTGGGCCGGTTCACCTCCGAGGGCGCCTACGCCAACGCCTACATCTGCCGCCTCGACGTCTCGCTGTACGGAATCCTGTTCCCGCGCGGGCTGTTCTCGCAGATCGGTGGCAACGGACAGTCGGCGGTGTGCCGCCCATGACCAAGATCAAAACCTGGTTCAACGCCAACCGCTACTTCGGTCTCGGCATCATCGGCGCCGCCCTGGTTGCGGTGGTGGTGATCGCGTCCTCCGGCTTCCAGAGCCTCGGCATCGGCGAGCAGTCGATCGAGGCGGAGTTCGTCCAGGCCGCAGGCATCAAGGTCGGCGACAAGGTCGACGTCGCCGGCGTCCCGGTCGGCCGGGTCTCCGGCGCCGAACTCGAGGGCGATCACGTGGTGATCACCCTGCAGGTCAGCGACGATGTGAAGCTCGGCCCCGACGCGCACGCCTCGATCAAGATGGCGACGCTGCTGGGCGCCCGCTACATCGACCTGGAGCCCGGTGACGGTTCGGGCCTGCCGGACAAGCGGATCCCCAAGACCAACACCACGGTTCCCTACAACCTGGCCGACGTCGTGCAGCGCGGTACCCCGAAGTTCGAGGAACTCGACACCGCCAAGCTGGCCGAATCGCTGAACCTGGTCAATCAGCAGCTCGGCGGTTCGCCGGAGCTGATCGCGCAGGCGCTCGACAGTGTCGGCGCGCTGGCCAAGACCATCGACTCGCGCAAGACCCAGGTCGACACCCTGCTCAAGGACCTGGACCGGGTCACCACCATCCTGGCCGACAACCGCAACAGCGTGCTGCTGGTGGTCACCCAGGGCGAGGCGATCGCCAGCCGGGTGATGGAGCGGCAGAACCTGCTGCGTCAGCTGCTCGACAATGTCGCCACGCTGACCGCCCAGTTGCAGCAGATCGGCGCGCAGAACGACAACCAGTTCTCCGGCACCCTCGATCAGCTCAACATCATGGCCTCAGGCCTGCAGAAGAACAAGGACAACCTGGACCGGCTGCTGTCGATCATGCCGCCCGCGGTGCGCTACCTGGCCAACGCCTGGGGTAACGGCAACTACGCCGAGGTCAGCCTCCCGTGGCTGTTCCCGGACAACTGGTTGTGCTTCGCCCAAGTCGCCGAGGGGTGCGCGTGATGAGACTCAAAACGATCGCCCAGTCGCTGTTCGTCGCAGCCACCGCGCTGCTCGTCGGTAGCTGCTCGCTGCTGCCGGGTCCGTTGAACAACGACATCAAGATCACCGCGGATTTCGAGAACATCGCGGGCATGTACGAGGGCAACAGCGTCCAGGTGCTCGGGATCGACGTCGGCAAGGTCGACAAGATCGTGCCGCGCGGCACCTTCGTCGAGGTGCACATGACCCTCGACGGTGATGTGAAGTTCCCCAAGGACGCCATGGCCGTGGTGATCTCGCCGTCGATCGTCACCGACCGCCACATCGAGATCACCCCGCCGTTCACCGAGGGCGAGACGCTCTCCGACGGCGACCACCTGCCGCTGGAACGCACCGACGTCCCGGTCGAACTCGACACGATGATCAAGACCATCGATCAGTTCGCCGCGGCGCTCAAACCAGAAGAGGGCCAGGAAGGCCTCGGTCCGCTGTCGGGCCGGGTGCTGTACCCGATGCTCGACGGCAACGGTGAGAAGATCCGCGACACCCTCAACGCGCTGTCGAGTGCGCTGAAGGTCGGCCTCGACAACAAGGACGCGATCTCGACCATCATCATCAAGCTCAACGAGCTCACCACCATGCTGGCCGAAAACGATCAGTCGGTACGCGATTTCAGCAACCAGGCCACCCAGATGACCACCCTGCTCGCCGAGCAGGCGCCCGGTCTGCAGGCGACGCTGGATCAGCTCAACAGCTTCCTGACCAACACCAGCTCGATCTTCGCCGACCACCAGGCCCAGATCAGCGACACCCTGACCAGGATGACGGCGGTCACCGACCAGCTGCGCCAGAACGCGCGCGGGCTCACCGAGGTCATCGACGTCGCGCCGATGCTGCTGGAGAGCATCGACAAGTCGATGAACAAGGAGCTCGGCTACATCCGGCTGCACACACTCGTCGGCGGCACTCTCGCCGGCGAGCAGATCAGCCTGTTCTGCGAACGCATCCAGATGCGTGCCGACGGTTGTCGAACCGGCCGCATGGAGGACTTCGGTCCCGACTTCGGACTCACCGCCGCACTGCTTGGACTGACGAAATGATGAATCGAATCAGCAGACGAGCCCGCCGCAGCATGGTCGCGGTCGCGGCGGTCGGGGCGATGTCGGTGACCTCCGGCTGCGGCCTGACCGTGGAGAAGCTGCCGCTGCCCAAGCCGGGCGCCTCCGGCGACACCTACTCGCTGACGGCGGTGTTCGACAACGCGCTGAACCTGCCCGATCAGGCCAAAGTGAAGGTCGGCGGTTCCGATGTCGGTGTGGTCACCGGGATCAGGACCTCGAACTTCCAGGCCATCGTTGATATGGATATCAGCACCGATATCCAGCTCCCGGTCGGCAGCACCGCCGAACTGCGCCAGGCCACCCCGCTGGGTGATGTGTTCGTCGCGCTGTCCATGCCGCCCGCCGAACCCGGCACCCAGATGATGCAGGACGGCGACACACTGCCGCTGGAGCAGACCTCGGCGGGCGCCACCGTCGAGGAGCTGCTGCTGTCGGTGTCGATGATGTTCAACGGCGGCGGCATCGCCCACCTGGCCCGGCTCGGCGCCGAACTCGACTCCATCGTCGGCGGTCGCAGCGATCAGGTGGTGCATCTGGTCAATGAGCTGACCGGCGTCGTCACCAGCATGAACGACAACTCCGCCCGGATCGACAGCGTGCTCGCCGAATTCGGCGCGCTGGCCACCACGCTGGAGGCCAGGCGCTCCGACCTCGGTCAGGTCGCCGACACCCTGCCGAACATGATCGGCGCGGTCGCGGAGAACAACAAGGCCATCGGTGATCTGCTCGCCAAGATCGGCACCGCCAGTGTCGCGCTCGGCGACTACGCCAACACCTCCGGCGGTGAGCTGGCCGGGCTGCTCGACAGCCTCGATCAGCTGATGGGGGCCTTGGCCGCCACCGGCGACAACTTCGGTGCGGTGCTCGACGCGCTCCGCGAGATCCGCCCAGGCGTGAACGCGACCTTCCGCGGTAACAGTCTCGCCGCGCAGGTCAACGTCACCAACCTCGATATCGCCTTGCTCACCGCCCCCGGCACCAGCAAGTTCTTCGATCTCAACGATCTGAACGACTTCGCGGGCAGCCTGATTCAAGTGCTCCAGGTCGTCTACGGCCGGGTGACGGGAGGACACAGGTGAAAAGCCACAGGATCCTCTACTCCACCATCGGCCTGGTGCTGGTGCTGATCATCGGCGCGGCGTACCTGCTGGTCAACGTCATGCGGATCAATCCGCTGCGCGGCACCTACACCGTCACGGTGACCCTGGACCGCTCCGGCGGTCTGCAGCCGGGCAACGACGTCACGCTGCGTGGCTTCCGCGTCGGCAAGGTCGATTCGATCACGCTGATCAACGGCGGCTCGGCCATCGCGGCCACCGCCGAGATCGACAACCGCTACGACATCGCGGTGGACACCGTGGTCGCGGTGCAGGCGCTGTCGGCGGCCGGTGAGCAGTACATCGACTTCCGTCCCGATACCGATCAGGGCCCGTTCCTGACCGACGGCTCGGTGATCGAATACAACCCGGACACCGTGCGCACGCCCACCCCGGTGTGGGCGGTGCTCGACGACACCAGTGCGTTGATCGCCCAGATCGATCCGAAGCACTTCGACGTCATCCTCAACGAGCTCGACATCGCGCTCAGCGGTGGCCCGGATCAGCTGCGTTCGCTCATCGACGGCGTCAGCATGGTGGCCGCGGGTCTGGATTCGCTGCTGCCGCAGACCTCGAATCTGATCGCCAACCTGCGCACCATCGCCGCGACGACGTCCAACGCCCAGCCCGACCTCGGGACGCTGACCCGCAACTCGGGCGTGCTGTTCGAGCAGTTCAACAACGCCAACGCCGAATTGCAATCGGTGCTGTCGCAGGCCCCAGGCCAGTTCGCCAGCCTCGGCGCGGTGCTCGACACCACCACCGATCCGATCACCGGCCTGGTCAACAACTTCGTCGCCATCACCAAGGCGGCGCAGCTGCGCACCCCGGCCATGCGGGCGCTGTTCCCCGCGCTCGAACTCGGTGGCGCGGCGCTCGGCGTGCCCGCCCACGACAACGAATTCCACACCATCCTCGACATCTGGTTGCGGCCCTACTGCCAGTACCAGTCCACCCCGGCCAGCCCGCAGGTCGTCTCCGACGGGACCATGCCGAAGTGGAACTACTGCGAGAACCCGCCGCCGGGACAGCAGATCCGAGGTGCGGTGAACGCGCCGCGGCCGAACATCCCGGACAACGGCTCGCATATGCCGCCGGGTGTGGATCCGAACGAACGGACCATGCCGCCGGTGCGGTAACCCCGACCGGCTGAACGGCCGCGTGTGCGCCGGGGCATACTCGCAGTTGACTGCCTGCGGCCCGGCGCGCGCGTGGCCGGACGAAATACACGGCACACCCCGAGGTGTGCCGGGAAGGTGTGAACAGTACTCATGTCCACAGATGACGCCGCTTCCGACGCGGACGCCGGGCGGGATGGCGCGACGACGGGACCGGCGGGCGACGCCGAATCCGCCGAGGCGACCACACCGGCCTCCGATGTCGACGCCGAGTCCACGGACGCTACTGACGATGCGGCCGGCCAGGCCGACAAGGCGGAGGCCGGTACGACCAGCACGGCGGACGCGGACAAGACTGTGAAGGCCGAGACGGGCGAGTCGGGCGCGGATGCCGAGAAGACCGTCAAGGTCGGCAAGGCGGATGCGGACGAGACGGTCAAGATCGGCAAAGCCGACGCCGATGAGACCGTCAAGGTCGCCGCGGCCGACGCCGACGAGACCGTCAAGATCGACAAGTCCGACGCCGACAAGACCGTCAAGGTCCGCACCCCCGCCGCCGCCAAGGCCGCAGGCACCAAGAGCCGCAACCCGCTGTTCATCGCCGCCGGCGTGGCCCTCGTCCTGGCGATCGCCGCCGCCATCGCCGGCGTGGTGTTCTTCATCCAGTCCGGCAACCGCGAGGACGAGCTGGAGACTCGCGCCGACGCCACCAGGGCGGCCTGCGACTTCGGCAACCAGTTCGCCACCTACAGCGGCGACAAGGTCGACGACTACCTGGCCCGGCTCAACGACACCGCGACCGGTGAGTGGAAGCAGATGGTCGCCCAGCTCGGGCCCGATCTGAAGGCCCGGTTCGAGGGCAGGCAGGTCAATTCGCGGGCCGATGAGGTCATGTGCGGTTACGCCTCCGGCGACGAGGACAACGCCACCCTGGTCCTGGTCATCGACCAGTCCTTCTCCACCGCCGATGTCCCGAACTCCACCCCGGGCAAGGTCCGCGTGGCGGCCAATGTGGAGATGCAGAAGGAGAACGGGCGCTGGCTCGTGGCCAAGTTCGACTTCCCGGCAATGGGTTAGGCGGCGGCGTGACGAAAGAGAGTGAGACCGGACCTATGGTCGACAACGCCGACAACAATGAGCGCGGTGTGCTGCCCGTCGTCCTCGCCTTCGTGGCGGGGGTGGTGCTGGTGGCGCTGGTCGTCACCGCCGTCGTGTTCTTCCGGCAGGCGCAGCAGCGCGGCGACGAGCTCGCCGCGCAGGACGAGTCCAGCCGGGCCGCCTGCGAATTCGCCCGGGTGACCAACACCTACGACTACGCGGGCAACCTGGACAACTTCATCGCCGAGCTCAAGGGCCGGGCGACCGAGAACGTGGTCTCGGATCTGGAGCAGAACTGGGAAGTGCTGCGGCAGATCCTGGTCGAGTCCCAGGTCAAGGCCTGGGTGGACAAGGCGACCTGCGGTTTCCGTTCCGGTGACACCGAGAAGACCGAGGTGCTGGTGAACCTCAGCCTGATGAAGACCAACTCGGTCACCCCCGAGCCCAAGCGCCAGGACATCGCCGTCGTCGCAGGCATGGAGAAGTCCGGCGACAAGTGGCTGGTCAACAAGTGGGAGCTGGCCATGCTGCCCGGCCTCGACCCGAACGCCGCCCAGCAGCCCCCGGCCCCGCCGGCCGATCAGCCCGCGCCGGAGCCCGGCAACTGATCCGCTGAAGCGACCCCCGGCGGCGGGTCGAGCCACCGCCGCCGGAGGTCTATTCAGGTGGTCGGTGCGACGCTAGAACAGCGTCAAAGCCTCTGCGGCCGGCTGCTTCGCGACTTTTCGCGAAGTGGCCGGCTTTTCTTGTGTCACAGGCGGTTCCGCGCGTACGGCCGGGGCGGGGATGGTGGTCGTCAGCGCGGGCAACTCGACGGTCACCGGGTCGGCAGCGGCGGTAGGGTCGGCGGCGACGCGGCGGGCGGCCTGCCCGGCCAGCGTGTCGGCCTGTTCGTTGAAGTAGTTGCCGACATGTCCGCGCACCCAGCGGAATCGCACCGGGCCGGGCCGGGAGGCGATGGCTCGATCGATCTGCTGGATGAGCTCGGCATTCTTGACCGGGGCGCCGGTGGAGGTGCGCCAGCCGTTGCGGCGCCAGCCCGCGATCCACTCCGAGGCGCATTTGATGGCGTAGAGCGAGTCGCTTTCGATCAGCAGCGGTTCGTCACCGGGGTGGGCGAGCACGGCCTCGAGGAGCGCGCGGAGTTCCGCGATCTGATTCGTGCCCGACGCGGCTCCCCCGCTATCGGAGGGGCCCTGATGGTTGACCCATGCCCAGCCGATGGCGCCGCCGGGATTACGCAGGCAGGATCCGTCGGTGCTCACGATGATCATGCCTGGCACCCTACGCAATCCGGCCGACAAGATCGGTACCGTGGAATTGCTCTATCTCCCTTCGCAGCCGGGACTCCGTGCGGCGCAGGGCCGAACGGACACCGGATTCGATCGGCCGGGCGAGCAGGCGGCCGATGAGGCCACGCGGCGGCTCGTAGTCGACCTCCGAGGTGAGCACCGAGCGCCCGTAGCCCAGCGGATCGAATCGCAGTGTCAGAGTTCCGGATAGACGTCCACGCAGGGTATACCCGATCACGACATTGCGCCGGTACTCGGTGATCTCGCAGGTGAGCGTGGTGCGCAGGAGGAGCAGGCGGGCGTAGGTGCGAAAGCGCGCGCCGAGTCCGCGGTCGGCGTCGCCGCTGGGTTCGAACTCGGCGACGCCGAACATCCAGTCCGGTACGAACAGGTGATTGTCCGTGTAGGTGAACGCCACCTCGACCGGTGCGCCGACGTCGCTGGCATATCTGATGCGGCCCATGGGCCCTCCCTCCACGGCTCCGACAAAAGTACTACAGCGTTCCTCTTTATTCGAGAGTTGTGCCGAGATTTGGGGAGGTGGATTTCCAGATCGCTACCGGCCGGTTGCTTGGTCGGCGGGCAGGCCGAGCCGGTCGACGATGTGATCGGCGATGGGCAGCGCCGAGGTCGCCGCCGGCGACGGCGCGTTCAGCACATGCACCATCCGCGCCGTGCGCTCGACCAGGAAGTCGTGGATCAGCGTGCCGTCCCGGGCCACCGCCTGGGCGCGAATGCCCGCTTCCCGCGGTCGCAGGTCGTCCATCGTCAGCTCCGGGCAGTAGCGCCGGCATTCGGCCAGGTAGCCGCGCTTGAACAGGGAATTACGCAGCTCCCGCAGCCCAGTGCGGACATTGGCCAGCGCCACCCGGTGCATGCCCGGATAGCCGAGTATCTCGCGGGCGTCGCGCAGATCGACGCTGCCCTTGCGGTAGCCCTCCCGGGACAGGCCGAGCACGGCATTCGGCCCCACCGTGAGATCACCGTCGATGGTCGGGCTCAGATGCACGCCCAGGAACGGCAGCTCCGGATCCGGAATCGGATAGATCAGGGTGCTGACCAGCCCCGCCCGCGACGCCGGCAACTGGTAATACTCGCCCCGGAACGGCACGATCCGGGTATCGATGCGCAACCCCGCCATCCGGGCCACCCGATCGGCCTGCAACCCCGCACACGCCACCAGCGCCTTCGCCGTCCAGCTCCCCGCCGGCCCCGACACCGTGACACCCGCATCCGTCTCGGTGACGTCGTCGACCCGCGCCCCGAGCACGATCCGCCCGCCCGCCGCGCGCACCTGCCCGGCCAGCGCGGCGGTGATCCGCCGGTAGTCCACGATCCCGGTATCGGGGACGAACAACGCCCCCACCCCGCTCACCCGCGGCTCCCGCCGCGCCAGCTCGCCGGCATCGAGCAACTCGACATCCACCCCGTTCACCCGCGACCGCTCATACAGCGCCAGCATCCGCTCCCGCTCGGCCCCATCGGTCGCCACCAGCAGCTTCCCGCACTCGGAGAACGCGATCCCGTTCGCCGCCGCGAACTCCTTCGTAGCCCGAGCCCCCTCCCGGCACAACCTCGCCTTCAAACTGCCCGGCGCATAGTAGATCCCGGAATGAATGACCCCACTGTTATGCCCGGTCTGATGGATTCCGAGCGCCTCGGCCTTCTCCACCAACACCACACTCGCCCCCGGCGCCCGCCGCAGAATCCGATACGCGGTAGCCACCCCGACAATCCCGCCCCCGATCACACAGAAGTCGTACATGCGATTCAGCTCTTGTCCGGGGTCGTCGACATGAGTTGCACGATAGGCGCGTGGTCGACGGTGCGCGCAATGGGACGGTGACGTCCGTCCGCATCGGCCATGCGCGGGACTACCACCCGAACAACAGCAGGTGCACCCCGCCGACGACAACGCCGAGCAGCCCGCCGTGGACGTACAGCAGCCAGGCGTCCTGTTCGACGGAGGCGTAGAACATTTCCATGAACTCGCCGGGGGTGAGTTGTTTGAGTTTGCGGGCGGCGAATTCGTCGATCTTCTTGGCTTGTTGCTCGGTGAACTCGGCGTCCTCGACGAGGGTGGGGGCCAGGCCGACGGCGGCGCCTGCGGCTCCGACCTTGAGGTTGTCGAATTGGCGGCGGCCGAAGGCGGCGCGGACCATCGAGGTGGTGCGGCCGAGTTGGCGGTGGATCTCGTCGGAGATCAGGCGTTCCAGCAGCTGACGGGTCTTGTCGCCGTTGGGGCCTTCGAGCAGCTCCTTGGACAGGTTGGGCAGCGTGAGCACTTGGTAGGCGAGGATGTGGGCCAGGTCGACCGCGGCTTGGGGCTGGCGTTTGGCCAGCAGGGCCTGCCGCCACAGGTATTTGTAGCGGGGTTGCGGATCGCCTGGCTCGAACACCATCTTGATCGCGATCAGGTTGACCAGCACGCCGATCCCGGCCGACACCAGCAGCACGACCACCCACGCGGGCACCCAGCCGAGCACCGGGATGTTCGGATGCACATGCAGATACAGCGCGAGCAGCAGGCCGAAGGGCGCGCCGAGCAGGCCGATGCGCACCATGAACCGCAGCTCCGGCGCGGCGATGGTGGTGGTCAGGTCCTTGAGGATGATCGGGTTGTCCTGCAGGTAGCGGATGACGAAACCCTTGACGTCGATCAGCTGGTCGACGTTGTCACCCAGCGATTCGAACGCGCGCCGGCACAGCGCGGGCAGCTCCCGGTCCACCCGCTGGTAGACCAGCTGCTTCATCGCCCGCGGCAGCGAACCCCACAGCTCGGGGTTCTCCCGGTACATGACGTCGTCGACGATCGCCTGCACCTGCTTGTGCGCCATCTCGGCCACATAGTCGGCGATACCGTCCAGGTCGAGTTCATGGATGAAATCGCGGGGGCTGCCGATCCGCATCAGCGCTTTGTCCACGCAGATGCTGGCCATCTTCTCCGCGCGGGCCGGGATGAAGCCCTGGAATCCGAAGCGGGAACCGTCCTCGGAGAACACCGGCAG
Organism: Nocardia cyriacigeorgica GUH-2; assembly: GCF_000284035.1. Classification (NCBI taxonomy): domain Bacteria; kingdom Bacillati; phylum Actinomycetota; class Actinomycetes; order Mycobacteriales; family Nocardiaceae; genus Nocardia; species Nocardia cyriacigeorgica. Next base: position 6,139,307 of record NC_016887.1, on the reverse strand, counting down.
CACCTGCACCCGGCGCGGCAGATAGGGGTAGAGCACCTTGAGGCCGGGCACCCGGACACCACGGAAGCGCAGCGGCCAGAACAGCATCAGCACGCCGGTCCAGTTGGTCAGCCAGCCCGCGATTCCGGCGAAGATCGGGAAGCTGATCAGGTCGACCACGAACTTCGACTGCCCGGTCAGCTGCTCCCAGTCGATGAACACACCGGACGCGAGTGTGATCACGCGGGCTCTCCCTAGGCCGGCCGGTACAGATACCGGAATGGTTGTCTGAGACATCGAATGAGACTCGAGGTCCCAACATTCTCATTGCCCCGTGGAGGTGTCAACGACGCGGGGGCTCGCGCAGCGGCCACTCATTCATGATCGCGTCACGCTGCGGGCGGGCAGGGCGGCGACCGCGCGTTCGGCCGCGACCAGGGCGCTGTTGATCGCGATCTCGCCACGCATCCCCGGGGCGGCGACCATATCGCCGGCCAGGAAGACGTCGCCGCCGCGGTTGATGGCCGGGCGGTCGCGCCAGGTCTGTCCGGGCAGGTCGAGCGCGCCGGTGCGGCCCTTCGCCGTGGCCGTTCGAGTGAAAGTGGTGCGCGACGTCCGGCCGGGGATCACCAGATCGGCGAACTCGGCCAGGCGCTGCTGCGCGTCCTTGGGTGATTCGCCGGCCCGCACCGGCATCTGGAGCTGGAATAGCGACTCCCCGGGCGGGGCGATGCTGTCGTCCTGCATGGTGTAGGACTCGTGGAAGCCGCCGGCATCCAGATCGAAGACGATGCTGCGGTCGCGCGGCGAACTCTGCACGGCGATATCGAGCAGCGCGGCGTATCCGCTGGTCCAGGTCAGGCTGTCGTCGCCGAGCAGGCGCCGGGCCGAAGCCAGCTCGGTGGCCACGATCACCGGTCCGGCGGAGGTGTCGATGCTGTCGACCCGCGCACCGGTGCTGATCTCGACACCGAGTTCGCGGGCCCGGGCGACCATCCGGTCCACCGTCCGCTGCCAGCCGCCGCGCACCCACCGCACCGCGGGCACGCGGGGTCCGAGTACTCGCTGGAACAGGCCCCAGACGAACGCCGCCGACAGACGTCCGGTGTCGGCGTCGTAGGTGGCCACACTGATGGCGTTGGCGATGTGCTCGGCGGTCGCCTCGCCCCAGCGCGCCGAGGCCCAGCTGCGGAAGTCGATGTCCACCGGCGGTTTCAGGTCGAATCGTGCCTGCGCGCGCAGCATCCGCGCGGGCGGGATCCGGCGGACGCGACCGTCGGTGCGGAATCCGAGGCGCCCCAACTGCCGTGGCGCGGGCCAGCCGAGGCCAGCGGTGAACCCGCGCGCCTTCAGCCAGGTGTAATGCGGCCCGTCGGCATAGAAGACGTGGGCGCCGTCGTGGGCGATGTAGGGGCCGGAGGTGGCCCGGCCGCGCCCACCGAGCGTCGCGTGCGCCTCGAACAGCCGTACCGGCGCACCGGTTTCCGCGCAGGCGATGGCGGCGGTGAGGCCGGCCAGACCGCCACCGATCACGGTGATGTGCTGGGTCATCGCAGGGACTCCTGTCCATTCGGGGTGAGGGGTACGGCCGCTTCGATCTGTGCGGCGATCAGTTCCGCGGTCGCCCGCAGATAGCGTTCGCTGTCCATTCCGGAGGGGTGGTCGCCGCCGAAGATGTCGCACATCAGCCAGTAGTGGGCGATGGCGCCGACGATGACGGCGGCGGTGGCTTCCCAGTCGGCTTCGGCGTGCCGCGGACCGGCCAGTTCGGCAAGCCCCCGCGCGACCACCGAGGTCACCACGGTGTACTCCTCGCGGCGGAATACCGCGAGCACTTCGGGGGCAATCGAGTTGTCGCGCAGCAGGATCCGGGTGACGTCACGGTCGTGTTCGAGGCGCATGAGCCCGATCCGGCACAGCATCCACAGCCGGTCCACCGTCGATGCGCTCGGCGCGACCGCGCTCAGGAACCCCGCGATGGAGAAGTCCGGCTCCAGGAATTGCTGCCATTCGCCCCGGTCGACCAGTCGCGACCGCACCGCCTCGACGAGCAGTTCGTCCTTGGAGGCGAAGTGCCGGTACAGCGCACCGGAGCCACCCGAGAGCCCGGCGGCCGCTTCGATCTGCGCGACCGAGGTGCGCGCGAAGCCCTGGGTGCCGAACAGTCGCAGCGCTTCGGCGACGATTCTTTCGCGGGTCGAGGCCATCCGAACTCCTGCAAGTAACCACTTACTTACATGACAGCGCGAGGCGTGACCTCGGGGCAAGGGTTGCGGCTCGAGACGGCCGAAAGGCGCTACCGCCGCTCAGGAAGCCTCCCCCTACCAGCTGTTTTCTGAATTTCTAGGTTCCGTGATCAGCGCCTTGAAGTCTGCTGGCGTCAAATACAAGCACGCATGCTTGCTTCTTTCCGACCGAGCTGCGATGCTGAATCGCGACGTCACCTCGAGTGACATCCGGCAACGACGACGCGGGGGCAAGGACACGACCATGGCTGACCTCGAAGCGCTACTCGGCGATCTGGCCGAGGAGAGCGCCGACCTGGAACGACTCGTCGCCCCGCTCGCACCCGCCGAGTGGGCCACCCCAACGCCGGCCGAGGGCTGGACCATCGCCCATCAGATCGGCCACCTGGCCTGGACCGATGAAATCGCCACGATCTCGGCGAGCGATGCCGACCGGTTCGCGAAGCTCGTCGCCGAGGCCGGGCCGCGCGTGCTGACCTTCGTCGACGAGGCCGCCGAGGAAGCCGCGGCCGATGAGCCGGCTCAGCTGTTGCAGCGCTGGCGGCGCAGCCGCACCGAACTGGCCGACGCGCTGCGCAACGTTCCCGATGGCGCCAAGGTGCCGTGGTTCGGGCCGCCGATGAGCGCGGCGTCCATGGTCACCGCGCGGACGATGGAGACCTGGGCGCACGGTCAGGACGTGGCCGACGCGCTCGGCGTCACCCGCACGCCGACCGCCCGGCTGCGCACCGTCGCCCATATCGGCGCCCGGACCAGGAACTTCGCCTATATGGTGCGCGGCAAGCAGGCGCCGGCCGAGGAATTCCGGATCGAACTCACCGCGCCCGACGGCAGTCTGTGGACCTGGGGTCCGGAGGACGCCGCGCAGCGCGTCACCGGCCCGGCCCTGGATTTCTGCCTGCTGGTCACCCAGCGCAGGCATCGTGACGATCTCGCCCTGACGGCGGTGGGCGCGGATGCGGCCGAATGGCTGACGATCGCGCAGGCCTTCGCCGGTCCGAGTGGTGAGGGGCGCGCAGCGGGGCAGTTCGCCTGACCGAGCCCGCCCGCGCCGGTACGCGAAGCGGGCGAGCGCCAGTCTGGGTGCGTCGCGACGAATCGGACGTCATTGGCCGGGTGTCTCGATAGGGCAGTCGAGAATGACGCTCGCCAGCGACCTGGGAGTACCCGTCGCTGACCACCGCGAAACCTCGTCGACGCGGATGGTTCACCCTCGTGTCACGTGAATGCCGCAGTACCGCCGCCTGCGGGTCCGGCGCTTGTGATGCTGCTCTCAGCGATGCGGCATGCTCACCCTCCACGCCGTAACCTGGACGAGCGTACGGCTTTCAACGATGCGGGCCGTCGACCCCAGGGAAACCAGGGCGGAGGGAAAGGAAAGCATCGTGTCAGCATTCGAGTCTGCTCAGATCGCTCGCCATACCGCCATCGTGCTGGCCGGCGCGGCCAGCCTCAGTCTCACCGTGGTGTCCGGCGCCTATATCGCCACGAACATGCCGGGCCTCGACCGTCCAGGACAACTCGCCGGCCCCTCGGTGCCGAACATCCGCGACGGCGCCCCGCGAACCGGTGCGGCCCATCGCACCGGGTCCATCCTGCTCACCGACGGCTCCGGCCAGGCTGCCGTCTACCGCGATCGGCCCGCCGCCGCCCCCGTCGTCGTGCCACCGCCCGCAGCCGTCGCGCTACCCGCCGAACCGCAGCCCGCCCCCACCGACCCTGCCGGAGTCGGCGGCCGCCTCGGCCTCGGCACCACCTACGTCGGCGCCCGGGTGGCACCAGCGCAGACCAACACCGTCTCCATCACCCTCGACACCAACGCCCTGACGGTGCTGAGCGGAATCCTGATGTCCGACCCGATCCGCGAACGCCTCGGCGTCTCCACCGACCCGTCCGGCGTCACCCAGATGCGCACCGACGTCGACACCCGCCGCGGAGAGGTGACACTGGTGTTCTCCGACCCGACGCTCGGCGAGCACGCGCTCGAGTTGGACCGGAATCCGGCACCGGGACAGGCGGATCGGGTCGAGGACGATCCGGCAGCGGCTCAGGCGCCGGGCGCTGCGCAGGACAAGCCGGTACTTCGGGACAACGGAAGTGACGTCGTCACAACCTGATTCCCGCTGCCTGAGTGAATCATGAAGCGGGCGTTGGTTTTCGTTCGGTAGCCGCGTCGGTCGTGACCGCCGCCACGACTAACGGAACCTCCGGTTGTTCAGAGCCGACCGCGTCCTCGCAGGCCTCACTCAGGGAGGAGCCGATCGTCGTAGCCCGCGTCGACCAGACGCCGGTAGGCACTTCGCACCTCATCCGGAACCTCAATGGGTATCGCCCAGCCCTTCATCGGGTACAGCCATGCCCGCTGAACTTCACCCACGAGCATCGTCACCACTCGGTTGACGTCGCCGATCGCGCACAGGTAGTCGTCGAGGGAGACCGGGCTCGACGTGCACACGATATCCACCTCGGGCCACAGCTTTCTGCACACAGCGTGCGTGCGGCGCTGGTGGTACGGCCGACAGATCAGTACCGCGGACCGGATCGCATCGAGGAGCCCTGCTTGTCGCAGCAGCCGATGTGTGAACGCGATGTTCTCACTGGTGTTGGTCGCCTCCGGTTCGACGAGAACAGCCTCGGCGGGTACGCCCAGCGCCAAAGCCCGCTCGCGATAGTGCACTGCCTCCCCGCGTGGAAACACCGCGGTCGTAGTCGGGGAGTTCGCTCCACTGAACACGATCATGGGGATGCGACCCTGGCGGTACAGCGTTGCAGCCCAGTCGGCCACCGCCAGATCGTGACTGCCCAGGCCGATTCCGATGTCGGCCGAACGCACGGCTTGATGCATCTGGGTGAAAGACCACAGTGTCTCGACATCGGCCCGAATTCGCGCGGGCAGTTCCACCATCGACACGCGAGGCTCCTGGTCAGTCGGGAATCCTGAAGCAGTAGCAGCCCTACCGCAGCACCTCGGCTATGTCGGCGGCGGCCGTCATCAGGATCAGTATCGGAACGACTTTCTGCGCGGGAATCCGGTAAGCCCCACGGGAGTGTTGTTCGATGACCTTGGCCGCGGTCAGGGCGCGGATGTGATGGTAGAGCTGGCCGGCGGAGGTGAGGGAAACCGCTTGCGCCAGTTCGGCGCCCGTGCGTGGGCCGTCGAGCAGGGATTCGACCAGGGCGCGGCGGACCGGGTGGCCGAGGGCGGCGAGGACGTCGACGCGGGCCTGCGCGGGCAGTTGTGGGATGGCGGCGGCGCTATAGCGGATCGTCCAGTCGATCGGGCCGCCGAAATCGACGCTGCCGCCGTATTCGACGAAGCCGCGTTCGGCATCCTCGGTTCGCCGCCGGCCCTCCAGCTCTTCGATCCGCGCCTCCAGCTCGGCCAGTTTGGCAGCGACGTCGATCATGTCGCGCATGCTAATCGGCGCCACGTCGCCGGCTCGGTCATGGCCCTGAGCAGCAGTTGCTGTTCACTCAGGGTCGCGAGCGCGGCGATCCAGGTGGACTCGGGCATGCGATGGTCGAGCAGGACGGCGGTCGCGACCGTGCCCTCGGTGCGGCGCAGGTAGAAGGCATCGGCCAGCATGCCGGGATAACTACCGCCCTTGGCGCCGATCGCGACGGATCCGGCCGGTGGTCGCGGCCATTCCAGCTGGGCGCGTGCCACCTCGCTGCCCGGACCGAAACTGCCGGTCGCGATGGCGCGAAACATTGATGCGAGTTGGCGAGCCGAGCCGGTGGCCGTGGTCTCGGTCCACGCCAATTGAATGTCGATCGGCGGCAAGGTCTTCGACTGGATCGTTGCTCGGTAGGTGGGGTCGCTCGCGTACCGCTGCGCTGTCGCCCAACCCCCGTCGCTACCCGGGTCGAGTGCGCGGATGGCCTCCCCGAGTTTGGTGTTAGGCGTGTAGTCGTGCCATCCGCCGGCCGCGGCCGCGTCGATCAGTGCCTGGTCGCCGAGGCGGTCGCGCAGGTAGTCGTGGACGGCGTTGTCGCTTTCCTGGATCATCGCGCTGACCAGCTGATCAAGGGTGACAGTCGCGGCGGTGAGGCGGGCACGTGCTCGCAGATGCGCGCCGCCATCGGTTCCGGGGAGATACCAGCGCTCCCACTCGCTGACCGGCACCGCTTCCCGCGGATCGAGCGTGCCCGCCGCGACGGCGCGGGCGTACGCCGCGAGTACAACGACCTTCACCGTCGAGGCGAGGGGCTGCTGGTCGTCGGCCCGGCGTTCGATGGTGTTGCCCCGGCCGTCATCGATCGCGAGGGCGATGGTGTCCGGTTCGGCGTGGATCCGGCCCAGCCATTCCTCGGCCGTCGCGACCCCGGGCTCGGGCATCGGCCCGCATGTTCTCTCGGCAGCGCCGGGACTCGCGCATCCCGTGAGCAGCGGAATAACCATGGCCGCGACGACCCCCCACCTACGACCCACGGCCTTCTCCTAAATTCCGTAATTCCGCAAAAACGAACTAACACCGACAGGCTAGCTGCGATCGCAGTGGCTGTCGAGGTGCTCGCGCGCGGTCGCTCTCGCCTGACGGTGGCTTACGTATGCGATGGCATCGAGGTGAGCACCCTCTTTCTTCGCTGTGAGTGAACGTCCCCACTCCCCCGGAACAAACCCGAATACCCCGGGGTTGAGTAGGCATCGCTCAACTTTGAAAGGGTCGAAGACGTGACTGCAGCTCAGAATTTGCCGGTGCTGTTCCTGACCGATCCGATCGTGCTGCCGGGCATGGTCGTGCCCATCGAACTCGACGAATCGGCGCAGGCGGCGATTGATGCCGCGCGGGCCGCGAAGACCGACCAGGTGCTGGTCGCGCCCCGTTTGGATGAGGGGTATGCGGCGTACGGCGTGGTCGCCACTATCGAACAGGTCGGCCGGCTGCGCGGTGGTGCGCCGGCGGCGGTGCTGAAGGCGGAGCGGCGCGCCAAGATCGGGCACGGGGTGACCGGGCCGGGTGCGGCGCTGTGGGTGGAGGCCGAACCGGTCGAGGACGTCCCCGCCGACGGCCGGACCAAGGAACTCGCCGCCGAATACAAGAAGCTGGTCGTATCGGTGCTGCAACGGCGGGAGGCCTGGCAGGTCATCGACGCGGTCAATCAGCTCAGCGATCCGTCCGCGATCGCCGATACCGCGGGCTATGCCACCTACCTGACCAGCGAACAGAAGCGGGAACTGCTGGAAACTCCGGAGCCGGCCAAGAGGCTGGCCACGCTGATCGAGTGGACCAAGGCGCATATCGCCGAGGCCGAGGTCTCGGAGAAGATCAGCGAAGAAGTCCGCGAGGGCATGGAGAAGAGTCAGCGCGAATTCCTGCTGCGCCAGCAGCTCAACGCCATCCGCAAGGAGCTCGGCGAGGACGAGCCCGACGGCGCCGAGGACTACCGCACCCGCGTCGAACAGGCCGATCTACCGGATTCGGTGCGTGAGGCCGCGTTGCGCGAGGTCGGCCGGCTGGAGCGGGCCAGCGATCAGAGCCCGGAATCGGGCTGGATCCGCACCTGGCTCGACACCGTGCTGGAGCTGCCGTGGACGGTGAAAACCACCGACAGCACCGACGTTTCGGCCGCGCGTGCCGTGCTCGACGCCGATCACCACGGCCTCGACGAGGTCAAGGACCGGATGGTGGAGTACCTGGCGGTGCGCTCGCGGCGCGCCGCACGCGGGCTGGAGGTCGTCGGCGGACGCGGGTCCGGCGCGGTGCTGGTGCTGGTGGGTCCGCCCGGTGTGGGTAAGACCTCGCTGGGTGAGAGCGTCGCGCGGGCGCTGGGCCGCAAGTTCGTGCGGGTCGCGCTCGGTGGTGTGCGCGATGAGGCCGAAATCCGTGGCCACCGACGCACTTACGTCGGCGCGCTGCCCGGCCGGATCGTGCGCGCGATGAAGGAAGCCGGTTCGATGAACCCGGTGGTGCTGCTGGACGAGATCGACAAGGTCGGCTCCGATTTCCGGGGCGATCCGGCCGCGGCGCTGCTCGAGGTGCTGGACCCGGCGCAGAACCACACCTTCCGCGACCACTACCTGGACCTGGATCTTGACCTGTCCGACGTGCTGTTCATCGCCACGGCCAACGTCATGGAGACCATTCCCGGCCCGCTGTTGGACCGCATGGAACTGATCACCGTCGACGGCTACACCGAGGACGACAAGGTCGCCATCGCCCGCGACTTCCTGGTCCCGCGCCAGCTGGAACGCAATGCGCTGACCGCCGAGGAGGTCACCGTCACCGACGCGGCGCTGCGCGAGCTCGCGGCGAACTACACCCGCGAGGCCGGGGTCCGGCAGATGGAGCGGCTCATCGCCAAGGCGTTGCGGAAGGCGGCGACCAAGCTGTCGGAGGGCGGTCCGGTCGCCGATGCGGTGCCGACGATCGGTCTCGGCTACGACCCCGATCTCGGCTACGACGACCTGCTTGCGGAGGTCGCATCGGAGAACAGCCGTGTCGCCGAATCCGGCCGCACCGCAGCGGTTTCCGGTGAGTCCCTGACGATCGACGTCGGTGATCTGAAGGACTACTTGGGCCGTCCGCGGTTCACCCCGGATTCGGTGGAACGCACCGCCGTCCCCGGTGTGGCCACCGGCCTGGCGGTGACCGGCCTCGGCGGCGATGTGCTCTACATCGAGACCAATGCCGTCGACGGTGAACGGTCGCTGACGCTCACCGGCCAGCTCGGCGACGTGATGAAGGAGTCCGCGCAGATCGCCTTGACCTACGTCCGCTCGCACCTGGAAGAAATCGGCATCGAACCCTCGGTGCTGGACCGCAATATTCACGTGCACTTCCCGGCGGGCGCGGTGCCCAAGGACGGCCCGTCGGCCGGCGTCACCATGGTCACCGCCCTGGTGTCGCTGGCGCTGGGACGGCAGGTGCGTGCGGATGTCGGCATGACCGGTGAGGTCACGCTGAACGGCCGGGTGCTGCCGATCGGCGGCGTCAAGCAGAAGCTGCTCGCCGCTCAGCGGGCCGGCCTAAAGACGGTGTTCATCCCGGCCCGCAACGAGCCGGACCTGGATGACGTCCCCGCCGATGTGCTCGCCGCCCTGGACGTCCGCCCCGTCAGCGATGTGGCCGACATCCTGGCCTACGCCATCGAGCCGGTCGCCGAACCGGCATTGGATGGCCGGCCGTTGGCGGCCACCGCCTGACCTGGGGTGGCGCCGCCGGCGTCACGCTGAACGGAGCCGTGCCTGTGCTGAGCGGGCACGGCTCCGTTCGTTCCGGGGCTTCATGTGCGGCGTATGGCCGAGCAGGGGTCCGGTCAGGCCGTCCGGGACTCCCCCGGGATTTCAGCCGCCGTTGCCCAGCTCGCGGTCGACGGTGCGGGTGGTGCCTTGCGCGACGGCGCACAGGACGGGCTCGCCCCCGTCGTCCTCGCTGTAGATCTCGCAGCTCACCACCGCTTGGCGGCGGGTCGAGCCGGTCACCTTCGCCTCGGCGCGCAGCCGCTTCCCGCTCGCCGGGCGCAGGTAGGTCACCGAGAACCCGCCGGTCAGCACGTTGGGACCCAGCACCGTGCCGGCCGCGAAGGTGATCGCGTTGTCGGCCGCGTAGGCCAGCACGCCGCCGTGCACGAAACCGAACTGCTGGCCCAGTTCCTCCCGCAGCGGGATCACCAAGGTCGCCGCGCCGTCCCCGAACCCCGTCAACTCCGTGCCGACCAGCTGCGCGAACGGCTGCGCGGCCAGCACCTGGCGTGCCTGCTCGATTCCGAGTTCTGGAGTGGTCATCAACGGTTCTCCTCCGTGCTGATCGTGATTACAGCAGACCGAGTTTCAGCATGAGAGCCCGATCTAGCTCGGACAGCTCCGACCCGTCCAGGGAACCCTTGCACTGACCCAATCGCTCGGGTGCGACGGTGTAGATCTGGTCGGCGAGTATTCGAGTCTTGGTGCCATCGAACTCGATCTCGGGCCGGAAGATCGCGGGCGCTGCGCTGGTCGAGGTCATCGCTACGATGACGGTGCTGGAGGCGAACCGATCCGATTGGATCACCACGCAATATCGGCGGCCTTGTTGCTCATGGCCGCGAGCGCCGGGAAGAGCCTTGATCTCGTAAATCGCTCCCCGGAATATCACTCCACCCCCATGAATCGCTGGATCGCCAACATCTCGGCCCGGTCGTCGGGGTCATTGTCGAGTCGCTCCGAATCGGCCGCGGCCTGCTCCAGCAGCAGTTCCTTGTAGGTGCGCAGCAGCGCGTACCGCACCGCTTCGGACCGGGTGCGGTGTTCACCTGTCAGCGCACGTAGCGCCGTCTCCATGGCTTCGTCTGTCCGTACATTCAGCGCTCCCATAACACCAGTGTAATACGATTTGTAATACACGCTCGGCTGTCACACCCATGCGGTAAGACGGTCCTATGCCCCGGTGGCTGTTGCATGTCGATCTCGACCAATTTCAGGCGGCGGTGGAGTTCCGTCGTCATCCGGAGCTGCGCGGGCGGCCGGTGATCGTGGGCGGGAACGGGGATCCGCAGGAGCCGCGCAAGGTGGTCACCTGTGCCTCGTATCCGGCGCGGGCGTTCGGGGTGCGGGCGGGGATGGCATTGCGGACCGCGGTGCGCAAGTGTCCGGAGGGGGTGTTCCTGCCGCTGGATATGACCAGCTACGAGGAGGCGTCCGAGGAGGTCATGGCGCTGTTGCGGACCTTCGGGCCGGTGGAGGTGTGGGGCTGGGACGAGGCGTTCCTGGCCGCCGACACCGACGATCCGGAGGGGTTGGCCCGCGAGATCCGCGCCGCCATCGCGGAATTGGAGTTGAGCTGTTCGGTCGGGATCGGCGACAACAAGCTCACCGCCAAACTCGCCACCGGTTTCGCCAAATCCTCCGGTAAGGATTCCGCGGAACCCGGAGCCGGTGCCGCGGCGGGCATGTTCCGGCTCACCGCGGACAACTGGACCGAGGTGATGGCACACCGCCCGACCAGCGCGCTGTGGGGCATCGGCAACCGCATCGCCGCCCGACTGGCCGAACTCGGCATCGAGACCGTCGGCGATCTGATGGCCTCGGACCGGCACCGGCTGGCCCAGGCGTTCGGGCCCACCACCGGCCCATACCTGTGGGTTCTCGGTAAAGGCGCCGGCGATAAAGAGGTTGTCACGGAGCCACGAATCCCCGTGGGCCGCAGCAAGTCCGAAACGTTCCCGCACGATCTCACCGAGCGCGAGGAGATCCGCGCCCAGGTCGCGCGGCTGGCCGGGGAGGTGGCCGATGAGATGGCCGAAGCGGGCCGGGTCACCATCCGGGTATCGGTGACCGTGCGCACCAATACCTTCTACACCCGCAGCAAACAGTCCAAACTCCCCGAACCCACCACCGACCGCACTGCCATCATCGAGGCCGCCCTGCGCATCATCGACCGGTTCGAGCTGGACCGGCCGGTGCGGCTGCTCGGCGTCCGGCTCGAATTGGTCCCGGTCTGACCAACCCGCCGCCGCGCGCTCGTATGCTCGGGCTCATGGAATTCTGGGCGATGGTGGCACACGAATCGGACAGCGGCGTCGTGCTCGCGCGACAGCAGGTCGGGGCGGAGTTCCTCGGACCGGGTGCGGTGACGATCAAGGTGCATTATTCGAGCGCCAATTTCAAAGACGGGCTGGCGATCACCCCGGGTGGCGGCGTGGTGCGCAACTACCCGATCGTTCCCGGCATCGACCTCACCGGTGAAGTCGTGGAATCCGAATCCGAGGATTTCGCGCCCGGCGATCAGGTGGTCGCCCACGGCTACGAGATCGGCGTCTCGCACCACGGCGGTTTCGCCGAATACGCCAGGGTGCCCGCGGAATGGGTGGTGAAGCTGGACGGTCTGTCCACCCGCGACGCCGCCGCGCTCGGCACGGCCGGATTCACCGCGGCACTGAGCGTGCAGGCGCTGCTCGACCGCGGCCTCACCCCCGATGACGGCGCCATCCTGGTGACCGGCGCGACCGGTGGTGTCGGCAGCGTAGCCGTCGACATCCTCTCCGGGCTCGGCTACGAGGTGATCGCGTCGACCGGTAAGGCCGACGCTGCCGATCATCTGGCCGACCTCGGTGCCAACGAGGTGATCGGCCGTCTCCCGGAACCCGATACCAAGGTCCGCCCGCTGTCCAAGGCGCGGTGGGCCGGCGCGGTCGACAGCGTCGGCGGCGCCTCGCTGGCGTACATCCTCAGCGCCATCGGCTACGGCGGCGCTGTCGCGGCCAGTGGCCTGACCGGCGGCACCGAGGTGCCGACCACGGTGATGCCGTTCATCCTGCGCAATGTGGCGTTGCTGGGCATCGACTCGGTCAACCATCCGATCGAGAAGCGGCGCGAGTTGTGGGGCCGGCTGGCCAACGAGCTGCGCCCACGGCACCTGTCGGAGATCGAGAACTTCGCGCCGGTCACCGAGGCCGAGCGGGTGCTGCGTTCGATCAAGGACGGCAGCCACTCGGGTCGCACGGTCTTCGGGGTCGCGGGCGAGTTCTGAGCGCGTCCTCGCCGGGATAGTCCGGACCGCGCGATTCGTCCGCCCACACCGTCTCGCGTGGGCGGTCGGACGCTCCGGCGCTGGTTCGTGTGTGACCGACCGGCGGGCAGCCCGGGTCGCTCGCCGGAGTGCGCCGCGGGGATCGGAGCCGGCCCCGTGTTTCCGGCGGTTATCAGGTCGTGGCGGCGACCCGCCGAGCTCCTGCCGGGCCGGGCGTCGACGCCACGTCAGGCCGCGACCGGGGCAGGCTCCTCGGCGAACTGCGTCCGGTACAACTCCGCATAGCGTCCGCCCGCGGCCAGCAGCTGCGGGTGGGTGCCGCGTTCCACGATGTTCCCGTCCTCCAGCACCACGATCTTGTCGGCGGCCCGGATGGTGGACAGCCGGTGCGCGATGACCAGTGCGGTCCGGCCCTCCAACGCCTCGGCCAGCGCTTCCTGCACGGCGGCCTCGGAAGTCGAGTCCAGGGAGGCGGTGGCCTCGTCCAGGATCACCACGCGCGGCTGCTTGAGCAGTAGCCGGGCAATGGTCAGCCGCTGACGTTCGCCGCCGGAGAGCCGGTAGCCGCGTTCGCCGACCACGGTGTCGAGCCCGTCGGCCAGCGAGGCGACCAGATCACGCAGCCGGGCGCGTTCGAGGGCGTCCCACAGCTCGGCCTCGGTGGCCTCGGGCCGGGCCAGCAGCAGGTTGGCGCGGATGGTGTCGTGGAACAGGTGCCCGTCCTGGGTGACCAGGCCGACGGTCTGCTGGATCGAGCGGGTGCTCAGCTCGCGCACATCGCGGTCGTTGAGCCGCACCGAACCGCTGTCCACGTCGTAGAGCCGCGAGACCAGCTGCGCGATGGTGGATTTACCCGCGCCGGACGAACCCACCAGCGCCACCATCTCCCCCGGTTCGGCGCGCAGCGAAATATCGTGCAGCACTTCCACTCCGCCACGCGTATCGAGCGTCGCGACCTCTTCCAGGGAGGCCAGCGACACCTTGTCCGCCGACGGGTAGCCGAAGCGCACGTTCCGCAGCTCCACCGCGACCGGGCCCTCCGGGACGGGGACGGCATCGGGCGCGTCCTCGATCAGCGGCTTCAGGTCCAGCACCTCGAAGACCCGCTCGAAGCTCACCAGCGCGGACATGATCTCCATCCGCGCACTGGCCAGCGCCGTCAGCGGCGAGTACAGCCGGGTCAGCAGCAGCGACAGCGCGACGACGGCGCCCGCGTCCAGCCGGCCGGCCAGCGCGTACCAGCCGCCGAGCCCGTAGACGAGGGCGATCGCCAGCGCCGAGACCAGCGTCAGCGAGGTGACGAAGACGGTTTGCAGCATGGCGGTGCGCACCCCGATATCGCGCACCCGCCGGGCCCGCAGCGCGAACTCCGCCGATTCCTGATGCGGGCGGCCGAACAGTTTGACCAGCGTCGCGCCCGGCGCGGAGAACCGCTCGGTCATCTGCGTGCTCATCGCCGAGTTCAGGCCCGCGGCCTCGCGCTGGATATCGGCGAGCCGATCGCCCATCCGGCGCGCCGGGATCACGAACACCGGCAACAGCAGCAGCGCCAGCAGGGTGATCTGCCAGGACAGCTGGACCATCACCACCAGCGTCAACATGACCGTTACCAGGTTGGCCACCACGCCGGACAACGTGTCGCTGAACGCGCGCTGCGCGCCGATCACGTCGTTGTTCAACCGGCTGACCAGCGCGCCGGTGCGGGTGCGGGTGAAGAACGCAATGGGCATCTTCTGCACGTGGTCGAACACGGCGGTGCGCAGGTCCAGGATCAGCCCCTCACCGATGCGGGCCGACAGCCAGCGGATCGCCAGCCCGAGGGCGGCGTCGACGACCGCGAGCCCGCCGATGGCCAGCGCCAGCACGACCACCACCCGCGGCGCGGCGCCGTCGACGATGCCGTTCACCACCCGCCCCGCCAGTAGCGGCGTGGCCACCGCCAGCAGCGCGGAAACGACGCTGAACAGCAGGAACGCGCCCAATCGGCGCTTATGCGGCGCCGCGAAGCGCAGAATCCGCCGCGCCGTGGCCATACTGAACGGCCGCTGCTCGTCGGGCGCGTTCATCCGCCGATACATCTGGCTCCAGGCCACCGATTCGATGCTCACCTCGACCCGTCCTTCCACTCCCCGCCAGTCAACCTCAGGCCACCGACACTAAGACCTCAACAAAGGTTGAGAGCAAGTTGTTTCGGAAGGTTATTTCGGGTCTGCGCAGGCCCGGTCGGAGGACCGTAGTGCGCCGATCCGACGCAGATCCGATGACGCAGCGTCGCAGGATGCGCACCGGCAAGTGCCCGGTGGACCGATTGCAGGCGCCTCGATGGTGAGCGCTCTGGGCAGCGGCGGGCGCCGACCAGCAGCGTCGGTGAGTCGCGGCTGGGAGTGCCGGGCCGAGCGCAGGCGAGGTAGCCGCTGGGAGCGCCGGACCGAGCGGAGGCGAGGTAGCCGCTGGGAGCGCCGGACCGAGCGGAGGCGAGGTAGCCGCCTAGGCTGGGTGGGGTGACCGATGAGGACGGTGCGCGGGTTCGGTTGGCGCGGGTGTTGCGCCGGCGGATCGGCGGTGAGGTCGACGTATCCCCGCGGCGGCGCGCCGAATATTCCTCGGATGCGTCGAACTATCGGGTGTTGCCGGCGGCCGTGGTGTTTCCGCGCGTGGACGACGACGTGGCGGCGGTGCTCGACGTCGCCCGGGCCGAAGGCCTGCCGGTGACGGCGCGCGGGGCGGGAACCTCGGTGGCGGGCAATGCGATCGGGCCGGGCATCGTGCTCGATTTCAGCAGGCACCTGGATGTGGTGCTGGAGCTGGATCCCGAGCGCCGCACCGCCCGGGTGCAGCCCGGCGTCGTCCTGTCGAGACTGCAACGGCGGGCCGCCGCACACGGCCTGCGCTTCGGGCCCGATCCGTCGACGCAGAACCGCTGCACGCTCGGCGGCATGATCGGTAACAATGCCTGCGGCCCGCATGCCCTGGCCTGGGGCCGCACCTCCGATACCGTCCGTGAGCTGCGTGTACTCGACGGCACCGGCACCGAGCGACGGCTGGCTGCCGATCTGTCCGCTGTCCCCGGCCTTCCCGAATTCACTCGCGACGCCTTGGCCGTGCTGCGCACCGATCTCGGCAGATTCGAGCGCCAGGCCTCCGGCTACGGACTGGAACATCTACTGCCCGAACGGGGTTCGTCGATCGCGAAGGCGTTCGTCGGCACCGAGGGCACCTGCGGGCTGTTGCTGGAGGCGACCGTCGACCTGGTGCCGCTTCCCTCGGAGACGGTGCTCGCGGTTCTCGGTTACCCGGATATGGCCACCGCCGCAGACGATATCGCCGCGGTCACCGCGTGTGCCCCGATCGCGGTGGAGGGGATCGACGCCCGCCTGGTCGATATCGTCCGCACCCATCGCGGCACCGTGCCCGATCTGCCGCGTGGAAACAGCTGGCTGTTCGTCGAACTCGCGGGCGCCACCGCAGGCGAGGCGGTCGCGGCGGCCTCCACCCTGTGCCGTTCGACGGGCGCGGTGGACAGCACGATCGTCGCCGATCCCGCTGCCGCCGCGGCACTCTGGCGTATCCGCGCCGACGGCGCCGGGCTCGCGGGCCGCACTCCCGACGGCCACCCCGCCTGGCCCGGCTGGGAAGACGCCGCCGTACCGCCCCAGCACCTCGGCGCCTACCTGCGCGATTTCGGCGCGCTCACTGCCGAGCACCGCGTCGACGGCCTGCTCTACGGCCATATCGGCGACGGCTGCATCCATGTGCGCCTCGATTTGCCGATCAACGATGCGCCGCAACGGTTCCGGGCCTTCCTGCACGATGCCGCCGAACTGGTGGTGCGCTACGGCGGCTCACTGTCCGGCGAACACGGCGACGGCCGCGCCCGCTCGGAACTGCTTCCGCTCATGTACTCCCCCGACGTGCTGCGGACGTTCGCGGGATTCAAGGCACTGTTCGACCCGGACGGTCTGCTGAATCCGGGCGTGCTCGTCGACCCTGCCCCGATCGACCACGACCTGCGCCTCGCCGGACTGCCGAAGGTGGCGGGCGCGGGCTTCGCGTTCCCACACGACGACGGTGATCTGAGTACGGCCGTGCACCGCTGCGTCGGCGTCGGCAAATGCCGGGCCGACACCAGGACGAGCGGCGGTTTCATGTGCCCGTCCTATTTGGCGACGGCCGATGAGAAGGACAGCACGCGCGGCCGGGCCCGCGTCTTGCAGGAGGTGGTGCGCGGCGCGCTGCCGTGGACCTCGCCGGCGGTGGCGCAATCGCTGGACCTGTGCCTGTCGTGCAAGGCCTGCCGGTCGGACTGCCCGGCGGGCGTCGATATCGCCACCTATAAATCCGAGACGCTCTACCGCCGCTACCGGCGTCGTCCCCGGCCGATCGACCACTACACGCTCGGCCGGCTGCCCACCTGGCTGGCGGTCGCGGGCCGGATGCCCCGCCTGCTCAATGCCGGGGCCAGGATGGCGCCATTACGTCGTGCCGGGCTGCGTGTGGGCGGGATGGACCCGCGGCGTGAGGTGCCCGCGCTCGCCCGTCGCAACTTCCGCCGGATCTGGCGCGACGAGCACCGGGAGGGCGCTTCGACGGGTCCGGAAGTCATGCTGTGGATCGATACCTTCACCGACGCCTTCGACCCGGAGATCGCCCTGGCCGCGGTGCGGCTGCTGGAATCGCTGGGCTACCGCGTCCGCATTCCCGCGAAACGGGCGTGTTGCGGACTCACCTGGATCAGCACCGGCCAGCTCGACGGTGCCCGCAAGCGACTGCGGGCAACCCTGGACGCCCTGGACGACCATGTCCGCGCGGGCGGCATCGTCGTCGGCCTCGAGCCCTCATGCACCGCCGCCCTGCGTTCCGACCTGCCGGAATTGCTGCCCGACGATCCCCGCGCCGCACCCACCGCCGCGGCCGTGCGCACACTGGCGGAATTCCTCGACGCGGAACCGGACTGGCGCGCGCCGGACCACTCGGGACAGTCGGTACTGGTGCAGCCGCATTGTCACCAGCACGCGGTGCTCGGCTTCGCGGCCGATCGCCGGATATTAGCCAGAATGGGTGTCGAGGTGACAGAAATCACCGGATGCTGTGGTCTGGCCGGCAACTTCGGAATGCAGAAGGGCCATTACGACATTTCGGTCGCGGTGGCAGAAAACGGCCTGCTACCCGCGCTGCAACGTGCGGGCGACAATGCGATCCTGATCGCCGACGGCTTCTCCTGCCGGATCCAGGCCACGCACCTGGCCGGGCGTCCGAGCAGGCATCTCGCCCAGTTCATCCTGGGCAACCGACGCTGACGCGCACGCGGGTGTCGTGGTGTTCGCGTGCGCGATGGCGTCGGCTTCGGGTCAGCTGCCGAAGGGCAGGGTGCCCGGCGGAATCTGGTAGCCGGAGCTGCCCGCGGAGACTCCACCCCAGGCGTTGAGCAACCAGTTGAGCGCGTTGGTGATCATTGTCGAAAACCTCCGTAGTGGCGACTGCCAGCTGTTTGCCGATTCGACGCCATTATCGCCGGATATTCCGAAACTGTTACAAACCCGGGTTAACCTGCGCCTTTGCCGTCATCGGATCGTGATAGGAAGCAAACGAGCGTGGCACCGGCCCCCGTGCGGAAACCCGGGTCGGCGGGGCGCACAATGATCCCGTGCGCGATACCAGGGTCGGATCGGAAGCGAGCGGCACCGGCTCGGCCCGCACCGTCACCTCCGATCGCCCGATCGATCTCGCGCACACGATCTCCCCGCTGCGCCGCGGCCCCGGCGACCCCTGCTATCAGCTGACCCGCGATGGCGCGCACTGGCTCACCGCACGCATGCCCACCGGCCCCGTCACCTACCGGCTCGTCCAGGCCGGCCCCGGCACCGTGGACGCCCGCGCGTGGGGGCCCGGCGCGGAGGAATTCCTGGAGCGGCTGCCGTGGATGTTGTGCCTGGACGAGGACCTGTCCGGCTTCGCCCCCGAGCATCCCAAGATCGCCGAGGCGCACCGACGTCATCCGGGCCTGCGGATGCTGCGCACCGGACTGGTGTTTGAGGCACTGGTGCCCGCCGTGCTGGAACAGAAGGTGCACACCGTCTCGGCGCACGCCTCATGGCGGCGCCTGGTGCGGCAGTTCGGTTCCATTCCGCCGGGCCCGGCGCCCGACGGAATGCGGGTGGCCCCGGACGCCGACGGCTGGCGCACCATCCCGTCCTGGACCTTCCACCGCGCGAACGTGGGCCCGCAGCGGGCGCAGACCATCGTCCGCGCGGCCCGGGTGGCCGAATCGCTCGAGCGCGGCACCGGCCTGGAGCCCGCTGCGGCGGCCCGGCTGCTGCGCAGTGTGCCCGGGATCGGCGAGTGGACGGTCGCCGAGATCTCGCAGCGGGCCTTCGGCGATGCCGACGCCCTGTCGGTGGGAGATTTCCACCTCGCGGCCATCGTCGGCTGGACCCTGCTCGGACGCCCGCTCGACGATGCCGCGATGGTGGAATATCTGGAACCGCTACGGCCGCACCGTTATCGGTCGGTACGGCTGCTGTCGGTGAGCGGGCAGGCGCGCAAACCGAAGTTCGGGCCGCGCACCCCGATCACCGACCATTCCTGGCATTGATCACCGATCGGCGATCGAGCGCTGCCCCCTCACTACCGCAGCGCTCGATCGTCGAGGACACACCGGCCGGATTCGACCAGTGTCGCCCGCGCGCGCCGTCGTACCCGGCATTCGTCGACGGTGCAGTCCAGGTGCAACTGCATTGCCGCATGGGCTTGTTCGGGGGTCATGACACCGGGGTCGTTGCGGCAAGCCAAGAGCGAGGCGACGTGCATATTGAGGTTGGTCAGCTGCATTACGCGACCCCCGTCCACCCGGCGCGGCGGGCGCCAGGAGCGGCTCGGCCGCCGGCGATCGGCGACGACTCGGTGAGGTGTGCTGTCATGACTCTCCCCGTTCTGCGTGCGTTAGCTGGTGCTCGACTTCGGAGTCCTGCGTGATTCCCCTTGTGCTAGGCGATTTTCCGCTCCTGGCACACTTCCAGCACACCACCCCGGCGGCTCCCGTAGGCGGGGTTTGCCGATCCGTCGACTTTTCGCGCGAATTCCCAGCACAAGATCCGTTCTGGAGTGCAGGATTGCCCATAGTGGACGAAAGATCCCAATGCCCAGGCGAAGTGTGACGGGGGACCGCACGCGTGGCTCCCCCCGATCGACGGCGCGGGGCTCATCCCAGAGCAGAACGGAGCATGCGGTGCCAGCTGGTTCGGTGAGTTCGGGAAGTAAAACCACGAGTCTGCCGCGGCGGCAGCTCGGCCGGTATCTGCGCGATCTGCGCACCCAGGCGGGTCTGACCATCGCCCAGGCGGCTCGGCTGATGGAATGGGGCGCCAGCACCCTGCAACGGCTGGAAAAGGGCCAGGCCGACCGGATCCGCACCATTGATATCCGGGAGCTGTGCCGCATCTACGGCGTGCCCGACCAGCTCACCGAGGGCTTGGCCGGACTCGCCCAGCAGGCCGACACGCCGAGCTGGTGGCACGCCTTCGGCGACGTGATCCCCGAAAGCTTCGACGTACACGTCGGTTTGGAGGCCGCCGCCGAAACCGTCACGGCCTACCACCCCGAGCTGGTCCCCGCCCTGTTGCAGACCGCCGACTACGCGCGGGCGCTGTATCGCCTGGCCCATCCCGAGGAGTCCGAGGACGCGCTCGACCGGCGCGTGCAGCTGCGGCTGCAACGCCAGGCGCTGATCACCCGCCGGGTCGCGCCGGCGACGGTGCGGGTGATCGTGCACGAGGCGGTGCTGCGCCGCATGGTCGGCAGCGCCAAGGTGATGGCCGGCCAGCTACGGCATCTGGCCGATATCGGCACCAGGGGCAACGTGATGGTGCGAGTGCTGCCGTTCGCGGCGGGCGTGCCGCTCGGGGTCGGCACCGGCGCGTTCACCATCCTGGAATTCGGCACCGACCGCGCGGGCCGTCCGCTGGAACCGCCGGTCGTGCACGCCGAGGGCCTGACCGGCGATCTGTATCTGGAACGCCCGGCCGATGTGCGCCGGTACCATCGGGCGCACGAGAACCTCCAGCAGTGTGCGCTGGACGATCAATCGAGTAGGCACCTGCTGCGGCAGCTGGCGAAGGAGTTCCTGGCATGAGTATCGACAAGGGCGCCGACATCGACCTGTCCGGCGCCACGTGGTTGCGCGCCGGCGAGGGCGAGAACGGCGACGCCGTGGAGATTGCGATGCTCGCCGATGGCCACGTCGGCATGCGGGACGGTAAGAATCCTGATGGTCCGGTACTCGTCTTCACTCCGGGCGAATGGGCCGCGTTCACCGCTGGCGTGCAGGACGGCGAATTCGACCGGCCAGGCCGTTCGTAATAGGAGACCGCCGGCCCACGGTCCACCTGGTGTTTGGCTGCCGTAGATAACGGGTAGACAACAACTCGTGGACCGTGGGCTGAAAAACACCCACCCCTTGTACCGCAGATTGCGGCCGCACGACTGGGTCGAATGGCTTATCGTCGCGCTGCTTTTCGCGGTGTCGGCGGTGGGTATCTATGTACTCACCGGCTCGTTGGCGTCGGCATTGTTCGTCGGCGCGCTGGTATGGCTGGTGGCAGCGGGCGTGGTAGCGCTGCTGTGACCGCACCGGCGCCGCCGTCGCGGGCGGCACCGGCTCGCGCCGAGGCGCTGGTCAGCGACGAAAGAGCTTGTTGCCCAGCCACACCAGCGGATCGTATTTACGATCCACCACCCGCTCCTTCATCGGAATGAGCGCATTGTCGGTGATCTTGATGTGTTCAGGGCACACCTCGGTGCAGCATTTCGTGATATTGCAGAAGCCGAGGCCGTGCTCGTCCTGAGCCATATTCCGGCGGTCGGCCACATCGAGCGGATGCATCTCCAATTCGGCGATCCGCATCAAATACCGCGGGCCGGAAAAGGCCTGTTTGTTGTCCTCGTGATCGCGCACGACATGACAGGTGTTCTGGCACAGGAAACATTCGATGCATTTGCGGAACTCCTGCGACCGCTCCACATCGACTTGTTTCATCCGGTACTCCCCCGGTTTCAGATCCGGGGGCGGGGTGAACGACGGGACTTCCCTGGCCTTTTCGTAGTTGAACGACACGTCGGTCACCAGATCCTTGATGACCGGGAAGGTGCGCATGGGCGTCACCGTGATGAGTTCGTCCTCGGTGAAGGTCGACATCCGGGTCATGCACAGCAGCCGCGGCCGCCCGTTCACCTCGGCCGAGCACGAACCGCATTTGCCCGCTTTGCAATTCCAGCGCACCGCCAGATCGGGTGCCTGGGTGGCCTGCAAGCGGTGGATAATGTCGAGCACCACCTCGCCCTCGTGCACGGGCACGGTGAAGTCGTGCAGCTCGCCGCCGTCGATATCGCCGCGCCAGATGCGGAACCTGGCGTCGTAACCCATAGTCAGGCCTCTCCGTCGGTGGAAACTCCGGCCGCCGGATGGCCGGCGAGTTCGGCTGGGGTGTAGTACTTCTCGAGTTCGGCCAGATCGAACAGCGCGAGCAGTTCGGCCCGCATCGGCAGCTGATCCTCGACCGTCACCGACACACCGGGCACCGTGCCGTCCGGCCGGGCCGGGTCCAGGGTGCAGACCAGCAGTTTGTTGCGCCATTGCGGATCCATGGCCGGATGGTCGTCGCGGGTGTGCCCGCCGCGGCTCTCGGTGCGCAGCAGCGCCGCCTGCGCGACACATTCGCTGACCAGCAGCATGTTGCGCAGGTCGATGGCCAGATGCCAGCCCGGGTTGAACTGGCGATGGCCCTCCACGGTGACCGAGGCGAACCGCTCGCGCAGCTCGGCCAGTTTGTCGATGGCCTCGCGCACCTCGTGTTCCTTGCGGATGATGCCGACCAGGTCGTTCATCGTCTGCTGGAGATCGGTGTGCAGCGTGTACGGGTTCTCGCCGGTGCCGGTGGCCGGCGGATCGAACGGTGCCAGCGCGGTTTTCGCGGCCGCGGCGATATCGGCGTCGGCCACCGCAGGCCGGTCCGCCAGGCCCTGCACATACGCGGCCGCGCCGAGCCCGGCCCGGCGACCGAAAACCAGCAGGTCCGACAGCGAATTGCCGCCGAGCCGGTTCGAGCCGTGCATCCCGCCGGAACATTCACCAGCCGCGAACAGGCCCGGCACCCGCGCGGCACCGGTATCGGGATCGACCTCGATCCCGCCCATCACGTAGTGGCAGGTCGGCCCGACCTCCATCGGCTCCTTGGTGATGTCGACATCGGCCAGCTCCTTGAACTGGTGATGCATCGACGGCAGCCTGCGCACGATCTCCTCGGCGGGCATGCGGGAGGCGATATCGAGGTAGACGCCGCCGTGCTCGGTGCCGCGACCAGCCTTGACCTCCTCGTTGATGGCGCGCGCCACCTCGTCGCGGGGCAGCAGGTCCGGGGTGCGGCGGGCGGAATCGTTATCGCGCAACCACTGGTCGGCCTCGGCCTCGGTCTCGGCGTACTGGCCCTTGAACACCGCGGGGATGTAGTCGAACATGAACCGCTTGCCGTCGGTGTTCTTGAGCACCCCGCCGTCACCGCGCACGCCCTCGGTGACCAGGATGCCCTTCACGCTCGGCGGCCAGACCATGCCGGTCGGATGGAATTGCAGGAACTCCATATTGATCAGGGCGGCGCCGGCCCGCAGCGCGAGCGCGTGGCCGTCACCGGTGTACTCCCAGGAGTTCGAGGTGACCTTGTAGGACTTGCCGATGCCGCCGGTGGCCAGCACCACCGCGGGCGTCTCGAACAGGATGAACCGGCCGGATTCGCGCCAGTAGCCGAACGCGCCGCTGATCCGGTCGCCGTCCTTGAGCAGCTCGGTCACCGTGCATTCGGCGAATACCTTGATCCGCGATTCGTAATCGCCGGTCTCCGCGTAATCCTCCTGTTGCAGCGAGACGATCTTCTGCTGCATGGTCCGGATGATCTCGAGGCCGGTGCGGTCGCCCACATGCGCCAGCCGCGGATAGGTGTGGCCGCCGAAGTTGCGCTGACTGATCCGCCCGTCGGGCGTGCGATCGAACAGCGCGCCATAGGTTTCCAGCTCCCACACCCGGTCGGGTGCCTCGCGCGCGTGTAATTCGGCCATCCGCCAGTTGTTGAGGAATTTGCCGCCGCGCATGGTGTCGCGGAAGTGGGTTTCCCAGTTGTCCTTTTCGTTGGCGTTGCCCATCGAGGCCGCGCAACCGCCCTCGGCCATCACGGTATGGGCCTTGCCGAACAGCGATTTGCACACCACCGCCACCGACAAACCGCGCTCTCGGGCCTCGATCACCGCGCGCAGTCCGGCACCACCGGCACCGATGACGACGACGTCGTATGCGTGCCGTTCCACTTCTGGCATAGCCGCGAAAACTCCTCAGTCGATGAATCGAAGATCCGAAATCGTCCCGCTGGCAACCAACATCACGTAGAAGTCGGTGATCACCAGCGTGCCGAGGGTGGTCCAGGCCAGGGCCATGTGCCGGGTGTTGAGCTTGGAGACCTGGGTCCAGAACCAGTACCGCACCGGATGGGCGGAGAAGTGTTTGAGCCTGCCGCCGGCGATATGCCTGCACGAATGGCACGACAGGGTGTAGGCCCACAGCAGGATCACATTGCCGGTGAGGATCAGGCTGCCAAGGCCCATCCCGAATCCGCCGCTCGCGCCGTGGTAGGCGCCGATGGCGTCGTAGGTGTTGATCACCGAAATGATCACCGCGACATAGAAGAAGTAGCGGTGCACGTTCTGGATGATCAGCGGCAGCCTGGTCTCACCGGAGTAGGACTTGTGCGGTTCGGCGACCGCGCAGGCCGGCGGCGACAGCCACACCGACCGGTAGTAGGCCTTGCGGTAGTAGTAGCAGGTGAGCCGGAACCCGAGCAGGAACGGCAGTGCCACGAACCCGAGCGGCAGAATCGCCGGGATCTCGCCGAACGGGGTGCCGAAATGGCTCGAACCGTCGACACACGAAGTGCTCAGGCACGGCGAGTAGAACGGCGTCAGGTAGTGGTAGTCGGCGACCCAGTACGCCGTGCGCACATACGATCTGATCGTCGCGTAGATGACGAACGCGGCCAGGCCGAGCACCGTGAACAGCGGTGGGATCCACCATCGGTCGGTGCGCAGCGTCTGCTGCGTGATGCGGGCCCTGGTCCTGCTGAAGACGCCGGTTCCCGTTTCGGGGGTCACGGTCGGTGCGGCACTCACCGGTCGATCCCTCGCTGATCCGCGGTGCGGGTGGTCATCATTACCTCCGCGATCGAATGTGATGCTGAGCACCATACGCCGCCGGTGCTATCGCATGAGCAGGGTCTCGCCAACGCGGACCCCGCCCCAGTGCGGTGATTTGCGTCACAGTCGATCGCGGACGGGATGGCCGGTGAACCGGTGGCAACTCGTCGCGGAATCAGGGAGGGGCAGGTAGACGCACGACGTCCGCCCGCGCGGGGCGGGCGGACGCCGGCGGGGTTACTTCGTGCGGGGACGGGAGTGGAAGCCGAGGCCCTCGTCCTGGGCGCCCATCCATGCGGCTTCGTCCGACTTGCTGTCGGGCACATAGATCGGCTCCTGCGAGCGCCGTGCCACCATCGGCGGCGGTGACTGCTCGAGGTCTTCGGTGTCGATGGTGAGTCGCTCCAGATCGTTCTCCAGCCGGCGCACCGTGGTGGCGTCGCCGTAGT
The DNA here is from genome assembly GCF_000284035.1 of Nocardia cyriacigeorgica GUH-2. Classification (NCBI taxonomy): domain Bacteria; kingdom Bacillati; phylum Actinomycetota; class Actinomycetes; order Mycobacteriales; family Nocardiaceae; genus Nocardia; species Nocardia cyriacigeorgica. Next base: position 6,113,954 of record NC_016887.1, on the reverse strand, counting down.
TCGCGCGCAGTGCCTCGATGGACTGCCGGAGTTGGCCGACGGCGTAGCGGAGATCCGCGAATTCGCTGCGTGTCATCGATTCCTCCTGAGTTCATACCCGGTCATCCGGATCGGCTACCGCGCGGACCTCGCTGGCCGCGTGACGGCGTGTCGTGTGACCGACCACACATCGTGATCTACAACACAGTAACTCGAGTTATCGGATTCGGCTCGTCGGATACCGGCAAGTAACCCATCGATCACCCGGCCGTCGCGTACTCCCGGCCGTGCCCGCGGGCCGCCGCGCAGGCTCGCTCGACCAGGCCGGCGATCGAGGCCGCGACCTCCTCGGCGCGTTCCAAGATCACGCCATGACCTGCCCCTTCCAGCCGGACCAGTTCCGAGCCGGACAGCTGCGAGGCCAGCACCACCGAATGGGTGAACGGCACCATGATGTCCGCGGTGCCCGCGAGCACCAGCGCCGGAATCGCGCCGAGCCGATGCAGCGCCGCGGTCTCGTCGAAGGCCCGCAGCGACGACAGGAACCCGGCCATGGTGAGCAGCGAGGTCTCGTTCAGCATCGCCGTGGCAAGAGCGACGAGACGCGGATTCACTTTCCTGGTACCGAAATTCGCTTCGCGCAGGATAGGTTCGAGGATTCGCCGTGAGAGCCGTTTCGAGGCCTGCATGAACCGTGGCGCCCGGCGCACCGCGAAGTGCAGCGAGTTCACCGCGTGCCGGTTGAGCAGGCGGCCGAGCCCGACCTCGGTGAGTCCGCCGGCCGCGCCAGCAATGAGTCCGACCCCGGCGACGCGGGTGCCTATGGTTTGCGGGAACAGTCGCGCGTAGGCGAGCACCACCATCGCGCCCATCGAATGCCCGACGAGGACGACCGGACCGCGCGGGCTCACGGTCCGCAGCACGGTGTCCAGATCGCGGCCGAGCTGTTCGATGGTGTAGGTGACCGGATCGGCCGCACCGGATTCGCCGTGCCCGCGGTGGTCGTAGAACACCATCCGGGTGCCGCCGCCCCACTGCCGCAGCAGATGCGCGCGCAGGAACGACCAGGATTCGGTGTGCAGGCAGTGCCCGTGCACGAAGACGACGGTGAGCGCCGCGTCGTCGGAGCCGAAGATGCGCACGGCGAGCGGGACACCGTCGTCGGTGGCCACGGTGAGGCGGTGGCCGTCATCGGCTGCCCGGCGGGCAAGGGTCGTCGTGGACATGACAATCTCCTGTCGGCCCCCGGTGGGATCCGCGCCCGCACCGTGGTCGGAGTGTTCTTGTCCGGATGTCGCTGCCGATTTCCGCGCCGTTAGCCGGGCGTACCTGGCGTTATGCACACGTTGCCCAACCGAGTCCGGCGGTCGATCTGGGGCGGCGGATGGGATCGCTCAGGACACTCTGCCCGTCTCTAGCGGCTCTGCTAGATGCGGGCAGAAAGCGCTGAGGAGTACTAGAGGTATGTCTACGGCTATCGAGCAGATTTCCTAGAAATAGATAGATCGTCCTCGCGACGACGCCGAGCCGCGTGGCCGTCAGGTGCCGGGTCTGTTCGCGATGAAAGTATCGGGCTATCTAGTGCCAAGCCGATAGCGGCGAATAATCCCATCGCGAACGTGCGCCGTCAGGTCCCCACCCGTCGGGTCGAGGGCAGGAACGGGCGCAGCAGGTTCGTCTCGGTCGACGGCCCGAACTGCCATTCCGCGATCCACGGCCCGGTGCCCTCGCTCTGGTCGAGCACGCCGTCCTCCAGCCACTCGTGGTTTCCATCGAGGATGCCCCTGGTCAGCGCCCGATCCTCGTCGTCGGTGTTGTCCCACAGCGCGTCGAACAGCGCCTTCACCCGCAGCCGGGCCTGCTGACAGAAGGTGTCGGCCAGTTCGGTCGCCGAGCGCGCCTCCACCGCCCCGGAGGTCCGCAGGTCCTGGGCCCGCACGCAGGCCGCCGACATGGCGAACAGCTCCGCCCCGATATCGACGATCCGGCCGAGGAAGTTCTGCCGATACTCCAGCCCCGCCTGCCAGCGCGCCATCGCGTACATCAGCGACCGGGCCTGCTTGCGGGCATTGCGTTCCACGAAACGCAGATGCTTGGCCAGCGGGCCGAACTCGGGATAGCTCGCAGGCACCGTGCCCGCGCCGACGGCCAGCTGCGGGAACCACTTGGCGTAGAAGCCGCCGGCGCCGATCGCCGCCTTGGCCTTGTCCTCGAGTCCGGCATTGCGATCCACCAGCGCACCGGCCGCGGCCATATGCGCATCGGCCATCTCCCGGGCGATCAGCAGTCGCATGATCTCGCTGGAGCCTTCGAAGATGCGGTTGATCCGCAGATCGCGCACCAGCTGTTCGGCGGGTACCGCGCGTTCGCCGCGGGCGGCCAGCGAGGCGGCGGTCTCGTAGCCGCGCCCGCCCCGGATCTGCACCAGCTCGTCGGCGATCCGGCAGCTCATTTCACTGGACCACAGTTTGGCCAGCGCGGCCTCGATCCGGATGTCATTGCGGCCCTCGTCGGCCATGGTGGCCGACAGGTCGAGCACCGCTTCCAGCGCGAAGGTAGTGGCCGCGATGAACGACAGTTTCGCCCCGACAGCGGCGTGCTCGCCGACCGGCCTGCCCCACTGGACCCGCTGGGTGCTCCATTCGCGGGCGATCTTGAGCGACCACTTCGAGGCCGCCGTGCACAGTGCGGGAATGGCCAGCCTGCCCGCATTGAGCGTGGTGAGCGCGATCTTGAGGCCGTCGCCTTCGCGGCCGATCAGGTTGCGCGCGGGCACCCGGACGTTGTGCATCCGGGTGACGCCGTTCTCGATGCCGTGCAGGCCCATGAACGAATTGCGCCGCTCCACGGTCAAACCCGGCGAATCCGCCTCCACCACGAATGCCGAGATCCCACCGCGATGGCCTTCGCTCTTGGGTACTCGTGCCATCACCACCAGTAGTTCGGCCACCACGCCGTTGGTGGTCCACAGCTTCACGCCGTTGAGTTCGTACGCTTCGCCGTCTTCGGTCGGGGTGGCGGTGCTCGCCATGCGGGCCGGGTCGGAGCCCACATCGGGCTCGGTGAGCAGGAAGGCGCTGACCGCGCCCGCGGCGCAGCGGGGCAGGAATTCGCGCTTCTGCTCCTCGGTGCCTGCCAGCTTCAGCGGTTCGGGCACGCCGATGGACTGGTGCGCCGACAGCAGCACGCCCAGGCTCGGATGTGCCGAGCCGACCAGCATGAGCGCCCGGTTGTAGCCGTACTGCGACAGGCCCTGACCGCCGTAGTCCGGCGGGATCTTCAAGCCGAAGCAGCCCAGGTCGGCCAGGCTGCGGACGTAGTCGTCCGGGATGCGGGACTGCTCCTCGATCACCGTGCCGTCCATCGACGCGCAGACCGGACGCAGCCGGGCCAGGAATTCGTCGGTGCGGTCGGCATCTTCGGCGGTGGGCCGTGGATAGGGGTGGATCAGATCGAGCCGGAAGCGACCGAGAAACATCTCCTTGGCGAACGATGGCTTGGCCCAGCCGGTTTCGCGGGATTCCTCGACGAGCGCGCGGGCCTGTTCCTCGGTGGCGTCGACTTTCGCGGTGGTGGCCATATCTGCTCCTCGGACGTGATCGGGATCACATTCGAGTGTAGGAAAGTTGGTTACCCGCCGGTAGGTCTGGAGCTCAGCTATTTCTACGGGTTTCTAACGATCTTGATAGATGCGGCCCCAGATCAGACGCTGCGCAGATACCGGCCGAAATGCGGCACGGTGAACCCGATCGTGCCCCGTTCGGCCGAGTAGATCAGTCCCTTCTTGATCAAGCCGTCGCGAGCGGGGGACAGCGAGGCCGGTTTACGCCCCAATTCCGCCGCGACCGCCGCCGTCGCCACCGGGCCGTCATCGCCGGACAGATCCGCCATGGCCCGCATGTATTCGCGTTCGGCCGGGGTTGCGCGTTCGTAGCGCGAACCGAAGAAGCCGACCGCGAGTTCCTCCTCGGCGGTCGGCGCGGCGACCGCGACGTCCTCGGCGGTGATCGGGCTGCCCGGTGCCTGATCCCAGGTCGCCTTGCCGTAGGCCTGTACGAAATACGGGTAGCCGTCGGCCTTTTCGTAGAGCGCGCGCAAGGCGTCGTCGGTGAACTTGACTTCCTCGCGTTCGGCCGGCGCGATGAGCGCCTGATCGGCGGATTCGCGGTCGAGCCGGTCGATGCGGTGGTAGCTGAACAGCCGCTCGGAATAGCTCTTGGAAGCCGAGAGCACCGCGGGCAGATGCGGCAGGCCCGCCCCGACCACGATCAGCGGCGCCGCGTCCTGGCTCAATTCATGGCAGGCGCCGCAGATCGCGGAAATGTCGGCGGGACCGAGGTCCTGCATCTCGTCGATGAAAATCGCGATCCCGACCCCGATATCGGCGGCAAGAGCCGCCGCCTCGACCAGCAGTTCCACCAGGTCGATTTCGATATCGCCGGAATCGGCGCGTCCGGTCACCGCCGGCACGTCGATGCCGGGTTGCCAGCGTTCCCGCATGCCCTTGTCGGCGGTCGCGCGCAAGGCGAAGGCCTTCAGGATGCCGAGGAAATCATCGACCCGCTCGGGATTGCGATGCGCCATCGCGATCGCGCGCACCGCCATATGCAGCGCCGAGGACAACGGGCGGCGCAATTCCTGATCGGGGCGCGCCTCGATCTTGCCGGTCCCCCAGCCGCGTGAGACCGCGGCGGAACGAAGTTGATTGAGCAGCACGGTTTTTCCGACGCCACGCAGGCCGGTGAGCATGACGCTGCGTTCCGGGCGGCCGCGCGCGATGCGCTCGAGCACGATATCGAAAGCGTCGAGTTGTTTGCCGCGCCCGGCCAATTCGGGCGGGCGCTGTCCGGCGCCTGGGGCATACGGATTGCGCACGGGGTCCATACCCCGACACCGTAGCGCGTCCGGTCAGCGATATCTGGGCATCTCTACGGCGTGTTCTAGATACTGCTATCGATTCCTGAGCACGGAGCGGCGGGCCGGCGCCGGAACGGGGCGAAACTAGGCTGGGACTCCCGCGAAGATTGGAGTCGATCATGTCCGGCGAGCAGCAGTTGCCCGGCGAAGAGGACATCCCCTCCGGCACCGCCGAGGTGGTCGAGTCCTGGGAGGTGCCCGCCGGTTCGGTGGTCGCGAGCCGGATCCGCGACAACATCCTGATCGCGATCGAACGCGGTTACGACGATCCGCAGCTGGTCGCCGACCTGGCGGTCGGGCCGCTGGTGATGGCGGTCGGCAAGCTGGAGGTGGAGCTGGCGGCCGCGCGGCGCCGGATCGAAGAACTCGAGCGATCGGTCGGCGATCTCACCAGCGGGTCGGGCGCCGGGCGATAGCTGAGTGGATGCTGCGATATCGGTTGTTCCGGAGTTTCCGGGACGGGAACGCTCTGGCCAGCGCCGACGGGGTTCGGGTATCGGCATCGGTCCGATAACGGGGCGTCTCCAGTGACATCGGTCCGTTATCCGCGGCCCATTCCGTCAATGATCCGGTTGCCCAGCGTGTTTGCATTCGTCCGTGCAGATTGTGAAAAGTCCCAGCTCTGTGCGCTGGACAACATCGCGTCGGCACCGTAATCTTCTCGTGACTTAGTGGAGTCTGTCGCTTCGTCAGAGAAGCGGCGCCACTGGTCACCGCTTCATCGTCGGTCGGGATTCGTGGATCTCGGCTGTTCGAACCGGGCATCGGCAGGTTGTCGTGGACCTCGCCCGGTCGGCGGTAGAGCACGAAGATCGGAGACGCAGCTCGGTGGGTAAACACAGCTTGCAGCGGGATTCTCGTTTGCCGAATTCCGTCAAGGGTGCGCTCGTCATGGGCGCGGTGGCAGCATCCACAGGGGCCATGCCGGCCATCTCGGCGTCGGCGGCCACGATCGACGTTCCCGGTGTCGGCAAGTTCGAGGTGGACGTTCCGCCCGAGTTCGAGCAGCCGGTGAACGAGCTCAACAAGCAGTTGCAGGCCGCGATGGCCCCGCACGCGCAGGGCGGGCCGCAGGCCGCCGCCCCGGCACCCGGTGTTCCCGGCTTCGCCCCGGTGATGCCCGGCGTGTTCGACAACTCCCCCGGCGATATCGCCCTCAATGCCGCCAAGACCAAGGTCGGCGCCCAGTACTCCTGGGGCGCGGCGGGACCGTTCAGCTTCGACTGCTCCGGTCTGGTCCAGTGGGCCTACCGGCAGGCCGGAATCCAGCTGCCCCGCACCAGCTTCGAACAGTCGCATGTCGGTGCGCCGGTGGCGTTCCAAGATCTGCGCCCGGGCGACATCGTCATCACCAACGGTGGCGGTCACGTCGGCATCTACGCCGGTGGCGGTCAGCTGCTCAACGCGGTCCAGTCCGGCACCCCGGTGTCCTACACCGCCCTGTCGCCGGACGACGTCGTCACCGCGCGCCGTATCGTCTAACGAGTGGCCCGCGCCGAATCCGGCAACCAGAACACCGCCGCCCAGGCCCGAGTGGATTCCTGGACGTGGTCGGTGCGTCTGTTCAAAACTCGCTCAGCCGCGGCTGAGGCCTGCCGAGGTGGCCACGTCCGCGTCAACGGGACCACGGCCAAGCCCGCTCAGCCCGTGCGTCCGGGCGACGAGGTCCGCATCCGGGTCGGCGGGATCGAACGCATCGTGATCGTCGAGCGCATCATCACCAAACGGGTGAGCGCTCCGATCGCCGCGCAATGCCTCATAGACCGCAGCCCGCCGCCGCCATCGCGCGAAATCCTCGCCACCATGCCGCGCCGCGACCGCGGTTCGGGCCGGCCGACCAAGCGGGAACGCCGGGAAACCGACCGGCTCCTCGGCCGGACCGACTGACCGGAACTCAGAGTGTGCCCGCCGCATATCGTTCGCGGCAGGCCGCACGGCGGATCTTGCCGCTGCTGGTGAGCGGCAGCCGCCCGCGTGCGGTGAGTACGACATCCATCGGTGCGATGTCGTGGAACGCCGTGACGGCGGCCCGGATGCGCCGGCTCACCTCGACTGCCTCGATGCCGGGCGTCGACAGTTCGGCGGCCAGGACCAACCGTTCGCGCACCCCGTCGTCGTGGCCGAACGCGGCGATCCGACCGGCCCGGAGTTCGGGTGCGCAGGCGGCGACGGTCGCCTCGATATCGGCCGGATAGTGATTGCGGCCGTCCACCACGATCAGGTCCTTGCGGCGGCCCGCGAGATAGAGCTGTCCGTCGAACCGGAAACCGAGATCGCCTGTTCGCAGCCATGCCGCGTCCGATCCGGGAAGGGTGTGACCGAACGTCCGCGCGGACTCGGCCGGGTTCTCGAAGTAGCCGCCGCAGACGTTCGGCCCGGCCACCCAGATCTCACCGACCACGCCCGGGCCCAGCTCGACGCCGCTGTCGGGATCGACGATGGTCACCTGCTGGCCGACCGGTACACCGCAGCCCACCAGCCGCATGCCGTCGCGCTCGTCGGAGCCGAGCACCGCGTGCCCGGCGCCGAGTGCGGCACGGTCGAACACCTGCGTCACCGGTTCCGCGTCGTGGGCGGCAATGGTCACCGGCAATGTCGCCTCAGCGAGGCCGAATCCGGGGGTATGGGCTCGATGCCGGAATCCGTGGGCGGCGTAGGTCTCGGTGAATTCGGTGAGTGTGGCGGCGCGGATCGGTTCGGCACCGTTGAGGATCGTCTGGAGACCCGAGAGGTCCAGACCGGCACGCTCTTGCGGCGTCGCGTGCGAAACAGCGAGGGAAAAGCCGAAATTCGGGGACGCGGTGGCCCCGGCGCGATAGTCGGCGCAGGCACGCAGCCAGCGCGCCGGACGTTTCGCGAATTCGCCCGGCGCCATGGTCACGGCGGGTACGCCCGAATGCAGCGGTAACGCCAGGCCGAAAACCAAGCCCATATCGTGGAAGAACGGTAGCCAGGACACGATGGGCGCCTGGGTGGTTGTCGGGAGCGCGTTCTGCAATTGATCCAGTGCGGCTGCGAGATTCGCATGAGTGATCTCGACTCCGGCCGGTGTCCGGGTGGAGCCGGAGGTGTATTGGAGGTAGGCCGTCTCCTCGGCACGGATCTGCGGAAATTCTGGTGATGGGGGCCGGCGATATCGGCTTCGTGGATCGCGGCCTCGGGCCTGCCCGCGCGGGCGACCACCTTCGACGGACACCTGGTCGACGCCGTGAGCACCGCCGGGCGTGCCGTCGATGGGGCCGGAACCGATCTCCAGCGTCGGGACCGTCTCCACCGCTACCGCCGTCCGGTGATCTCCCGCGCCGATCAGGGCGAGCGCGGGCCGGGCGTCCGCGAGGACGGCGTCGATCCGTTCCTGATCACTGGGACGCGACGACGGGAACAACGGCACCGCGACACGTCCGGCGTACAAACAGGCCAGAAAGGCGATCGGGTAACTCGATTCGTGCGGACACAGAATCGCGACGCGATCGCCGGACGCGCTGATATCCAGCAGGATCCGAGCGTAGTGCCGTGCCCCGTCGAACAATTCGGCGAAGCTGATCGGTACCGGATGGCACGACGTTCCCCGGTACCGCAGTTCGATGAAAGCCGTTGCCCCAGGCCGTTCTCGGGCATGCCGGGCGACGCGTTCGTGCAACAGGTCGGGCATCGGCGTCACGTCATCGGATCGGCAGCCGCGGGTTCGATTCGGTCGGCAAGTGCGGCCGCGAGCGCCTCGACGGTCGGATGACCGAACAGTTCGGCGGTGGCGATGCGGATGCCCAGCTCGTGTTCGAGTGCCCGCCGCATGTCCACCGCCAGCAGCGACGACAAGCCGAGGTCGTTGAAATCCGCTGTGGTATCTATCTGTTCGGCATCGAGGCGCAGGGTGTGCGCGACGATCCGCCGGATGAGCGGTACCAACGGTTCGGCCGCGCGGTCGCGGCGCGGGGCCCGCCCGGGCACGGCTTCGGGGCGGCGCGGACCCATCAGCTCGGCCAGGCGCAGCGCCACGGGTGACCGATCGGCGGTCGGCCGGTAATCGAGTGCCACCAGGTGCGGAACCTGATGGCCGATCGCCTGGCCCAGCAGTTCGGCGCCGCGCCTGCCGTCGAAGGGCACGATGCCGGCCTGCCGCAGATGCGCGGCGCCGCCCGCGGCTTCGGACAGGCCGCAATCCCACACTCCCCAGCCGATACTGGTGATCCGGCGCTGCGGATAGCACAGGGCCAGCGCGTCCATGGCGGCGTTCGCGCAGGCGTAGGCGGCTTGTCCAGGAGCACCGAACGCGCCGGTCGCGGAGGAGAACAGCAGCACGAAATCGGTGGGGTCGGCCGCGGTGAGTTCGATGAGGTTGGTGGCGGCGGCCAGCTTCGGCGCGAACATCCGGTCCAGTTGCGCGGTGGTGACGTCCTCGATCAGCGCGTCCTCCAACGCGCCCGCCGCATGCACCACGCCGCGGATGGTGGAACCGCATTCGCGGATATCGCGCAGCGCGTGCTCGAGATCGGATCGATCGGCGGTATCGCAGCGCACCACCACAATGCGATCCTCCAACCCGTCCAGCAGCCGGGGGACGGGGCGCGGGGCGCGGGTCGGCACCACCACATCGCGGGCGCCGCCATCGAGCAGCCAGCGCACCGCCACCGAGCCGAGCGCGCCGAGGCCACCGGACACCACATAGGTGCCGTGCGGGTCGATGGTGGTCGGCAGCGGCCGCGGATGCGCGGGGACGAACCGCCGGCGCGCCGGTTCCCCACCGAGGAAGCGCAGTTCGGTGGGCAGCGCGGGCGAGGTGTCGGTGAGGTACCGGGCCAGCAGCCGCGGGTCGGCCGCCTCGCCTGCCCACACCAGCCGCACCGTCCGCCCGGACTCCAGCTGCACCGACCGCAGCAGGCCCGCGACGGCGCCGGCCGCACGGGGATCGACCGCGCGCCCAGCAGGGGGCGGGACGGGCAGCACCACCGTCAACGAGGCGGCCGCGGGGCTGCGCAGCACGCGTTGCACCAGGTCCAGCACCAGCCCGATCCGGTCGACGATGGCGCCGGTTGGCTGGCCTGCCGGGTCCTCGCGCTCGGCCGGCCACACCACGATGACGGCGGTCCGCGCCGCATCCGTGCGCCCGGCGAGCACCGCGTCCACCACCGGCCCCGCCGCCTCGACCTCCCGCGCCACACGCTCGCTGGGCAGCACCCGATCCAGCTCGCGGGTGAGCCGGATGGCGGCCTCCGATTCACCGACGACCAGGGTGCGCCGGATACCGGCCGCCGATTCCGCATCGCGCGGGGATTCGGCGAGCAGTCCGGCGATCGGGAACGGTTCCCACACCTCGCGCCACCACACCGTCGCGGCGCCCGCGCCGAAGCCCGCGCCGAGTACTGTGCCGTCCGCTATATCCGTCGGATCGAGGGATCCCGGTTGCGACCGAGCCGATGTCAACGGTGCCATCGGCTGCCAGGGATCGAACTGGCGCGTGCCCGTCTGCCAGGGATCCTCGACGATCCCAGGATTCCGATCCCTCGCAGGGGATCGGCCGGAGGTAGTTTCCGGCACCGCCGGGACGGAGCCGCCGGACCGATGTGTGAACCGGATCTGGACGCCGATGAGCGCGAGGGCGGGCGCGCCGTGCTGGTCGGTGGCGATGATGTCGCCGACGAGGCCGGTCGCGGTGCGAGTGCGCAGCAGGGCGTGGGCTTCGTGGATGTGGCGGCCCGGTTCCGATGACAGCCAGGCGGATCCGACGGCGATCGGCAGCGGAATCGAGTCGGCCGGCAGCGTGGCGTGATCGAAGGCGGCGAGCAGTTGCAGGCAGCCGTCGACGGTTGCGGTGTGCTCGAGGCCGTCCTCGGCGAAGGTGCCGATGGCGCGGTCGCGGTCGCTCACGATGGCGCGCAGTGGACGGAAGGCGGGCCCGTACTCGAGCCCGTGCTCGCGCAACGCGGCATAGAAGGCGGTCGCGGCGAGGACACGCATACCGCTGCGACCAGCCCGATTGGCATCGACCACGCGCATCCATGCGATGATGTCACCGGGTGTGGGGCCATCGGTGAGCCGTGCTTTAGCCAGCGTTCCGGCACCCGGGGCCTCCGCCCGCACACTTTCCGATTCCCGCCGCAACACCACCTCGGCGGTCGCCTCGGCCGTCGCGGGTTGGTGCACGACGAGATCCGCGATCGCCGCCCGGCCGCACTCGTGCGCGAGGTCGGTGAACCGCCGCAGCCAGTACGCGGCAGGTATCAGCGCCGCCCCGGCGACGACGTGCTCGCCGAGATCCGCCACCCCGCCCGATGCTTCGCCGACCACCAGTGGAAACCGCCGGCGCCGCCACCGCCTGCGCGGCGCACCCGCGAACTCGCCAAGGGCCGACCAATCCAGCGCCCGCCCTTCGGCATACAACTGGGCGAGGCAGGTGAGCAGTCCGGCGGCCTCGTCGTCGCGGACGGTCGCCGGATGCGCCGCCAGATCGAGATCCGGGTGATCGAGTACCGCCGCGATGAGCTGCGGATGCGGGCCGATCTCCAGCACCGTCGACATCCCGGCGGCCGCCGCGGCCTCCATCGCCTGCGCGAGTTCGACCGTGCCGCGGGCATTGTCGAGCCAGTACTCGACGTCGGTGGCGTCGGTGGTGATCACCCGACCGGCGTGAGCGGTGGAGTACAGGGGCGTCTGCGGTACGCGCGCGACGACGTCCTTGATGGCCGCGCCGAACTCCGGCAGCACCGTCTCCACCTGCGGACTGTGCGCCGCGAACTCGACCGCCACCCGCCGGGCGAACAGCCCGCGCCGCCGGGCCCGCCGCACCACCGTCTCCACCGACCGCTTCGACCCCGACACCACCACCGACCGCGGCCCGTTCACCGCGGCGATCCCGGCCGAATCCCGCAGCGGCTCCACCATCAGCCCCACCTGATCCGGCTCGGCCTCCAGCACCGCCATAGCGCCGTGGCCGTCCAGCCGCGCCAGAGCCCGGCTGCGCGCGACCACCACGCGAGCCGCATCCTCCAGGTCCAGCGCCCCGCTCACCGCCGCCGCCGCGACTTCGCCGAGGCTGTGCCCCGCCACCCCGTCGGGGTGCACACCGAACGAGTTCAGCAGAGCCGCCAAGGCGATCTGGTAGGCGAACAAGGCAGGCTGAACGAAATCCGTTGCGTCCCCGTCATTCCCGCCGAACCCGCGCCGTGGGGTCCACACGCGCGGACCGCCGGCCTCCACGATGGCATCGGCAGTCGCCGTGAGCGTGCGAGCGAAGACCGGATACCGCGCCGCCAGCACCCGTCCCATCCGCCCATGCTGGGCACCCTGACCGGAAAACAGGAACAGCAGCCCACCCGGCCGCCGCCGCGCCGCCGGGCCGATCACGCGCGGACCCTGCGTGCCGGCCGCCAATCCGCTGAGCCCGGCCACAGCTTCATCGCGGTCGCCCGCGATCACCGCCGCCCGCACCGTCTCGCCGAGCAGCCGTGCGGCTCCGGCGGCCTGTACCGGCAGGGACACCCCTGGATCGACCGAGGGTGAGGGCGAATCGGCGCGTACAGCGGCCGTCGCATCGGCCTTGCTGCCTTTGGCCATGTCGTCAGCGGGGCGATGCTGGGCCTGGCGGCCTCGCGCCGAGACGGAATTCCCCCGGGTACCGGGTCCCTCGTCAGCTGGGTTATGCCGGGCCTTGTGGCCTCCCGCCGATACGGAAGTCCCCCGAGTACCGGCGGGTCCCTCGTCAGCGGGGTCATGCCGGACCTCGCGACCCCCCGCCGATGCCGATGCTTCCCGGGTACCGGCGGGTCCGCCGGCATCCGAATCGAATGTGCTCCCGGCATCGAGCCTCGGATCCAGCATGCCCGCCATGCGCACCGCCGTCTCCCGCAGCTCGCCGGCATCGCGTCCGGACAGCGGAATGAGCATCGGCGGCTGCGGCGCCGGCGCCTGTACCCGGGCGATCCCGCGCAGCGCAACGTGCGCATTGGTCCCGCCGAATCCGAACGAACTGACCCCGGCGTACCGCTCGTTCACCGGCACCGCACGCCAATCGACCGGCTCATCGGGCACGCGCAGCCCGCGCTCGCCGAGACGGAGCAGGGGATTGGGCGATGCGAAATTCGCTGTGGGCGGGATGGTTCCGTGGTGCACTGCCAGACCGGCCTTGATCAGTCCGGCGACGCCTGCCGCCGCCTCCAGATGGCCGACGTTCGATTTCAGTGATCCGATAAAGGTGGTTCGCGTGGTGTCCGCGCGTACTTCGGTGAGCGCCCCGACTTCGACGGCGTCTCCCAAAGCTGTTCCCGTGCCATGACATTCGTGATAGCCGAGCAGATCGGGTGTCAGCCCCGCACGGCGCCATGCCGCCCGGATGATGTCTCGTTGGGCCTGCCCGTTCGGTGCGTACAAACCGTTGGATCGCCCGTCCGAACCGACCGCCGACCCGGCGATCTCGGCATAAACCCTGTTCCCTTCGCGCCGGGCGTCGGCGCTGCGTTGGAGTACGACGACAGCGCACCCCTCGCCGCGCACATACCCGTCGGCGGCAACGTCGAACGGCATGCATCGGCCTGCGGGGGAGAGGAAACCGGCCTCGGCCAGATAGTCGGTGGTGTGCGGCAGCAGCGTCAGATTGACGCCGCCGACCACCGCGAACGGCACCGTCTCATCGGCGAGCAGGCGCACCGCGAGGTCGACCGCGACCAGCGACGACGAACAGGCGGTATCGACCACCAGACTCGGACCACGCAGGTCCAAGACGTAGGACAGTCGGTTGGCGATGATGCTCGACGCCGAGCCGGTCACTGCGTAGGGCGGGTCGTAACCGCCACGCCCCAGCACCACCCCGCCGTGCTCGAATCCGCACGCGCCGAAGATCACCGCACCGGCCGAACCCTGTGCGCGGTAACCGATTCCGGCATCGTCGAGCGCCTCGACCGCTACCTCCAATGCGATGCGCTGCTGTGGATCCATCAGGGCGGCCTCGCGGCCGGAGATGCCGAACCATTCGTTGTCGAATCGGTCGATGTGGGCCAGATAACCGCCGCGACGATGCCCGGCGCGTCCGGGCGGCGGCATGCCGGTCACATCGCGGCAGTCGAGTAGCAGCTGCCAGAACTCTTCCGGCCCGTCGGCGCCGGGCAGGCGGCAGCCGATTCCGATGATCGAGACCGGCACGGCGGTGGGCTGGGGTGGGCTCATCGCATGAGGGAGTCGACCAGTTGTTCGATATCGGGATGGTCGTACACCGCGGTGACCGGCACCTCGAGACCGCTGATGTCCTCCAGTCGCGCCGTCAGCCGGGCCAGTTGCGCCGAGCCGAGACCGAGGTCGGCGAAGGGTGCGGTGGTGCTGATCGTGGACGGGTCCACCGCGAGTATTTCGGCGATCGTCGCGACGGTGGTGTCGGTGAGGGTGCGACGGGTAAGCGCTTGGCCCCCTGGCAGATCCGCCGCCATCCGACCCCTCTCCCCGCGTCAAGTATCGGCAGCCGCGCACCCCGGCTGGTACCCCCGCGATTATGCCGGAGAATCCGGTGTCGGCAAGGTGCGATTGCGCTGCCTGCGTGCCCTTTCGCCGACACGCCGGATCGCCTACCGTGGCAGCGTGGCCGATATCCGCGAAGGGCGTATTCCGACCGTGCCGACCCTGCTGCGTTGCTGCGCGGCCCTGGCGGCGACGCCACCCCGATTGCTGCGACCGCGCCGCCCCGATACCGGATTGCTGGCGAGTATCGAGCAGGCGCCGCTACCGCCGGCTCGGACGAACGTCCGGTTGCGAGTGATTCCGCAGGCGACCATGTCGGCGCCCGCCACCATCGTCGCCGAGGGTGTGCGCAGTCTGCGTGAGCTGCCGATGGCGATGGGTTCGTATCTGGTCGAACATCGCAGCGCCCGTTTCCTGGTCGACCCCGCGTTGTGCGCCGACCCGCACAGCCGGGTGCTGCCGGGACTGCCGTTCCCCATCCCGCTGCTGGTCGCCCCCGACAAGCCGGTGCTCGGCCTGTCCGATGCGCTCGCCGCCCGCGATATCGCAGTCGCCGATATCGATTTCGTGCTGCCGACCCATCTGCACTGGGACCACGTCTCGGGCTTGTTCGAGCTGCCCGCCTCGATCGAGATCAAGTTGCCCGCAACAGAATTGGCCTGGGCGAAGACCGGCCCGCACGCCCCGATGTCGGTGGTGCGGGCCACGCTGGACCACCGCCCCTGCGCCCCGTTCGAACTCGACGGCCCACCGGTGCTCACCTTCCACCGCAGCAAGGACCTCTTCGGCGACGGCTCGGTGATCCTGGTCGACCTGGCCGGCCACACCCCCGGCAGCATCGGCGCCCTACTCGCCGTGGACGACGGCTCGCGTGTCCTGCTGGCCGGTGACGCCGTCTGGAACAAGCTCCAGATCGAGCTGATCCGCGAGAAGGCCCCCATGCCCGGCCTGCTGTTCGACGAAGACCGCGACGCCACCTTCGCCACCATCCACCGCCTGCACGCCCTCCCCGAGGGCATCGAAGTGGTCGCCGCCCACGACCACGACGCGGTATCAGCGCTGGCGGCGCGGCACCACTGAGCGTCGGACGGCACACCACAGTGCGCGGCCCGCCCAGCCATCGCCCACTCGGGTAGCGTCGCGACCTGCGCGGGTCGTTCCGGTGCAAATGCCGGGATGCCGAACGCGCACCCCGGCATCCAGCGGATCAGCTGACGACGACGGTCTCCGCGAGCCGCGCGGTGATCAGCTGCTCCGCCTCGCTCACCATGCGCTCGATGAGTTCGGCGCAGGTGGGGATGTCGTGGATCAGGCCCTGGCACAGGCCGACCGACCAGATGCCCGCGTCCAGATCGCCCTCGTCGAAGACGCGGCGGCCACGGGCGCCGGCGACCAGATCGCGCACGTCCTCGAAAGTGCCGCCGGCCTTCTCGATTTCGACCACCTTGCGGCTGACCTCGTTGTCGGCGACGCGGGCGGTGTTGCGCATGGTGCGGAAGATGAGCTGAGTGTCGCGTTCGCTGCCCGCGACGATGCGCTCCTTGACCTTGTGGTCGATGCACGACTCCTGGGTGCACAGGAAGCGGGTGCCCATATTGACCCCGTCCGCGCCCAGGGCCAGCGCGGCAACCAGGCCGCGGGCGTCGGCGATGCCGCCGGAGGCGATCATCGGGATGCTCAGCTCGCGGGCGGCGGCGGGGATGAGGACCAGGCCGGGGACGTCGTCTTCGCCGGGGTGGCCCGCGCATTCGAAGCCGTCGATGCTCACGCCGTCCACGCTGATCCGCTCGGCCTTGAGCGCGTGCCGCACGCTGGTGCACTTGTGCAGCACCTTGATGCCGGCGTCGCGGTAGGCGGGCAGGAACGGTTCGGGGTTGCTGCCCGCGGTCTCCACGATCTTCACGCCGCTGTCGATGATCGCCTGCACGTATTCGGCATACGGGGGCGGGTTGATCGAGGGCAGGATGGTGAGGTTGACGCCGAACGGCTTATCGGTCAGCTCCCGGGTGCGCGCGATCTCGCGGCGCAGGTCGTCGGGGGTGGGCTGGGTCAGGGCGGTGATGAAGCCGAGCCCGCCCGCGTTGGCGACGGCCGCGACCAGTTCGGCGCGCCCGACCCACATCATGCCGCCCTGCACGATCGGATGTTCCACGCCGAAGGTCTCGGTGAACCTGGTCCGCAGCATTGTTTCTCCCTCTGCTCCTCGCGGGCGCACCCGCTTTCGGGGAGATCGTGACACGCGAATCAACCTCTCGACAAGCTGTAAGTGAGTGGTGATTCGCATACGGCCGCGTTCCTGCTGGCTCGGCGCCTCTTTCTGTCGAGCCCGATAAACCGCCGATAGCCTGCGGATATGGTCAGACCGGCGTCCGCAGCCGTAGAACCGCAAGATTAACGCCGAATCAGCAGCACGAATCCTTGTTGCCGGGTAAGTTACTTGTTATTCTTCGCACAGGTTGAGCCCGTCACCACCGCCGGACGCTCCGGCGGCCACCGTGCGGGAGAGGAGTGCCTGGATGACCACCGGTGTGCAAGCGTTGGACGAGCCGATCAGATCGCGGCGCAATCATTGGAACAACCAGCTCGCGACCCACGCGGCCATGCGGCCCGACGAGGTCGCGGTGCGGTTCCGCGGCGCCGACACCACCTGGCGGCAGCTGCACGAACGCTCGCTGAAGTTCGCCGACGCGCTGGCCCGCCGCGGCGTCGGCTTCGGTGACCGGGTGCTCATCCTGGCGCTGAACTACCCCGAATACCTGGAGTCGGTCTTCGGCATCAACGCCCTCGGCGCCATCGCGGTCCCGGTGAACTTCCGGCTCACCCCGCCCGAGGTCGCCTACATCGCCTCCGACAGCGGCGCCAAGGTGATCGTCACCGACACCGTGCTGCAGCCGCTGGCCGCCGCGGTCCGCGGGCAGGTGGAATCGCTGGAGAACTGCATCGTCATCGGCGGGCAGTCCGGCGACGGCGTGCTCGGCTACGACGAACTGATCGCCGAGCAGGGGCAGCCGCATACCCCGCTCGACATCCCCGAAGACACCCCGAGCCTGATCATGTACACCTCGGGCACCACCGGCAGCCCCAAGGGCGCGATCCTGTCGCACGCCAATATGAACGCCCAGGCGCTGACCTGTATCCGGGCGCTGGCCATCGATCAGGAGTCGATCGGTTTCTGCACCTCCCCGCTGTTCCACATCGCGGGCTTGGGCAGTCTCGCACCGTATTTCATGCTCGGTGCCAAGACCGTGCTGCATCCGCTCGGCGCCTTCGACGCCACCGAATTCCTCGACGCCCTCGAGGCCGAGCAGGCGACCACGGCGTTCTGTGTGCCCGCGCAGTGGCAGCTGATCTGCGCCGAACCGACCGTCAAAGAACGCAAGCTCGCCCTGAAGGCGCTCAGCTGGGGCGCCGCGCCGGCCTCCGACACGGTGCTGCAGGCCATGGCCGACTGCTTCCCGGACGCGTTCAACGTCGCGGTGTTCGGGCAGACCGAGATGTCGCCGATCACCTGCGTGCTCGAGGGCAAGGACGCGATCCGCAAGCTCGGTTCCGTCGGCAAGCCCATCCCGACCATCCAGGCCCGCATCGTCGACGACGAGATGAATGACGTCGCCCCCGGTGAGGTCGGCGAGATCGTCTACCGCGGACCGACACTCATGCAGGGCTATTGGAACAAGCCCGAAGCCACCGCCGATGCCTTCGCCGGCGGCTGGTTCCACTCCGGCGACCTGGTCCGCCAGGACGAGGAGGGCTTCATCTATGTGGTGGACCGCAAGAAGGACATGATCATCTCCGGCGGCGAGAACATCTACTGCGCCGAGGTGGAGAACGTGCTCTTCGCCCATCCGCAGATCCGGGAGGCCGCCGTCATCGGGCGTCCGCACGAGAAGTGGGGTGAGGTCCCGGTCGCGGTCGTTGCCCTCACCGACCCGGACGCCGAGCTGACCCTGGCCGAACTGGAACCGTTCCTCAACGAGAACCTGGCCCGGTACAAGCACCCGAAGGAACTCGTGGTGGTCCCGGAACTGCCGCGCAATGCCAGCGGCAAGGTCGTGAAAGTCGAGCTGCGCAACAGCCATTCGTAGGTTTCACGTGAATCCGTGTCGCCCACAGCATGATTGACGGCGGAACCGGACCGTCGTCGGCCATGCCGCCCCGGGGATAGTCGCCCACCTCTGCGTGACAGCGAAATTCGTTGCCGCCCAGAGGTGGGCGCATCTGTCCACGGGGCTCAGATCATGTTCTTGTTGGTCATCCAGCGCATGACCTGCCAGCCGCAGAACACCGGCAACCAGCAGGTCAGCACCCGGTACAGCAGCACCGACGGCACCGCGATCTCGATCGGCAGGCCGAAGGTGGCCAGACCACCGATCAACGCGGCTTCGACCGCGCCGACACCACCGGGGGTCGGCGCCGCCGAGGCCAGGGTGCCACCGATCATTGTGACGATGGTGACCGTGACGAAGGTCGTCCCGCCGCCGAAGGCCTCCACACTCGCCCACAACGCCAGCGCCTGACCGAGCGTCAAGGCCGCGCAGCCGGCGATGATGATGGCGAACCGCTTCGGATCGCGGGCCAGATCGGTGAGCTCGCCGAGCACTTCCTGCAACTGCGGCCGCACCGAGGTGTTCAACCAGCGCCGCAGTTTCGGCACGAACATGAAGGTGCCGATGATGCCGACGCCGACGCCGGCGAGCAGGTAGAGGATGGTCGCATCCGGCACGAAATGCGACAGATCCGCCGACGTCCCGGCCGCGATACTGAAGAACACCAGCAAGCTGATGTGCGTGATCACCTGCACGGCCTGCTGCAACGCCACCGCGGCCGTCGCGCGCACGGCGCCGAGGCCGCCCTTCTGCAAGAACCGCACGCTCAGCGCGAGGCCGCCGACCCGGGCCGGGGTGGTGGTCGCGGCGAAGGTGTTGGCCACCTGCATGATCACCAGATTGCGGAAGCTCACCACACCCGACGCGCACGCCCACAACGCCGCCGCGGTGCCGATATAGGTCAGCGTCGACAACGCCAGACCGGCCAGCGCCCACCACCAGTTCGCGGTGCGCAGCTGACTGAAGAACGTCGGCACGGCGCTGATGAACGGATAGGCCACGTACACCAGGCCGATCAGCAGGACCAGCTGGATGATGCTCTTGCGGCTGAACCGGGTGATCTGCTCGGCCTCGATGCGGTCCTGGCCGGTCTGCTTGCGCACCTCCTCGCGGGTACTCGCCGTCACCGACTTCCACTCCGGCACCGATTTCCGGATTCCCGACGGCATGCCCGAGCGGGTGAGCCTGCGCGACGCGGTCAGCACCGCCTTCTCACCGAGGCTCGCGATCGCCGCACGCACCGCGGCCTCGCGGCCGAAGACCGACGCCGTCGACACCAGCAGCTGCGCCACATCGGACTGCACCTGGGCGTCGGAGGCACCGAGTTCGGCGCCGACGAAACCGCCGAAGCGGGCGACGCCGTCATCGATGCGGATCTCGTCCGGGCGCAACTCGCCGATCGCGATCTGCCGCCGGTGCAGCGAGTCCAGCGACTGCCACAGTCCGGGCAGCACCTCCTCGCCGAGCTCGGCCAGCGGCTGACCGCGCGGCACCGTATGCGCGTACAGCATCCAGCCGCGATCCAGCGACGCCACCGCCACCGGCGCGTGCGCCGCCATCCCCAGATCGCCGACCGCGATGGCCATCAACGCCCGGTGCTCCACCGCGCGATGCATCGAACCGTGCAGCGGCGCGGTTTCGCTGGACCGGAATGTCAGCCAGCGCCACAGCTGCCGCAGCGCACCGTGGCTGCGCTGATTCTTGCCGTACAACTCGACGGTGAGCTGGCGTTCCGGCCCGGCCACCGCCGCCGACAACACCAGCGGACCGGGCCCCGAGGGCCGCACCACGGTGAACGCGGTGACGGTGAAACCGCGCTTGGCCAGCACCCGCACCGCCGCATCGAGCGGCACCTCCAGCGCGGGCGTGCCGACCACCAGCACGATCACCGCGCCGACCAGCCAGCCGACCGCGAGCCCGAACATCGCCCTGGCCGGCACCACGGTGCTGACCACCAGATGGATCGGCGCGAAGGCCAGCAGCAGAAACCACATCCAGCGCCGGGCCCGGACCGGCAGCCACGGGCTCGACACCGTCAGCACCGCGGCCAGCATCGCGATCCAGCGCGGATCGTCGAGGAACTGCTGCAAGAAGGTGTTGTCCAGCTTGTCCGGCACCTGCAGATGCCATTTCGGCGCCGACAGACCCGTCCCGGTGATCGACAGCAGCAGGCCCGCCACCAGTCCGGCCGCCGCGTATCCGGCCAGCAGTTTCCACTGCCTGCCCAGCACCAGCTCGATCAGGATGGCGAAGGGCAGGATCAGGATGGCGATGCCGTAGAGCAGGTAGACCAGATTGGATTGGTCGGGATTGAGGAACCCGACGATATTGGAGACCGAACGTTCCAGTGCCAGCCACTCCGGCCGGGTGATCAGCGAACCCGCGATCACCACCCCGACGCCGATCGCGGCCAGTACGACACGGACGATGTCACTGGTCCGCCGGGTCAACGGTTGCAGCAGGCTGCCCGTGACCGGGATTTCCCGCCCATCGACTCGCATGTCGTATCGGTACTTTCGGATCGAGTTGAAGCTACGCCGGCCACCCTCGCTCACTGCAGGTGAGTATGCAGGAGGCCGAGGCGGACGATACACACCAACACGCCGCACCGATCCGGGCCGATCGGTTGCCCAGACAGATGTGAAGTGGTATCGGCGGCCGGGCTCAGCCGGCGGTGGCCCGCGCGTGCCGTCCGACGGGCGGTCCTTCTGGCGGAACGACGCTGAACACATTGCCCGTCATCTCGCCGCTGTCGAGTTCGATGATGGCGCGCACCACCTTCGTGGTTGAGATGGCGCCGGGGAACGCGTCCGGCGCGATCGCGTTGACCCGCACGCCGAACTCGTCGAACTCATCGGCCAGGTGGCGCGTCAGCTTGTTGAGCGCGGCCTTGGACGTGCCGTAGAGGGTCTGACCGCCGAACACCTCGGATCCCGACATGCTGGAGACATTGACGATATTGCGGTTACGGGCCCGATTGGCCGCGTCGTCGTGCAGCCACGACCGCTGCGCCAGCCGCGTCGCCAATCGCAGCGGCACCTCCACATTCAGCGTGAACACCGACGAGAACGCGTCCAGCGCGGCCGCACCGTCGACCACGCCGAGCGGGTGTAGCGACATGTCCGCCGCATTGTTCACCAGCAGATCCACCCGGCCGAACCGCGCCAGCGCCAGGTCGACGACCCGTTCCGGCTCGCCCGGCTCGGTCAGGTCCGAACGCACGATGAACACCCGCGAGGCGTTCTGCGGGACCTCGCGATCGGGTTCGAGCGGATCGACGAACCACTCCTCCTGAGACGGCGCCGCCGGCACCCGATTGCGGCAGACCGCGACGATGTCGTACTGGGTGTAGAGCGCGCGGCAGAACGCGTCACCTAGCCTGCCGCCCGCCCCGGTGATCAGGCAGACGCGGCGCTCACCACTGGACAATGCGGTCTCCTCCCCAACGCCGCACCACCTCGGCCTTCGGCCGGTGCAGCCACATCACCACGCAATTGCGTTCGGCGGTATTGGCACCGGCGAAGGCATGCCAGGAGCGCGGTGTGCATTCGAACATCACCAGCGAGTTGTTCAGCGGCGGCACCGTTCTCGCCGGGCGCGCCCCGCGCTCACCGCGGCTGAACAGCGCCGTCTCGCCGCCGCCACCCGGCTCCCACGGCTCGTTGGCCAGATAGAACAGCAGGGTCACCGCCCGCACCGTTTCCCTGGCGTGGATGCCGGCGCGGCGCGGGCCGGTCTTGGTGTCGACGTCCGGTTCCGGCACCCGCACCTCACCCGGCCCGGGGGCGGCGCCGGCGAACCAGGCCGGGGCCAGATCGTTGTGCGGCCAGCCGCGCGGGCTGTCGACCGGATGGCTGTGCAGCGACGCCTCGACGTCACCGGTCGCGGCGACCCCGGCCACGCCCGCGATCATGTCGTGCCATTCGCGGGACTGGAACACCGCCAGCGGGCCGTTGCTCAGCTCCGTCAACCGGATACCGCTGGCCCCATAGTTGTCGGCGACCTTGGCGAACCGGTCGGCGTGCTCGCGGCGGGCGCGCTCGAACTCCTCGGCCAAGCGCTGATAGAACTCCGGCGCGAATACATCGCGCGCGTAGACGTGCGGAAACGGCTCGGTGCGGCGAATCCAGTGCCGGCTGCCGAGCAGGTCCGCGAACCATTGCGGGGCGGCCGCGCGCCGCTCCGATTCCCCTGCCACGATCACTCCCTCCCGAACGAACACCGCGATCTTATTGCACTGGGCGCAGCTGGCCACCGACGGCGCAGGGCATGATCGTCGGATGCTTCGCGATACCCGTATCTGTTTCGTCGGCGATTCCTTCGTCGCAGGCGCCGGTGATCGATCGGCGCTCGGGTGGACCGGGCGCCTGGTCGCCGACGCGCACGCCTGCGGTCACCCGGTGACCGCGTACAACCTCGGGGTGCGCGGGCAGACCTCCACCCAGATCCGGGCGCGCTGGCTGGCCGAATCCCTGCCGCGACTCCCCGATGACGTCGACGCGCGCGTGGTGTTCTCCCTCGGCGTCAACGACACCACGATCGAGAACGGCCGCACGCGGGCCGCCGCCGCCGATTCGGTCGCCAACCTGACCGCCCTGCTCGCCGAGGCCGCCGACCGCGGCTGGCCCGCGCTGGTCGTCGCACCGCCACCGGTCGACGACGACGAGCACAATGCCCGCACCGCCGCCCTCGACGCCCGCTTCGCCGAGCTCTGCGCCACTGCTCAGGTGCCGTACGCGCGGGTCCATCAGCCGCTGAGCACCGATCCGATCTGGCGCCACGAGGTCCGCATCGGCGACGGCGCGCACCCGGACACGGACGGCTACACGGTGCTGGCCGATCTGATCCGGCCGATGTGGCGAGAGTGGTTGTCGCACTGAGCTGTTACCAGGTGGCGGCATCATCGGACGATTGCTGAGACACCCTGCGTCGGATTGTCTGGGACACTACCCGTCGATCGGGCCGCAGCGGCCGCACTGCGACAGATGCCCCCTCACCCGATCGGTACCACCCGCAACCGCCGCTGCGCACTCGGCTCGCCCGCCCGCCCCGCACTGAGCGTGCCGGCCCGCTGGAACACCTCGTCCAGAAACGGCAGCGCGCGCACCACCTCGTCCAGGTAGGAGACCTCGGCCTCGAGCTGGCTCAACGCGCCGATCAGGGTCAGCCCGGCGCGGGCGAAGGGCGTGAACGGCGCGGGCATGGCCAGCTCGCGCACCACATTCGACAGTCGCGGATTCGTCGTCCGCAGCACCTGCCTGCGCAGCCAGCGGGTGGTCAGGTGGAAGGAGTTGTGCCGCAGCGGCTCACCGCATTCGCCGAGCGCGGCGACCAACGCATCGGCGTCGAGGGGATGGCCGGGATCGACGAAACCGTGTGCGCGCACGGCGGCTTCGAGTTCGGCCGGGCCGCCGGTGAAGAAGGCATCGCAGAAATCGTAGGCGAGGGCGCGGAATTCGCTCGGCCACGGCGAGCAGGCACCGAAATCGACGATCCCGAGCCGCCCGTCGGGCAGCAGCCGGAAATTGCCCGGATGTGGATCGCCGTAGAGCAGATCGTGCTGCCAGCCGGACAGCACGAACCGCGTCATCAGCTTGCCGACGCGATCACGTTCGCAGGCATTGCCGGAGGCGATGATCCGCGAGACCGGCGTACCGTCGAGCCATTCGGTGATCAGCACATCGCCGCGCTGCTCGACCACCGCCGGGATATGGAACTCGGGTGCACCCGCGAAGGCGGCGGCGAAGGCCTGCTGGTTGGCGGCCTCGGCACCGTAATCGAGTTCGTCGCGCACACACTCGCAGATCGCCTCGGTGACGGCTTTGACGTCGGCGCCGGGCAGGAACACCGACGCGAGCGTCGAAATGCGCCGCAGTTGAGTCAGATCCGCCTCCACCGCAGCGCGCCCGCCCGGATACATGATCTTGACCGCCACCGGCCTGCCGTCGTGCCACACCCCGCGATGCACCTGCCCGATCGAGGCCGCCGCCGCGCGCCGATCGTCGAACTCGCGGAACGCGCCCCGCCAGCCCCCGCCCATGCTCGCGGCCAGCGCCGCATCGACCGTCGGCGGCAACATGACCGGCGCGGCGTCCTGGAGCCGGGTCAAGGCAATCTGATAGGGACCGGCTATATCTTCGGGCAATGCGAGCTGATAAATAGACAGCAGCTGACCGAGTTTGGTCGCGCAACCCTTCAGCTCACCGAGCACCTCGAAGATGTGCTGGGCGGTCCGCAACTGGATCTCCCGATCCACTTCCTCGGCCGAACGACCGAGCGCGCGCCGGCCCGCCCCGGCCGCCCGCCGCCCTGCATAAGCCACCGGAATGGCCGCCATCCTGGCATTGCGCACCGCGCGGCTCATCGGCGGCGTGCCGTCGGGGCGGCCTTTCGCCCGGCCATTGCCCCATCGAGTGGTCATGATTCACCTCACACTGCGCCGACCCGTAGTATCCATGTGCAGTCTGGCACATTGCGCCTAGACTGTCTGGGACGTATGGACGAAGGTGAGGGTGCAGGATGGGATCCCGGACGGTGGTCGCCGACGCTGCCGATGAGCTGGCACGCCGGGTCGCCGCGGGGGAGTACCGGCCCGGCGAACTGATGCCCTCGGTGCGCCAGGTCGCCGACGAATTCGAGATGAACCGTGCCACCGCACAGCTCACCCTCGGCAGGCTGGAGTCCTACGGTTTCGTCGACGCCCGCCGCGGCAAAGGCTTCACCATTCGCGACGTCCGCGAACTCGGCGGCATCGACGTCTACCGGCATCTGTTCCGGTACTCGGTGCCCATGCCCGAGGTCGCGATCGAGATGTTCCGCGACATCGTCGAGGTGGAGCGCGGCATCGTGATGGACGCGCTGCTGGCCTACACCGCCGGCCGCTGCGACACCGACCCGGCCGAGCTCAAGGCCGATATCGACACCCTGGAAGCGCTTGCCCGCCTGGAGGTTCCGGACTACCGCGAAATCCTCTCGGTGGAGATCGGCCTGGTCCGCAAGCTGCTCACCGCGCTCGGCTCCAGCATGCAGCGCGCGATCTTGAACTCGATCGGCGAGATGGTGCTCGAGGTGCCCGAGGCGATCGAGGCCTACTTCGCCGGCGCCGCCGACCTGCACGTGCTGGTGTGGCGGGCGATGATGGCGGTGTGGGAGTCCGATTCCGGTCCCTCCGAGGCGCAGCTCGCGCTCTTCGAAGACCTCTTCGGCATGTATCACGAGAAGGTCCTCGCCCGCTTCGCGGAATTGCTGGACGCGGCCGAGGAGCCCGATTCCACGCAGGCCGCGACTGCCTGACGGGCGTCGGCATTCCCGACCGTCCCTCCGTCCGGCGGGTTTTCCGGGCTGCCCCACGGGAGCGATTCTCCGGACCGCCGTGACGGCGCCTCGGTAGCCCCCGATAGGCGCGGCGAAACTCAGTGCCGCCGAACGGAAAAGGCCGCCGGGACCCCTCGGTCCGGCGGCCTTCCTGTCTGGTGACTACCTCACAGCGCGCCGTTGAGCTTGTTCAGCCGCTCGCAGGCCTCCACGTACTCCTCGACCAGCCGCGCCATCACATCGGAGGAACGCTCGACCTTGTTCATCATGCCGACGACCTGACCGACCGGATTGAAGTTCACGTCCTTGGCGGCCTCCGGGTACTTGTGCCCGCGCTTGACGCCGTCGAGGGCGACCATCATCTGCAACGGCATCGGCAGCGGATCCGGGGTGTCGGCCTGCTCCCACGCCTCGGTCCAGTCATTGCGCAGCATGCGCGCGGGCTTACCGGTCCACGCCCGCGAACGCACGGTGTCGTGGCTGCTGGCCTCGATCAGCGTCTGCATCTGCGCGGGCGGCACATTGGCCTCCTCGACGGTGAGCCAGATCGAACCGGTCCACGCGCCGGCCGCGCCCATCGCCATCGCCGCCGCGACCTGACGGCCGTCGGCGATACCGCCCGCCGCCAGCACCGGCATATCGCCGACCGCGTCGATCACCTGCGGCCACAGCACCAGCGAGGACACCTCACCGCAGTGGCCGCCGCCCTCGGTGCCCTGGCAGACCGCGAAATCCAGACCCGCGGCCTTGTGGTTGAGCGCGTGCTTGACCGAACCGCACAGCGCGCCGATCAACCGCCCCGACTCCTGGATCTTGCTCACCACATCCGGCGGCGGCGTCCCCAGCGCGTTGGCCACCAGCTTGGCCTTCGGGTGCCGCAGGATCACCTCGATCTGCGGGGCGGCGGTGGTGGCGGTCCAGCCCAGCAGCTGCGGATGCACCTCGTCGGCGGGCAGTTCCGGCACACCGTGATCGGCAAGCAGCTTGGCCGCGAAATCGCGGTGGCCCTGCGGAACGTGCTTGGCGAGCTCGGCTTCGAGCTCCTCGGGGGAGAGTCCGTCGATGCCTTTGCCCTCGTACTTGGACGGGATCACCAGGTCGACGCCGTAGGGCTTGTCGCCGACGTGCTCGTCGAGCCAGGTGAGCTCGACCTCGAGCTGTTCGGCGGTGAAGCCCACCGCGCCGAGCACCCCGAGACCGCCGGCATTGCTGACCGCGGCCGCCACATCGCGGCAATGGGTGAAGGCGAAGATGGGGAACTCGATCCCCAGGCGGTCGCAGATTTCGGTACGCATGGCGGTTCTGGTCTCCCTATGCCCTGGAACGGGTTGCATAATGTTCGGTTTTCCGGTCTACGGACGGTAAACCGCGTGCCCGGCCCGTCGCGTTCGAATGCGCCGCGTACCGCGTTAATCGCCAATGTGCGGACGCGGCGTCATCGATCGGCGTCGGTGCCATACAAGTGAATGTAACACGTTCTAGTTTTGCTCGGGAGGGGAAATTTCAGGCGGCCGCCGGGTCCTTGGTCACCAGCAGATAGGCCTGACCGAATCGTTCGTCCGGCTCCGGTTCCCGCACCATCCGGGTCACCGGCGCGAACCCCGTCGCCACCAGCAGCTCGAGCAGATGCTCCGGCGACCAGCGGTAGGCCTCGGTGACCTTGTGGTCGAACGCGGTGATGAGCTCGGGCGGGTCGGTCGCCTGGAAGGCCAGCAGCGCGTACCCGCCGTCGGCCAGCACCCGGTGGAATCCGGCGAGGACCTCGGGCACCCGCGCCGGCGGCAGGTGGATGAGCGAATACCAGGCGAGCAGCCCGGACAGCGAGCCGTCGGGCAGATCCAGCCGTTCCATGGTGCCGATCCCGAAGCGCAGGCCCGGGTAGAACTGGTTGGCCAGCGCGATCATCTCCGGCGACAGATCCATCCCGAACACGTCGAGCCCGAGTTCGTTCAGATGCGCCGTCAGCCGGCCGGGCCCGCAACCGATATCGGCGACCGGGCCGGAACCGTTGGCGCGCACCAATTCCGCGAAGATGCCAAGCATCGCGCGGTCGAACGGGTTGCGTTCCAGGTGGCCGGTGACGAGGTCGGCGTAGAGTCCGGCCACGCCGTCGTAGGCGGTGCGGGTGGTCTCGATATCGGCGGGATCGTCCATCGCACCATTGTCCGCGCCGCGATGGTCAGTCGCTCGGCCGCCGGCGCGTGCTCAGCCGACGGGTACCAGTTCGCCGGAGTCGCGGCGGGGAGCCGGTGGGACGGAAGGTCTTTCGACGCGCGTGCCCGCCCGCACGAACACGAAGAACAGCACGAGCAGCAGTCCGGCCCGGCCCCACACCCCGAACTGCACGACGGCCTCGCTCGCCTCGACCGCGTTGCCGGTGCCGAGGGCATAGAAGTACCGGAACACGCCGACGCCGATGGCCGCGTCCGCCACCAGATAGGCCCCGACCAGCGTCCACGGCACCCGCAGCAGCACCAGGAACGGAATGATCCACAGCGTGTATTGCGGCGAATGCACCTTGTGGAACAACAGGAATCCACACAGCATCGCGCCGCTCACACCCACCCACGGGAACACGCCCGTCGTGCCGAACCGCCGCCACCCCAGCCACATCGCCAGCGCGAACGACACCAGGATCAATGCCGGCGAGGCGCCCGAGACGACCTGCTGGAAGTTCTGCTCGCTCACCGCGTCCGGCCCGAACAGCGGCCGCAGACCCCAATACCAGATCGAATTGGTGGTGATATCGGCCTGACGCAGCTGCTGGAAGGTGATCGAGGCCCGCCAGCCCTCATATCCGGCCAGCGCGAACGGCAGATTGACCGCCACCACCGTGACCAGCGCCGCCGCACCCGTCAGCAGCGCGCCGCGCACATCGAAGCGGCGATCACGCAGACCGGCGCTGCCGGCGTCGGCGCCACCGGTGAGCACGTACGCCATCAGCGGCAGGACGAAGATCCCCGGATACAGCTTCAGGCAGAACCCGATCGCCAGCAGCACCGCGGCCAGCACCGCCCTGGTGCGCAGCGAATACCGGGGCAGCATCGTCACCACATAGATCGCCGCGACCGCGGTGCACACCACCGGCAGTTCCCAGTTGTGGAAGGCATACAGCACCAGCGGCGGCCCGACCGCCCACAGCAGCGCGGGCCAGCCCGCCATCCGGCCCAGCAGCCAGGCGGTGAGCAGCGCGAACGGCGCCAGCAGCAGCGCCGAATGCAGCAGGAACATGGCGTCGTTGTCGGCGCCCAGCGCGCCAAGCCACATCAGCAGCCCGCTGAGCACCGGATATTCGACCGCGCCGCCGACCAGCGCGCCGTCACCGGTGATGCCGCCATGGATATAAGGAAAGACGTGCTGGTCGATATCGCGGCCCAGCCACAGGAACTGGATATCGGAATAGCAGACCCGCGAATCCTTGAACAGATCGAAGGCGATCGAACGCCCGTCCGGCCGGAACGGCGCCCCGGCGCAGCGCGCCTTGTTCCAGAACGCGGCCAGCAGCGTCAGCCCGCACAGCAGCACCGCGACCGTTGCCGGCCCCACCCGGGGCAGGCGACCGGCGACGAGCTCGCCTGCTGCGGGACCGTTCGGCATACCGACAAGCGTAGTGGCGAGGGGATCGATTTCGCCGGTCAATACCTGGTCAGGTAACCTTGCCGGGTTGCTGACGCGACGACCCTCCTGCCACGGACCGTCCGTGGCCGTTTCCTAGTCCACAGGAGGTGATTGGTCCGTGCGTCATTATGAAGTAATGGTCATCCTCGACCCGAGCCTGGACGAGCGCACCGTTGGTCCGAACCTGGAGAACATGCTCAGCGTGGTTCGCACCGATGGCGGCAAGGTCGACAAGGTCGACATCTGGGGCCGCCGCCGGCTCGCCTACGAGATCCGCAAGCAGGCCGAGGGCATCTATGCCGTGATCGACCTGACCGCCGAGCCCGCCACCGTGAGCGAGCTCGACCGCCAGCTGGGTCTCAACGAGTCGGTGCTGCGCACCAAGGTCCTGCGCCACGACAAGTAGTTCTTCCGGTTCTCGTTTGATCCGTGTTTGGTCGGTGCCTGTCTCTAGGCTCTAGCACGACAAGCGAGTGCACCCGGGAACTGCACACCGAGCAGGAGGAACCTCATGGCAGCAGGCGACACGGTCATCACCGTCATCGGAAATCTGACGGCCGACCCCGAGCTTCGATTCACGCCCGCGGGCGCCGCGGTGGCGAACTTCACCGTCGCCTCCACGCCCCGCGTGTTCGACCGTAATACCAATGAATGGAAAGACGGCGAAGCGCTGTTTCTGCGCTGCAACATCTGGCGCGAGGCCGCGGAGAATGTCGCCGAGAGCCTGACCAGGGGTTCTCGTGTGATCGTGAGCGGACGACTCAAGCAGCGCTCCTACGAAACCCGCGAGGGTGAGAAGCGCACGGTCGTCGAGCTCGAGGTCGACGAGGTCGGTCCCTCGCTGCGATACGCCACCGCGAAGGTCAACAAGACCACCCGTGGCGGCGGGGGCGGCGGCGGATTCGGATCCGGCGGCTCCGGTGGTTCCGGCGGCGGTGGTGGCAACTACCAGCAGGCCAACAGTGGTGGTGGGCGTTCCGGTGGCCAGGGTGCCGCCGACGACCCGTGGGGCAGCGCGCCCGCGGCCGGCTCCTTCGGGGGCGGCCGCATGGATGACGAACCGCCGTTCTGACAACGGCTCATATCGGCCCGCGACGGCGGGCCACCAAGATTACGGAGTAGAAGACCATGCCTAAAGCGCCCGCGCGCGAAAAGGTGCTCAAGAAGAAGGCTTGCACGTTCTGCAAGGAGAGCAAGTCCGGACTCGTCAACATCGACTACAAGGACACGGCGCTGCTGCGCAAGTACGTCAGCGATCGCGGCAAGATCCGTGCCCGCCGGGTCACCGGCAACTGCGTGCAGCACCAGCGCGACATCGCGGTTGCCGTCAAGAACTCGCGTGAGGTGGCGCTGCTGCCTTACGTGTCGACGGCTCGCTGAGCAAGGGAGGCACGCAAATGAAGCTCATTCTGACCGCTGATGTGGACAACCTCGGTGCCCCCGGCGACACGGTCGAGGTCAAGGACGGTTACGGGCGCAACTACCTGCTCCCGCGCGGCCTTGCCATCGTCGCCAGCCGTGGCGCGCAGAAGCAGGTCGAGGGCATTCGCCGGGCGCAGGATGCCCGTCGCGTGCGCGACCTGGACCACGCCAACGAGCTGAAGCAGGCCATCGAGGGCCTGGAGTCGGTCTCGCTGAGCGTGAAGACCGCGGGCACCGGCAAGCTGTTCGGTTCGGTCACCCAGGCCGACGTCGCCGCCGCGGTGAAGTCGGCCGGCGGCCCGGTGCTGGACAAGCGCAGCATCGACCTGCCGAAGTCGCACATCAAGTCGACCGGCAAGCACAAGATCTCGGTGCACCTGCACCCGGATGTGGTTGCCACGTTCGACCTGAACGTCGTCGCTGCCGAGAGCTGATTCCGCGCTCCAGCGCCGCAACATCCATAGTCGAAGGCCACGCCCGTGTTCCGCACGGGGGTGGCCTTCGACTGTGCGCTGTCTGTTCACCGGGCTTTACCCGTGCTGATTGCCGGGGGTTAGCTCTGCTCATCGAATGGTTGCTCCGCAGCCGAGGTGTGGCTTCGTGCTGCCGTCATACGCGAAGTTATCCCCAGATGTGCATGTTGTGGATCACCAGGGAAACCAACCGCTCGTAATGTGATTCACCTCATAGCTTGTCCATCGTCTGTTAACTCAACACGCCCGGCTGTTCAACTCCACCGACACGCCGAGACTTTATTTATCCACACATGCACACCTGTGGAAATACGTACCTATCTGCGTGTTTATGATAGCTGACCAGGGTTTTCCCCAAGTAGTGCACAGGAGGTGCACACCGTTGGGTAAACAGTCCACAAGTTATCCACAGATGTGTGCACAGGTGGGTTTGGTATGTGCATGCACGGTCGCCTAGGTTCGTCGCATCGCCGTGCGCGAAGCCTCTGAGCGGTCCCGAACCGGTGGGTGCCGGAGCGGTAACTGAACCCGTGTCCGGGGGCGGGCAACGGTGCTGGTCATGCCTGTCCGACACGCCGAATCTGTCGTACCCCGGGGGTAGAACCAGTCGTCAATAGGGTGAGCCCTGTCGGGTAGAGAGGACGGTCGAGTCAGGTGGCAGTCGTCGATGACCGTGGGCATACCGAATTCCCGCCGGAACCGCCCGGCGAGGATTTCGGGCGTCAGCCACCGCACGATATGGCGGCCGAGCAGTCCGTGCTCGGCGGCATGCTGCTCAGCAAGGACGCCATCGCCGACGTGGTCGAGGCCCTGCGCCCCGGCGACTTCTATCGTCCCGCGCACCAGGCGATCTACGACACCATCCTCGACCTGTACGGCCGCGGCGAACCCGCCGACCCCGTCACCGTCGCCGCCGGCCTCGATCGCCGCGGTGAACTCAAACGCATCGGCGGCGCCCCCTACCTGGTCACCCTCACCCAGACCGTCCCCACCGCCGCCAACGCCGGCTACTACGCCGAAATCGTTGCCGAGAAGGCCATCCTGCGCCGCCTCGTCGAAGCCGGCACCCGCATCGTGCAATACGGCTACGCCGGCGCCGACGGCCAAGACATCGCCGAGGTCGTCGACCGCGCCCAAGCCGAGGTCTACGAGGTCACCGAACGACGAACCACCGAAGACTTCCTCCCCCTCGAAGAACTCCTCCAGCCCACGATGGACGAAATCGACTCCATCGCCAGCCGCGGCGGCATCTCCCTCGGCGTCCCCACCGGCTTCACCGAACTCGACGAAATCACCAACGGCCTCCACCCCGGCCAGATGATCATCGTCGCGGCGCGGCCTGGTGTGGGTAAATCCACGCTCGGAATGGATTTCATGCGGAGTTGTTCCATCAAGCATGGGTTGGCGAGCGTTATTTTTTCGCTGGAGATGAGCCGGACCGAGATCGTGATGCGTTTGCTGTCGGCGGAGGCGAAGATCAAGCTGGGGGATATGCGGTCCGGGCGGATGAGTGATGACGACTGGACGAAGCTGGCGCGGCGGATGAGTGAGATCAGTGAGGCGCCGCTGTTCGTGGATGATTCACCGAACCTGACGATGATGGAGATCCGGGCCAAGGCGCGGCGGTTGAAGCAGCGCCATGATCTGAAGCTCGTCGTGGTCGACTACCTCCAGCTGATGACCTCCGGTAAGAAGGTCGAATCCCGGCAGCAGGAAGTCTCGGATTTCTCCCGAAACCTGAAGCTGCTGGCCAAGGAACTCGAAGTCCCGGTGGTCGCGATCAGTCAGCTGAACCGTGGCCCCGAACAGCGAACCGACAAGCGCCCCATGGTCTCCGACCTGCGCGAATCGGGATCGCTGGAACAGGACGCCGACATGGTCATCCTGCTGCACCGCCCCGATGCGTTCGAGCGTGATGATCCGCGCGGTGGTGAGGCGGACCTGATTCTCGGTAAGCACCGAAACGGTCCGACGGCCACGATCACGGTGGCGCATCAGCTGCATTTGAGCCGGTTCGTGGATATGGCGCGGGGCTAGGGCAGGTCTGCGGCGCGGTCGGCGAAGGCGGCGAGGAAATCTCGCAGGCCGGCCATGGTGGCGTCGGGGTCGGCGGTGTCGCCGAGGAACAGGCGCACGAGTTGGGGCATGGCCACCGGCCAGGCGCCGAGGCCGACGAGGGTGAGCAGGGTGCGGCCGATCTCCTGTTCCGGCAGGCCGGTTCGCTCCACCAAAGCCGCTTTCACCTGCGTGTACCAGTCGCGGCGGTGCACATTGCTGTCGGCGAGGGTGTCGCCGTAGTAGAGGGCCTCGAACATCAGCAGGCGCAGCAGCGACGGGTCGGCGCGGTGGTAGTCGAATACGCGGCCGACCAGATCGGCAGCCGAGCTCTCGCCGGGTTTGACGGTATCGGCCAGTCCGAGCATCGCATTGGCGAGCACGGCGCTGAACAGGGCTTCCTTATTGCCGAAATGGCCGTAGATGCGCTCCTTGTTGCAGCCGGCGGCCGCCGCGATCCGGTCCACTCGGGCCCCGGCGATGCCGTGTTCGGCGAACTCGGCATGGGCAGCCTCCAGCAGTAGCTGCTTGGTTCGTGCGGAATCGCGTGGCATACGCACAGGTTAACAAGCCACCCAACTGGTTGGTTGGACAGGTGCCTGGGCGTGTGCCATGATCCAACCACCTAGTTGGTAACAAGCCTTGTCCGCCAGGAGGATTCCGTTCCGCTCGGCCACCACCGTTGACAGGCCCTACCGCACTTGTCGTCTGACCACCACTTTTCCGATCCGAGAAGTCAGGAGCCGCACTGATGTCCACCACCATCGACGTCGTCGACGAGTTCTTCACCAACTTCGGCGCAGGCAATATGAGTGCGCTGCTCGGGCAGTTCGCTGACGAGGTCGATTTCCGGGTGAACGGCGCCGCGAACGTGCCGTGGGCGGGCGAGCGTTCCAGCCGGGCCGAAATAGAGGAGTTCTTCGGCATATTCCCGCAGGTGCTCACGGCCCCGGAAGCGTTCGAGATCACCGGCAAGATCGCCCCGGGTGACGACGCCGTGGTATTCGCCACCTGCGTGTTCGGTGTCAAGGCCACCGGCAAGAAGTTCACCAACTCCTACGCACTGCATTTCACCGTCACCGACGGCAAGATCAGCCGCTATCACATGTACGAGGACAGCCACGCGATCGCCGAAGCGTTCGCTGCCTGACACCTCACCAGTAACACTCTGTACCCGTCCCACGACCTCATACGTGACACATGGCCCGTCGGGGGGCCTGTCCTTCCACTTGTCGGTTACAGGAAACTGGGGTTCGGACATGGCTCTTCGTGAGTTCTTCGCGCGACATCGGTTGGCCTCGGCCGTTGCCGCGCCCGCGGTGCTCGGGGTGGCGGCGGCGGTGGCCGCGACGTTCGCATTCACCGCCGCACCGGACGAGGCGGATACGCAGCTGGTGGCCTCGGTCACCGAATGCCGCGATATGGTCACCATTTCGGTGGCCGGCCGCAATGACACCCCGCGTGAGGGCACGACGGCGATGCTGGTGGACGCCAACGGCAATCCGCTGCCCGCGGCGCTGTCGGGCGATCACAGCAGCGAATGGCTCGATCCGGTGGTCAACGCGCCCCGCGACGACGTCGCCGAGGGCTCCTACGCCGCGGTCTACATCGCCTACCCGGCGAATATGGCCAGCTACGAAGACGCCGTCAATGCCGGTGTCGCCAATGCCAAGCAGGTGATGTCGGAGATCGCGGCGGCCTGCCCGGACACGAAGTTCTCCATCGTCGGCTACAGCGAGGGCGCCGATGTGGTGCGCCGCGTCGCGATGGAGGTCGGGCATCAGGAGCCCGGCCAGGACGGCGGGTACGGCATCGTCGACCCCGAGAACGTGCTCGGCGTGGTGATCCTCGCCGATCCGGGCCGCTCCACCGGTGACGGACCGTTCCCCGGTGCGGAGGACCCGTTCGCCAACCCGGACGGCTTCGACCAGAAGTACCAGAACGGCCAGAAGCCGGTGCCCGGTTCGGGCGCGCTGCCCGGGACCAGCGGTGATTTCGGTGCGTTGAACGGCAAGATCGCTTCGTTCTGCTCCGACGGCGACCTCACTTGCTCGGCTCCGGAGAACATCTCACTGCTCAACCTGGCGGTGAACGTGGGCAGGCAGCTCAACGTCGACGCGCTCGAGCGTGAGGGCCTGACGCCCGCGACCGGCCAGGATGTCGCCGTGGTGCTCGGCCGGATCGCGATGACCGCGTTCGCCGATATCGCTTCGCAGCCGAACTGGATGGCCAGCGACGAAACCTTCCTCGAGGTGCTGCTGCGGGTCTCGGATCCGGAGTACGTGCCGGGCACTCCCGCCCCGAAAGATTCGGCCCAGGCCGACGCCATCGCGGTGGATCAGATGTCGCCGCTGGCGTACCTGCCGCAGAAGATCCTCAATGAGATCGTCGGGCTGATCGTGACCAACCAGAACACCATCCCGGTGATCCTGAGCGATCCGTACAAGCAGACCCTCGGCCCCAACCACACCGGTCACCACTTCGACTACTGGGACGACGCCGACCCCGGCAACGGCAAGCCGATGACCTCGGCCGAGTACGCCGCGGCCTGGATCACCCACCTGGCCAAGCAGGCGCAGGCCGGCCAGCAGGTGGATACGAATTCCAAGCCCACCGAGGCGGATCTGGCGGCGGCCTACGAGGCGGCGGAGTCGACCACGTCGGCCGCTCCGACGACCGAACCGGCCAAGGGCACGACCACCACCGTGCCGTCCACGACCACGACGGCGAAGCCGAAGCCCGAGGCCGAGCCGTCGACCACGGCCCCGACGACGACGCCGAGCGAGGCCGCGACCACCACCCCGGAGGTCACGACCACCTCGCCCGCGCCGACCACCACCGAGGCGCCGGCGGAGACGACGGAACCCACCACGACGGCGCCGTCGACCACCACCACCACCACGAAGGCGGAGGCTCCCACCACCGACGCCCGAGCGGAGGCGACCAACTGAGCGACACCGGTGGCCGGTTGTTCCGTGCAGCGTGAGTGAATCGGGCTGATGCGGCCACCGGTGACGGGAAGTAGGTCGGCATGCGATGCCGACAAGCCGATGCGGCGGACCCCACTGGGGCCCGCCGCATCGGCATTCGTGGGTGCCGTTCCTCGCCGGCTCGCGAGAGCTGCTGTCATCGCACGCTGAGCCTGTTCGAAAACGGCACCGCAAACTGGAACACGTTCTACAGTGTGCCCATGCGGACATCGGGGATCGGACAGTCGGAAGCATTCGGCCGGAGACGGGGATGGCGGGCCAGGGTTTCCGCACTCGCTCTCAGCGTCGCCACGACCTGCGCGGCTCTGGTCGTACTCGCGACACCGGCGCCCGCGATTCCGAATACCACCGACGCCTTCTACCAGCCGCCTGCCGGTTACGAATCGACCGCGCCGGGCACCATATTGCGGACCCGGCCGATCACGCCGGTCGCGCTTCAGTTGATTCCCATGCGGGTTCGGGCCTGGCAGCTGCTGTATCGGACCACCGATTCCCACGGCAACCCGTACGCCGCGGTGACCACGGTGTTGATGGGTGAGCACGGGCGAGCGCCCACCGCGATCCTGTCCTACGACAGCATGATCGACGCCATCGCACCCAATTGCATGCCCTCGCAGGTCTTGCGGACCGGCGCGCCCTGGTTCGACTTCTCCGGGGCGGGCGGCCCGATCACCTTGTCCACCACCGCGAGTGAGGTCCCGATGATCGCGGCCGGGCTCAACCAAGGCTGGGCGGTGTCGGTTCCGGATCTGGGTGGGGTGGACAACCATTTCCTGACGCCCCGCGAGCCGGGTTATGTGGCGATCGACGGTGTGCGGGCGGCGCAGAATTTCGCCGAGCTCGGGCTCGCGGCGGATGCGCCCGCGATGTTCTGGGGCTACTCCGGCGGCGGGATCGCGACGGCTTGGGCCGCGCAGGTGCAGCCGGACTACGCACCGGATATGTACGTCGCCGGGATGGCCGTCGGGGCGCCGGTGGTGGATCTGCGCGCCGGTCTCCGCAACGGCAACGGCACCCCCGTCGCGGGTCTGCCGCCGGTGGGTATCGCGGCGCTGCAACAGGATTCGCCGGAATTCGCCGCGATGATGAATCGGTTGCTCACTCCCGAGGGTAAACAGCGTCTCGCCGGTGCGGCCGCGAGTTGCACGCCGCAGAACCTGGTGAGCTTCCCGTTCCTGGATTTCGGCACGCTGCTGACGGTGCCGATGGAGGACGTGCTGAACGCGCCGCTGACCCAACGGCTGATCGATGAGCGCACCCTGGGTGCGACCGCTCCCACCGCTCCGGTCTACGTGTACAACGCCGTGGACGACGAGCTGAGCACGATCGCCTCGTCGGACGGGCTCGTCGACAGCTATTGCGCGGCAGGCACATCGGTGACCTACCGCCGTGACCTCGTTCCGTCGGCGGTGTCCCCGCACGCCTTCGAATGGGGTCTCGGAGCACCGGCCGCCTTCGCGTGGCTGACGGATCGGGCAGCGGGCCTGCCGGTCGCCGGTTGCGATATCCAGACCGTGACCTCACCGACCACGCCGGCGGCGATGAACTCCTTCGGCGCCGACTTCGTGGGCGGGATGCTGGCGGCGATCCTCGGGCACCGGTAGACCAGGGCTCATCGGGTTGCCGACGAACCCGCGCATCGCCCTCGCACCGGAGTGCCCCGCCGACGCACCGGAGTGCCCCGCCGTCCCACCAGAGCCCCGCCGACGCACCGGAGTGGCCCGCCGTCGCACTGGAGTGGCCCGCCGACGCACCCGGCCCAGCGACAGGTAACCCGACGCCGTCACTCACCGCGGCCGCAACCGCCGGTACGCCGTCGCCACCCGCGACGAATCATCGAACGGCCCACGCCAGATGCGCTGATCCAGGATCTCCAGGAACGTCGGCACACCTTGATCGCTCAACACGATTCCCGACTCGCCGATCTGAATCCCCTCGGGTAGTTCCGGATAGCGCTCGATCTCGGCTTGCAGCGACGTCAGCGTGACCTTCGGCAGGTAGTCGACACCGCTGAGCCGTTTGAGCAGCTTGGCGTAGCTGGGCCGCTTGGCGCAGACCGCGATGATGGTGTCCTTGACCGGTTGGGCCAGGTCCAGGCCGAGCGCCTCGCTGATGTGGTCGACGAAATCGGGTGTGGCCTTGGTGAGCAGTTCGAGGTCGGTGAACAGGCGCAGGAAGGTGTCGGGTTTGAGGATGGCGATCTCGTCGGCGGTGATGACGAGATCGAATTCCTCGGCGAAGGCGAATACCGGGTCGCCCACGCGGTTCAGCCGTTCGCCGAAGGTGGCAAGGATGCGGTGCGCGGAGGCCACCCGCAGCCCGTGCTGCAATCGCACGAACGCGGTCCGGTGCCGGTCGGGGCCGCTGGATTCGCAGATCAGGACGTAGAACAGGAAGGTGCCGTCGCGCATCTGCCGGGGTAGCACGGTGTCCAGCATCGCCGAGCGGGCGATGAGCCGTAGTAGCCCGGCGATCTGGGCGTCGGGTTCGCCGGGCTCGGCGCCCGGCTGCTGCCCGTCGAAACCGTCGAGGGAGAAGGAGAAGAACTCCTCGCCGTCGACGAGCGTTGCGGTGGTGTCGTATTCGATCGGCGCCATGCCCGCGAGCCGGTCCAACGTCGCCGCGGCGATGCCACGCAATTCCGCCCCGAGGGCGGCGGCGAATTCGATCCGCAACGCTTGCAGGTGTTTGCGCCCGTCGCGCCAGCCCAGCAGCAGGTCGATGGGTTCGCCGCCGATATCGATATCGGCCCAGGCCCGGCCGTCGCGCGTGCTCATCGGCGCTCCGTCATGACTCGGATTCCCGCGTGCTGGGCCACCGTGACGGTGTCGCCGGGCCGGGGCACCGATCGCACCACGACATAGGCCATATCGCCGGTGCCGGTCTGCACCTTCACGATTCGGCGCAGCAGCAGATAGATCATCGGGTTGACCTGGATGAGGTCGGTGCGCACGTAGACGATCAGCAGGACCAGCAGGAACAGGCCGTAGCCGAGCGCGTCGAGCACGCCCGGGGTTTCGACGGTGAGGAACGGCAGCACATAGGACACCAGGTAGCCGCCCGATTCGCTGCCCGTCTCGTGTACCCGCGCCACGGTGAGTGACGAGCGTGCCGACGAGCCGAGCAGATACAGCACCCACACCGTGCAGCCCGCACCGAGCGCCATGAGCGCGAGCGCACCGAAGGCCAGCCACGGGGTGGCGGCGAAGCGGGCGGCGAGGATCGCGAACAGCGGGGTGTAGCTGGAGAAGAACAGCGGGGTACGCGCGGCGATCTGCATCAGATCGTCGGCTGCGCGCCGAGGTGCCGGGCCCGGCGCAGGGTGTACCGGTGCTGCCATAGCGCCACTGTATTACCGGGTACCGACAAGATCGCCGGGCCACGACTCGCCACCCGGTTTCGCCGCGCCCGGCGCCTGCGCATAGGCCAGACTGAGCCCATGCTGCATGTGCGGATAATGGCGCCCGCGGACAAGACCGATGCTGTGATCGAGATCCTCGAGGGCGACGACGCGGTCAGCGGGCTGGCGGTGATGCGCGGGGCCGCGCTGCGCCCGGCCGGGGATCTGGTTATCGCGCATATCGCCAGGGAAGCGGCCAACGAGCTGGTCGAGCGGCTGCGCGCGACCGGCGTGCACAAATGCGGGAGCATCGAGCTCGAGCCGGTGCGGACCTGGCTGTCGCTGGCCGGTTTCGAGGCCGAGGTGCGCACTCCCGGCAGCAGCGCCGACGCGGTGGTCTGGGCCGATGTCGCCCAGCGCTCCTACGAGGAGACCGAACTCAACTGGACCTACCTGAGTTTCATGACCATGGCCACCACGCTGGCCGCGATCGCCATCGTGGTGGATTCGCAGATCCTGGTGATCGGCGCGATGGTGCTCGGCCCGGAGTTCGGTGCGATCGCCGCACTCGGGGTGGCGCTGGTGCGGCGCCGGTTCGTGCTGTTCGGGCTGGCGGTGCGCACGCTGGTTCTCGGGTTCCTGACCGCGATCGTGCTGACGTTCCTGCTGGTGCTCGCCGCGCGCGGGCTCGGCTGGATCACCGCCGCCGATGTCGGCTCCGGACCCGAGACGGCGTTCATCTACACCCCGGACAAATGGTCGTTCATCGTGGCCGTGATCGCCGCCGCGGCCGGTGTGCTCTCGCTGACCTCGGCGAAATCGGGCGGTCTGGTCGGGGTGTTCATCTCGGTGACGACGGTGCCCGCGGCCGGCAATATCGCCCTCGCCGCGGTGTTCGCGCACTGGGACGAGGTCTGGGGCAGCACACTGCAATTGGCGCTGAACCTGTCCGGGATGGCGTTGGCCGGTTGGGGCACATTGGCTTTGCAGGACGCGGTGTGGTCGCGGGTCGCGGTGCACCGGCCGAAGGCGCGGCTGTACCCGCGGCGCATGCTGTGAGCGCGGGTCAGGCGCGCACGGAATCGGTGTCCATGCCCCACCGGTAGGCCTGCATCAGCTCGTCGAGTGCGCCGGTGAGGTAGCGGGCCTCGCGGTAGACGGTGATCCCGGCGCCCTGATTCTGCAACAGCGCGATGGCGCAGGTGCGGGTGTCGGCGACCGGCTCGTCCAGGGCGAGTTCGACATTCGAGCCGATGGTGGGGGCGAGGGTGAGTGTGCCCTTGGCAGCGGCCCAGTTCGGCGCCTGCGCGCTGAGCGCGAAGATCAGCACCTGCCGGAACGCTTCGGGCCGGGCCAGATCCATGTTCAGGCCGGCGCTGCCGGGACGCGTGCCGTCACGGTCGAGCAGGATGTGCGGCTCGAATTCGAGCGCGCCCGCGTCGGTGCCGGTGCGCAGCGCGCCGGTGCGGCCGTCGGCCAGTTCGTAGAGGCAGCCCAGTTCGAGTTCGACGGTGCTGGACCTGCGGAACAGGCTTTTCGCCCGCGCGGCCCAGGTGAGCTCGACCCGCATGATGCCCTGTAGCTCGCCGGGCCGGGTGAGATTGATGCTCGGCGTGGCCTTGGACAGGGTGACTTTCCCGCCGCCGGCCCGCTGCTCGTCGATCGCCATCGCCGCGATCCCCCCTCAGGAGATGAGAACGGCAGCGGCCACACCAGGCCGCTGCCGTTCGAGTCTTCGGTATGCGTCCGCCGGTCAGCCTACCGGGGTCGGCTCCTTTTCGGCGGCCGCTTCCGGCTCACCCTCGCGCCGGTTGCGCATGATGCTGCTGATGAACGCCGCGCCGATGAACGCGATACCGATGAAGCCGGTGATCAGTTCGTTGACGTGCACGCCGATCGAGATCAGCAGGATCGCCGCCAGCGCACCGATGGCCCAGTGCGCACCGTGCTCAAGGTAGACGAACTCCGACAGGGTGCCCTTGCGGACCAGGTACACCGTGATCGACCGGACGAACATGGCGCCGATCAGGCCCAGGCCCAGCGCGATGATGATCGGGTCGGCGGTGATGGCGAACGCGCCGATGACGCCGTCGAAGGAGAACGACGCGTCCAGCACCTCGAGGTACAGGAACAGGAAGAAGCCGGCCTTACCGGTGGCCTTGGCGGCCTCCGACGGACCCGCGTGCTCCTCGGCGTGGAACATCGAGCCGAGCCCGTCGACCGCGATGTAGGTGATCATGCCGAGCAGGCCGGCCAGCAGCACCGTGGAGCGGACCTCTTCCTCGGCGAGGAACTCCGCGCACAGGATCAGGCCGAGGCCGGCGACGACCACCGACAGCATGTCCAGCTTGCCCGCCTTGGCCAGCGGCCGCTCCAGCCACGACAGCCAGGTGATCTCCCGCTCGGCGAAGATGAAGTTCAGGAACAGCAGCGCCAGGAACATGCCGCCGAACGCCGCGATCTGCGGATGGGCGTCGGTGAGCAACGTCTCGTAGCTCGGGTCGCCGTTGGGGAAGTAGGCGGCATCACCGGGCGGCGGGTTGAGCGCCAGGTCGAAGGCCTCGACCGGGTTCAGCCCGGCGGTGACCCACACGATGGCCAGCGGGAACACCAGGCGCATGCCGAACACGGCGATCAGGATGCCGACGGTCAGGAACATGCGCTGCCAGAACTCGCTCATCCGCTGCAGGATGGTCGCGTTGATGACGGCGTTGTCGAACGACAGGGACACCTCGAGGATGCCGAGGATCGCGCAGAGCACCAGCGCGGTGGGGCCACCGTAGAGCAGTGCCACTACCAGTGATACGACGGTGACCAGGAAG
Organism: Nocardia cyriacigeorgica GUH-2; assembly: GCF_000284035.1. Taxonomy (NCBI): domain Bacteria; kingdom Bacillati; phylum Actinomycetota; class Actinomycetes; order Mycobacteriales; family Nocardiaceae; genus Nocardia; species Nocardia cyriacigeorgica. Next base: position 6,071,477 of record NC_016887.1, on the reverse strand, counting down.
GATAGGCCGAATATGCGCAGGACCACGCGGGGACCTTTCGTGTGCGGCGCCGGAGTCGGTCGTCATCCGGGCATATGGGACGTCTGAAGCTGCTGCGTGCGATCGCCGACCCGGTGCGAGCGGCGCTCGACACGACCGTACCGGTCGACGGTGAACCCGACATTTCGGGCCGACGTCGAAAGCGACCGTCATCATTCAGCCTGGTCGCCGGACCATGAGATGTCCAGTCGGACCCAGCGGAAGGGGGCCCGGCGCCGGGCCCCCTTCCTGGTCGAGGGTGAGCTCGATCAGACGTTCACGCCGTAGTCGCGGGCGATGCCGGCCAGGCCGGAGGCGTAGCCCTGGCCGATGGCGCGGAACTTCCATTCGGCGCCGTTGCGGTACAGCTCACCGAACACCATGGCGGTCTCGGTGGAGGCGTCCTCGGACAGGTCGTAGCGGGCCAGCTCCTCGTTGTTGGAGCGGTCCACGACGCGGATGTAGGCGTTGCGCACCTGGCCGAACGACTGCTGACGGGTATCGGCGTCGTAGATCGAGACCGGGAAGAAGATGGACTCGATGGTGGGCGGGGTGTTGGCCAGATCGACGTTGATGACCTCGTCGTCGCCCTCGCCTTCACCGGTGGTGTTGTCGCCGATGTGCTCGATGGTGCCTTCCGGCGAGCGCAGGTTGTTGAAGAAGACGAAGTGCTGGTCGGAGACCACCTTCTTGTCGGCTCCGGTCGCGATCGCGCTGGCGTCGAGGTCGAAGTCCGTGCCGGTGGTGGTACGAACGTCCCAGCCGAGGCCGACCGCGACAGCGGTCAGGTTAGGCGCCGCCTTGGTCAGCGAGACGTTGCCGCCCTTGGACAAACTGACACCCATGCGGGATTCCCTTTCGATAGTCGTCTGTGATTCCCAGCATGTCCGAATCGCCGGGTACGAGATACGACAGTAGTAGGTTTCAGCGATCTTGCGTATAAACCGATGCGGGTAGCCCGCATTCGCAACGGCCGGGTGCGGCTGCGAGGTGGACGGCGCCGTTGTCGCGACCCGGCACCGGCAAGATCTCCTACCATCGGGTCGTGGCAGGCCGCAGGCGTGGATGGTTCCGGTCATCCGGGAATACCGAGTGGATCGAGCAGGCTCGGCACTCGATCGCGTCGGCGTTCCTGGACATGGACCGGCGCCAGAGCGTCGCCGAATCGGCCACCGCGGCCGCCGAGCAGGTCTTCCCCGAACGCGGCCTGGACCGGCGCTGGGAACCGGTGCGGGCCCGCTGCTACGCCGCCGCCGACGCCTATCTGAAGCTCACCGAGCAGCTCGATCAGGCCGAGGCCACCGGTGCTTCGGTGCCGCAAGGGCAGGTCAGAACCGAGGAGACGGTGCGCAGGCTGGCCGAGGCGGCGCGCGGGGTGGACGAGTACTACCGCGGCAATCAGGCGCAGCTCGAGGAGGCCGTCGCGGTCGTGGCGATGGTGCCGCGGCTGGCCGATCAGGTGACCGCGGCCGCCGCCCAGGTGCGGGGGCAGGCTGCCGAGTCCCCTTACGCGCACTACGGGTCGGTCCGGCGGACGAGCGCCGCGGTCGATGAGGCACTGATCACATTGCACGCGGCCCGTGAGAGCGCCGGGGTCGGTGCGGTGCGCGAGGCCGCCAACCGGCTGGACGCGGCGAGCAAAGAACTGGCAGATGCTTTGGCGCAGGCCCCATCTCGGGCCGCCGCGGCAGCGACCGCGATCGTCTCGGTGCGCACCCGGCTGGCGGCGGCGCGGACCAGGGCCGAAGGGGTGGGCGCGGTGTACTCCGCGCTACTGCGGGAGTTCAATGCTGCGAGTTCGGCGGATCTGTCTGACAATGAGCGAGACAGCCAGCGGGCCATAGCCGCCGCGGATGACGCCCTGAGCCGGGCCCGCGCGGCCGCGGCCGAGAACGACCCGGAGTTAGCACTTGAACTGACCACGACCGCGCGCGGCAGCCTCGCCGAGGCCGAACAGCAGGTCGACGCCGTCACCAAACGGCTGACGCTCCTGCGTGAGGTGCGCGAGAATCCGCAAGACAAGGCCAAGGCCGTACGATTCCGGCTGCGGGACGCGCAGATGCTCGCGGTGGGCCGCGGGCTCGCCGCCGAGTGGGGATCGGTACTCGACGCGCAGGCCGAACGGATCGACCGGATCACCGGTGCGCTATCCGGGCGTCATCCCGACTATTGGGCGTACGTGACGGAGCTCGACGCCGTCGCGGATTTCATAGCGGGCGTAGTGGATCGCATGAGAAAACAGTCAGGACCACGACGAGAGTGAGGGGTGGGGAGACGATGACCGCAGGCATCGCCGTCAAGCAGGAAGTTTCCCTGCGCAAGCGCGTGCTGCTGCGCCATTTCCGGCAGTTGAACGGTCCCGACGCGAGAACGCTGTTCCATCGCCAGCCCGAGCCCATCGGCGGTCAGACCGACCGCGAACTGCTCGCCGTGGCGCTGGGTGCCACCCTGTACGCGCCCGCGACCAGGGCCGATCTCACCGCGACGATCTGCAAGCGGGCCGCGCGCGGGGTCTGCTCGATGGTCATCGATCTCGAAGACGCGGTGGCCGATCACGAGGTGGAGTCGGCCAAGGCGCAGGCCGTGCGCACCCTCGATGAGCTGGCCGCGGGCGTGGATCCGAACCCGATGCTGTTCGTGCGGGTGCGCGACGCCGACACCATCATCGAGCTCGCCGAGCAGCTCGGAGCGGGTGCCGAGGTGCTCACCGGATTCGTCTTCCCGAAGTTCGATTCGGCCTCCGGGGCGAAATACCTTGCCGCGTTGGAGCATGCGCGCGCCCTGCTGGACCGGCCGCTCTACGGCATGCCGGTGCTGGAATCGGCGGCGCTGGTGCACCGGCAGACCCGCGACGCCGAACTCACCGAGATCGCCGCGCTGCTGGCCGAACACCGCGATCAGGTGCTGGCGGTGCGGGTCGGCGCGACCGATATGTGCTCGACCTTCGGCATTCGCCGCGACCGCGATCTGACCATCTACGACGTGCGGGTGGTCGCCGATGTGATCGCCGATATCGTCAACTATCTGGGCCGCGCCGACGGCACCGGTTTCGTGATCACGGGCCCGGTGTGGGAGTACTTCGCCGATCACGAGCGAATGTTCCGGCCGCTGCTGCGCACGGCGCCGTTCGAGGAATCCGATGCGGTGCCGTTCCGGCGTTACCTGGTCAGCCGCGACCTGGACGGCCTGCTGCGCGAGATCACCCTCGACCGCGCCAATGGCATCCAGGGCAAAACGGTGATCCACCCCTCGCATGTGGCCGCGGTGCACGCGCTGTCGGTGGTGACCCACGAGGAGTACTCCGACGCGCTCGACATCCTGCAAGCCGATGTGGGCGGGGTCGCGGCCTCGGGGTACCGGAACAAGATGAACGAGATGCGTCCGCATCGCAGCTGGGCGCGGCAGACCTTGCTGCGCGCACGAGTGTTCGGGGTGGCCAATAAAGGAGTGTCGTTCGTGGATCTGTTGACGGCGTTGGTCACGGTATGAGCGAGGAGTCGACCGCATCGCGGGATGGCGAAGTAGCGGATACTGCTTGGGCGACACGGCATCTCGGAATCGAGCTGCATCATGAGACGTCCTACCGGCACGGCGCCGAGCCGGGTGTGCTGCCTGCCGAGTTGCCGATCGCCTCGCTGATCCGGCCCGGTCTGCGGCGTAACCCGAAGCGGGCGCATCTGCTGGTGTCGACGGTGCTCGGCAAGCATCTGCCCACCGACCCCCGGGTGGTGCTCGACGCCGGCAACCGGCTCGGCGATCTGGTGCGCGGCGCACTCGGCGAACGCGACGCGGTCGTGCTGGGGTTCGCCGAGACCGCCACCGGCCTCGGTCACTGTGTGGCCGACCGCATCGGCGCCACCTGCTACCTGCATTCCACCCGGCGGCCGGTACCGCTCGCCGAGACGCTCACCGGATTCGAGGAGGGGCATTCCCACGCCACCTCGCATCTGCTGCAACCCGCGCCCGCCGACATCTTCGTCAACGATCTGCCGTTGGTGCTGGTGGACGACGAGATCTCCACCGGCGACACCGCGATGGACGCCGTGCGTGCGCTGCACGCCTTCGCGCCGCGCTCGCATTATGTGCTGGCCTCGCTGGTGGATATGCGCACCGAAACCGATCGCGCCCGATTCGAGGCGGCGGCCCGGGAACTCGGCGCGCGCATCGACACCGTCTGCCTGGCAGCCGGCCGCACGATACTGCCAGACGGGCTCATCGACGCCGTGCAGAGCCTGCCGGAGCCGCAGCTCAATCCCGTCGCGCCGGAGCGCGGGGCGTTCCATCGCTGCGAATTGCCCTGGCCCGCCCACGTTCCCGAGGGTGGACGGCACGGCATCCTGCACTCGGACTCCGAGGCCTTCGAAGCGGCGCTCGGCTCGGCCACCGAGGTGCTGCGGGGACGGCTGACCAGCGAGTTCGCCGATCGCCCGGTGATCGTCCTCGGACACGAGGAGCTGATGTATCTGCCGCTGCGCCTGGCCGTCGCACTGGCCGATTCCGGCATCCCGACCCGGTACCAGACCACCACCCGATCCCCGGCCTACGTGCTCGACGAGCCCGGCTATCCGCTGCGGCGTGGGTTCCGTTTCACCGCACCGGAATCCGGGCAGGACCAGCCGCGCTACCTCTACAACGCGCACTGGGCCGAGGATTTCATCGCCGAACTCGAGGCGTGGAGCGGTGATGTGTCCGAGGCCGAGACCGTGCGGGGTGAACCGGTGCTGGTAGCGGTCGTGGACGAGCCTGCCGACACCGAGGAGCTGGTGGCGGCGGGCGGGCTCGTCGATGTGCTGACTGCGTCCGGGGCGGATGTGCTGGTGGCGGTGCTGCCGGGTGCCGATCCGCGGCTGTTGCATGCGGGGCGGGCCGATGCGCCTGCCGTGCTGACAAGCGCTGCGGCTGAGGCGGCCGGTGGTGCGCCTGAGGCGGCAAGTGGTGTGCCCGAAACGGCTAGCGCTTCGTCCGAGGCGGCAAGTGCTTCGTCCGAGGTGGCGAGCCCTGTGCCCGAGGTGGCGAGCGCTGTGCCCGAGGTGGCGAGCGCTGCGCGCGAGACGAATGGTGCCCGCCCGCTCTACGGGCCCGAGTTCGGTTCGTACGCCCCCGATGACGTCGCCTGGCTGCTCAAAGACCTCTCCGGCGTCGACCTCGAAGCCGATGTCACCGAGCGCGAACAGCGCATTCAGGCGGGTATCGCGCACTACGCGGAATCGCTGCCGATCGAATACCAGCCCGACGCGCAGTATCGCGAGCTGTTCGATCAGGTGCTCGCCGACAGTGCGCAGCGGCTGGCGCTCGCGGTCGGCACCGTCGCGGAACTGGTTGTCGCCGAACGCGGTACCGATATCGTGCTGGTCTCGCTGGCGCGTGCGGGCACGCCGGTCGGTGTGCTGATGCGGCGCTGGCTGCGCGACGGCCGTGGTGCGGGTCTGCCGAGCCTCGATATTCCGCACTATGCGGTGTCGATCGTGCGTGATCGCGGCATCGATGCCCTCGCCCTGGATTATCTGGCGCGTCACCATGATCCGGCCTCGATCGTCTTCGTCGACGGCTGGACGGGGAAGGGTGCCATCACCCGCGAGCTGTCGGATGCCCTGGACGCCTACCACGCGGCGGGTGGCGCTCGATTCAACGACGACCTCGCCGTCCTGGCCGATCCCGGCCAGTGCGTGCGCACCTACGGCACCCGCGACGATTTCCTGATCGCCTCGGCCTGCCTGAATTCGACTGTCTCCGGGTTGGTTTCGCGCACCGTGCTCAACGACGACTTGATCGGGCCGGGCGAATTCCACGGCGCCAAGTTCTATCGCGAACTCGCCGCCGACGACGTCTCCGGCCGCCTGATCGACACCGTCACCGCCGCCTTCGACGCCGTGCGCGAGCGCGTGCCCGCCACCGTGGCCGGTATCCGGGCCGGCGACCGCACTCCCACCTGGGCCGGTTGGGCCTCGGTGGAGCAGGTGCGCGCCGAATACGGGGTGTCGAGTGTGAATTTCGTGAAACCCGGTGTCGGCGAGACCACCCGGGTGTTGTTGCGCCGGATGCCGTGGCGCGTGCTGGTGCGGGAGCCCGACGCTCCCGAGCACGCCCATATCCGCCTGCTCGCCGCGGCCCGCGGTGTACCGGTCGAGGTCGTCGGCGACCTGGCCTATTCGTGTATGGGACTGATCAAGGATGTGCAGCAGTGATTCCGCCTCGAAGACAGGTGCTGGTCGCCACCGACCTGGACCGAACCATGATCTACTCCCGCAACGCGTTCAGCACCGACGATGAACTCGCGACCGTCTGCGTCGAACATCTGGAGGGCGCGCCGCTGTCGTACATGACCACCACCGCGGCCACCCGGATGCGGACCCTCACCCGGCCCGCCGCCGTCGTCCCCACCACCACCCGCACCATCAAACAGTTCGGCCGCATCCAATTGCCCGGCGCCCCATGGCGTTACGCGATCACCAGCAATGGCGGCAATATCCTCGTCGACGGCGTCCCGGATATGCGCTGGCGCATCGACATCGACGCCGAGGTCCGCGCCGGCGGGGCCACCCTCTCCGCGATCAGCGCCGAACTGCGTTCGCGCATCGACGAGAGCTGGGCGACGAAGTTCCGGGTCGCCGACCACCTGTTCTGCTACCTGGTCGTCAAACCGAAGGCCGTCCCCGAGGGTTTCCTCGAGGAATGGGACGCCTGGTGCCGCCCACGCGGCTGGTCCGCCTCTCAGCAGGGCCGTAAGATTTACACCATGCCGCTGGCGGTCTGTAAGAGCCGCGCCGTCGCCGAGGTCCGCCGCCGTCTCATCGAATCCGGCGAACTCACCGACACCGCGCTCACCCTCGCCGCGGGCGACGGAGCGCTCGACGCCGAAATGCTGCGCGCCGCCGACTCCGCCATCCGTCCCCGCCACGGTGAACTGGAACTGCTCAACTGGACCCATCCCAACCTCACCATCACCGAGGCCTCCGGGATCATGGCGGGCGAGGAGATCCTGGATTGGTTCATCGACGCGGCACCCGCGGCGGCGTGAGGCGGTCCCGGAACCGCGGAGCCGCTGCCCCGGGACCGGCAAGGTCTGGTCTAGGCCGTCTTCCCGTCGAGCGACTCGCGCAGAATATCGGCGTGCCCGGCGTGCTGTGCGGTTTCGGCGATGAGATGAGCCATCACGCGGCGCACGCTGTACACCGCCCCCTGCTCGAACCACGGTGCGTCGGGCACCGGATGCGCCGCGGACATGTCGGGGATGGCGGCGAGTACTTCTTCGGTGTGCGCGGCGACCCGCTCGTAGCGGGCGAGGATATCGGCCAGGGTGTCGCCGGGCTGCATCTGGAATTCCTCGCCGTGCTCGATCATCCACTGCGGGAATTCGCGCGCGGTGCCGGCGAAGATGTCGGCCCAGGTGACGCCTTCGGGCAGCTCATGGTGCATGGCCGAGGGCCCTTCGACAGCGAAGCGCATCCAGGCCTCCTCCATCGAGGCGACATGCTTGATCAGCCCGCCGAGGCACAGCTCGCTCACGGTCGGGTGTTCGCCGGCCTGGGCATCGGTGAGGCCGGTGACGGTGCTGGTCAGCGCTGATCGCGCGGCGGCGAGGGCGGCGAGCAGTTCGGTGCGTTCGGTGTCGAGAACGGCGGCGGTCATGGTGGTCCTTCCGGTCTGGTTGCTCGGTCGGATCAACCATCGCAGGGGAAGCGGACAGATTGTGTCCGCTACTTCGGCGAGAATCGATATATGCCGACGACCTCCGCGCGACTGCTCGCCCTGCTCTCGCTGCTGCAAGTGCGCCGGGACTGGCCGGGCGCGCTGCTGGCCGAACGCCTCGACGTCAGCGCGCGCACGGTGCGCCGCGACGTCGATCGCCTGCGTGAGCTGGGATATCCGATCGCCTCGGTCAAGGGGCCCGAGGGTGGGTACCGGCTCGAGGCGGGAACGGATCTGCCGCCGCTGCTGTTCGACGACGAGCAGGCGGTCGCGCTCGCGGTCGGGCTGGTGCTGGCCGAGACGTCCGGCGTCGGCATCGAGGACGCCGCGGCCCGGGCGCTGAACACGATTCGGCAGGTCATGCCGGCGCGGCTGCGTCATCGGATCGACACGCTGCGCATCGCCGCCGTCGACTCCTGGGCGAGCGGCCGGACCGTCCGGGTGGATCCTGATGTGCTGATCGCGCTCGGCGCCGCCATCCACGCGCGGGAAGAACTGCGATTCGACTATCGCTCCGAAAAGGACGCGGCCACAGCACCTTCCGCCGACCCGATGCCGCCGCGCCGGGTGCAGCCACACCACCTGGTCACCTGGGCCCGGCGCTGGTACCTCATCGCCTGGGACCTCGACCGCGACGACTGGCGCATCTTCCGCGCCGACCGGATCACCCCGCGCATCCCGACCGGCCCGCGCTTCACCCCGCGCACCGTCCCCGGTGGATCGGTCTCGGCGTTCGTGGCCGCCAGATTCCGCGGGGCCGACTCCGGACGATGGCCGTGCCGCGGCGAGATGATCCTGCACCTACCCGCCACCGAGGTCTCCCGCTACGCCGGTGACGCGACGGTCGAAGCACTCGGCCCCGACCGCTGCAAGCTGACCGCCGGCGCCTGGTCATGGATGGCGCTGGCCGCCTCGGTCGGCCGGTTCGACGCAGATATCGAGGTCATCGGCCCACCCGAACTTGCCGAGGCGTTCAGCCGGCTGTCCCGCCGTTACGCCGCCGCCGGGACGAGCTCGGCGCGCCTGGAACACGACCGGCTGGGCCCGCCCGACGAGGCAGTCAGCCGCCCCACCGAAGCGCGGCAGCCTGACCACCCTGAGTCGAGAGGGCGGTGTTGAACCCGCCGGGATGAGTGCTGCTGGTTGGCCAGCCCCACCGGTGCCGCCTGTGGTCGGCGCGGGAAGCGGGGCCGCTCGCGCCTAGCGCTTTCCCTGCGCAGCTTGAATCACCCCGTCCAGCACTTCCCGCGTCCGGTGTAGATCCCTGATGCACGCGTCGATCCGTTCGCGTTCGGCCACAAGGGTTTCGGCGAGGAAGGGGGTTGCCGTGGCGTTCGGGGTGCCGTCGGTGTCGTGGATGCAGGGCAGGAGTTCGGCCATGGTGCGGCTGTGCAGGCCGGCGGCGAACATTTCCTGGATCCGGATGACGCGGTCGACGGCGGATTCGGGGTAGTCGCGCTGGCCGCCGCCGGTGCGGGTGGAGGCGAGCAGGCCCTGGGTTTCGTAGTAGCGCAGCGAGCGGACGCTGACGCCGGTCCGTTCGGCCAGTTCACCGATGCGCATCGTCACACCTCCTGGGATCCGGGCTTGCCCCTGACATTGATGTCAGGTTCTACGGTACGCGCATGCTGCTACTGACCGAGTATCGAGACCAGAACCTGACCCTGCTGAACCGGGTGGTGATGTCGCCGATGACGCGGCTGCGTTCGCTGCCCGACGGCTCGCCCACCAGCGACGTCGTCGATTACTACGCCCAGCGGGCGAGCGCGGGCCTGATCATCACCGAGGGCATCTGGCCGCATTCCAGCGGGCAGAGCGAGGCGTGGGTCCCCGGCCTGCAGACCGCCGCCCACGTGGCCGCGTGGCGCCGGGTCACCGAGGCCGTGCACGCGGCGGGCGGCCGGATTTTCGCCCAGCTCATGCACGGTGGACGCAAAGGGCACCCGCTCGCGCGCATCGACGGAACGCTGCCCGCCGGACCGTCGGCCGTACCCGATGACGACGATGTACACCTGCTCGACGGCACCAAGTCCGGCCCGATCATGCCTGCCGCGATGACCCGAGCCGAGATCGCCGCCGCCGTCGAACATTTCGCCACTGCCGCCGCCAACGCGATCGAGGCCGGCTTCGACGGCGTCGAAATCCATGCCGCCAACAGCTATCTGGTGCATCAATTCCTGGCCGACAACACCAATCTCCGCGACGACGAGTACGGCGGCTCGATCGCCAACCGCATGCGTTTCGCGCTCGAGGTGACCGATGCCGTCATCGCCGCGGTGGGCGCGCACCGCACCGCGATCCGGCTCTCGCCCGGCAACCCGCAGTTCGGCATGGTCGAGGCCGATCCGGGCCCGCTCTACCGCCCGCTGGTCGCCGAACTCGACCGCCGCGGCCTTGCCTACCTGCACCTCATCGACAACGACGACTATCCGGCCCTCACCGACCTGCGCCCGCTCTGGCACGGCACCCTCATCGCCAATGTGGGCGAGAACCGCGACCAAACCACGGGCGCGGCAGCTGAACGCGCACTCACCGAAACCGGCGCCGACCTCGTCTCCTTCGGCCGCGCCTTCATCTCCAACCCCGACCTGGTCGAGCGCATCGCCCGCGATCGACCCCTGAGCCCGATCCGCGAATCGCACCTCTACGGCCGCACGGCGGAGGGCTATTCGGACTACCCGAGCTGGGACGACGACGTGCGACGCGAGGTCGCTTGAAGACACGAACGCACCGGTGCCCACCGCACCGTGGGGCACCGGGCGGTCGCGATCAGTACTGCTGCTGTCCCGCCAACTGCTGCGCCACCACACCCTGAATGCGCTGCAAACCGGGCACCGTCATCCCGCTCTGCAACTGGCCCTCGATGGTGCGGACCAGTGCGGAATCGCTGAGCACCTTCTCACTCGACTGGATCAGCACGGTGCCGGCGCCGGTGAAATCGAACTGGCGTTCCTCACCAGAGTTGACGCCGAAACGGGCGGCGCCGGCAGCGAGGAAGCTGGAGATCCAGCGCTGGTCGTAGTGGTGGCTCGGCGACGGGCAATCGGCCCAGCCGACAAGGGATTCCGGGTCGACGCGCAGCGGCGGTTCGGCGAACATGACCGGGCCGTTGGAGGAGGCCAGGAACTTGCCGGTGCCGATGAGGGTGAGGAATCCGGGCACGATCGACTGGTTGAGCGCCAGGCCGGGCTCGAAGGCGAGCAGGTTGGCGGCGCGGATGGTGAGGTTGCCGTCGTCGAGATCGTAGGAGTTGATGTCGTAGCCGCGGTCGCCGATGATCAACTTGCCGTGCCCCTCGGCCACCACGTAATCGCTGGTGAACAGCGGTGCGGAGAACTGCTGCGAGACCATGTGCATCAGCGAGCCCTGCAGGCCGTGGGTCAGCAGCTGGAACTGGATCTGGCCGTAGTAGGCGATCATCGCGCCCTTGCGCATGAACCACGGCTTGGTCAGGTCGATGCAGTAGGCGTAGCTGTTGCCCGGGATGTTGTCGCTCTCACCGAGCGTCATCGGGTTCAGGATCTGGCTCATGGTCACAACTTCTCTTCCGAGGCCTGCACGTACACGACACCCTGTCCGGCGCACTGCAATTGCATCGCCTCACCGGATCCGCGGCCGACGGCGTCGCGCCAGCTCATCGCCGTTTTCAGTTCGGTCTGCACATTGCCGTACGCCGCGACGAACGCCTGCGGATCGACCACGATCGGATTCGGCCCGCCCACTTGCAGTTCCAGGAAACCACCCCCCGCGAGCAGCACCGCCGCGCCCTGCCCGGACAGCTGGGTGGTGAACATGCCCTGCCCGGTCATCGCGCCGGAGGCCGCGCCGCGCAGCGCGCCCATCAGGCCGCCACCGCCGCCGCCACCCCCGGAGCTCATCACCGACACCACCGAACTCTGCAGTCCGGCGGTATGGGCAAGCAGCCGTGAGGCTTCCACCCGCAACACCGCGCCGGGCTGCATCTGGACCACCTGCACTTCCAGGCCGGCGAAGCCGTAGTGCACCTCGCCGTTGCCTTGGGCGAGCATGGTGCGTTCGTGTTCGCCCTGCATCATCCGGCCCGCCATCCGCATGATCCCGCCGCCGGGCATGCCCTGGCCGCCGCCGGGGATCTGGTGCGGGGCGAACGAGACGTCGCCGGTGTAGAACAGCATCGCGCCGGCGCGCGCCACCACACCGCCGGCCATCGCGACGTTGACTTTGACGACCTTGCCGTTGACCTTTTCGAACATCGTGCCTACCGTTCCGCCGGCTGGATCGACACCACGCCCTGGCCATCCCAGCGCAGCGAGAACGCCTCGCCCGCATCCTGTCCGACGACGGTGCGCCAGGAGACATCGGTGACGAAAGACTGATTGAGGTTGCCGCGCGCGGCGACGAACGCGTCCGGATCCACCACCAGCGGGAACTGCGGTGTCACCTCGAGATGGATGAGCGGACCGCCCGCCGACAGCAGCGCCACCTGGCCCTGCCCGGACACCGTGGTGGTGAACAGGCCCTGCCCGGCGGAGGCGCCGTGCAGCCCGGCGAAGCGCACATCGGTGCGCAGGTTGCCGCAGAAGGCCAGCAGCTGCTGCGATTCCACTTGCAGCGTCTCGTTGTTGAGGTTCACCACCGAGACGTTCTGGCCGTTGACGGCGAAGAACACCCGGCCGTGGCCGCCGCATTCCATCAACGAGAGCTTCTCGCCGGTCGCGCGCCGTTTCAGGCCCGCGATCACGCCGTCGCCGCCACCGAATCCGGCGGACTTGAACTGGACGTTGCCCTCATAGGCGATCATCGACCCGGAGATCGCGCGCAGACTGGTGCCCGCGAGATGAGCCTCGATCACCTTCTTCGACTGTTCGAACAGTTGCGCCATAGAAGAGTTGTGCCTGTCGTGTGGATGAGGGAACACGGGCAATCCCCCCATGCTCCATGAGCGTCGCCGTCACCCTAATGGACGATGGTGACCGAGGCCGATCGCAGTGCGCGGACAACCGCTGCGAACTCATCCGAGCCGTGGTATCCACCTTTCTCGTAGAGTGGCTTCCGTACGCACCGACAAGCGAAGGGTCGAACTTGTCCGCAACACTCGCCAAGGGTCAGAACGGCCCGCTGTCCGGCAACGATGTGGTGATCTCCATTCAGCTGACGGCGCAGGCGGATCTGTCCGCGCTCCTGGTCACCGAGCAGGGCAAGGTGCGCTCCGACGCCGACTTCGTGTTCTTCAATCAGCCCAGTGGCCCCGGCGTGAATCTGCAACCGGGCCCGCCCGGGCAGCCGGCCTCGCTGGCGGTGTCGCTGAACGCGGTGCCCGCCGATATCGACCAGATCCGCGCCGTCATCACCCTCGACGACGCCACCAGCAATTTCGGCCGGTATCCGGCGCCGACGGCCATCGTCTCGGACGCGGCCGGTAACCAGCTCTACGAGTACCGCATCGACGGCCTCGACACCGAGTCGATCGTCATCGCGCTCGAGCTCTACCGCCGTCAGGGCGCGTGGAAGGTGCGCGCGGTCGGCCAGGGTTACGCCGGTGGTTTCGCGGCCCTGGTCACCGACCACGGCGTCACCGTCGACGATTCGCCGCCCCCGCCGCCCGCCGCCGCGCCGCAGCCCGCTCCGGTTCCGCCGCCGCCCGCGCAGCCTGCCTACCCGACCCAGCCGCCGCCGGCCGCGCCGCCGCAGGGTGGTTATCCGGCCCCGCCGCCGCCGACCGCCCCGTACCCGCCGCAGGGTGGCGGTTATCCGCCGCCGCCGGGTCCGGGTGCCGGTTACCCGCCGCCCGGTGCTCCGGTTCCGCCGCCGCCCGCGCAGCCGCAGGGCGAGGTCAGCCTGAGCAAGGACCGTCCGGTCAGCCTGCAGAAGGGCCAGCGGGTCACCCTGCGCAAGGAGGGCGGTTCCGCGCTCACCTTCGTCAAGATGGGTCTGGGCTGGGATCCGGTGCGCAGCCGCGGCATGTTCGGCAACCGTACCGTCGATATCGACCTCGACGCCTCGGTGGTCATGTTCGCCGATCACCAGCCCGCCGACGTCGCCTACTACGGCCAGCTCAGCTCCAAGGACGGCTCGGTCCGCCACCAGGGCGACAACCTCACCGGCGAGGGTGAGGGCGACGACGAGATGATCCTGGTGGATCTGACCCGCATCCCCGCCCACATCAGCACGCTGTTCTTCATCGTCACCTCCTACAAGGGCCACACCTTCGAGCAGGTGCAGAACGCCTTCTGCCGGCTCATCGACGGCGGCAACAACGCCGAACTGGCCCGCTACACCCTTGCGGGCGGCATGCCGTTCACCGCGATGGCGATGGCGAAGGTCTATCGGGTCGGCGCGGATTGGAAGATGCAGGCGCTCGGCGAAGGTTTCCAGGCCAAACATCCCGGGGAGGCAGTACCGCAGCTCGGCCGTTTCCTCGCGACCGGCTGAGTGGGGACGGGGGACGTGGACGTGCGGCAACTGACGGCGGGGCAGAACGTGCCCTTGACAGGGCAGACGGTGCGCTTCGGCGTGCACGCGGATGCGGCGCCGGCGCTTTCGGCGCTGGTGGTGAACGACGATCTGCGGGTATCGGACGCCGGCGACGTCGTCACCGGTGACCGGACGTCCACCGCGGGGGTGAGTCTCGACGGCGACGGCGTGACGCTCAGCCTCGCCGAGGTGCGCGCCGACGCCCAGGCGGTGCTGCTGGTGGCCAGCACCGCGGGCCAACCGGCGGAACTGGGCAAGGTGGTCGCCGAACTATCCGAAAACGGCACCACCACCGTCGAATTTGCGATCGCACCGGCCGCAGGCGAGCGGGCGCTGATCTGCCTCGAGGTGTACCGGCGACAGGGCGCGTGGAAGGTGCGCGCGCTCGGTCAGGGTTATGCGGGCGGGCTGGCCGAACTGTTGCAGGCGCACGGCGCGGCCGGGATGGCGCCCAGCGCGGCCGGGACGGCACCCGCCGCACCGCAGGCGGATCCGTACGCGATGACCGCGCCCGCGCAGGGCGGCAGTCCGCTCGAGGTCGGGCACGGCCTGGAACGGCTGTGGATGATCTTCGAAGACGCCGCACGCTCGGCGGCGGCGTTGATCTCCGCACGCGACTACGCTGCCAAACGGCTCGATCAGGAACTGTCCGAAGCGGTTTCCGATCCGGCCACCCGCAACACCCCCGCCGCTAACGCCGCCCGCACGGCCGCCCAGCGCCGCCACGACGAGCTGAACGCCACCGCCGAGACCAACCACCGGCGCGACAGCGATCAACTGGTGCGTGAACTGGCCGAGGCCGACCAGGCGCTACCGCCTTCGCTGGCCTCCTGGGAATCCCCGGCCTGGGACCGCGCACCGGCACCCGCCGACGGCATCCGGCTCGGCGAGCTGTACGCCATCGACCGTGGGCCGCTGCGCATTCCGTACTGTGTGCCGGTTCCGCTGAATCGTCCGCTGTGGATCGACAGCGAATCCTCCGCGGCGGTCGCGCCGATCGTCGGGGCGCTGCTGGCCCGGCTCGTCGCGGCGGCTCCGCAGCGCACCACCGTCGTCGACATCATCGATCTGACCAGCGCGTTCACCGGTCTCACCGGTCTGCTCGGGCCGGTACTCGGCGGCCCGCCGATCACCCATCACACCGATATCTCGGCCCGGCTGAAAACCCTCGCCGACGCCGCCGAACTCGCCGAAATGGCCTACAACAGCGGTGCGGGCACCCCGCCCACCGAGCACCGGGTGCTGGTGGCGGCCGATTTCCCGCACGGCTATCAGGCCACCGACGTGCAGCGACTCGGTTCGCTGCTGATGCGCGGTGACCTCATCGGCCTGTCCACGGTGATCATCGGCAGCAACGAATCCGATTCCGAGGACAACCTGGTCGCGACCCTGTCCCGGGCCTGCCGCCACCTACCGACCATCCCGGGTACCCCATTGTTCGACCCGTGGACCGGCAGCGCGTGGGAACTCGACCTGGATCTGCTCCCGCAGGAACCCGAACGGCAGGCGCGAATTCTGCGCGCGCGCTGAGCGGCGGACCCGGCATTCCCAGGCCGGTAGCCGACTCTCCGGCGAGGGGGAACCGCGCGGCCCGGTCAGCCCGTGCGCACTCGGCCTTCCTTGGGCCGCAACCGTTCCGGAAGCCACGGCAGCAATGGGTCGGTGGCGTGATCGAGGGGGCCGCCGACCGGGTCGTCCACGAAATCGCGGCGCACCAGGTCGTCCTCGGGGCGGTAGATCTGGCGCACGATCAGCGCGCAGACGATGATCACCGCAATATCGCGCAGCAGCACGGTGCCGGTGAACCACTGCTCCGGCAGGCCTTTTCGGTCCAGGCCGAGGTAGTAGAACATGCGCGGCACCCAGACCAGCGCGTCGATCGTCATCCAGGCCAGCAGGATTCGCCGATGCGGCAGCGCGAGCACGGCCAGCGGCACCAGCCACAGCGAATACTGCGGGCTCCACACCTTGTTCGTCAGCAAGAAGGCGGCGATCACCAGGAAGCACAGCTGGGCCAGCCGCGGGCGGCGCGGGGCGGTCAGGCCGATGTAGGCGATGAGCAGGCAGGCGATGACGAACAGCGTCAGCGAGACCAGATTGAGGATGGTCGGCGGCTCACCGTGGTCGAGCACGCCGTCGAAACCGGGCCAGCCGGTGAACGAGGTGATGACGTTGTAGATCGAATCCGGATCCGCGTGCCGGGTGGTGTTGAGCCGGAAGAATTCCCGCCAGCCGGTCGGGAACAGCACCGCGATCGGCAGATTCACGATCGCCCAGGTCCCGGCCGCCGCGCCGGCGGTGAGTCCGGCCGCACCGAGCGGGCGGGTGCCCAGGATGCGGACCCGATGCGGAATCTCGCGGATCCACTCCTTGGCCGCCGCGGTGCCGTCGATCTCGTTCAACCGGATCTTGATGTGCGCGCTCGGGGTGCGCTGCATCGGGTCCGCGCGCAGGCACAGCACCAGGATCGGGCCGAGCAGCAGCAGCGGATACAGCTTCGCCGCCCCGCCCAGACCCAGCAGCACGCCCGCGAGCACCGGCTTCCTGCGCGCCCAGGCCAGCAGGCCGGTCGCGGCGAAAGCCGTTGCCAGGGCGTCGAAATTGGTGAAGCCGTGCACGATCACCAGCGGTGAGCAGGCCACCAGCGCGGCATCCCAGACCCGCCGGCCGGCCAGCAGGGCCGTGGCCCACACGGTGACCAGCCAGGCCAGCGCCAGCCCGACGGCGATCACATTGAAGTAGATGACCACTTGCAGCGCGCCCGGCAGCGGACCGGCGTCCCAGCTCTTGGCGATCTGCATGGACACGTACTGGTAGAGCCCCGACAGCACCGGGTACTCCATGTACCGGGTCTCGGTGCCACCGTCGGGCGTCTCCTCGATCCAGGACTTCTTGTACGGGAACGCGCCTTCGTTGAGCCGTTCCGCGCCGTAGAGCGGGACAGTGTCCGAATAGCACATGGCCGTGTACTGGCGGCCGTCGTTCCAGTCCAGCGTCAGTCCGCCGTTGGCGGCTTCGGTCTGCTGGATACAGGCCGCTTTGGTGCCCCAGCCGAGGGCCAGGAACACCACCGTGAACAGGAACAGCACCCGCATCGGCGTCCAGAACCGGGTGCGGCCGATCAGGGCGTGATCACCGACCGGGCCGCCGATCACCGTGCACAGCTGCGCTGTCAGGGAATCGTTGCGGCTCGGCCGGTCTCGGGCGTCGCACGACCGCAGGTCGGGAGCGAGCGGAGCCGGGGACTCGTAGCGCGCGCTGCCGGGCCGGTCGGCCGCCGGGCCGGGGTGCGCGTTCCCGTTGGTCGGCTCGCCCACGAGTCGCTGATCGGTCACGGCACCCGAGGCTACCGGGACCGGCCGGGCGGAGCTCCGCTCGTCCCCCCGGAGTCCTCGTCGCCACCGGTGCCACCGCCGCCGGTACCACCACCGCCGCCGCCGGATTCGGTGCCGCTGTCGGAACTGTCCTCACCCGACTGGCCCTGGCCGGTGCCCGGTGAGCCCTCCGGCGGTGCGGTCGGCTGCCCCGGCAGCGGGCCGGGGTTCGACGGCTGCTGCGGTTGCGGCCGCACCTGCGCCTGCGGGTTCGGTTGCACGCCGGGGACAGGGATGGTGATGCCGGGCAGGATCTCCACCTGGCTCGGGGTGATCACCACTGGCGGCTGGAACGGGGGAGCCTCGGTGGTCGACGGCGCGGTGTACGGCGCGGTCCACTCCGGCACACCCGCCTGGCCCTTGATGGGGGCGGGCTTGGGGAAGGTCTCCTTCGGCGTGCCCTCGAGCGCGCCGTCCATGGTGTCCTTCCAGATGTCCGAGGGCAGGCTGGAGCCGTAGATCATCGCGCCGCCGTAATTGCGCAGCGGCTCACCCTGTTCGGTGCCGACCCAGACCGCGGTGGACAGCGACGGCGTGTAGCCGACCATCCAGGCGTCCTTGTTCTCGCCGGTGTCGCCGAGCTGGGCGGTACCGGTCTTGGCTGCCGACTCCCGGCCACCGGCCAGGCCGTGGTTGCGGGAGTAGGCCGCGATCGGCTTCATCGCCGCGGTGACGTTGTCGGCCACGGCAGCCGAGACGCGCTGCTCGCCGGCGACCTCACCGCGATCGAGCAGCACCTCACCGTCGGCGGTCACCACGCGCTGCACGAAGTGCGGCTTGTGGTAGACGCCCGACGCCGCGAGAGTCGCGTAGGCGGAAGCCATATCGAGCACTCGCGCCTGGTACTGGCCCAGCACGATGCCGTTGTTCGGGCCGGAGCCGTCCGGTTCGGTCAGGGTCTTGCCGACGCCCGGGATCTCTTCCGGAATGCCCAGCTTGTGCGCCATATCGGCGATCTTCTGCGGGCCGTTCTGCATATCCAGCTGCATGCGGTAGAAGCTGGTGTTCAGCGAACGCTTGAGCGCCTCGGCGATGGTGCACATGCCGCAGGACTCACCCTCGACGTTGGTGATCTTGATGCCGTGCACGGTGAGCGGCGAGCTGTCGTACATCTGCGACAGCGGGATGCCCATCTCCAGGTTCTGCGCCAGGCCGAACACCTTGAACGACGAACCGGTCTGCAAGCCCGCGTTGGCGAAGTCGTAGCCCTGGCCGTCCTTGCCGCCGTAGTAGGCGCGCACCGCACCGGATTTCGGATCGATCGAGACCACGGCGGTGCGCAGCTTCTCGGGCTCGCCCTGCATGTTCTCGGCCACCGCATCGAGCGCGGCCTGCTGCGCCTTCGGATCGATGGTGGTGGTGATCTGCAAGCCCGCGGTGTTGAGCTGCTGCTCGCTGATGCCCGCTTCCGACAGCTCGCGCAGCACCTGCTGCTTGATCAAGCCCTCGGGGCCGTCGTCGTTGGCCTTGTCGCCGAGCGAGGCCAGCGGACGCACCGCCGGGTACTGCATCGACTTGCGTTCGGCGGCGGGCAGATTGCCCTCCGACACCATGCCGTCGAGCACGTAGTTCCAGCGGGCCTTGGCGCCCTCGGGGTTCTGCTCCGGATCCAACGCCGACGGCAGCTGGATAGTGGCCGCGAGCACCGCGCCCTCGGCCACGGTCAGCTCCTGCACCGGCTTGTCGAAGTAGGCCTTGGCGGCGGCGTCGATGCCGTAGGCGCCGCGGCCGAAGTAGATGGTGTTGAGGTAGGCGGCGAGGATCTCATCCTTGCTCCACTGCCGCGCCATCTTCGCCGAGATCACCAGCTCTTTGAGCTTGCGGTTGAGCGAGCGTTCGTCACCGACCAGCGCGTTCTTCACGTACTGCTGGGTGATGGTGGAGCCACCGCCAGCGCTCTCCTTGCCCAGCAGGTTGTCGCGCGCGGCGCGGGCGAAACCGGACACCGAGAAGCCCGGGTTGGTGTAGAAATCACGGTCCTCGGCCGCGGTGACGGCGTTGCGGACATGCGGCGGCACCTGGTCGATGGTGACCTCGGTGCGGTTGCCTTCCGGCGGAACCACCTTGCTGATCTCGGTGGTGCCGTCGGCGGCGTAGATCATCGCCACCTGATTGGTTTTGAGATCGCCCGGCTGGGGAACGGAAACCGTGGAGTAGGCGATCAAGAACACGGTGCTCGGCACCACGATCGCCAGCGCGATCAGCACGTAGATGGTGCGGCGCACGATCCGCCACGGCGACTTCTTCTTGGCGCCGGGCCTGCGTCCGCCCGGGCCGTCGGAACCGTCGCCGTCACCACCACCGCGCCGCGGCGGCGGACCCGAGGGCGGGCCGGAACGCGACTGGGCCCGGCGTTCGCCGGTGTTCGGCCCGCCGGCGGCACCGGTGACGGGCCTGCGGGTGGCCGGACGCGGACCGGTGCTCGAGGCCTTGCGGTCGCGCTGGGACACCGCCTCCGACAGCGAGGCCGGACGGCTGATCTTCTGCGTCGACTGGGCCGACGGCGGCGTGGCGCCCTCCCCGCCGGGGCGGGATATCTTCTGCGTCGACTGCGCGGAGTTCGGTGCCGGATTCGGACCGGGCCTGCCCTGCGGCGCCCGCCCGGGCGGCGGCCCACCCTGCGGCCCACGGCCCGGGGGCGGACCCGGACGATGCGGCGGCTGCGGCCCGCGCGGATTACCCGGCGGCGGCCCACCCTGCGGACCACGGCCACCCTGCGGACCCGGACGGCCGTTCGGGCCGGGACGCGGGCCGTTCGGACCCGGCCGCGGTCCGTTCGGACCGGGCATCGGCGCACCGGGACGCGGCCCACCCGCACCGGGCCGCGGACCGCTCACCTGCGGACGCGGACCGCCGGGAGCGCCGGGGCGGCCGGGCGGCGGCCCCATCGGGCGGGGGTTCGGACCTGGTTGTGGACTGCGCTGCGTGCGGGCGTTCGGGTCATCGCCGTGAGGGCTCTCGTAGGGCGAATTCACTGACAAGATCTCCAAAGCTCGTATCGGTCTGGGTGGCTCGGGGCCGGGCAGGTCGCGATGGACCAGGCTCGGCCCTATAAGTCACCCGACGGGCAGATGACCAGGTACTTCATTCGGCAGCGGTCCGCCGGTTGGCTCGGGTTCCGGAGCGTCGTCGCGGCGGAACCGGTGTGGTGCCGAGCACATAGGACTGCACCAGATGGTTCCAGCTGCAGGTCCGGCACACCTCGACCACATGGACCGAGAACTCCTCGCGAGTCTCGGCGAGCCGGAGCAGTTCCTCCGGGGTGCGAGCCGAGCCCGCTACCGGGCCGAGGCCGTCGCCGTAGACCCAGGATACGAGTGTGAGCTGTTCTTTCCGGCAGATAGGGCATGTGACCTCGCTCCCCCGACCGTGGAATTTCGCCGCACGCAGCAGATATGGATTCGCATCACACACCTCGGCGACATCGACACGGCCCGCATAGACGTCAGCCAGCAGCGACCGGCGCCGGAGCGCATAGTCGACCACTTGCCGCTGAATTCGCACGTTCACCAGAGTAGCCGTGTCCAATTCGTTGCGCTGGCGCCCGGCGTGTTCGGTAGGCGGTCACCGGCAGGTCTGCTGTGGCGCATCTGCGACACGGGACCAGCGGGATTCGCCGGCATCGGGCTCGGCGCGCCCACAGTGATCGGCGTCCACACTCCGGGCCTCGCGGCGGTCGCCGTCCCAGGTCCGGCAGCGGATCGAGAAAAGCGAAATGTGGGCTTGTCCGAATACACTGCATGGGTGTCGACGCCAGTCCCCGGTCGGATGCGCGCACGTGATCTCGACCGCTCCCATACCGAGAGTGTGCTCGATGCCGCCTATGCGGAGGGCCAGCTTGGCGCGGACGAATACCACGACCGGATAGCGCAGGTCAGAGCCTCGAAAACAGTCGGTGAGCTGGCGGCGCTCGTCGACGATCTGCAAGCACCGTCGGCGCTGCCGTTGTCCGGCCGGCCGCGCCCGGTGCCGACCGCGCGTACCGCGACGGCCTATCCGTCGTCCACCAGGGCACGCGACGCCGATCGCGCCGCGGCCGCCGAACTGCTCGACCTGGCCCGCACCGAAGGCCAGCTCACCGAGGACGAGCACCGCGCCTACTCCGATCTGCTCGGCGAGGCGACAACGCTCGGCGACCTGGCCGAGCTGACCGCCGACCTCCAGGGCCATCGCCGGACGCCTGCGCCACCGAACCGGGCTCAGCCGGCCCGTCAAGGCTGGTATCTCGCGGTGCTCACCGCCGCGGCCCTCGCCGTGGCCTTCGGAGCCTTCGCGCTGACCGGCCGCGACGCCGAGCCCGCGTCCGCCGAAGCGCCGGTGGCCGCCGCACCGGACGCCGAGGCCCCGCAGGCCGGGCTGCCCGCGCCGCGCCCCGAATTCGATGACGTCGAACCCATCGTCGTCGCGACCCCCGAGCTGATCACCGGCGCCGGGATGGCCCACTTCATCGCCGACTACCGCGCCGAATTCGGCGACACCATCGCCGACGAGGTCTCCCTGTACCCCGACCACGGCGACGTCGACCGCGCCATTCCCGGCCAGCCGAACCGCCAGGTGTCCTACGACTACCGCGGCGGCTTCCAACGGCCGAGCGATCCGACCACCCGCAAGGTGGACACCCCGACCGTCGACCTCGGTGTCCTCGATACCGCGGCGATCGGTGCGGCCCTGGCGAATGCCGCGGCGATCGCGCAGGTGCCCGACGGCAAGGTCTCGCACCTGTCGGTCGAGATCCACAGGTTCCCGCCGAACGAAGGCCGCATGGTCGTGGCCGTCTATGTGAGCAACACCTTTAGAGAGTCCGGACACTTCATCCTCGGCCCCGGCGGCGAGGTGCTGCGCGTGTGGCCGTTCGAGGGTTAGGCGCGTGATGACCAGAAACGACCAGCTCAGAGCGCGCGACACCGACCGCGTCGAAGCGTGTGCGCTCCTCGATGCGGCCTTGCGGGACGGGCAGCTCACCGAGGACGAGCACGCCGCGCGCACCCGGTCCGCGATGCGCGCCAAATCCTTCGGCGAGCTGAACGTCCTCATCCGCGATCTGCAGATTCCGGACGACCTCGCCAAGGCGGCGGTGCTGCATCGCGAGCGGCCGAAACGCCGCTGGTGGATTCCGGTCGCGGTGCTGGCGGTGGCCGCGGTGATCGGTGCGACGGCGGGAGCGCTGCGGTCGGAGGAGTCCGGTGGCCCGCTCGCTGTGATCGGGGTGGAGGCGGAGGAGGCCGAGCCGGCGGCGCTGCCCAGCCTGGTCAGTGGTTCCGGGTTCGCGCTGTTCGTCGACAGCTATCGGCAGCATTTCGGCGACGCTATCGCCGACACCGTCACGGTCATGCCCGAGTTCGTGGTGGTCCAGCGGCTGGAGGCGGGGCAGCCCGTGCTGTACCGGTTCGACGCCGAGGGCTTCGAGCGCACCGGGTCGTCCACGGTGAGCTGGTCGAATGGCCGGCCCGTGGATCTGGGAGCCATCGATCTGACCGTCTTCGCCGGTCTGTTGCGCGGTGCGCCGGAGTCGGTGCGGCTGCCGGGCGGAGTGGTCGAGCATCTCGGCATCGGCTACGAACTCATCGCCTCCGCCGACGCGGGGCCGGTGATCGACATCTTCGTCGAAGACGGTGGCCGCACCGCGCACATGACGGTCGACCTCGCCGGTAAGCCGCTGGAGATCTTCCCGGCGGACTGACGCCCGCGCCCCCATCGGTAACCGGGCCGCGCCGATGCTGTCCCTCTACAGGGCCGACTGGCGCGGTCGATCCCGCCGACGTCTCTGCAGTCCACTGACCACACCCTTCCCACCTGCGTAAATGCGTCATGCATCACCAAAAACTATGCGTGGTTATATCGCTCCGATATAGTTGGTAGTCGCATCCATCGGTTAGGTCTGCACACAGTCAGGGGGTGAAGCCCGATGCTCGAACTCGCAATCCTCGGGCTGCTCCTCGAATCGCCCATGCACGGTTACGAGCTGCGCAAGCGGCTGACGGGCCTGCTCGGCGCGTTTCGGGCCTTCTCCTACGGGTCGCTCTATCCGACACTGCGCCGAATGCAGGCGGACGGGCTGCTCGCGGAGGAGATCCCGGCCGGTGCGACCACACGTCGCGCCCGGCGGGTCTACCAGCTGACCCCGGCCGGACGGGAGCGCTTCAACGAGCTCCTGGCCGACACCGGACCGCAGAACTACACCGACGACGGCTTCGGCGTTCATCTGGCCTTTTTCAGCCGCACCCCCGCGGAAGCGCGGATGCGGATCCTCGAGGGCAGGCGGCGTCAGGTCGAGGAGCGCCGAGAGGGGCTACGGGAGGCGATCAAGAAGGCGAGTGGCTCGCTGGATCGCTACACCCGCCAGCTCCATCAACTCGGACTCGAATCAAGCGAGCGCGAAGTGCGCTGGCTCAACGAGTTGATTGCGGCGGAGCAATCGACGAAGGCGGCACCACAGAAAGAGGGAAATACCGGCCATGAGTGATGTCAAAGCTGCTGAGAGCGCCACAGAGGTTCGCGTCGCCATCGTAGGTGTGGGCAACTGCGCATCCTCGCTGGTCCAGGGCGTTCAGTACTACAAGGACGCGGACGAGACCGCGACCGTTCCCGGTCTGATGCACGTCAAGTTCGGTCAGTACCACGTGCGCGATGTGAAGTTCGTCGCCGCGTTCGACGTCGACGCCAAGAAGGTCGGCTTCGACCTGTCCGAGGCGATCTTCGCTTCCGAGAACAACACCATCAAGATCTCCGACGTGCCGCCCAGCGACGTCGTCGTGCAGCGCGGCCCGACCCTCGACGGCATCGGCAAGTACTACGCGCAGACCATCGAGGTCTCCGAGGCCGAGCCGGTCGACGTGGTCAAGGCGCTCAAGGACGCGAAGGTCGACGTCCTGGTGTCCTACCTGCCCGTCGGTTCGGAAGAGGCGGACAAGTTCTACGCCCAGTGCGCCATCGACGCGGGCGTGGCCTTCGTCAACGCGCTGCCGGTGTTCATCGCCTCCGACCCGGAATGGGCCGCGAAGTTCACCGAGGCCGGCGTGCCGATCGTCGGTGACGACATCAAGAGCCAGGTCGGCGCCACCATCACCCACCGCGTGATGGCCAAGCTGTTCGAGGACCGCGGTGTGCAGCTCGACCGCACCATGCAGCTCAACGTCGGCGGCAACATGGACTTCAAGAACATGCTCGAGCGTGAGCGCCTGGAGTCGAAGAAGATCTCCAAGACCCAGGCCGTCACCAGCAACCTGAAGAAGGAGCTGGGCGCCAACGACGTGCACATCGGCCCGTCCGACCACGTCGGCTGGCTCGACGACCGCAAGTGGGCTTACGTGCGCCTCGAGGGCCGCGCCTTCGGTGACGTGCCGCTGAACCTGGAGTACAAGCTCGAGGTGTGGGACTCGCCGAACTCGGCGGGCATCATCATCGACGCGGTGCGCGCGGCCAAGATCGCCAAGGACCGCGGCATCGGCGGCCCCGTCATCCCGGCGTCGGCCTACCTGATGAAGTCCCCGCCGCAGCAGCTGGCCGACGACGTCGCCCGCGCCCAGCTGGAAGCCTTCATCATCGAGGGCTGATCCAGCGGGTCGACAAAGTAGAAAGCCGGTCGAAGCAATCGCTTCGACCGGCTTTCGTCGTCTGTGTACTCAGTCGAGCGAGACGTAGACCTCCACCGAGGTGGGTCCGGTGTAGCGCTCGATCTCGGCGGCGTGCGAGCGGGTGATGGTGCCCGCACTCTCGGCCTTGCGCACCTGCGCCCAGGCGGTGCGCAGCAGGTCGTAGGGCTTGTCGGAGACCACGAACTTGGCGTAGCGCCCGCGCGGCACCCTGGTCACCACGTCGCCGGCGTCCATCTCGTCCATCGACGAGACCTCGTAGCCGAGCACGGCCACGGCGTGATCGTTCTGGCCGATGTAGGCCGCCACCCGGGGCACGTTCTTCTCCCGGGCGAGGTACCGGTCCCAGGTGAAGTTCACCAGGTCGAGGTCGCGGGCGGCGACCTCGCGGCCGGCCAGCGGCACGGTGAGCCCGGCGACCAGGCTTTCCTCCAGGGTGACTATCTCGAAGTCCACAGCGTTGTTCCTACCCGTCCACCGAATCGTCTGCCAGCGCCACGAAGACCTCGACCGTCCGGTTGTCGGGGTAGCGCTCGAAATCGCCTGTGTAGGAACGCTCCAGCCGTCCGGCGGCCTCGGCGTCCCAGATCGCGCGCCATACCGTTACCACGGTGTCGCCGAGATCGTCACCGCTGAGGGTGAACCGGGCGAACTTGCCGGCCGGGATCCGCGCGAGCACGTCGCCGGGTAGCAGGTCGTCGATGGTGCGGCATTTATAGCCGACGATATGGGTCAGGTAGGAGTTGATCTCGGGCGCGTGGTCGACGAACGCGCTCGCCGGCGGACCGGGTAGCGCCCGCGCCAGGTTGCGCTTCCACGCTTCTTCCACCTTGGTGCGCCGCGGCCCCTCCACAGCCAATGCCGGGCTGCGGAGCACGGTTCCCGCCACCAATGTCTCTTGGCGGTCAACGACATTGAAATCCACCGGCGTAGCCCCTATTTCTCGTCTGTCGTTCAGTTGGCGGCACGCGCCGGGCCCTCCGCTCGTGCCGCGGTGTTCGTTCGGCGGCGCTCCCCGGCTGTTGCGTGGCACGCGGGCTATCGCCTGCGCGCTGCTCGCGCCGCTGTCGTGTCGCTCGTCGCTTATCCTTCCGCATCGTTGTGGCGGCGTCGGCGCCGGGCCGGTGCTGCCGCCGCACGGTCGGGCTCTCACTCTGGCAAACGATGCTGCCATGGGTTGCGTTCCCCCGGTGTCATCCCGGTACCGGAATCACGATTCCGGGCAGGATCTCCACCTGTCGCGGCGGCGGTGGCGGTGGTGGGGGCGGCGGAGGTGCCGGCGGGAAGATGACGATCGGTTCCCGCGGTTCGGGCTCGGGGGCCTGCGGCGCGGGCGGGAAGATGATCTCCGGTCCGCGCGGCTGCTCGCCCGGCGGCGGGTTCAGGATGTCGTAGGGCCCGCCCGACGGTTGCGGCGGTCCGGCCGGAATGATCGGCAGCCCGGAGCCGCCCTCGGGGGCCGGGAAGCTTTCGGCCGGTTTGCCTTCCAGGGCGCCGTCCATGGTTTGCTTCCAGATATCGGCGGGCAGGCCGGACCCGTAGATGCGGGCGCCGCCTGCGGTGCGGATGGCCTGGGAGTGTTCGGTGCCCACCCATACCGCGGTCGACAGCGACGGCGTGAAACCCACCATCCAGGCGTCCTTGTTCTCGCCGGTGTCGCCGAGCTGGGTGGTGCCGGTCTTGGCGGCCGACTGCCTGCCGTCGAGGGCGTGCCCGTTGGAGTAGGCGGCAATGGGCAGCATGGCCTGGGTGGTGCGATCGGCGATGGCGGCGGGGAAGCGCTGCTCACCCGGCGGTAACTGCTGACCCACCTGGTGTTCGGGTGCGCCGCGGTCGAGCAGCACCCGGCCGGTCCCGGTCACCACCCGTTGCACGAAGTACGGCTGGTGGTACATGCCGGACGCGGCGATGGTCGCGTACGCCGAGGCCATATCGATCGGGCGCACCTGGTACACGCCGAGCACGATCGAGGGCGCGGGCGGTCCGCCGTTCTCACTCAGCGAGCGCCCCGGCACGCCGGGAATCTCCTCCGGGATCCCGGCCTGGTGCGCGGCGTCGGCGATGGCCTGCGGACCGTTGAACATCGACTGCGTGAGCCGGTAGAAGCTGGTGTTGAGCGAGCGTTTGAACGCCTCGGCCAGCGAACAGGTGCCGCATGACTCGTTCTCCACATTGCGCACCAGCACGTCGTTGACCTGCACCGGCGAACTGTCGAACTGTTTGGCCATGGAGATGCCCTGACGCTGGGCGGCCAGCACCGCGAAGGTCTTGAACGCCGACCCGGTCTGCAACGGCGCCTGCGCGAAATCGAACCCGACACCGTCGGCGCCACCGTAATAGGCGCGCACCGCTCCCGTGCGCGGATCGATCGAGACCACCGCGGTGCGCAGCTCCGGCGGCTGGCCCTCCATCGCGCTCTGCGCCGCCGCGACGGCCGCCTGCTGGGCCTTCGGGTCGATGGTGGTGGTGATCTGGAGGGCGCCGGTATTGAGTTCGTGTTCGGAGATGCCCGCGGCGCGCAGCTCGCGCAGCACCTGGGTGCGGATCAGGCCCTCGGGTCCGCGGGCGGCACCGTCATCGGCCACCTCGGTGATCGGGATGACGGGCGGGAAGGTCGCGGTCTCGCGGTCGGCGCGGGGCAGCACCCCCATCTCGACCATGCCGTCGAGCACGTACCGCCAGCGCGCCTTCAGATCCTCGAGATGGGTTTCCGGATCCAGGATCGAGGGGGAGCGGACCAGCGCGGCGAGCACGGCGCCCTCGGCCAGGGTGAGTTCGGGGACCGGCTTGTTGAAGTACGCCTTGGCCGCCGCGGCGATGCCATAGGCGCCGCGGCCGTAGTAGATGGTGTTGAGGTAGGCGGCGAGGATGTCGTCCTTGCTCCACTCGCGCGCCATCTTCGCCGCGATCACCAGCTCGCGCATCTTCCGGGTGACGGTGCGCTCGGAGTCGAGGAAAGCGTTCTTCACGTACTGCTGGGTGATGGTCGAACCGCCGCCCGCGTTCTCCTTGCCGAGCAGGTTGTCCCGGGCCGCGCGCAGGAAGGCGGGGATCGAATAGCCGGGGTTGGTGTAGAAATTGCGGTCCTCGGCCGAGAGCATCGCATTGCGCACGTGTACCGGCACCTCGGCGAGCGGGACGGGTGTGCGGTTGCCTTCGGGCGGGACCACCTTCGCGATCACCGTGGTGCCGTCGGCGGCGGTGATGGTGGCGATCTGGTTGGTGCGCATCGCCGATGGCGAGGGGATCTCGGCGCTCCAGTAGAACAGCGCCATCAGCAGCGCGGGCACGGCGATGAAGATCACGAACAGCGCGAGGATCAGCCTGCGGATCCGGCTGCCCCGGGTGCGCGGTCTTCGATCCGGGTCGCCCGGGTCGCGGCCGGAACGCCCCCCGCCGCCGTCGTCGGATTTGCCGGCGCGCGGGTCGAATCCGCTGATCGAGGCATACTCCGGCTCCGGAGATCGGCCGCGGCCACCGCGGCGCCGGTCACGAAACGAGCTCACGATCATCTCCTCCCGGAGCGTCGGTAAAACTCGGTTACCCCACCGTCTGATCACACATCGTCAGCGATCCACACCCGCCTGGGTACCGGAAGCGGGCACAGACTTACCCCGCCGATCATAGCTGGGGGATAGCTAGCCCAGTGTTTGCTGAGCTGCGGGGCCGGGCCCGTGCCGCGCGATCAGCTCTTGACGCCGCCCGCCGTCAGACCCGAGATGATCCGCCGTTGGAACAGCAGCACCATGATCACCAGCGGAATCGTCACCAGCGTGCCCGCCGCCATGATCGAGGCATACGGCTGGACCAGCGGGTTGTTACCGGAGAATCCGGCGATGGCGACCGTCACCGGCTTGGTCGACTCACTCGACAGCAGCCGCGCCAGCAGGTACTCGTTGACCGCCGCGATGAACGCCAGGATCGCCGTGGTGAACACCGCGGGCGCCGCCAGCGGCAGCATGACCAGCCGGAACGCCTGCATCTTGGTGGCGCCGTCGATGCGGGCGGCCTCCTCGAGTTCCCACGGCAGTTCGGCGAAGAACGCCGCAAGGATGTAGACCGTCATCGGCAGCACGAACGAGATGTTCGGGATGATCATCGCCTGGTACTTGCCGATCCAGCCCAGGTCGGTGAACAGCTGGAACAGCGGCGTCACCAGCACGACCACCGGGAACATCGACGCGCTCAGGATCAGCCCGGACACCAGGTACTTGCCTCGGAAGGTCAGCCGCGCCAGCGCGTAGGCGGCCAGCACGCCGAGCAGCAACGCGATGACGGTGGTGATCGAGCCGATGATGACGCTGTTGACCATCGCCTGGCCGAAGTCGTTGCCGCGGCTGGTGTCGAAGACGTCGCGGAAGTTCTCCAGCGTCACGTGGGTGGGCCACGGGGTGTTCTCGAAGGTGTAGCGCGGATCGCGGAACGCGGTGACCGCCATCCAGTAGAACGGGCCCAGCCCCCACACCAGCACGATCAGCGCGCCGATATACAGCCGCGCCGAGCCGAGCCTGCGCGTCCACGGCACATTCCGGGTGACGGGCGCGGCGGGCTTTTCTTTCGTCATCGTGGTCGCGGCCATCATGCCTTCCGCTGCTCTTCCTGGGTGCGGACCGCATTCGCGCCCAGCACCTTCACCAGCACGAACGCCACCGCGAAGATCATCAGGAAGGTGATCGTCGACAACGCGGCCGCACTGTTGGGACCTTGCCGGACCTGCTCGACCACCAGCATCGACACCGTGCGGGTGGCGGGGTTGTCGGCGGTCATGATGGCGGGCAGGTCGTACATGCGCAGCGCGTCCATGGTGCGGAACAGGATCGCCACCAGCAGGGCCGGCTTGAGCAGCGGCAGGGTGATGTGCACGAAGCGCTGCCAGGCCGAGGCGCCGTCGACCTTCGCGGCCTCGTAGACGTCGTTCGGGATTACCTGCAGACCGGCCAGCAGCAGCAACGCCATGAACGGCGTCGTCTTCCACACATCGGCCGCGATCACCGCGAACCGGGCAGGCCATTCGTCGGAGGTCCACAGGATGCCGGTGCCGAGCACCCGGTTGACCACCCCGTCGTACTGGAACATGAACTCCCACAGCCGCGCCGTCACCGCGGTCGGGATGGCCCACGGGATGAGCACGGCGGCGCGCAGCAGCGCCCGGCCGCGGAAGGTCTTGCCCATCACCACGGCCATGGCGAGGCCGAGGATCACCTCGAGCGACACCGTGACCACGGTCAGGAACAGGGTGACGCCGATCGCCAGCCAGAACTGCGAGCCCAGATTGCCGGTCGGGCAGTCGACGGTGCCCGCCGCGGTCTCGCACTGCTGCAGCAGCCAGTGCGTGTAGTTCGAGAACCCGGCGCTGCCGCCCTCGATGAACATGCCGGTTTCGGGGTCGATGCCGCCCGAATCCTGCTGGAACGACATCCACAGCGCCCGGAACACCGGATAGCCGATGACCACGGCGAGCGCGATCAGCACCGGCGCGACGAACATCCACGCCTTACCGGAGCGGCGCAGCTCGTCGGCGATCACCGCGCCCCAGCCACGCCGCTTGCGCGGTGGCTCATCCGCCTGGCCCGCGCGCACCTTCCGCACGGCCGTATCCGTTCCCGAAGGATCCGACACCCGTTCTCTCCTCATCCGGCAGGTCGGGTCCGTCCGAACTTCCCGCTAACCGGCCGCCTCGATGCCCTTCTGCATGCCGATGATCGCATCGTCCACCGACTTCTCGCCCTGCAGGGCGGCGAAGGCATTGTCGCGGATGGCCTTCGACACCGCCGGGTAGAACGGCGTCACCGGGCGCGGCACGGCGTTGGAGATCGAATCCTTGAGGGCGGGCAGGTAGGGCATCTTGGCGATCAGGGCCGGATCGTCGTACATGGATTCGCGCACCGAGGGCAGCGCGCCGGAGGCGACGATGTGCTGGGCGTCCTCGCTGATCAGGAACCGCAGGAAGTCCAGTGCGGTGGCCTTGTTCTTGGAGAACGCGCTGATCGCGGCGTTGTAGCCGCCGAGGGTGGAGGCGCCGATGCCGGTCTCGCCGGGCAGCGGGGCGACGGCGAACTTGTCGCGCACCACCGACGATTCCGAGCCGGCGTCACCGTAGGTGGACGGCCACGAGCGCAGGAACATCAGCTTGCCCTGGGTGAAAGCGGCGCCGCTCTCGGTCTCGGTGAAGGTGATCGCCTCCGGCGGGATGTCGCCGCGGTCGTAGGCTTCGACCAGTTTGCCCAGGCCGGCGCGGGCCTGCGGGCTGTCCACGGTCGGGGTCTTGCCGTCGGCGCCGACGAAGCTGCCGCCGAAGGCGTTGATCACCTCGGCGGTGTTCACGGTCAGGCCTTCGTAGTTCTTGAGCTGGCCGGCGTAGCAGCCGATGTTGTTCTCCCGCGCGATATTGCACATGCCGAGCATCTCGTCCCAGGTCTTGGGCGGGTTCGGCACCAGGTCCTTGCGGTAGAACAGCAGGCCGCCGTTGGTGTTGCGCGGCGCGGCGTAGAGGGTGTTGTTGTAGGTGGCGCTGGCGACCGTCGGCGGCAGCAGGGCCGAGGTGTCGATGGCGAAGGAGTCCTTCAGCGGCTGGATCCAGCCCTTGGCGGCGAACTCCGCGGTCCACGGCACGTCCATGGCGAACACGTCGTAGTCCGAGGACTTCGAGCGCATGTGCTCGACCAGGTCGTCGTACTGCTGGGAGGCGTCGTTGGACTGCTCTTTGTAGGTCACCTGCTCGTCCGGGTGGGCCGCGTTCCACCGGTCGATGAGCTGCTTGACGACACCCGTCTCGGTGGTGTCCTTGCCCTCGACGTAGGTGATGGGCCCGCGCCCGGTGAGGTTCTCACTGGTCGGGTTGCCGCCGCTGTCGCTGGTGCACGCGGTGGCGAAGGCCGTGGTCAGCACCGCCGCCGAGGCCACCGTGAGCGCGGCGCGCGACACGAGTGCGGCACGTAGGGACACCTTCTTCAAAGCCATCGCGGAAACTCCAAGGTCGAGACGTGAGCGGCAGCACACCCGTCGGTGCACAAGGCAACATACCTGTTGATCATCCGACGCGCCCGGGCATGTCGGTCGGTATGCCTAGGCTGGTGCGCGATGACTGCCGCAGATCCCGCCCCCGACCGGATGCTGACCCGCATCGGCGGGCTGCTGCGCAAGGCCGAGTCGACCGATAACGAACACGAGGCCGAAGCCTTCCTCGCGGCCGCCCAACGGCTGGCCACGCGGTCGTCGATCGACCTGGCCGTGGCGCGCGCACACGTCGCGGGCCGCGAACGCCGGCCCACCCCGATCCAGCGGATCATCCCGATCGGCGAGCCGGGGCGTAAAGGACTGCGCACCTACGTCCAGTTGTTCGTGGCGATCGCTTCGGCAAACGACGTGCGCTGCGACGTGGCCCGCACCTCCACCCAGGTCTACGCCTACGGTTTCGATTCCGATATCGACACCTGCGAGGCGCTCTACACCAGCCTGCTGGTGCAGATGGTGCGAGCCTCCGACCAGTACATCAAGTCCGGTGCCTACCGTTCGGCGACGGTGGACAAGATCGTCGTCGAGGTGCGTGGCGGCCGCCGGGTGCGCCGGCGGGTGCAGGCCCCGGTCGCCGCGGTGACGGCCCGGCTGAACTTCCAGATGGCCTTCGCCGCCCGTGTCGGCAAACGGCTGGCGGAGGTGAAATCCGAAGTGGAGGCCGAGGCCCGCGCCGAACCGAGTGCCGCGTCCACCGGAACCGCGCTGGCGCTGCGCAACAAGGAGGTCGAGCTGGTCGACTTCTACACCCGGACTTCCGAGGCGCGCGGCACCTGGCGCGGACCGCAGGCGTCGACGGGGTACGCGCCCGCCGCGCGCAGTGCGGGAGACCGCGCGGGCCGCGCCGCCCGCCTCGGCACCTCGCCCGAACTCCCCGCCCCGCGCGGGCGCCTCACCGCACGCCGCGCGGACCGACCGTGAGCCTTCCCCTCCGACGATCGGGTCGCCGTGCCCGCGAGAGTCACACCACCGTGACCCCTTCTCGTTCGATGCCTCGCTCATGTAGCGCTCGAATGGTGCCCGCGGGAGGTGTGCGGCGCTGGGCGCGAGGTGGGTCGAGGGCCGTGACCACCGATTACCGGCAGTCGAGTGGTTCGTGCGTTCCTGAGTCGATTGGTCGGCGCACCCGCGGCCGTCTGGGGATGGTGCCCGGGTGAGTGTGCGAGACAGTCAGCGCGCCAAGGTGTACGACGCCGAGCAGCTGGTTCGGGGTGCCTTCGATCGGGCCGATGAGTTCGGGCACCGCACGGTGGAGGTGTTCGGTTCCCAGATCACCCTGCCGGTGGAGCGGCGGTTCGCCTCGGTGGATTCGGTGCAGGACTACTGCGATCGGGTGCTGGCGCTGAACTGGGTGGCGAGCCAGTGGGCCCGGGCGAGCACGCCGGTGCGGGTGCGCGCTCGGGCGGGTACCACGGCGGCGCACTACGAGGCCGACGGGGCGGTGCTGGCCGTGCCGTTGCATACCAGCGGAACTGCTTGGGCGCTGCGGGAATTGGTGGTGTTGCACGAACTGACCCACCATCTCGAACCGCGTCCGGGGGAGCGTGCGCCGCACGGGCCGGAATTCTGTAGTCGCTACGTCGAGTTGGTCGATGGCGTCATCGGGCCCGAAGCGGCGTTGTTGTTGCGCGGCACCATGATCGGCTGTGGTGTGCGCCTCGGTTGACCCGGCGCCGTTCAGCGCCGCCGACTCGTCGTCCGGTGACGCCTACGCGCCGAGTAGCGGTCAAGGGGGATGGACCGAACGGATATCTACTGAATTCCTTGGCCGAACGGGTTGCCGGTCTGCCATGGCTCATCCACGATATGCGCGTTGTGGATCCGTCGATCAGCGCCGGCTTCGACCGTGCACTGGGGGGTCAGGGCCGCCCGAGCAGGCCGTGGACGCGGTCGAAGCGTTCGTACCACCACGCCGTCCGGTCGGGATCGGGATGCCGATAGCGCTCGAGCAGCTCCGGGTCGGGCGGCGGCGGTGTGCGCGGAACCGGCAGATACCCGTCTACCGGGAGCAACGGCTCGGCCACCACATCGCCCTCGAACAGCGCGACTGTGCCCAGCCCGCAAGCGAAGTCGAGCTGGGGGAGGGCGGCGGCGAGGGCGAGCTGCGCGGACAGCCCGACGCTGGTTTCCAAGGCCGACGACACCACGCACGGCAGTCCGGCGGCGTCGGCGACCTCGAGAGCGCGGCGCACTCCGCCCAGTGGCGTGCATTTCAGGACGGCGATATCGGCGGCGCCCGCGACGGCCACCTTCATCGGGTCCTCCGCGCGGCGAATCGATTCATCCGCCGCGATGCGCACCTGGACGCGCCGCCGCACGGCCGCCAGCTCCTCGATGGTGCGGCACGGCTGCTCGACGTATTCCAGACCACCCGCGGCCCGGTCGATTTCGGTGATGTGCCGCACCGCTGTATCCACATCCCACAGCGCGTTGGCATCGACCCGGACGGCACCGTCGGGGCCGAGCGCATCACGCACCGCCTCCACCCGCGCCAGATCCTCGGCGAGCGAGTCGGGGTGATCGGCCACCTTCACCTTGGCCGTGCGGCAGCCCGATCCCGCGACGATGGCGTGCGCGCGTTCCGGCCCGACCGCGGGCACCGTGCAGTTCACCGGTATCCGATCCCGCACCGGCGCGGGCCAGCCCGCCGTCACCTGCTCGACGGCGGTGGCCAGCCACTGCGCGGCCTCGCGGTCGTCGTATTCGGGGAACGCGCAGAACTCGCCCCAGCCGAGCGGGCCGCGCAGCAGCATTCCCTCGCGCACGGTGATGCCACGGAACCGGGTGCGCAGGGGCACCGCGTACACGCCGACGGGTTCGACATCGCTCACCGTCAGCAGGGTAGCCCGCCCGGCCCGGTCGTGGATTTCCGCAGGCGAGCTGAGTAGTTCTGCGGAGTCGTCACGGGCGGCGCCGCGAGAGGCTGGGACCATGATTCACCAGCCCACGGTCTCGTCCCCGATCCGCACCTGGGACGTCGTGCTCGGTGCGATGCTGTACTCGATCGGCGCCTGCCTCGGCACGGTGGCCGCCTACCTGACGATGTTCTTCGGAATGCTGGCCGGCAACTGCAATCCGGGCGCCTGCCGGGATGAGTACATCTGGTACGGCATGCTGGTGTCCTGGGGCGGAGCCGTTGTCGCACTGCTGGTCGTCCCGGTGATCATGCTGATCCTCGCGCTGCGCAAGCGCATCGTCTGGTATCTCGGCCTGCTGTCGATCGTCATCGTGGTCGCGGCGTTCCTCGGCGGGTACGAGATCGCGAGCTGGGCGGTCTGATCGGCGATGGCGATGCGGAACTCTGGCTGCCCGCGCTGACGGGATTGCCGCGTTGCCGCTGTGCCCGCACACTCGAACTGTGCGAATGCTGGATCTCGCGCGCGCGATCCCCGCGACCCTGATCACGGCCGGAACCGGCTGGGTGACAGTCCAATTGCTGGACTGGTACGAACTCACCGGCCGCGAGTCCGCGCGCCCGCACGACCTGACCGCCGCCTACGCGATCGCCGCAGCCGGCATCGTGCTGACGATCGGCGCGGTCGCGGTGATGATCATCGACGCTGTCCGCAGCCGCCGCCCGATCGGCTGGGCGCCGTTGATCGGCGCCCCGCTGTTCATCGGGACCTGGGTCTGCGGGTTCCTCGTTGCGATATTCACCGCACCGAGTTGACGTGGCCCCGTGGGTGCGGGGCACACCCTCAGTTCAGCCGGCGCCCGTCCTCGGCGGCGAAGAAGTACGTGTGCTCCGGGTCGGCGGTGAGCAGCACCCGCTCACCCTTGGCCGGTGGGTTGCGCCAATCCGCCCGCGCCACAATCGTTTCCCCGGCGCCATTGCTGCCCGCGCCCTCGGCGACGGTGCGACCGTAGATGTAGGCGTCGGAGCCGAGTTCCTCGACCACGTCGACCTCCATCTCGATCCCGGCGCCGCCCTTGCTCAGCCCGGACGCCGCGCCGCCGATCTCCAGATGCTCCGGCCGCACGCCGACGGTCACCGAGCCATTGCTCGCATCGGCCACCGAACGCGGCAGCGCCAGCTCATGGCCGCCCAGCGAGACGCTGCCGCCGGCGACGGGCAGGGTGAACAGATTCATCGCGGGCGAGCCCATGAACCCGGCGACGAACACGTTGGCCGGATCGCGGTAGAGGTCGCGCGGTGAGGCGCACTGCTGCAACAGTCCGTCGCGCAGCACCGCCACCCGATCGCCCATGGTCATGGCCTCGACCTGGTCGTGGGTGACATACACCGTGGTGGTGCCCAGCCTGCGCTGCAATTGCGCGATCTGGGTGCGGGTCTGCACGCGCAGCTTGGCGTCGAGGTTCGACAGCGGCTCGTCCATCAGGAACACCTGCGGCTGCCGCACGATGGCCCGCCCCATCGCCACCCGCTGCCGCTGACCACCCGAGAGGGCCTTGGGCTTGCGATCCAGGTAGGGCTCCAGATCCAGCAGTTTCGCCGCTTCCAGCACCCGTTGCTTGGCCTCGGCCTTGTTCACCTTGGCGAGCTTGAGCGCGAAGCCCATGTTCTCCGCGACGGTCATATGCGGGTAGAGCGCGTAGTTCTGGAACACCATGGCGATATCGCGTTCCTTCGGCTCGGCGTGCGTCACGTCCTTGTCGCCGATCAGGATGCGTCCGCCGTTGACCTCCTCCAACCCGGCCAGCATCCGCAGCGAGGTGGATTTCCCGCACCCCGACGGCCCGACCAGGACCAGGAATTCCCCATCGGCGATCTCCAGATTCAACTGGTCGACAGCCGGTTTACCAGCGCCCGGATACAACCGGGTGGCCTGGTCGAAGGTCACCGTAGCCACGGCAGATCACTTCCCTTCACCGGCAGGAACGTGCCGGACGATCCGAGTAGAGGGTTCCGGCGGATCTTACGTGCGGCGCGCCGGGCCCGCTCAGCGGGCGCTGGGTAGGTACCGGAGCGCACGGGGAGCCAGCTGGGCACCGGAGCGAACGGTGGTCGCGTAGGTGCGCAGCGCCGCTCGGTCGCGGGCGCTCACGGTGACCTCCAGCAGGTCGGCGGCGCGTTCGTGGAGCAGTCCGCGGATCGCGTAGCTCGGAGTCAGGCGCGGAACCCAGGCATCCGGGCGCAGCGCCTGCGGGGCCAGCTGTGCGCTGTAGGGCGTGGGCCGGAGCATGGTCGCGCAGGCGTCGGCGAAGTACCGCTGGAATCCGGCCCAGCTGCCGGGCAGGTGCCGATCCGAGACGCCGTAAAGCCGGTACCAGTCGCAACATTCGGCGTACAGCTGCTCGTGCTCGGCGTCGGTGAGCGGGCCGTGGAAGGTGTTCACCGACGTGATCAACGTGTCGACGTAGGTCGCGTGCTGGAAATGAAAGAGTTCGGGATGCAGTGCGTGATAGCGCCGTCCCAGGTTGTCGCGCCCCTTCACGTGCTCGTGCCCGTACCGGATGATCGGGCGCCCATCGCGCTCGTCGTAGGCCAGCCGGATCATCTGCAGCACCGTGCGCCGCTTGTGCAACCACAGCCGATACGGCACGTGCTCGACGAACGCCGCGGCGATCGCCGGATGCAGGATCTGCAAGGTCACCGCGCGCGGCAACGTCAACAGGAACCGCCGGTCACCCAGATGACGCCGAAGCAGCGAGCCGGATTCGCGGTCACGCGGGTGACCTGCCATGTGCACCACCACTTCCGCGTAACCGCTGAGACTATGAGAAGGTTTTCACTTCAGTCTAGCAACACTGCCGCGCAGCAATATCGAAGTCGAACGCGCCGACACCCCGCCCCGCCGTGGTCGGCGGCGGCGCGACCGAGGGGCCGTGTTCGCCGAGCCGTCAACCCCGCGCGACGGTAGCCTCGGTCGGGCAGGCAGCCGAGGGACGAGGAGTCAGCGCGATGAGTCGACCGGTTCGTGTGGGAATGCAGTTGCAGCCGCAGCACGCCTCGGAGTACGGGCTGATCCGGGACGCGGTGCGGCGGGCCGAGGACGCCGGGGTGGACATCGTCTTCAACTGGGACCACTTCTATCCCCTCACCGGCGACCCCGACGGCGCGCATTTCGAATGCTGGACCATGCTCGGCGCGTTCGCCGAGCAGACCGAGCGGGTCGAGATCGGCGCACTGGTCACCGGCGGCGGGTACCGGAATCCGGATCTGCTCGCCGATATGGCGCGCACCGTCGACCACATCAGTGGCGGCCGGTTGATCCTGGGGATCGGCGGCGGCTGGTTCGAACGCGATTACTCCGAATACGGCTACGAGTTCGGCACCCCGGGCACGCGCCTGGACAAGCTGAAGGATTCGCTCGCCCGCATCGACGCGCGGATGAAGAAGCTCAATCCCCAGCCGGTCCGCGATATCCCGATGCTCATCGGCGGCGGTGGCGAACGCAAGACCCTGCGCCTGGTGGCCGAGTACGCCGACATCTGGCACAGCTTCGGCGATATCGAGGTGTTCACCCGCAAGAGCGGCATCCTCGGCGAGCATTGCGCCGCCGCGGGCACCGACCCGGCGCGCATCGAACGTTCGGTGAGCTGGCCGGGTGCGAGCCGGGCGCCGGAGTTCCTGGCGGCGGGGGCGACGCTGTTCACCGTCGGCGTCAGCGGGCCGGACTACGACCTGAGCCGCGTGATCGAGGCGATCAACTGGCGCGACGAAGTCAACCCGGAGCCGGTCAGCGGGATCGCTTGATCTCTGCCCGAGGTGGGCGGGGTCCGTAGGTCGGGTGATCGGCGGCGGGCTCCGTAGGTGGGGTGACCGGCGGGCGGGCTCAGTAGGTCAGGTGGCCCGCGGGCGGCGGCGTGAGCGGTGTCCGTCGAGAGTGCTGGGAACGGCGGGGCACCGAGTCGGGCGAGTTCGGTGCGAGCCGGAGATCACGGCCTGCGGCGTCGCCGGTTAGCAGCGCGTTGACCAGCCCTCCCGGAGGCGATTTCTCGCACGGTGGTCGAATCGTCCGCAGCACACCGTCCCAGTGGTCACCGACCACGCGCCGACCGGACGCGAACCGGTAGCCGCCGGTTAGCCTGAGCTGGACGGCTAGGGTGTTCTCCCATGGCTGGTCTGCTCGCTGTGCGGTCTCGTGCGTTGATCGCCGTGATACTGCTCGCCGTCGTCGGCTTGGCGACGGCCTGCGGTTCCGGTGACGACTCCTCGGCCCGCGACCTGTGCGCCCCACCCGGGGTCGAGGCGGCCTCGGCCGCGCCGACGAATCTGGCCTCGCCCAGCCAGGCGGGCGTTGACCGCTACACCACGCCGACGACGGTGCCGCTGGAGTCGATCGACATCACCAAGCTCGGGCTGATCACGCCCGGCAAGCTGAGCGTCGGCACCTTGTCGGACGCGCCGCCGAGCATCTGCGTGAACTCCGCCGGCGCGTTCACCGGTTTCGACAATGAACTGCTGCGCGCGGTCGCCGCGAAACTGGGTTTGCAGGTGGAGTTCTCCGGCACCGAATTCGCTGGCCTGCTCGCGCAGGTGGCGGGTGGGCGTTTCGACGTGGGTTCGTCGAATATCACCACCACCGATGAGCGCAGGCGGATGGTGGACTTCACCAACGGCTACGACTTCGGCTATTTCTCCCTGGTCGTCAGCAACAACAGCCCGATCCAGAGTTTCGCCGATCTCGGCCCGAACAGCCGGGTCGCGGTGGTGCAGGGCACGGTGCAGGACGAATACGTCGTCAACACTTTGCATTTGGATCCGGTGAAGTTCCCGGATTACAACACCGCCTATTCCAATCTGAAGTCCGGTCAGGTCGATGCCTGGGTGGCGCCGTCGGCGCAGGCCGAGGGCGCGATCTCACCCGGTGACGGCACCGAGATCGCCGAAAACGCCTTCAGTCTGGACAATTTCGCGGCCTGGGCGGTCGGCAAGAACAAGCAGCCGCTGGTCGACGCGCTCAATAGCGGCCTGGATGCCGTGATCGCCGACGGCACCTACGCCGAGCTCTACAGCAAATGGGTGCCGCGTGAACTCCCGCCGGGCTGGAAGCCGGGCTCCAAATCCGCCCCCGTCCCGGAGCTTCCGGATTTCGCCGCTATCGCCGCCGAACGCGCGCCGGCCGAACAGATTCAGACCGAACCGAAATCCACGCTGGAACAATTGCGTGACACCTTCTTCGATTGGTCGCTGTACCGGCAGGCTTTCCCGGACCTGTTCAAGACCGGCCTGCCGAATACCTTGATCCTCGCGGTGGTGTCGGGTGTGCTCGGCACCGCGATCGGCATGCTGCTGGCAGTGGCGGGTATTTCGCGCAGTCGCTGGTTGCGCTGGCCGGCCCGCGTCTACACCGACATCTTCCGTGGTCTGCCCGCCGTGGTGATCATCCTGCTGATCGGTCTCGGTGTCGGCCCGGTGGTGCGCGACCTCACCGGCAACAACCCGTACTGGCTGGGTGCGGTGGCGCTGGCGCTGCTGGCCTCGGCTTATATCGGTGAGATCTTCCGCTCCGGTATCCAATCCGTGGAGCCCGGCCAGCTGGAGGCAGCGCGCGCCATCGGCTTCGGTTATCGGCAGGCGATGACGCTGGTGGTGATCCCGCAGGGCGTGCGCCGGGTGCTGCCTGCGCTGATGAATCAGTTCATCGCGCTGATCAAGGATTCGTCGCTGATCTATTTCCTCGGCCTGCTCGCCGCCCAGCGTGAGCTGTTCGCCGTCGGCCGCGATCTCAACGCCCAGACCGGCAATCTGTCTCCGCTGGTCGCGGCCGGTCTGGTGTATCTGCTGCTGACGATCCCGCTCACCCATCTGGTGAACTACATCGACCGCCGGATGCGCACCGGCCGCCCCGACCAACCCATCGACCCGGCCGATCAGGCCGCGATCACGGAAGGGCGTGGGTAGATGAGCGCCTCCCTCACCGGCACCGGGCTGAAGCTGCGGCTCGGCAACAACGACATCCTGCGCGGCGTGGACATCCACGTCGACGCCGGCAAGACCACCACCGTCATCGGGCCGTCCGGTTCGGGTAAATCCACCCTGCTGCGGGTGCTCAACCGCCTGCACGAACCCGACGCCGGCGACATCCTGCTCGACGGAAAATCGGTGCTCACCGAGGACCCGGACAAACTGCGCCAGCGCATCGGCATGGTGTTCCAGCACTTCAATCTGTTCCCGCACAAGACCGTCGCCGAGAACGTGGCGCTCGGCCCCCGCAAGCTGCGCGGACTGTCCAAGGAGCAGGCGCGGGCGCTGGCCCTCGAGCAGCTGGAGATCGTCGGGCTGGCCGGCAAGGCCGATTCCCGCCCGGCCAACCTGTCCGGCGGTCAGCAGCAGCGGGTCGCCATCGCCCGGGCGCTGGCCATGAAGCCGGACATCATGTTCTTCGACGAAGCCACCTCCGCCCTCGACCCGGAACTGGTCAAGGGCGTGCTCGCGCTGATGTCGGACCTCGCCGCCGGCGGTATGTCGATGATCGTGGTGACCCACGAAATGGGCTTCGCCCGCAGCGTCTCCGACAGCGTGGTGTTCATGGACGCCGGCCAGGTGGTGGAGACGGGTAGCCCGGATGCCCTGTTCGACAATGCCGAGACCCCGCGTCTGCGGCGATTCCTGGACCAGGTGCTGTAGCGGATCACGCGCCGCCGTGCGCCGGCTCGATCCCGAGGGAGAGCTCGAGTTGGCGCACCCACCACCGCACATGCATGGCCGAATCATTCGCCTCGGCCGCTGTCATGCCCGCACTGCGCCGGAATTTGCGGCCGTAGAGCACTTCGGTCGCGATCGCCTGATGAAGGGCCGCAACCGCGTGGCGCGTGTCGGCGTGCCCTCGGCCGGGCACCTCGTCGCGCAAGACGCTCCGGACGAGCTCGCGCGCGTAATATCGGCACACGCCGCCGCCTGGTTGGGCGCCGACGACGCTCTACGCAGCACGTTCGGCTGAATATTCGGCGCTCGCCGACCTTCACTATTCATGCGCACTTGGTAATGTGTGAAGTGCTCTTCGGTTCCACCTGACCCCTGCGGGAAGAAGGATTCTGATGACGACAGCACACGCTCAGCACACCGAACACGAGCACAAGCACGGCCCCACCTGTGGCCACGTTGCCGTGCCGCACGGCGATCACGTCGACTACGTCCACGACGGTCACCTGCACCGCGAACACGAGGGCCATTACGACGAATGTGAGCCCAGCGGCCACACCGAATGCAGCCCGCACGACCACGTCCACGGCGAAGGCTGCGGTCACGTCGCGGTCCCGCACGGCGACCACGTCGACTACATCCACGACGGCCACCGGCACGCCCGCCACGACGGCCACTACGACGAGCACTGAAAACGTCCCCATCCGCGCCACCACCGGCCGGCGCCGAGAAACTCGTCGGACGTATCGACTGGCGGATACGAATCGGCCAGTACCGGACCGTCTACGAGGTAGATGACGCCGAGTCGATGATTCGTATATTTGTGGTACCCAAACGTTCTGACGTCTATCGCTGAACAGGATGCGGGAGGTGCGGTGGATCTGGCGCGGATCAATCAAGAGACGATCGCGAAGTTCCGGGCAGGTGAAGATCCCGACGGGATGCATCGGGATCGTCTGCTCCTGCTGACCACCACCGGTCGCCGCAGCGGGCGCCCGCACACCGCGCCGATGATGTTCCACCGCGACGGCGACCGGCTGCTGGTGATCGCATCCAGCATGGGCGCACCCCGTCATCCGGACTGGTACTCGAACCTGGTCCGGCATCCGAAGGTCGTCGTCGAGGTGGGCGAGGAAACCTACGACGCGTGCGCGACGCCGTTGGAAGGTGAGGAGCGCGAGCAGGTCTGGGCGATGCTCAAGCAGACCTACCCGTGGTTCGCCGACCACGAGAAGAAGACCCGGCGGCTCATCCCGGTGGTCGCGCTCACCCGGGCCGAGCCGTAGGTCGGTCCGGCAGTCTGCACCGAGGTCCCGCCGCAGCCAGTACGGCCCGGCCATAACGCTGCCCGCTGGGCTCTCACCCCTGCGGCACCAGCGTGTTCTGCCGAGCCGCGACCCACCATCGCCCGTCCTGTTTGACCAGC
This sequence comes from Nocardia cyriacigeorgica GUH-2, assembly GCF_000284035.1. NCBI lineage: Bacteria > Bacillati > Actinomycetota > Actinomycetes > Mycobacteriales > Nocardiaceae > Nocardia > Nocardia cyriacigeorgica. The sequence continues at coordinate 6,028,361 of NC_016887.1, read as the reverse complement.
ACGTACAGCGCGATCATCGCCGGGTCGACGTCGATGGGCGCACCCTCGGCGGTGACTGCCCGCGCCGCCTTGTGCGCGATCGCGACATCCGGGCGCAGGAACCCGATGTCGGTCACCTCGTATCGGACGTACTCGTCCTTCAGGAATCCGGCCAGCCCCGCCCGGCTCGCTTCCAGCACCGCCGCACGTCCGTGCTGCAACACCCCGACGGCGTTCCCGACCACCGCGTTCGCGGCCAGGTCCTGCACCATCAACTCGGCATCGTTGGTGTTGTAGGCCTGCTCGACTCTGGCGATGATCGCCTCGATCGCTGCCCGATCCGCTGCATGGTCGACGCTGTCGTCCGCGATCACCGGCACCTCGTTATCCCGAATACTCATGCACCCATCGTCGAATCTCAACCATGCTCGAGGTCAAGCGTGGGATCGCGGGGCTACGCCGATTGCCTGCGGCCGTGCAGTTCGGTGGCTCGCCCGGCCAGCCAGGCGAAGTCGTCCCACAGTTCCGGTGCGCCACGATCGGCGCGGTACTTCTCGACCAGCGGCCGCAGCACGCTCCAGCAGGTGCGCAGCGAATCGCCCCAGGAATCGGCGACGACGACGGTCGGGATGTATCCGTTGCGGCACATGATGGCCACGCAGTCGTAGCTGTGGCAGACGCGTTCGGCCCGCAGGATCTCCTCTTCGGTCCACGCGCCGAGTTCACGAAACCGCAGCTCCCGCATGACAAGCCGCCGATCCTGCCGAATGCGCTCGTCCTGGAGCATGTCGTACACGGCCTTGAAAGCACTGGCGTTGGTGGTTTTCCGCATCTCGGTCACCTGCCACACCACCAGCGAAGCCGCGACGAGGGCAATCAGCGCCGTTGCCACACCTGCCGCTGCCGCGATCGCCGATGAGTCCATCCACTACCTCGCATCCCCCAACAGAGTTTCCGTCGGCAGCGTATCCGAGATTGCCGGTTCGCTCGCGCCCGTGGCCGCGCCTCTCCCGTCGAAACCAGGGCGACGCCGGGGAATTCGAGACAACATTCCCCCTGCGATGCGGCGGCCGCCCCGTCGGGCCGACGCCGATGATGCACCAGGAACAGCGGCGGTTTGGCAGCTGCCGCCCCCGCCGGGGCCGACGGGCTTCATCTTCATGCCGTTCCGGATGCACTGGTAGACGCCTCAGAAGATCAGCGCTCGCGCCCCGGACTTCACCGGGCCGCGACCGTTGATCACGGCGATCACGGCGGCGAGTCCGATGGCCCCGGCCGCTGCCAGCGCGGTAGCCGACCAGCCGAACCGCTCGACGGACGCTGCGCCGCAAGCGGTCCCGAGGCTGCCGCCGACGAAGTACACCAGCATGTACGCGCTGTTGAATCGGGCGGGAGCGTGGGGGTCGATGGCCAGCACCGTGCTCTGATTCGCCACTTGCGCGGCGAAGAGTCCGGCATCGAACAACGCGAGGCAGATCAGCACGGCGACGGCATTCGCGAGGGTCAGGCCGGCGACGATGACAGCGGCACCGGCCAGTGCGAGACCGAGCAGGATGACGCGTGCGGCACCCACCCGATCGGTCCAGCGGCCCGCCACCTGCGTGGCCGGGATACCTGCCAGACCCGCCAGCGCGAACAGGCCGATCTGCTCGGCGGAGTAGGAGAACGGCGGCGCCGAGAGCGCGACCGCGAGCCCGGCCCACACCGCGCAGAACGCGAAGAACCACAGCGCGCCGCATACCGCGGCAATCCGCAGCGTGACGTGCCGGACGAACAAGCCCGGCAGCGAGCGCAGCGTCGCAAGATAGCGAAGCTCGGCCGTACCCGCGGTACCCGGCAGCAGCACCGCGCACAGCCCGGCGGCGCACAGGCAGGCAGCGGCGAAGACCAAAAGCATTCCGCGCCAACCAATCGCGTCGGCCAACCACCCACCCGCGATCCGGCCCGCGAGGATCCCGGCGGATATGCCCGCGGTGACGATGCCGAGGATCGTGGCTCGCCTGCGCGCCGGAGCCAGCCGCCCGGCCAGCGAACTGAGGCTCGCGCCCACCGCAGAACACGCACCGACGACGCCGATAAGAAGCCCAACCTGCCACGCCCGATCCGCGACGGCACTCACCGCCAACGCGACCCCCAACGCCCCGAACTGTATCGCGAGCGTCCGCCCGGGCGGGAACCGGTCGACCAGCGGAACCAGCAGCACCAGCCCCACCAGATACCCGATCGGCCCGCCCGCCAGCGCGAACCCGACCACCGCGATCGACGCGTGCAACGACCCGGCCACCTCCGCGATCGCCGGTTGCAGCGGATAGATGGTCGACGTCCCGAGCGCGGCCGCAAGCGACATGAACAACACAACCGACCCGCGCAGCCGCAGCTCGTCACGGGTGTCGTCGACGAAATGAGTAGTCACATCGACCGACGGTAGGAAGAGCGGAGACCAATAGCTGGCGGGAACCAGACACCACCGTAACCACGCAGACCCAGGCCCTCAGCCCCCCCAATCCCGCTGCGACCGAGCACCCCTCGCGAGAGCTACATGGCTGAGGTGCCTTCTCGACGTTTGCCTCAGCCATGTGACTCTCGGCGATGTGCGCTAGGCGGTGACGCCGAGCCGCGTCGCAAGCGAGCGGGCGTCGCGCGCGATGATCTTGCCGCCGTGCGTGACCAGCTCCGCCGCGAGGTTGCGCGACATCGGGTGGCAGCTCATCCGAGATGGCGGTCGCCGTGCGGAGGGCCGCCTACGCCGGCGCGAGACCGATCTCGCGGCACAGCGCATGAACGTCGTCCCGCATACCCGAGGGCGGCTTCCGCAGGAGGGTGTGCAGGATGTCGCGAGCGTGGCCGTTGTACTTGACGGTCTCCGGTGCGGTGCGCACCGCCTTGTCCAGCAGCGCCAGCGCCGCCACCGGCTCGTCACGCTGGTCGTGCGCGCGGGCGACCTCGATGAAGTGGCGGCTGCGGCGGGGGATCGACGCGATCTGATCGGCGTCGAAGCCGCGGGCCGCGCGCAGGGCTTCGCCGGAGCGGCGCAGCTCCACTCCGAGTGTCGTGGCATGTGCCGCCAGCACCGGAATCGAGAACGACGTCTGGATATGGCGATAGTCCGGCCCCAGCGCCCGCGCGGTTGCCTCGGCCTTCTCCCAGTAGGACCAGGCATCGCCGTGCCGGCCACGACGGGCGTGGACGTAGGCGACCTCGGCATGCAGTGCGCCGGCGATGCCGCGCCAGTCGTCGGGCGTCGTGTCCCGGTCGAGGTAGGGCACCAGCCCGTCGACCGCCGTGCGTGCCAGCGCGATGGCCTCCTCCCATCGGCCCGAGTCACGCAGCGCCTGCGTCATCGCCCATGCCCCGCAGGCGATCACGTAGGGGTCGTCGGCATCGTAGCCCTCGGCGAGCGCGCGGTCCGCCACCAGCCACACCAGTTCGGGCGCGGGCTGATAGGCGACGTAGAAGTCGGCCAGCTGATACACCCCAGCCAGCACTCGCCGCGCCTCGCGACGCTGGTCACTCCCGGCGCGCACGGCGCCCTGAGCATCCTTGATCAGCGCGGGAAGCAAGTTTCCCAGTTGGGTCCGATGGTCCGGGCTTGCGTGCCGGATAGCCCAGGCTTGGCGGAGCCGTTGGGCCAGGTGGCCGACGTTCGCCGGCTTCGAGGCCGGGGCCAGCCGATAGTCGGTGAGCGCGGCCTGCACCGCGGTGAGGGCCGCGTGACGTTCCCCCGCGAACATCGCCACCGGCACCGCGACACCGTTCCCGGTCAGCTCGGCGAGGTCGGTGAGCTCGAGCGCGTGCGCGATACGCAGCAGCATCGGCAGACGTGGTGGCTGGAGACGGCCGTTCTCAACGGCTTTCAGCCATTCGGTGGACCGGCCCACCAGCCCGGCGAGCACCGTCCGCGACATGCCCACCCGCTCCCGCAGGCGTTTGATGCGCAGTCCGATCGGAGCGTCTTCGACAGGGTTGATCCCCACGGCATCCCTTCCGCTGCTGAACCCTTTTTCCCAGCGTAGCCCCGGGTACCCGCGGTCGAGGTACGAAACGTACCCGTCACGAACCTGCGGCATTCCTACTGTTCCCCCACCGCGCGGCGCCGGGTGCGTGCCCCACATTCCCCGGCGCCGGGCGGGCCCAAAACCCGACAACCGCAGGGGGTCCCATGTCTGACTACATCGCCGCGTTCGCTGTGTCGAGCACGGTTGCCGTCTTATTGCTCGCCCTGATCTATGTCCTGCCCTACACATTCGGGGAGGACGAACCTCCTATTACCGCGCGGGCGCCCCGCATGTCCCCGCGGATGGCGCACAGCACCATGCAATCGCACCGGAAATGCAGCATCGACAGCTGCCCGCACAAGCGGGATGCGTACAGAACTCTGGTGGCGGTGGGGGCGATCGTTCCGGATCAGCGGGCCGAGCGGTTCATGCGGTGAACGACCCGGAGCCGCGGGCGTGGGTGCAGTGGGATGACGGCACGTGGTCGACGGTGGACGAATTCGGCATGCCGAGTGAACGCCGCACGCTCGAGGAAATTCTCCAGGCGTGGGAACGGGGCGAACCAGTGTGACCGGCGTTGGTCGGTGGCGATTTGTCCTGTTCAGGGCGATAACTGAGGGCTGCCTAATTCGATGGACGTTCATCTTGCCGTAGTCTTCGACTCGCCCTGGTGGTTTAGCGTGCGCCCGTCAGCTTGATCCAGGAGGCACCGTGAGCTTCACCCCACTCGCCCTATTCGTGCAGCACGACGGCAAGTCGTCGCGCTCCGCGGTCACCTGCGCCTACAAGTGCGGTAACGCGTGCTTCCACGAGGTGCCCAACAAGTCCGCGGGCGAATACTTCGGCGACATCGTCTCCGCCATGTCGCGGCGTGGCGTGCTCAAGGGTGGCGCGGCCGCGGTGCTGGCGGTGGGCGCGGGCAGTTTGCTCGCGGCTTGCGGTGACGACGGCGCGGAGGCGGCCTCGAACACCGACGCCGGCTCGGGCACCGGGTTCACGCCGGTGGCGCCCAATACCGAGGACGCCGTCGTCGTCCCCGACGGCTACGCGCAGGGCGTGGTGATCCGCTGGGGCGATCCGATCTTCCCCGACGCCCCGCAATTCGACTTCGACAACCAGACCGCCGCCGCGCAGGCCAAACAATTCGGCTACAACAACGATTTCGCCGCCCTGCTGCCTATCGAAGGCCAGGCCAATCGTTACCTGCTGGTGGTCAATCACGAATACACCACCGAACCGTTCATGTTCAAAGGCTTCAACGGCGACACCATGACGCCCGAACAGTTCGGCATCACCATTGCCGCGCACGGGCTTTCGGTGGTCGAGGTGGCCGGTGAAGCCGGCACCGGCAAACTCACCCCGGCGTTCGGCAAGTACAACCGTCGCATCACCGCCGACACCGAATTCCTGCTCACCGGCCCGGCCGCCGGCAGCGATTTCGTGAAGACCTCCGCCGACCCCACCGGCACCAAGGTCGCGGGCACCTTCGCCAACTGTGCCGGTGGCGTAACGCCTTGGGGCACGGTGCTTTCCGGTGAAGAGAACTTCAACGGATATTTTGTCGGCAAGCCCGCCGATCCCGTGGCCGCCGAGCGGGCCGAACGCTACGGTGTCGGCGAAGTCGATTCCCCGCATTTCTGGGAGAAGTTCGACAAGCGTTTCGATGTGGCGCAGGAACCCAACGAATCCAACCGATTCGGCTACGTCGTCGAGATCGACCCGTGGGATCCCGCGTCCACCCCGGTCAAGCATTCCGCCCTTGGCCGCAATAAGCACGAGTCGGCCAATATCCACGTCACCGAGGACGGCACCGTGGTCGCCTACAGCGGCGACGACGAGCGGTTCGAGTACATGTACAAGTTCGTCTCGTCCCGCAAGATCCAGCCGGGCACCGGCGCGGCCAGCCGCCGCCACAATATGACCATCCTCGACGCGGGCACCCTCTACGTCGCCAAGCTCACCGGCGATCACCCCGACCGCATCGACGGCTCCGGCAATGTGCCCTCCGATCAGGGCTTCACCGGCAAGGGGCAGTGGATCCCGATCCTGGAGACCGCGGAAGACGGCAGCGCGAAATCGCTGGTCGAGGGCATGAGCGCGCAGGAAGTCGCGGTGTTCACCCGGCTGGCCGGCGACAAGGTGGGCGCCACCAAGATGGACCGCCCGGAGGATTTCGAGGCCAACCCGAAGACCGGCAAGGTCTACGTCGCGCTCACCAACAACAGCAAGCGCGGCGAGGACGGCAAGGCAGGCGTCGACGAGGCGAACCCGCGGATCAAGAACAAGAACGGCCAGATCCTCGAGATCGCCGACGACCACAAGGGCACCGACTTCACCTGGTCGCTGCTGCTGGTCTGCGGTGACCCGGCCGCCGCCGACACCTACTACGGCGGGTTCGACAAGACCAAGGTCAGCCCGATCTCCTGCCCGGACAACGTGGCCTTCGATCCGTACGGCAACCTGTGGATCTCCACCGACGGCAACGCGCTGAAGTCCAACGACGGCCTGTTCGCGGTGACCCTCGAGGGTGAGCGGCGCGGTGAGACCAAGCAGTTCCTCACCGTCCCCGCCGGCGGCGAGACCTGCGGACCGGTCATCACCGAGCAGCGGGTGCTGGTGTGCGTGCAGCATCCGGGTGAAGAGGACGGTGCCTCGGCCGACGCGCCGGTCTCGCACTGGCCCGACGGTGGCGACACCCAGCCGCGCCCGTCGGTGGTCGCGGTGTGGAAGGCCGACGGCGGCCGCATCGGGATGTAGTCCGGGCTCAGCTGCTGCCGAACAGCCCGGCCATATTCGCGAACTGCGCGAAATTGCCCTGCGCCCCGCTGTAGACGTTCACATCGGTGCCACCGGCGATCCCGGGCACGGACCCGCTGTCGGTGGTCTGCCAGAACGTCCACGCGGGCCAGTCGCCCGGAACCTCCGGCTGTGGATTGCCGCGATAGTCGGCGATCCACAGCGGGTACCGGTGGAACTGATTGCTGTCGGCCATCGCCGTGCGCCAGAAGTTCGGATACGTGTAGATGATCGGCACCCGGCCGGTCAGCGCCTGCACGGTAGAGAGGTAGCGGTGGGTCCAGTCGATCAACGCGGCCGGCGCCAACCCGCCCGAATCCTCCAGGTCCAGCACCGGCGGCAGATCCAGCGGCCCGTTCTGCCCCAGCACCACCGCCGCGTACATTGCGGCCTGCGGTTCCGGCGGCAGGTGCGGCCGCGCGTAATGGTAGGTCCCCCGCGCCACCCCCGCCGCCCGCATCAACACACTGTCCGGCACGAAATACGGGTTGATGTAGCTGAGCCCCTCCGTCGCCTTCACCATCGCGAAGTCATGCCCCGCCCGCTTCACCGCGAACCAGTCGATCATCCGCCCATCGATGTGCTGCCACGACGACACGTCGGGCCCGGTTTGCTCGGCCTGCGCCGCAGGCATCGTCGAGGTGGCGATTCCGCCCGCGATGAAGGCGGACAACGCAAGCTTGCAGGTCGCTCTCCAGCGGGTACGTTCCATGCCGACTGACGATAGCCACTCGGTACGAGTGTGACCAGTGTTACATCTGATGCTTTTGCCGAATGTTCACTCGTGAGCGGTCACAGTGTTGTTCCCGGCGATGCTCACTCGGCCGCTTGGTGGACAGTCACCACGTTTGAACCACGGCTCGGAAACAACGCAGTCCTCGTCGTCCGGCGAGATCTTCCCCGGCTCACTTCCAGCCCCACTGCGATGGGGCGGCGTCGTCAGCATTGCCAGCAGACTCCGGACTCGCCCGGATGCCTGCCGATCCGGTGCGCCCCTCTCAGACCGCGGGCTGGCAGGTGTCGCGCAGCGAGCAGGCTCCGCAGGAATTGCCGCAACCACCGGTTTCGGCGGGTGGGGCGAGGGCGGCGGCGGCGCGGGCTCCGGCGGTGGCGCCTGCGCCGAGGGTGAACAGCGCGATGATCGCGACGCCGAGGGCGACCAGGACGACGGCGAAGCCACCGGCCGCGAGGGTCACCAGACCGCCGCAGAACAGCAGGGCGCCGGCGGCGAGGGAGGTGGGGGCGGCGACGCGGTTGGCGACGCGGAAGACCTCGTCGGTGCTGAGCGCCTCATCGGTGTGCACGCCGACGAATCGGTTGCGCGGCAGCTTGCCCACCAGTCCCAGCACGCCGATCGCCAGCGCTACCGCGGCCAGCAGGAACAGGATGATGGGGACGACAACCACCCCAGCAGGCTACCGCAGGGCCTCCCACCAGCGGTCGACCGCTCCCCGGAGCTGCGGCGATCGTGGCGGGCATCACGTGCGGGACCTCGGCGGAGCGCCACCCAGTCACCGCGGCCGCGGCGCAACAGCCCCTTTTTGGGGTTGTCAAGTCCCACGTCTTACCCTGTTCGACGACGATATTTCTCCCCGATCGGCGAGCAAAGAAGGCAGAACCGTGCAGGACACCCGCGCAACCGACCCTGCGGCCGGGCAGACCCCCGCGACCGATGACGCACCTGCGCACCGCTACACCGCCGAGCTCGCCGGACGCATCGAGCGCCGCTGGCAGCAGACCTGGGCCGAGCGCGGCACCTTCCACGCCCCGAACCCGGTAGGCCCGCTGGCCGGCCCCACTCCGCCGGACAAGCTGTTCGTCCAGGACATGTTCCCGTACCCGTCGGGTGCGGGCCTGCACGTCGGCCACCCGCTGGGCTACATCGCCACCGACGTGTTCGCCCGCTACCACCGCATGCACGGCCGCAATGTGCTGCACGCGCTGGGCTACGACGCCTTCGGCCTGCCCGCCGAGCAGTACGCGGTGCAGACCGGCGCGCATCCGCGCGACACCACCGAGTCCAATATCGCGACCATGCAGCGTCAGCTGGACCGGCTGGGACTGGGCCATGATCGCCGTCGCTCGTTCGCCACCACCGATCCCGAGTACTACAAGTGGACGCAGTGGATCTTCCTGCGCATCTACAACGCCTGGTACGACCAGGAATTGGATCGCGCCCGCCCGATCGCGGAGCTGGAGGAGCAGTTCGCCACCGGCGCGCGTCCGGTTCCGGGTGATAAGGATTGGGCGAGCCTGCTGGAGGCCGAGCGCCGCGCGCTGATCGACTCCTATCGCCTGGTGTACCAGACCGATTCGGTGGTCAACTGGTGTCCGGGTCTGGGCACGGTGCTGTCCAACGAGGAGGTCACCGCAGAGGGCCGCAGTGAGCGCGGCAACTTCCCGGTGTTCCGTAAGCGCCTGTGGCAGTGGATGATGCGGATCACCGCCTACGCCGACCGGCTGGTCGACGATCTGGACCGGCTGGACTGGCCGGAGAACGTCAAGGCCATGCAGCGCAACTGGATCGGGCGTTCGCGCGGTGCGCAGGTGCGGTTCGCGGCCGACGGGCACGAGCTGGAGGTCTTCACCACCCGCCCGGACACCCTGTTCGGCGCCACCTACGTGGTGCTGGCGCCCGAGCATGAGCTGGCCGATCAGCTGACCGCTGCGGCCTGGCCGGAGGGTGTGGACCCGCGCTGGACCAACGGCGGCGCCGCCACTCCCACCGACGCGCTGGCCGATTACCGCAAGGCGATCGCCGCGAAGTCGGATCTGGAGCGTCAGGAGAACAAGGACAAGACCGGCGTCTTCCTGGGCAGCTACGCCACCAACCCGGTCAACGGCGCGCAGGTGCCGATCTTCGTCGCCGACTACGTGCTGAGCGGGTACGGCACCGGCGCGATCATGGCTGTTCCCGGCCACGACCAGCGCGACTGGGAGTTCGCGACCGCCTTCGGCCTGCCGATCGTCGAGGTGATCTCCGGCGGCGACGTCACCGAGGCCGCCTACGCCGGCGACGGCACCCTGGTGAACTCCGACTACCTGGACGGGCTCAGCGTCGAGGAGGCCAAGGCCACCGTCATCGGCCGCTTGGAAGCCGACGGCCACGGCACCGGAACCGTGCAGTACAAGCTGCGCGACTGGCTCTTCGCCCGCCAGCGGTACTGGGGCGAGCCGTTCCCCATCGTCTACGACGAGGACGGCGCCCCGCACGCACTGCCGGAATCCATGCTGCCCGTGCAGCTTCCGGAGCTGGACGATTTCGCGCCGGTCACCTTCGACCCCGACGACGCCGATTCCGAGCCGTCGCCGCCGCTGGCCAAGGCCACCGACTGGGTGCACGTCGAACTGGATCTGGGCGACGGTCTCAAGAAGTACCGCCGCGACACCAACGTCATGCCGAACTGGGCCGGCAGCTCCTGGTACCAGCTGCGCTACGCCGACCCGACGAACTCGGAGACGTTCTGCGCCAAGGAGAACGAGCAGTATTGGCTGGGTCCGCGCGCCGAGGGCCACGGCCCCGACGATCCGGGCGGCGTCGACCTGTACGTCGGCGGTGTGGAGCATGCCGTGCTGCACCTGCTGTACGCGCGGTTCTGGCAGAAGGTGCTGTTCGATCTGGGTGACGTCTCCGGCTGCGAGCCGTACCGTCGCCTGTTCAACCAGGGCTACATCCAGGCCTACGCCTACACCGATTCCCGCGGCGCGTATGTGCCCGCGGCCGAGGTGGTCGAGCGCGACGGCAAGTTCTTCTGGACCGACGCCTCGGGCACCGAGGTCGAGGTGAACCAGGAGTACGGCAAGATCGGCAAGTCGCTGAAGAACGCCATCTCCCCGGACGAGATCTGCGATCAGTACGGCGCCGACACCTTCCGCTTCTACGAGATGTCGATGGGTCCGCTGGACACCTCGCGTCCGTGGGCGACCAAGGATGTCGTTGGCGCGCACCGCTTCTTGCAGCGCGTGTGGCGCCTGGTGGTGGACGAGGAGACCGGCGCGCTGCGCGTCACCGATGAGCAGCCCTCGGATGAGACGCTGCGGTTGCTGCACAAGACCATCGCCGGCGTCGACGAGGATCTGGCCGCACTGCGCGACAACACCGCCGGCGCCAAGCTGATCGAGCTGACCAACCATCTCACCAAGGCCTACCCGGATGGCGCTCCGCGTTCGGTGGTCGAGCCGCTGGTGCTGATGCTGGCCCCGCTGGCTCCGCACATCACCGAGGAACTGTGGGAGCGCCTCGGCCACACCACCGCGCTGGCTCACGGCCCGTTCCCGGTCGCCGATCCGGCGCTGCTGGTGGACGAGTCGGTGGAGTATCCGATTCAGGTGAAGGGCAAGGTGCGCAGCCGGATCCAGGTGCCCGCCGACGCCGATCAGGCCTCGATCGAGGCGGCGGCACTGGCCGATGAGAAGATCGCGGCACTGCTCGAGGGCAACGCGCCGCGCAAGATCATCGTGGTGCCGGGCCGAATGGTGAATATCGTTCCCTGAGTTGGGCGTACGGCCTGAGCCCGAGGTTCAGGCCTGCACCTGCAACACATCGTTCAGCGTGACCATCGACAGGTTGCGTTCCCGGATGATGTCGACGAGCTGCCCGTAGCAGCGGGTGACCGGCGGGAAGTTCGCGTGCCCGATGACGATGGTCTGCGGGTTGAAATACTTACGCGCGCATTCCATCAGGTACGCCTCGGTGATCAGCCCCGAGTCCGACAGCGAGCCGTACCACATCACCGGGACGGTGTAGCCGAGGTCGGCGGCGATGCGATCGACCGTCGCGTTGTGCCTGCCGAACGGCGGTCGATAATACGGCGTGCCGTCGACGCCGAAGTTGTTCCACAGGAACGTCTTACAACGCTCCAGCTGCGAAGCCGCCGCGCTCGCCGAGCTCGCGGTGAGGTCGGCGTGATCCCAGGTGTGATTGCCGAGCTGGATCTGCCCGGAATCGACCAGCGGCCGCAACTCGTCGCGATGCGCCGCCCAGGCTTCGTAATAAGCGGTGACGAAGAAGGTGAACCGGGCGCCGGTGTCCTTGGCGAATCGGATATAGGCGCCGACCACTTCCGGACTCGCGCCGTCGTCGACGGTGAGCGCCATACTGCTGCCGGGCCCGGGCAGCGCGGTGATGGTCTCGGCGGGAATCAGAGTCTTCGGCCCGCCCGGCGGTGGCGGCAACAGCGGCGGCGGCACCGGCGCGGGCACCGGAACCTCCGGCATCCCCGCCACCGCCGGCTCACCTTGCGCCGCACTGCACCCGGTCAACGCCATCGCAGTCCCCGCGGCCACCATCGACAACATCTGGCGTCTATCCATCACGCAACCCCGCTCGCCGGACGAACCGTGCTACCGGAAAACACTCACTGACGTGGCAATTCAGGGCGGACTCTACCGGTGGGCGGCGTTTGTCGGCGGGACCGCCACGCAGCACGCGATTCGCGGCCCACCGCCGATTACCGCGCCTACACGCGAAATACTGACCCGATGGGAGCGTTGAGTATCTGACACATCCTCGCCCTTCTCACGATCGTGGTGGGCGTCGTTGTCGCCATCGTGAAGGCCGCGAGTTCGGGCTCACGCAGCATCGGGCCGTACCCGCCCGCGCAGGCGCCGGGCTGGTACGCCGACCAGGCGAACCCGGGCGTGCTCCGCTGGTTAGACAGTGGAATGCGCGGACGCGCCCGCGCCAGTGCCTCACCGCGCGATCGGCCGCAGGATGATCTCCGTCGGATGGGCATCGCGCGGCGTCTCGATGGCATTGCGCACGGCCAGCGCGACCGTTTCGGCGGTGAGGAATTCGTCCGGGTTGTATTCGCGGCCCTCGCCGTCGACGATCTCGCGCTGCATATCGGTGTCGATGCGGCCGGGATGAATCGAGGTGACCCGCAGGTCGGGCTCCTCCAAACGCAGCGCGTCACCGAAGGCGCGTAACGCGAACTTGCTGGCGGCATACGAACCCCAGCCGGCGTTCGCCCGCAGTCCCGCCCCGGAGTTGATCAGCACCACATGCCCGTTCGCGGCGCGCAGCGCGGGCAGCAGCAGGCGGGTGAGTTCCGCGACCGCGATGACGTTGGCCTCCAGCGTCGCCCGCCACTGCTGAACGGACGATTCGGCGATCGTGCCGAGATCGGCGATGCCCGCGTTGTGCACGAGCACGTCGAGGCGTTCGATCGGCGCCACCGCCTCGGCCACGGCTGCGTAGTCGGTGAGTTCCACCGGCACGCCCGTCGCGCCCGGCAGTTCGGCGAGGATCGGTTCGAGCGATCGCTGCGTACGGGCGCCGAGCAGCAGGTCATGCGTCGGAGCGAGGGCGCGGGCGATCGCGGCCCCCAGACCCCGGGCAGCGCCGGTGATCAGGGCCGTCGGGCGGGCCGAGTCGGAAGCGGAGGCGGTGGTCATGAGGGCAACGCTAACCGGCGGTCCGGCCCCGGGTCAGCGGGCATCCTGGTCCTGCCCCGCGCCCGCCGGTGGACGTTCCTGGGCAGCGCGCCTCGAACGCCCTGCGCCGTGGCGGGATCGGTACGCGACGCCGCCTGGTCACGACAGCGGCCGTGGTCCCATGCCCGTACCGAACCACCGCGGCCGACAGGCCCGACGGCTCATTCGGATATGCATGCCGCGCTCGGCGAGGTAGTTTCGCCCTATGACGGATCCGTCGCGCAACTACGGGCGGGAAGACCCGCACCAGCAGCCGTATACCCAGCCGTACACGCAGAGCCAGTACAGCCAGTACTCGCAGCAGCAGCCACAGCAGTACGGGCAGGAGCCGCAGCGGCAGATGCCGCACATCAACCTGGGCAGATTGTGGGCCGGCGGCGTCGGCACGGCAGTGGTCGTCGCGCTGGTCATCGTCGTCGCGATCATGCTGGTTCGCGGCATCCTGAAGATCGCGGTGCTCTCGCCGGAGGGCGCGGGCGCCTACGGCACGGTCTCGACCACCTCCTACGCGCTGGCCGGCGCCGCCGCCGCTATCGCCGCCACCGGTCTGCTGAACCTGCTGTTGGCGTTCATGCCGAGCCCGATGCAGTTCTACTACTGGATCACCGGCCTGCTCACCGCCCTCGCAGTGCTGCTCCCGTTCACCCTGGTAGCCGACCTGGACGCGAAGATCGCCACCGCCGTGATCAATCTGATCGCCGGCCTGTGCATCATTACCCTGCTCGGCTCGATCGGCGCCAGCGCGATCCAGCGCGAGCAGCAGTACTGATCCAGCGCGTCGGCCCCCACGACTCGGGGCCGACGCCGCTGTCCGACTCCCGCTGTCCCCCAACGCCCATCGGTGACGAACCAGAAACATGCAGCTCACCGGCGTGTAACTACCCCGCCCGGGCGAGCGTTTCGGCCGGTCGACCCGCAGAATAGGGGGATGGTTCACCCCGGTTTCACCCCCACTCAGCTCTCCGCCCGCGCGGCCTATCTGCTGCGGGGTAACGACCTGGGCACGATGACGAGCGCCGCGCCTCGGCTGTATCCGCACATGTGGAGCTGGGATGCCGCCTTCGTCACGGTCGGGCTGGCGCCGTTGAGTGTGGAGCGCGCGGTGGTGGAGCTCGACACGCTGCTGTCGGCGCAGTGGAAGAACGGGATGATCCCGCACATCGTCTTCGCCAACGGCGTCGACGGCTATTTCCCCGGTCCGGCCAGGTGGGAGTGCCGCACCCTGGCCGCGCACGCACCCGACGGCCCGGACACCTCCGGCATCACCCAGCCGCCGGTGCACGCCATCGCGGTGCAGCGCATCCTCGACCATTCCCGCAGGCACGGCCGCAGCACCCGCGCGGTGGCCGAGGAGTTCCTGAACCGGCGCTGGCCCGATCTGGTGCGCTGGCACCGCTGGCTCGCCACCGCCCGCGATCCCAAGGAGAACGGCCGCATCACGCTGTACCACGGCTGGGAATCCGGGATGGACAATTCACCGCGCTGGGACCGCGCCTACTCGAACGTGGTGCCCGAGGATCTGCCCGCCTACCGCCGCGAGGACGTGCTGATCATCGACGACCCGACCCAGCGCCCCTCCGACCGCGAATACGACCGCTACCTGTGGCTGGTCGAGCAGATGCGCCGCGCCGGCTACGACGACTACCAGCTCACCTCGACAATGAGTTTCGCCGTCGAGGACGTGTTCGTCTCCGCCATCTTCGCCATGGCGTGCGAGGTGCTCGCCCAGATCGGCGAGGAGTACCACCAGCCGCATGCCGACGTGCGCGAGCTGTACGGCTGGGCGAAACGGTTCCGTGCGGGTGTGGTCGCCTCCGCCGACCCGCGCACCGGCGCGGCCCGCGATTTCGATGTGCGGTTGCAGCGCTGGATCACCACCGAAACGTTGTCGATGTTCGCGCCGTTGCTGTGCGGTGGGCTCGAACGCGACGCCGAACGCGCGTTGATCCGGGCGTTCGAGGGCCCGCGGTGGTGCGCGCACCCCGATCTGCGCTACGCGCTGCCGCCGTCGACGTCACCGGTGTCGAAGGACTTCCGCCCGCGTGAGTACTGGCGCGGCCCGGTCTGGCCCGTGATGACCTGGCTTTTCTCCTGGTCGTTCGCCCGCCGCGGCTGGGCCGAACGCTCCTACATGTTGCGTGCCGAGGGCCTGCGTCAGGCCAGCGACGGCAGTTTCGCCGAATACTACGAACCATTCACCGGCGAACCGCTCGGCAGCATGCAGCAGTCCTGGACGGCCGCGTCGGTACTCGACTGGCTGGGCTGAGAACTCACCGGTCACGCGGGTTTTACTGGCGCGCCACCGATTCGTCGTGGCGCCGAATACCCTTCGCCCTGATACTTGGTGCAACAGGTAAGGCAGGTCGGAGGCGCGGAAAATGAATGTGTTGGAGCGGTTCACCGCAGCGCATCCGGACGTGCTCGCGGGGGAAACCTGGGGCATTTCGGGTCCGGGATTCCTGTCGGTGTACATCCCGGTGGCGATCCTCGCGGTGGTGGCGGGAGTGTGGTTGCGGCGCAATGCCGACCGGTCGGCCGCGCCCCCCGAGAAGTTGAGCGCACCCGAAATCGCCATGTTGCACGGCGATCAGCGGCCGGTGATGGCGGCGCTGGCGTTGCTGCGCAGCCACGGCCTCATCGACTCGCGGGCCACCCCGACTCGGACGATGACGCTGGCCGACCGCGCCCAGCTCGACTGGTTCACCGTGGCGATCTTCGACCGGCTGACCCCGCAGGAACAGACCGTCGCCGGTATCGCGGCGTCGGCGAGTGCGCAGATCGAGCAGTTGCGGGCTTCGCTGACCGAACGTGGGTACATGCCCGACGCCGCGTACCGCAGGACCGCCCGTGATGCCGGTATGCCCATCGCGATCGTCGCGATCTTCGGCGTCGTCCGATTCATCGCGGGATTGATCAACGGCAATCCGACGCTGTTCCTGTTCTTCGTGCTGGCCGCGTTGGGGATCGCCTGGCGTTTGGTGGCCTATCCCGGCCGGGTGACGGGGCGCGGCGCCGAAGCCAAGAAGCGGGCGGTGTCCGAGCACACCTATCTGCGGCCGCGGAATTCGCCCGCCTACGCCACCTACGGCGTGGGTGCGGCCGCGATCGCGGTGGCCGTTTTCGGCACGTCCGCGTTGACCGTCCTCGATCCGGGCCTTGCGAGTGCGGTGGATGCTCCGACCGGTGGCGCCGATGGCGGCGGCGGAAGTGACGGCGGCGGAGGCGGTGGTGGCGGCGGTGGCTGCGGCGGCGGTGGTTGCGGTGGTTGAGCACGCCGTACCGGATGCCTCGTCGCGGGTGGCAGGTTCGGGAATGACTGGCACGCAGTGGTTCGCGGCGGGTGAGACCTGGGGAATCTCCGGCGGCGACTTCCTGCTGATCTACATCCCGATCGCGCTGCTCGCCATTGCGGCGGGGGTATATCTGCACTTCACGTACACCTACCGGCAGGCGCCCGAATGGGACGGCGTCTCGCTGGACAAGCTGACCGCTCCGGAGACAGCGATGCTGTTCAGCCCGGAACGCGCGGTCACCGCCGCCGTCACGCTGCTGCGCAGCCATGAACTCATCGATTCCGACGCCACGCCCACCCGCACGCCCACCGCGGCCGAGCGGAGCCGGCTGGACTGGTTCACCAGCGCGATCTACGGCCTGCTCGGCCCGAAGAAGCAGACGATCACCGAGATCACCGCCGCCGCGAGCCGGCCGCTGCGTGAACTGGAGATGTCGCTGGTCGAGCGCGGCTACCTCACGGGCGAGGCGGCCAAGCGCGCAGCGCGCGATGCCGGAATGCCGATCCTGATCGTCGGGCTGCTCGGTGTCGTGCGGTTCATCGCGGGTGTGGTCGCGGGCAACCCGTCGGGCTTCCTGATGGTCTGCCTGCTCGTTTTGGCTGTCGCCGGCTGGTGGGTGATGACGCCCGAGCGTCTGACCCCGCGCGGCGATGCGGCCACAGCGCGTGCTGTAGAAGACAATTCACATCTGCGACCCTCGAACTCGCCGGCCTACACCACCTACGGTGTGGGCGCCGCCGCTGTCGCCGTCGCGGTATTCGGTGCCGCCGCACTGATGGTGCTGGATCCGGCGCTGGCCCAGGCTGTCGAACCGCCGTCGGGTGGCGCCGATGGTGGAAGTGGCGGCGACGGCGCGGGAGACGGTGGGGGCGACGGTGGTTGCGGCGGCTGTGGTGGTTGCGGTGGCTGCGGTGGGTGAATTCATGAACGGCCCACTGCCGGATCATGCGCTCGGCATCGGCTGGTGCTCGGAGATCTGCGGCCTGATCGACCAGCTCGACGGGTTGGACTTCTGTGAGGTGATCGCGGAATCGCTGCCCGCCACCGCTGCTGTTCCGCCCGAACTCGAGGCATTGCGCGCGCGGGGCACAAGCGTTGTGCCGCATGGGGTCACGCTGTCGTTGGGCGGTGTGGATCCGGTGGATGACCGGCGGATCGCACATCTGGCGTTGTGTGCCGAGCGGGTGTCCGCGCCGCTGGTGAGCGAGCACGTGGCGTTCGTGCGGGCCGGTGGGTTGGAGGCCGGTCACCTGCTGCCCGTTCCGCGTACCCGCGCGTCGTTGGAAGTGCTGACCCGCAATATCATCCGGACGCAGGACGGGCTGCCGGTTCCACTCGCGGTAGAGAATATCGCCGCCTTGTTCGACTGGCCCGACGACGAGTTCACCGAATCGGAATTCCTCGCCGAACTGGTCGAACGCACCGGCGTGCATCTACTGATCGATATCGCCAACGTCTACGCCAACGCCCGCAACCGTGGCCGCGACCCGCTCGCCGAACTGCGCCGCCTGCCCACCGACCGCCTCGCCTACTGCCATATCGCGGGCGGCACCGAATCCGGCGGCCGCTACCACGACACCCACCAGCATCCCGTTCCCGCCGAAGTACTCACGCTGGTAGCCGAATTCACCACCGACTGCCCGGCCCCGCTGATGCTCGAACGCGACGGCAACTATCCACCCGCCGAAGAACTCCTCGACGAGCTCGACGCCATCGCCAACGCCGCCGCCCGCGCGCCGATCACCGCCCGCGCCCGCGCCGCGCGCTCAGTTCGGGGGCGGGTGTGACCGCCGTGGTCCCCGGGAGCTACCGCGGTGGTCCGGCGGGCGAGCGTCCCGATCCGGTAAAGCACGGTGCTTCGCCCGAAGACCTCCGCGCCCTCGCCGAACGTCAAGCGGCGCTGGTCCGAGCCTTGGTCGCAGGCGAGGCCACGCCGCCTGGTTTCGACGACGCAGCCCTGCGCGCCGCCGAATCCGCCCTGCTCCGCAAACGCGCGGGCATTCTCGCCCGCCACAACCCCCTGCTCGCTCACGCCGCAGGACCGGATTTCGAGAAGACGTTCGCCGAATGGGCGCGGGGTCGCCCGAAGATTTCCACTGATGCCGACATCTCAGGATTCGCAGCACACCTGGGAATCCGATTGCCGTCGAAGAGGAGTCGAATCAAAGCCCGGCTGCGGTCGTTGCTGCGATTGAAGGGCTGAGGAGCCTGACATTTTCGCGGACGGCTGCGTGATCGGAGGACGTTCGGTGCGCCCGCGACCGTCCCGGTCGGCCGCTGAATCATCACGTCGACAGCGGGTGGCGGTGTTGTATTCCCTTCAGGGCAAGGAGGTCCAATGGATCGATCACTGCTCGCGCGAGCAGCCCGCTCGAGCCTGCTCGGCGTGTTGGTGCCCTCGCTGCTGGGGGTCGCGGCCGTGATCTGGCTGCTGACCTTCACCAGGATGGTGATCAACGAGCTCGGCTGGGGGGTCATGAGCCCACTGGAATGGATCGAGGAGGTCAACAGGACGGCACCCGACGACAAGCAGTGGATGGGCGTGTTGTTCGGCTCCGTGACCTGGCTGTTGATGTCCACGTTCCTGGTGGTGGTCCCGGCCGTAGCTCTGGTCGTGGCGACGCTGCGGATCGGCCGCCAGGTGCGCCGCGGGAACGCGCTGCGCCGCTTCGACCCGGACGCCGCACCTGACTTGGTCTTCGTCCGGCCGGATGGGAGCTGGATGGCCTCGCGCGTCGCCGGGAACCCGCTGCGGGTCGCGGTGCTCGGCGTGCTCGAGCAGCTCGCCCCTGACAGCGCTCTGGCCGCCGCGCTCGCCGGCGAGACCCGCGCCGTCCTCCTCGGCGACCGCGCCACGGTGCCGACCCTCTTCTCCGCCCGCCTTGACGGGTATCTCCTGGACCGCAGCTCGCGGTCCAGCGCGGTCATCGTGGTCGACCGGGCAAACAACCAGTGCTGGCTCATGGGCCGCATCGTGCCGCAGTTCGTGCTCGTTCCCGACCCGTCCGGGCGGCAGGACTTTCGGTCCCGCGCCGCGGGAGCGACCTCGCTCGCAACGGGCGGCGGGATCGCCGTGGTCTGGGCCGACGACGCCGGAGGCTGGGATGGATCCGACGGCGGATGGGGAGACGGCGGCTCCGATGGTGGCTCGGCCGGTGGAGGTGACGGCGGAGGGGGCGGCGGCGATGGAGGCGACGGCGGGGGTGGTGGCGGAGGCGGCGGAGAATGAGCGAGGTCGTGGTCGTTCTCAACGCCGCGCCGGCGTGGAAGCGGGTCGGCCCGACGCCAATTTCGGCCGCATCCTCGCCGCCTACGGCGGAGTCTTCGTAGCCGGCTCTCTACTCTGGGGCATGGCCCTGGACGGTTTCCGCCCCGACCGCTGGGACCTCATCGGCGCCGCCATCTGCCTGGTAGGCGTTGCGGTGATCATGTACGCACCGCGGTCGGCGTGAGCATTACTCAACCGCTGCCCCTCAGCGGTCTACTGCGCAAGCAGCCTGAGTATCTCCGCCGTTCCATCTGTAACGTGCATCGCCGCAAGCTCCCTGGGCGTCTTCCCGCCCGAGCTGCCTGCCTGCGGCCCCATGCGAACATCGACCCGTGCTCCGGCCCGCAAGAGGAGTTGGACGCACTCGGGTGAGCCGGAATATGCGGCCGCGCACAGTGGCGGCCACTCAGCCGGCGTGGTGACACTCGCCAGATCCACACCGGCCTCGTGAGCGCGCCGCACCTCGTCGGCATCGCCACGTACCACAGCCATGACGAGGTCGAATTCTCCTGCACCGAGCATCCGACCAGTATGCCGCGCCGGTGATTCCGATCAGCACTACGTCATCTCGGACCTCCACCCCGCCCGGTAGCATCACCCGAGACGCCGACGCCAGCCGTCGAGCGTTCTGGAAATGCTCGATTGGGGGGAAGACCGTGACCGATGCTCTACCGGTGCAGGTGGATCCGGAGGAACTGCGCACTCACGCGACGAATGTGGACGGTCTGCGAGGTCCGATGGGCCAAGCATTGGAAGCGGCGAAGGCGGTGTCGGCTCCAACGGATGCGTTCGGCAAGCTGTGCGCGTTCTTGCCCCCGTTGTTCGTGGATTCGGTCGAGACCGACGGGATCACGGCGCTGGAGACGGCGTTGACCGCTCTCACCGAGGACGCCGGGAAGTTGCGTTCGGCGGCGGATTCGTTCGCCCAGACCGATGGTTCGAACGCGGCGGCGGTGAAGGCGGCTGGTAGCGGGGTGTCGCAGTGACGGAGACGGCGTCGAATCCGTTGATCGCCGCGCGTGAGGATTCCACCGAGTGGTATTCCGGTGTCACGTTGTTCGAGTCGGTCGCCGATGTCAAGGATGCGATTTCGTCGGGGTCGTGGATCGAGGCGGGGGTGGGGATCGCGGCCGCGGGGATGGAGGTCGCGGCCATGGTCGTCGACCCTATCGGCACGCTGGCGGGGTTCGGTGTCAGTTTCCTGATCGAGCATGTGCAGCCGTTGTCGGATGCGTTGGATTGGGTGGCCGGGGATCCTGATCAGATCACCGCGTATGCGAAGACGTGGGAAAACGTTGCCACGCAGGTCAGTTCGGCGGTCGATACGCATAAGCAGGCCGTCGAGGCGGATATCGCGAATTGGTCGGGGGCGTCGGCGTCGGCGTATCGGGCGCGGGCGGCGGAGACCTCGGATGCGTTGGCGGCGGCGTCGGCTGCGGCGACGGCGGCTTCGCAGGCGATCGAGATGGCGGGCGGGATCGTGGCCGCGGTGCGGATGACGGTGCGCGATATCGTCGCTCAGGCTGTTGGCCGGTTGGCGGTGTGGGCGGCGGAGGCGGTGTTCTCCCTGGGTACCGCGACCCCGGTCATCGCCGCGCAGGCCGCGACGTTCGTGGCGAAGACGATGACGACGATCGCGCGGCTGTTCTCCAAGGTCGCATCCACGTTCGCGAAGCTGAAACCGCTGCTGGCCAAGCTCAATGACGCGTGGCAGGCGATCGCCCGCACGCTCGGCAAGGGCGGGAAGTCCACGCCATCGTCGACGAAGAAGTCCTCCACCGATACCACGACCGCCTCGACAGACTCGCCGAAGAAGACGACCGATCCCGATTCTCCGAGCAAGCCGGGCGACAAGTCTCCGGACACCACGCCGGCATCAACGGATCCGCCGTCGAAGACTGGTGATCCGGATACCCAGCGCACGCCGGACTCATCCGGGAAGCCGGAGAACCAAGCCAAGGCTGACGAAGGCGCCGGCGACAAGGCCACCGAAGGCGGCCCGAAGAACACCCAGGACGATAAAGACGTCACCGAATGCAACGATCCCGTCGACGTCGCCACCGGTGAATTCCTGCTCCCGGAAACCGATCTGAGCCTGCCCGGTGTTCTCCCGCTGGTGCTGTTGCGGCGGCATCGGTCGAGCTACCGGTTCGGGCGCTGGTTCGGCCCGTCCTGGTCGTCGACGCTCGATATGCGCGTGGTGATCGAAGCCGACACGGTCACCTTCATCGGCGAGCACGGCCTGCTGTTGGTCTACCCGCACGCCGAACCGGATAAGCCCGTGCTGCCCAGCAACGGTGGCCAGCGCTGGACGATGACCCGCACCGAAGCCGGCGGCTACCGCGTCCACGACCCGGAACGCGAGCTGACCTGGCATTTCGACGCCGCTCCCGCGCTCGGCGGGCTGGACACGCTGCTCGGCAATTACGCGATATCCGCGGTCACCGACCGTCATCACAACCGCATCCGCTTCCACTACGACACCGACGGCGCCCCGGTCGAGATCACCCATTCCGGTGGTTACCGGGTGCGGGTCACCACTGACGACGGACGGGTCACCGCGCTGGCTGTGGTCGGCACGGACCCGAAGCTATCCCCGAGCGACGGATCCGCCGAAGCCTCACCGGACGCATACGCGGCCGATGCGGCGCAGATCCGCACGCAGGTCAGGACGTTCGTCTACGAAGCCGGCGAACTGGTCTCGGTCACCAACGGTGTCGGCGCGACCACTCACTACTCCTACGACGACGCCCACCGGCTGACCGGTTGGACCGATTCCAACGGCAACCGCATGGTCAACACCTACGATCTCGAGGGTCGAGTCGTCGCCCAGCACGGCAACTCGAACATCCTCAACGCCACCTTCGATTACTTCACCACCCCCGACAACAGTCTCCACCGCACCATCCACACCGACTCCCTCGGCGCGGCAACCACATTCGTCTTCAACGCCGACCTACGCCTGATCGAACAGATCGACCCGTCCGGCGCCCGCACCCGCACCGATTACGACGACGACCGCCGCCCCACCCGCGTCATCGCCCCCGATGGCGCCGTCACCACCTACCACTACACTCCCGACGGCGACCTCACCACCATCACCCGCCCCGATCACGCCCAGATCCGCATCACCCACCACGCCCGCAACCGCCCGAGCGCCATCCTCAACGTCGACGGCACCGTCCACCGCCAGGAATGGGACACCGGCGGCAACCTCTCCGCCGTCATCGACCCGGCCGGTAACCGCACCGAATACACCCACCACGCCTGCGGCGCCATCGCCTCGGTCACCGAACCCACGGGTGCGGTCACGACGATCGACGTCGACGCCGCCGGACTCCCGGTCCGGGTCACCGACCCGCACGGCGGAACCACCACCATCGAACGCGACCACTTCGGCCGTCCCACCGCTGTCACCGATCCGCTCGGGGCGACCGTGCGCTACATCTGGTCCGGCGAAGGAAAACTGCTGCGCCGCATCGACCCCGACGACATCGGCGAATCCTGGGTGTGGGACGGCGAACTCAACCTGACCGCCCACGTCGACCGCAACGGCGGCATCACCCGCTACACCTACGGCGCCTTCGACCTGCTCACCGCCCGCACCGAACCCGACGGCGCGATGACCCACTACACCTGGGACACCCAACGCCGCCTCACCACCGTCGCCAACCCCATCGGCCACACCTGGCACTACCGCTACGACCCCGCAGGCCGCCTCACCTCCGAAACCGACTACACCGGCGCCACCACCCACTACACCCACGACCCCGCCGGCCGCATCAACACCGTCACCCCCGCCACCGGCGTCACCCGCCACCACACCCACGACATCCTCGGCCGCCTGGTCTCGATCACCGCCGACACCGGCGAATGGATCCACTACACCCACGACCTCGCCGGACGCATCAAAACCGCCGTCTCTGGCGTTAACGAAACCCGCACCCACACCCTCCAATTCACCCACACCCGCACCGGCCGACTCGCCTCCCAACAACTCGACGACCAACCACCCATGGTCTTCACCCACGACGAGTTCGGCCGCCGCACCTCCCGCACCACCCCCTCCGGCGCAACCACCACCTGGACCCACGATGTATCCGGGCGCGTCACCGCGATGACCACCGACGGGCATGCGATCTCGTTCACCCACGACCCGCTCGGACGCACCACCGGCTGGCGCATCGGGAACATCTCGATCGACCGCGCATTCACCCCCGTCGGCCACACCACCCACCAGGTCGTCACCGCGCACCTCCCCAGCACACCGACCCCTGCACCCTCGGCTCCCGAACCGCAGATCCTCCGCCGCGACGACTACACCTGGCGCCCCGACGGCTACCTCACCGCCCACACCACCACCCACCCCGAAACCGCCCCCGACCACCGCCAATACACCCTCGACCCGATCGGGCGCGTCACCGCAATCACCCGCAACGGGGCTCTCGCCGAGCATTACAGCTACGACAAACTCAGCAACATCACATCCGGTGGAGTCGTCACGCCCGACGCAACCACCCCGGGGCCGGGGCACCCGACTGCCTCCGGGCAGCCAGGGTCTCACCAGGGATATCCTGCTCCACCCGGTCTACCGCCCAACCCAGCTGCACCCCAGCAACACTCACCGGCCGACACGCGCCGCGAGTACCACAACAACCTCCTCATTCGAGACGGCCGACACCAATACCACTACGACCCCGCCGGCCGCCTCATCCGCAAGACCACCACACGGATATCGCGCAAACCCGACGTTTGGCACTACCGGTACAACGCCTTCGACCAGCTGACGGACGTGTATACGCCGGAGGGTCAGTGGTGGCACTACACCTACGATGCCCTCGGCCGCAGGACCACAAAACAACGACTCACCACGGGCGGCGTGCCCGTTGATCAAACTGGATACGTTTGGGAAACAAAATATTTGATCGAACAGATATCAAATATCTCGGTCGTGAGTTGGCTATTCCATCCGGCGACGCACACACCGCTTGCGCAATCCAAGAAAATCCCTTCCGGCAAAGGTGAATTCGTCGCGATCGCGACTGATACTTCTGGCGCACCAGTCGAACTTCTCGATCCAATTTCCGGAAGAGTTGAGGCGACAGCGATAACCTCGCTCTGGGGAGGTGTCGCCTGGCGAGGAACCTCGGATACCCTTCTACGCTTCCAGGGGCAACAGTTCGACCCAGAATCCGGGCTTCATTACAACCTCCACCGTACGTATGATCCAGATTCAGGTCGATTTCTAACGAATGACCCGATCGGCCTGGCGCCGAGTGCGAACCCGAATACTTACCCACGAAATCCGATCACATGGACCGATCCCCTAGGGCTTGTCCCGTGCCGAACGGAGGACGGCACATACCTGGTCCGACAACCGAATCCAGCCTATCCGCCGGATCCTCGATTGGACGAGTTGATGAATCGTGATTACCACGAGAACACGGACTGCTCGGAGATCGCAGAGCTCATGCTGAACAGAGCTGATGGTGAAGGTAGCATAATTCGATATGAACCGCAGGACCGGTTCGGATCAATTTCCACACCCGAAGACATGGGGCGTCAAATGACCCCATATGTGTTCCACGAGGTCTATACTGACGGTCGATACGTCTACGATCCACGGTTCTCCACGACGCCGGTTCCAATCGGAGATTTCCATAGGATCATGAAGTCGCTGAATCCTGGAATAAGGTGGTCAGGTTGAGTGAGGCCACGAATATCGAAGCTGCGAATGCCATCCTGCGCATCTTGTCGCAGCTCGGTGCGGTTGAATGGGCCCGTATTGACGTTGGTTACGACGACTACAAACGACGGAGGCCACCGCTTGCCGTGTGGCGATACGAGTCGGAGCGAGATGACACGGCGAATAGGATTCATTCGGCGGTGAGCAGCTACTCGGGCGCCATAGATTGGAGTGTCGATAAACCGGGACGCAATTGGATGATTGTACCGACCAAGGTGGCCGATCCGGGAAGCGAGTTTTCTGAAATCCCGGAGGGGAAACTCCGAGCGGCGATTGGATCTGCCGACCCGGACTTCACCGAAGCCGCAATCCAAGACTTCCCTAACCTATTCAATTTCCTATCAGGACTGTGGATCGCGAACCAAGGCGACTGATTCTCCATTTTAGCGAACTCGGCGGCAGGACCATGAATCACCAGATGTGGACTGGCTTCAGCGGCGTAGAGAAGGCTGAACTTGCTCGCGCCGAACTTGATTCGATACGGCAGGAGCGGTGCTGCCCCCACTGCGTCCAGGTATCAGTCCGTGCGTATTATCACGAAATGAAACGGTTTGATGGAAGGGCTGAACTAATTGAGTGGTGCTCGAACTGTCGTAGATTTGCGACGACTATGATCAAGTCGGTATCGGACGCCTACAACATATCTTTTACTCTAGACGGCACGGCACTAGGGGAAATGATCGAAATCAAGTCGCCGCGCGCATACCTGTGGAAACTCGACGCAGCGTGGACGAGCGGCATGCTCCCGCAATCGATCTCGCGCAAGTAGCGATGTCATCGGCCCCACTGGCTGTGCATCTGCGCGGTGTTCGGGTAGTTCACGACTTCGCGGATCCGGGCTGGGAGGATAGGGGTTCTTTTCCGAGCTTCTATGCGTGGCTCAGATCAGCGATCGATGACCTGATCGAGTTCGATGGCGGCGAAGGATGACGCCTCCGACTCCAATCGATCTCAGCAGGTTACCTGTGTCGGCCACAGGGTTCTCGCCCGGCGAGCCGCTTTGCCGCAGTGGTGTGGTTGTAGCTGCCTATGAGCGTTTTGTGTTTGGAAGATTCCCGACGGCCGCAACGAAATCCGGGTGGGCGTGGATGAGGACGGTCGAATTGTCCACCAGGGGTTCGCAGCGGACGTAGGTCCTTGCCGATATGGAGCAGAGGCCGGCGACGGCTATGCCGATCGGGAACCAGCCGGGGGTGATGAGCAGGAAGAGCTGGACCAGCAGGCCATCTACCATCATCCGCGCAATCGTGTACGCGGCTATCAGGATGACGCCGCTGAGCATGAGGATCCTGCTGGTCCACTGGAGGCGCCGGAATCGCTCCACGCATTTCGTACATAGCGGCCATTCTCCGAACAGGTAGGTGTTGGTCTCGGCCGACTTTGGAAAGGGGTTCCATGGCCGGGTTTTTGCCAGCGATAGCGCGAACGAACGTAGCTGCGAGTAGGCGGTTGACTGTATGCGACCGCGGTTGGTCTGCATGAAACGTAGTGGATACTTTCGGTGTTCGACCTCAGGCCGCCCGTGTGCGGTGCAGACGGGCGGCATCGGAGCGGCTATTTCGAGTACCCAGAACTTCGTGTCCGGCGAGAGGTCCGGGTGTCGCTTCTTCAGCTGGGCCACTTCGGCAGGCGGTCGGCTACGGAGCGGGAGTCGAACGCAGTAGGCCAGAGGGTCTTGCGGGTAACTTGCCATGGGCCGCTACTCCAGCCAGCCGCGGTTACGACGTTCCTGGAAGTACAGGTCGTCCTCGTCTGGTTCATCCGGTGTGAATATCTGGTCACGGTTCGGTTTGCGAGTGCCAGGAATTAACGGTGCCGACGCAGAGGGCGGCGCGCTGGGTGGTGAGGCTTCCGGCCGACGGCCTTCCTGCTCGGGCGAACCGCTGGCAGGTTGATCCGGGCGCTGCGGCTCTTCCGAACGCAGCCGCTCTAGGTCTGCTTCGCCCTGCTTGGCTAGCCGTTCTCGCTGTTGCTCCGACTGGTTCAGGACGTCATCTAGTTTCTGTTTCGGAATCTGGTCCAGCAGATTCGCGAAAGTGCTCGACCGTCCGAATTCCCGCACGCTCATCTTCCCGGACAACACGTCCTCCAACGCGTTCCGGACGCGTGGATCAGCTGCCATAGGCGAGGCTTTGATCCGCTCCA
Source organism: Nocardia cyriacigeorgica GUH-2 (assembly GCF_000284035.1). Taxonomy (NCBI): domain Bacteria; kingdom Bacillati; phylum Actinomycetota; class Actinomycetes; order Mycobacteriales; family Nocardiaceae; genus Nocardia; species Nocardia cyriacigeorgica. Next base: position 6,000,704 of record NC_016887.1, on the reverse strand, counting down.
GGGACTTGCGTAGACGCCGTGCGACGCCGATGTCGCCGCGTGCCACATCGAACATGAACTCAGGCGGTTGATTCATCAGGAAACTCCAGGGTGGTCGTATGCCTTCTCGCCGAGACTTGGCAGCTTTTCAGGTCCAGCACCACGCACTTGATGTTCGAGGAGGGCCCAGATCGCAACGAACGAGTCGTATACGGCCGTTACTTTCCCAACCATCGTCAAGAACGTCTTCACCATCGCGACGGCGGTAGCTGCCATCGCGGCGAGAGCGGCGGCTCGTGAGGCGCCGGTGGGGTCGGGATTTGGGCCGAGAGCTACCAGTGCCTCGATACTCCAGATGATTGCCGAATCTGCCAGGATCTGCACCAGGTCTCCAAGAACGCGCGACAGGTTCGCCATCGAGTTGGCTATCTTTTGCAGTTCTTGATCGATTGTGTTCAATGGACCGGCTTGGTAGTTGAGTGAGCTGGCCAGTACCGCGAAATAGTCTTTCGCGCTTGCGGCAGCGTTACCTTTCCACGATTCATCAAGTATGGTCTGCCAGTTTGTCGTAAGCGACTCCGCGAACGAGGTGTTGAACTTCGCCAGGTTGCCGGCTGCGTTCGCTGCTCGACTGACTGCCTCCCAGTCGCCACCGATTTGGGATGCCAGCCAATCGGGGATCTTGACGTGGATGACCTTCTCGATGATCGAGAACACAGCATAGGACGGCGAGACGAAGTTGGCCCCCAGTAGGAACGCGGCCTCGTCGGAGATCGGTTGTTCAGCTTGTGGTTCCGTCAGTTGCTCTTGTGGTTGGGTCAACGTGGCACCTCCACGTACTGGGCATCCAACTGCTTCGCGTGGTTGTGATCTGTTGTCCGGTACATCTGGCTGCTGTTCACGAGTTCGATCGAGGATGCGTCGGCGAGCCGGGCGAGCTTGTCGTAGTTCGCTTCCAGGTCCTGCCGAATCTGGTCGACCATGCCCTTCACGAAGAAGAAGAGCCTCGACTGCTCTCCGTCGATGTCGAAATAGCTCGAAACATACTTCTTCGCGGTGCCGGCTTGCCCCGACAGATCCCTGAGGATAGTCGCGTAGCTATCAAGGTCGTCTGGCTCGACCTTCAGCTCATCGGTCATGATTCGCAATCCTCTCTTGCTGATAAGCGCCGACTTCGGAAGTTCGATCCTGTGCAAGGGCGCCCGTTGTCTGACCTGCCATCGATCAGTAATAGGCCGGGTCCGTGTCTTCCCGGTACTCCTCCAGGGTGCGGGTGAGGAGGTGGGTTAGGTGGGTGGTGAGGGCTTGGGGGGTGGTGGGGGTGGATTGGATGGAGGTGGTGGTGCGGATTCGGTAGCGGCCTTCGGGTAGTCGATGATGTGGAAGTCGCGGGTGGGGGTGGGGCGGTTGTCGAAGGCGGGGCCGGGGTAGATGGCGACGTGGGTGACGGTGGTGCGGGGGCGTTCGAAGAAACGGGTGATCTGGTCGTGGCGGGAACGGGGGGAGTCGTCGGTGAAGGCGGTGAAGGGGGTGTTGTCGGGGGATTCGAGGTCGGTGCGGTTGATGTGGAAGGGGGCGGTGGTGCCGGGTGAGGCGGTGGGGAGGGTGGTGATGATGCGCTGGGTGATGGTGCGGGCGGGGAGGTAGTCCATGCGGATGGCGCCGCCGGAGTTGGGTTTGTCGGTGGGGTGCTGGGTGAGCAGGACCGCGGCGTTGCCGGAGATGGCGGCGTGGATGCGGACCATGGATGTTGGGTCGGCGGCGGCGCGGGGCATGACGGGGGGTGTGGCGCCGGCGAATCCGGCGACTTCGATCCTGGCCTCGGGTTCGACCAGCACGCGCAGCGGGCCGTACATGTCTTCGTCGAAGAGGGATTGGATGCGGGTGGCGGCGGATTTGTAAGCGCGGTCGTAGGCGTCGGCGGTGGGTTCGGTGGGACGGTATTGCAGGGGGTAGGGCAGGATGTCGCGGCCGATGGCGTGCCAGAGCACGGTCAATTCCAGCCCGGACATGGTCCAGGTGCGTTGGGTCATCGCTTCCATCCCGGGGTCATTCGCCTGATCAAATGCCATTGCCTGGTCCCTGTGCTCGTCCGGTTCCGGACTCGCCGTCCCCTGCGCTCAGCGAACTCCGCGCGCCGAACTCCGAACGTGCCCGGCTCTGTGCTCGCCGAACGCTGCGCCCGCCCGGCGCGCACGGTCACGCGACATGCGGGGGCGCTACCGCGAATCGTCATCATCGCGGGCGTTATTCGCCCAGGACCGGCGGCACGGTCTTCGGCCGGTGTGCGGGATCGAGCCCGGTGAGTTCCTCGCCGTGCTCCTTGGTGACCAGCGCTTCGGCGATGGCGGACTTTTCCTTTTCCTTGTCGTCGTCGCCCTTGCCGCGCGCGCCGGGCGGCATCATGGGGCCGCCCATCGCCATCGGGCGGTTGCCACGGGCGGCGGCGGACGCGCCGGTCGCGGCGGCGGCCGCTGCGGGGGTGCCGCCGCCGGGTAGTGAGCGGCCGGGTCCACCGGAGACGATGCCACCCGGGCCACCTGACCCGGATCCGATGCCGCCGGAGCCGGGACCGCCCGATCCGGAACCCGAGCCACCCGATCCGATACCGCCGGTGCCGGAACCGCCTGGGGTGTAGCCGGTTCCGGGAACGCCGCCGGTGCCGAGGCCGGTGGTGGATGCCGGATTGGTGGAGGCGGGTGTGGTGCCGAGTCCTGTCGGGTTGGTGGCGGCCTGGCTCGACGGATTCGCCGACGTGGTGCCCGGTTCGACGCCGGCGGTTGTGGTGTCTTCGGGTTCGCCGCCGCTGGTTTCGGGGGTTTCTTCTTCGCCGCCGCCGGAGATGTCCGGTGGTTCGACGCCACCGCGGCCGTCCGGTGGCCAGGGGCCGGGCGGGGTGACCGGTGGCACGGGGCCGGGTTGCTGGATGGGGTTGTAGGCCAGGGGGATTCGGGGTTGGCCGGTGTCGCCTTCGCGGATGCCGGGGTGGTAGACCCGTTCGAGGATGTAGTGGGTGGCGAGTTCGGCGGCGTTGGTGCGGTCTTCGTTCATTTTCCAGGTGGGGCCCGGAGTCCAGCTGGCGACCTTGCTGCCCCAGCCGCTGGTGTCCGGGCTGGGCTGGACGTTGGCCTTGGTCACCTCGACCGCCGACTTCACCAGCTCGACCTTGCCCGCCACGATCTTGGTGCCCGACACCAGGCTCTTGGCCTTCTCGACATAGTCGATGATCCCCTGAGCGGCGGCCTTCTTGGACTCGCCCTCCCAGGTGTCTTCCATCGCGGCAAGGATTTTCGGGCCGAAGGCACTGAGCCCGGTCTCGAGCTTCTCCGCCCGCGCCTGCCAGGCCTGATGCAATGTGGTCATGGCGGCGACATCGACGGCCTGCGCTTTGCGATACAGCTCGTCCAGATCCTCGCTGCGCACATTGCCGTACAAGCTGTCGGGAATACGCGGATCATGAAACTCGCCGTCGAAATGATTGTCGGCGAGATCCTTGATACGGTTGCGCGCGGCAATGGATTCCGGGCTCTGATCGCCCAACGCGACGTTCAAGGCGTTTTCGGCGGCGTCGAATTCGTGGTTGGACGTGACAATCGCGCCCAACGGGCCGGACAGTACGAGCTTGCCGACATTGGAGACGATCGTCTCGAAAGATGGAAGACCGAGCATCGTGCACCCCCCTGCGGATCAGACGCCGTTATAGCCTTGCGAATTGGTGGAATCCTGCTCTTGCAGGCGGTCTAGAGTTACTTGGATGGTATCACCCATGAGTGCCAATACCTTTAGGTGGTCCCGTAGGGCTGTCGCCAGGTCGCCGTCGCCTGCGGGGTCAAATGCCTTCAACCCGAGTAGCCTGCCGAGTTCCTTGCCGCACTCGAAATCACCCAGACCGGTGACATTCGCCATTCGCTCTATGCCTGCTAGGCACTCAGTGTAGACATTGATCTGATCATCTATCGCCGTTCGGCAGCTTCGCGCCACCGCATCGTCCAAGTACAAGTTCCCTGACTTTGCTTGGTCGGCGAGGTATTGCCATCTCGAGATTTCAGCGTCAAGGCTCATCGGGCTATTCCTACTCTGCTGGAAACACGGGAACTACGAACTCGGATGCAGCCAGTGCGATTTCGCAGGGATCCCGATCGTCCGTGGTCAGTGGAGTTTTGTAGATAGAGACTTCAAATGTTTGCCCGTTGGACGGAAAGGCGATGTAGCACACGGAATTGTAGGCAGCGTCATGCGCTTTCCGGAACTGGATCCCTGAGCGTCCTGCTGCTGTTATGTCCGTAAAATCAGTATTATTCGGATCGGCTTTGATTTCGTCCACAGTGTGGATCGTCGACCAGATGCCCAGCGTGTAGTCCCAGCGGGATCGCTTGTTGTGCCACGAGCAGAGCTTCCACCCCTCCACGTTTTCTACGCCCGAGATTGTGGTGTCCTTAGTGGACGAATCCACCCCAACCTGGGCTAGCACATCCTCGCCGACTTGTGTGCACGGATCCCACAGTGCTTCGGTGGCGGCAGCCTTATCTGTGGTCGAGACCGGGGTTGCGGTTCCCTCGTTGGTCGCATTGCACCCGGTCGCGGCCAGCAAGGTTCCCGCCAGCATCGCTACCACCGCTGTCGTTCGTTGTCCCACCGCTGCTCCCGTCCAGCTGCCGATTTGTCCGCTCGTAGTGTAGGACGCAGCTACGCGCTGATCGGTTCCACTCGATTCGAGCGCACGGGTCGACAGATTTTGGAACTGCGACCATACGGCTGTCCAGCCTGGTACGAACGCCATCGAGTGGCACACGAGCGTGGGCTCGTCTCGCGATTCGCCTCGGTCATGTGCCACTCGTCAGTGCGGATCGTGTCGAGCGTTGCGGGACGGGACTAACGGTCGAAGTCGCCCGCTCGCAGCGCGCCCGCGAATGCATCCCACTGAGTCGGGGCGAAGACCAGCGCCGGTCCGGTGGGATTCTTCGAGTCACGGACGCCGACCTGGCCATCCCCAAGCCATGCCACCTCGACGCAATCGGTTTGGCCGCCGCTGTGGGTGCTCTTGAACCATGCTGCCTGGGATAGGTCCGTGTTCACGTTTCATACTCCCTTGCTGCCCGCCTGAGCAGGTCTCGCGACTTCATTTCGTCGTACGCAGTGCTTCGTATCGCGGAAGCCAAATCATAGTAACGCTCGACGTCTTCGGCACTCTCGAGATAGATGTCCGGTTTTCCGTGGCCCTCGAAGTACACGAGTGGGGGCTCTTTAGGTCGGCCCTTGGCGTCTTCGCCGAAGTCCAGGATGACGAACGGTCCGTGCAGTAGCCCACGGGCGTACCCAGCGCTGAACGGCTGGATCCGAATGCTGATGTTCTCGCGCTTGCCGATCTCGGCCAGATGGCGCAGCTGCGCCGCCATGACCCGCGGGCTGCCGACAACGCGGTGCAGCGCAGACTCGTGGAGCAGCAGCTCCAGCTGGACCGGCGCAGTCTTGCGCGTCACGATGGTTTGTCGCCGCATCCGCAGCTCGACACGACGTTCGATGTCTTCCTTGGCTTCGTCCCGGTAGAAGGCGCTGATCAAGGCCCTCGCGTAGTCGGGTGTCTGCAATAGCCCGAGAACGATCTCCTGGTACGAGATGAGCTGGCGCGCCGAGGCTGTCAGCTCGACGTACATGGTGAATGTCGGGTCGCTGTACAGGCCGGCGAAAGCCGTGTACCAGGACGTAACTCGCGATTGCTTGGCCAGTTCGATTGCGTGTGCCGTCTTTGCTTCGGACACCTCGTACAACTCGCATAGAGCCTGCACATCCACGGCGCGGATCTTCTTCGTCTTGGCCGCTTCGATGCGCTGCAACGCGGCCTGGCTCAGCTCTACGAGGGCCGCCGCCTTCGCAATGCTCAGTCCCATGGCATCGCGCTGTTCGCGCAGGAACCTGGCGAGCTGCCGCCTGGGCAAGGTCGATGGTTCGGTTACATCATCGCTGGTCATGGTGTGCCTCCGATTGCAAAAGTGAGTGGAACGGCGGCGCGAAATCGAATCAACCCCTGAACCACGATCGAATCGCGCTCTGGGACTTCAGGCCAGTTGGATTCGAATCATTCGATTCTCCTTGGCCGAGGGTAGCGCGCCGTGATCTTCTGAACTCAACGTTCGAGCAACTCCGCAGGTCAACCCCATACGAATCCCCCAGACTCACAACAGCATCGGCGGGAGCGAGCTGATCGGCGAGGCGGTCGCCGATTGATCCCCCTGACGTTGATTCGTTGCCGTGGACCGCTCGGACGCCTCAGATCTCGTCCATCGATCATGTTTCGGAGGGGCACATGTCAGATCCGCGCGTCGTGGAGGTCGGGCCGGGCGGCCGCAGACCGCCGGTTATCGGGTTTGTTCGTGAGGAGGTTTCCGGGCCGCATGCTGTCCGGCATGCGGCTGAGATACGCAGGTACGCCATGAAGTCGGGGTGGCGGGTTGTGTATACGGTGCGGCCGCCGAGTGGGGATCCCGATCCGGTGGGGTATGCCCTCGGTATTGCCGCTGCGCTGGGTGTCGAGACCATTGTCGTGTTCGATCTCGCCCACACCGATTACAGCCCGGCGCGGGTCTGCGACGAAGGGTACGACCTCGAAACCGTCTGCCCCGCAACCACTTGGACCCGAACCTCCACCACCAATGCCCCGCCATCGGCCGAGGCGGCTGCACGAGTGGTGCATGAGGCAGGTGACACGCCGTGCGGTCCAGCTTCATGTGCCACTCCCCGGGGCGCGGCCGTGTATCTGGCGGGGGCGGCGTGATGGCGGGGGAGGAGGTGCTTGCGGCGCCGGTTGTGTGTGGGGTCGCGGATGTGGAGTTGGCGCATCGGGTGATGCGGCGGCATCGGGAGTGCCGGGTCGAGCGGTGTGCGTGGAAGTGGGTCGCGTATTGCACGCTGGTGCATGTCGGGCGGCTCGCGCCGCAGTCGGTGAGTCCGCGGGAGCGGGCTTATCGGCGGGGGATCGAGTTCGGGACTGCCGCAACGGCATCTGATGTCAGGTCGGGCGCGAGATCGGTCGGGCTGGATGCGACGGTGCATGAGGGCGCGAGTGTTCGACAGCCGACCGCGATGACCGACCTTGCCACGTTGCGTCAGGTGCTCGATGGGCTCACCCGCTATGCCGGTGAAGGCCGGGAGGGGTGAGTGCGGTGGATTCGTGGCATGTGATGTCGAGTGTGGTTTCGGTTCTCGCGGGATGTGTGATCGCGGTGCTCATCATCGGGTGTCTGTGGCCGGAGGAGCCGCCGCAGCGGGCGCACGCTCATCGCCGGATCGCGCGGTCCGGGGCGCACCGCTCGCGGGGTGTCGCACGCAGGCATGTGGCGTTCGACCAGGTCGATCAGACGAGTTGGACGGCGTGGACCTGCGAACTTCCGCTGGCACCGCTGACCATCGACGACGCCCATCAAGCCATGCGTCACCACCGCGAACATGATTGCGCCCGCAAACGTGCGGCGTTCACCGCGCTGGTCGCCGCCGGGCGCATCACCCCGGATTCCTCGCGTCGATACCGGCGTCGGGAGGGGATGTCGTGAACCATGTCGTGGTGATCGGTTGCGCGGGCTTTCTCGGCTCGCATCTGTGCCGGGCGCTGCTCCAGCGGGGCGATCGCGTCACCGCCATCGATCCGCTCAGTGCCGAGCGCGCCGCCGCGATGCGGGACTTCGGCGCGCACCCGCAGTTCGCCTTTCGCTGCGCGGATAGCACGGTTCCTGGCACTCTCGCCGGGCTCGGGGCGATCACTCACGTCGCCCATCTCGGCCACGGCGGCAGCACGCACAGTGATCCGATCGAGGTGATCAGGGCCGCGTCGGCGGGCACGATGGCGGCTTTGGATCTGGCTGTCGCGCATGGGGCGCGCATCGTCATCGTCTCCGGCGCGCACGGAGGGACTGATCGCCGGCCGCGCTTCACGAGCCGTCTCGACGCCGAATCCGTACGCGGTGCAGCGGAACTGATCGCCGAAACGACCGCCCGCCACTACCCCGGAGCGCGGGTGGCCATCGCGCGGCCGTTCGAGGTCTACGGTCCGCACTCGAGGCCGGGCACCGGTGTCGGCGCGACGCTCTGCGCTGCCGCGTTGCGGGATCAGACCGTCTACCTGGACGACGAAGAGCGGTCGTTCGTCTACGTGACCGACGTGGTCGCCGCCCTGATCGCCCTGCTCGACTGCGAAACAGCGGGGCCGGTCGATATCGGCGGGCCGATGGTCACGCTCAGCGAGTTCGCCCGCACAGCCATCGCTCTGGCAGGGCGCGGTTGGGTGGAATGCGCTGCTCCCCGCCGCACCAGCAGCGCGGGATCCGATGGGCTTGCGCTGCGGGTCGCGTCGACGCCCGGTGCTCGACCACCGGATCTCGCCCGAACGCGCCGGCTGCTCGGGTGGGAGCCGACGACCTCTTTGCATGAGGGGGTGCACCACACGCTCGACTGGATGCGTACGGCGTTGCTCAGCCAGCCAGCGCGAGTGCAGCCCTAGAGGTCCGGTTCCCGAGCCACACCGCTGCCGGTTTGCCGCGCCGCCACCGACTACGGAGAGCCCGACTGCTCGGGCGTGGGTCGAAGACCGAGCGGAGCAGTGTTCCCCCGGCCCATTCGTTCACCCGCCGCCTGCCGGTAGTGCGCTTCTTGCGCGGCGTCAGCGGAGACTCGGAAGGCGTCCACGCCGGAACGGCCGTTCCGGCGTGCTGATCATGGTGCTCGCGGTCGGGTTGTCGGCGGTTGGTGTCGGTTGCAGCGACGGTGCCGAGCCGACCTCGGACGCCGAGAGCACCGGTTAGCGAGACTCGGTCCGGGCCACGGCGCGCACCGCATCCAGCACCGCTCGTCCCGCATCTACATCGCCTACCGCGATCCGCGCACTCCCATCCGCGTAGGCCTTGGCGGCGATGCCTGCGCGGCGCAATGCTGTCGCAACCCTCGGACCGGGCAGGTAGAGGAAGTTTGCAAAGCTCGGTGGAACGTTGATTCCTGTACAGCGCAACGCCTCCCGCAGTGAATCGCGCTCCTCGGTGATCCGCGCTACCCGTACCGCGAGTTCGGGTTCGGCCGCGTAGCAGGCGGTGACGGCAGCGGTTGCGAAGGTGGGGACTCCGAAGGGGAGTTGGATGCGGCGGACTCGGGGGATCAGGGCGGTGTTGCCGAGGGCGTAGCCGATGCGCAGGCCGGCGAGGCCGTAGGCCTTGGAGAAGGTGCGCAGGATCAGCAGGTTCGGGTGGCGGGAGAGGAGGGTGCGTGGGTCGATGCGGTCGGCGGCGGGGAGGAATTCGACGTAGGCCTCGTCGAGGATCACCGGGATGTGAGTGGGGACGGTGCGCAGGAATCGGCGCAGGTCGCGTTCGGGGATGAGCGTTCCGGTCGGGTTGTGCGGGCGGCACAGGACTATCAGGCGGGTGCGGGAGGTGATGGCGCGGGACATTGCGCGCAGGTCTTGCTCGCCGGCCTTGTCGAGGGGTACGCCGACGACGTCGACGCCGACCATACCGGCCATGATCGGGTAGCCGTCGAAAGTCGGCATGCCGAGCACCATTTCGGATCCGGAGCCGGAGCGAGACCCGAAGCCCGACCGGGAGCCGAAGCGCGAGCCCGACCCGGAGCCCGACCCGGAGCCGAAGCCCGAGCCCGACCCGGAGCCCGACCCGGAGCCGGAGTCGGACCCGGGCCCGAAGCCGGAGCCCCAGCCCGAGCCCCAGCCGGACCCAGGCCCGGCGAGGGTGTGCAGGATCTGCATGGCAACGCCAGTAGCGCCGGAGCCGACCACCACCTGGTCCGGGCTGACGCCCAGCCTGTCGGCGATGACGGCGGGCAGGCGGGTCGGCAGGAACTCGGGATATCTGTTCGCTCGACCCACCTCGCGCTGAATCGCCACGCGTACAGAAGGCAGTGGCGGGAAAGGGTTCTCGCTCAGGGTGAGATCGAAACGAACCGACGCGGGCGCGACCTGGAATCGCCGCGATGATCGGCTTCGGTCGGCCAGGTGGATGCTCACCGCCGCACCTTTCGCGTGCCGACGGCCGCGAACGGCCCTGTGCGAGCGGATACTGGCTGACACTGTGCACCGGAAGGCGCTGCTCCCCGGCGTTCCGTGGCCCCGGCGTTGCCGTGCGGGACCGCGGATTCTCGCAGCGAAACGGTGCCGTCGACGCGGTGAATCTTCATCGCGCCGCACCCCACCGCACCGCCGCCGCGGCCGCGAAATCGCCCGCATGCGCGAACGCCGACATCAGGACCACCGAACCATTACGCAAGCGCCCGGCCCGGTTCTCCACATCCAAGGTCACCGGAATGCCCGCGGCGAACAGGTTTCCGCACGAGTCGAACGTATCCGGATGACGTTCCGCCGGCAGCTCCAGCGCATCATGCCAGTTACGCAGGAACAACCGGTTCGGCTGATTGGTGACGAAGGTGTCGATATCGCGGCCCTTCACCCCGATCCGATCGCACACCGCCAGCGCCACTTCCGGGACCAGCCGATTACCGCGCGCGAACACCTTGGTGATCTTCGATTCGGTGAAACTCACACAGCCCTGGCCCTCGCCCGGTTCCCAGTATTTGCGGTCACCGTTGGTGGAGAAGTCCATATCGCCGGCGAATTCGGGGTAGGTGCGGCATTCGATATCCAGGATCGGTGCGCTGTCGTCGCGGACCAGCAGGCCGACGCCGCAGCCGTCGCCGGGGACGGGGGCCTGGGCGAGTTTGCGGATATCGGGCTGGGTGAATACCGGGCCCGCGCAGTTCTGGGTGGCGGCGATGAGGGCGGTCCTGGCGTCGGTGGTGCGCAGAATGGTCTGGGCCAGCGACATCATGTGCACGAACGCGGCACAACCGCCATTGTGCAGGTCGAAGACCCAGGCGGGCTTGGCATTCAGCCGACGCGCCACCTCGGCGCCGCAACCCATGACGGGGTTGTCCGGCAATTGAGTGTGCGTGATCAGCACATCGACCCCGGACACGAAATCCGCGCCGTGCCGTTTGATCAGCGGCGCCACCGCGCGCTCAACCATATCGACGGCGGTTTCGTCGCGCCCGACGTGATAGCGCGTTTTCGGCGAACGGAACATGACGTTCTTGGCCATCCGATCCGACCGGGAGAACTGGGTGAAGTACTCCGTCCCGACCGGTTCGCCGGGCAGATAACTCGCCACATCCACCAGGCTGACCTGCGTCGCTTCCGTCATCAGCTCATCCATTCCGGTTTGATCGGCAGGCCGTGGGCGGCCCGGTATTCGCAGATCGCCTTGAGGTTGTCCATCTCCAATTGGTGTCCGGCGGAGAACATCTCCCAGAAATCGCCGACCCACACCGGACGTTTCGGCGGCGCGGTCTCCGGATACGGATTCTCGTCGTAGAACGGATGTTTGCAATTGACCCACAGCACAACCGATCCCGGCTTGTTGAACACCACCTGCGCGTCGACGACCCGCATCAGATACACCATCCACAGGTGCTCGCCCTGATCCCAGGCGCAGTGATAATCGACCGTCATGGCGTGCGGATCGGTGACGGTGCGGGTGTAGATCTTGGTCGCGTCACCGAGCCGGTCGTAGGCCAGCCATAGGCCGGGCTCATCGGTTTCGGTGAATCCGCGCAGGCTGTAGGTCCATTCCTCGAGCGACCTGGTGTCGGACAGGTATTCGAAGACCTCCCGTGGCGGCGCCGCGATGTAGGCATTGACGGGGCAGAAGTCGCCGTAGATCTGGTCGTGCGGATAGACCGACCGCAGCATGTCCATGATGATCGGCGTGGTGGCTTCCTTATCGGAATTCTCGATCCGCAGAATTCCGGGAATCACGTCGTCCCCGATATCACTGAGGGCGGGCAGGGCACTGGTGGTCACGGTGTACTCCTCAGGAAGGGCAGGAAGGGCGGGATTTCGTCGGGGTCACAGTCGATGGAGACGAACGAGGGGCCGGGGCCCGCGAGGCATTCGGTGAGCGCGTCAGGTAACTCGGCCATCGAGTGCACGGCGCACGCGCGCAGCGACGGGAACATGGCCGCGACACCCTCGCCCAAGAAAGCGGGATGGAATCTGTTGAAGCTGTATCTATCCCGGTACAGCAGCTGCTCGCGGGTCACGCACATGGCGTGGGCGTTGTTGTTGAACACGATGAAGGTGACCGGCAGCGCGTACTCGACGGCGGTGTGCAGTTCCAGCCCGTGCATGTAGAACGAGCCGTCGCCGGCGATCACCACGGTGCGGTGGCCGTCGGGGGAACGGGCGAACGCCGAGCCGATGCCCGCGCCGAACGCGTACCCCATGCCGCCCATTCCGAGCGCGACGATGAAGCGTCCGTCGCGTGGCACCCGCAGCTGATGCACCACGGCGGCGCCGGTATTGCCCGCGTCGACGAAGACGTCCGCGCCCTCGGGCAATGCGGCCTGGATGGCGTCGACGATCTGGCGGTAGTGCAGGCCGGGACCGTGCGATTCGGGCACCGGCATCGGCGTCAGGGTGCGGGCGGGTGCGGTGCGGGTGACCAGGGTGGTGCGGACCGCGGTCGCGACCGTCGCCGGTGCGGCGGCGCCGGTGGAGTCGGAGGTGTCGGCGGAATCGGCGAGCTCGGTATCGGCGTGCCCGTCATGTCCGCCGCGCAGGCGCTCCAGGATCATCCGCAACGCGACACCGACATCGGTGCAGGTCGCGTGGATCGCGGGCAGGTGCGGCATGGACATCCCGATGCTGGCGATGGTGGTGCGGCCGAGCAGCTCGTCGAGCCCGGTGCGCGCGGTGACCGGCATGGGGGTGCCGACCAGCAGGCACAGCGTGGCCTCGTCCAGGGCGTCGGCCAGCTCGCGATGGCCCATGGTGCCCGCGACACCGCAGAACGCCGGCGCGAAATTGTCGTAGGTGTCCTTGGCGTCGGGGGCGACGCCGACCATCGCATCGAGTTCGGCCACCACCTCGGCGAGCGCGGTGCGCGCATCGTCGCGCGCCACCTGATCGCCCGCGATCACCACCACCCGGCCCAGTTGACGCGCGGTTTCCACCGCGGTCAGCACCCGCTCGAGTTCGTCCTCGTCGAGCCAGGTGGCGCGCGGATCGGGCCGGAACGGCGCGATGCCACCCATCTCGGCCTGCTGGACGTCCTTGGGAATCAGTAGCACCGACGGCCCACCGCGCCGGGCCGCCCGCAACGCCCGCGCCAGCCGTTCGGGCAGTTCACCGGGGTGGGCCACGCGGGCGCAGTAGCGGCTGATCGAGCTGAACAGCCGGACCGCGTCGATCGCGCCGGCCTGCCCGCTCGAATCCTGGAAGGCGCCGTGACCTTCCAACATGGTCGGCGGCTGCCCGATCAGCGCCAGCACGGGAACTCGCGATGCATACGATTCGGCAAGTCCGGCAACGAGATTCATCGCGCCGCCGCCGGAGGTCGCGACCACCACGCCGAGTCCACCGGTGGATCGGGCATACCCGTCGGCCATGGTGGCGGCAGAGAATTCATGTTTGGCGACCACGCCGGTCACCGCGCCGCCCGCGTCGAAGATGGCGTCGTAGAGGTCTTCGATATTGGCGCCGTCGACGCCGAAGATATGCCGCACATCGAGGTCCGGCATGGCGCGAACCAGATAGTCCACAACTCTGTCGGGCATCGCACCTCCTTCCAGCGCCGAGTGGGCAGTGCTGCGCGCCGCCTAGAAGGAGATACGGGTGCGCCCACGTCCGGGTTCAGCCTGATCGGAGCCGGTTTTTCCGGAAGTCTTGCGTGTACGTATACATCTACGTATAGTCACTGTCATGCCCAACAAGACGATCTACGTTGCCGATGACGACCTTCCCCTGTTCCAGCGGGCCCAGGAGCTCGTCGGCGGCAATCTGTCGGGGGCCGTGGTCACTGCGCTGCGCCGGTTCATCGAACTGGAGGAGGGCAGGCAGGAAGGATTCGAGGAAATCGTGCTCCGGGTCGGGCACAACGGTGTCCGGCAGGTCCGGTTCGAGGGTGCGCTGCTCGGTGAATGGCGCGATGTCAACGACACTCGCGCCGAACACGTCCGGGTTTTCCGCAGTCGCAAGGGCAAGTACGTGCTCCACGCCCAATACTCCAACTGGGACGACCTCCCGGATATCGCCATGAGCGGCTGGAAAGACTGGAAGAACTGGCGGCGCATGCTCGGCGTCGGCGATCAGGATTGGGGTGATTTCATTCTGGTGATCGTTGATTCCCTTGACGAGCTGAAGGGCGAGATCCCGGACAAGCTTTATGAGCGGGTTGTCAGTATCGCGGATCGCCCGCCGATCGAAGAACTCGATATCTGAGGCGCAGGCCTCACCGGCCGATTGCCACCGCGATCGGCATGACGGTGCGCACGGCAATCCGCCGGCCGCCGCATAACTGAACACTCACATCCGACACCGCCGCTCCCCGAGGGGAGTGGTGCGGAGAACTCATGCTGTCATTCGCATTGTTTTATGAAGAATTCCAGGAAGGAAAGGCCATGTCCACAGGTGGACGCGCACCGGCGATCTGGGTCTCCGGACTCCGAAAGTCATACGGCGACAAGGTAGTTCTCGACGGCATCGACCTGAACGTGCCCGAAGGCACGATCTTCTCGCTGCTCGGCCCCAACGGCGCGGGCAAGACGACGACCGTGCAGATCCTCACCACCCTGATCGGCTGCGACGGCGGCGAAATCCAGGTCGGCGGGTACGACCTGGACACCGACCGCGACGCGGTGAAGGCGGCGATCGGCGTCACCGGACAGTTCTCCGCGGTCGACGAACTGCTCACCGGCCGGGAAAACCTGATGCTGATGGCCGACCTGCATCACCTGCCCCGGCGCGTCGGCAAGTCGCTCGCCGCCGACCTGCTCGAACGCTTCGACCTCACCGAAGCCGCGGACAAGCCGGCCTCCACCTACTCCGGCGGCATGACCAGGCGCCTGGACCTGGCGATGACGCTGGTCGGCGACCCGCGCATCATCTTCCTCGACGAGCCAACCACCGGCCTCGACCCGCGCAGCCGGCGCTCGATGTGGGAGATCATCCGCGAACTCGTCGACAGCTACAGCGTCACCGTCTTCCTCACCACCCAGTACCTGGAGGAAGCCGATCAGCTCGCCGACCGCATCGCGGTGCTCGACCACGGCACCATCGTCGCCGAAGGCACCGCGGCGGAACTGAAGCGGCTCGTGCCCGGCGGCCACATCCGGCTGCAATTCGCCGAACGCGGCGATCTGGACGCGGCGGCCACGGCATTCGGTTCCAGCGCCCGCCCCATCGAGGACGAACTCACCCTCGCGATCCCGAGCGACGGCGGAATCGGCTCGGTGCGCGCCGTGCTCGACCGGCTCGACGAATTCCACATTCCCGCCGAAGGACTGTCGGTCCACACCCCGAACCTGGACGATGTCTTCCTCACCCTCACCGGAAACCCCGTCGCTGACAAGGAGCCCGTGCGATGACCACCGCGACCGTCCAGGCCTCGTCCCCGTCCGTCTTCGCCGATTCGCTGACCATGCTGCGGCGCAACCTGCTGCATGTGCGGCGCTACCCGAGCATGGCGTTCAGCATCCTGATCATGCCGACGGTGCTGCTGCTGGTGTTCAACTACGTCTTCGGCGGAGCGCTGGAAGCCGGGCTCGAACCCGGCACGAAATACATTAACTACCTGGCGCCCGGCATGCTGCTGTTGCTGCCGGCGTACCTGACGGTGTCGGTCGCGGTCATGCTGGCCACCGACATCACCAAAGGCATCGTCAACCGGTTCCGGGTGATGGCCATCGCGCAGTCGGCCATGCTCACCGGGCATGTGGTCGGCACGCTGATCCAGGGCACCTTCGCCATGGCGGGCATGCTCGGGGTCGCGATGCTGATGGGCTTCCGGCCCGACGCCACACCGGTGGAATGGGTGGCCGTCATCGGACTGCTGATGCTGGTGGTGTTCGCCTTCACCTGGCTGGCCGTCGGCTTCGGGCTCGCCGCGCCGAACCCGGAAAGCGCGAGCAATATGCCCTTCCCGATCGTGATGATGCCGTTCCTCGGCAGCGGTCTCGTCCCCACCGACACCATGCCGACGGTGCTGCGCTGGTTCGCCGAATACCAGCCGTTCACCCCGATCACCGAAACCATCCGCGGACTGCTGATGGGCACCGAGATCGGCGTCAACGGGGTCGTCTCGCTGGCCTGGTGCGCGGGCATCGCCGGCGTCGGCTACCTGTGGTCGATGTCGCTGTTCAAGAAGCAGGCCAGCTGAGCCCTGCCCCTTCGATCCCCTGCCGCGGCGGGGGATCGTCGGCGTGTGCGGGGCACGGTGAAGCCGCGCACCTCTCGCGTCGCAGCCGATGCCGGGCCGACGACTCAGTTGCGCTCGAGCTCGATCGGATGAGTCGCCAGCAGCGACAACGGCAGCGGCTGCCTGCGCAGCACCTCGGCCCACAGATCGGTGCGGCGGGAGGTGATCGGATCACTCGGCAGCGCCGAGAGCACGATCCAATCGTCCTGCTCCAGCTCGCCCTCGAGCTGCCCGAACGTCCAGCCCGCGTACCCGGCGAAGATGCGAACACCCTCCACCAGTGGGGCGATCCGGGTGGGATCGCTGTCCAGATCGATCAACACCACCCGGCCGTCGATCCGGCGCAGACCCGCCACACCCTCGATGGACGCGCCGACGCGCAGCGTGCCGAGGCACAGCGCGGCATCGCGTTTCACCGGACCGCCGACGAACAGGGTGCGCGGCGCGGCCGCCACCTCGGCCCACTGCGGCAGCACATCATGGACGGCCGTATCGCTCGGGCGGTTGATCACCACGCCGAGACTGCCGGCGTCGTTGTGTTCGATGATGTAGATGACGGTGCGCCGGAAAGTGGGTTCCACGAGTTCGGTCGAGGACACCAGCAGGGTGCCCGCGCGGACTACTTGCTCACCACGGTGAAAACTTCGCCTGCCGTGCTCACCGCCACCGCCGCGAGTTTTCCGATCATCCGGGTCTTCTGCGCGTGCCACACCGTCATCATCGCAGCTATCGCGCCGTCGCGCCGCTTGTCTTCGCGTTCCGTGTCGCGGCGAACACGCGCGAGCTCGGTGACAAGATCAACATGGGCGTTGACCGGGACGAGCGGCGTCGTAGAGTCGGCGGCATGCAACCGCCCGAGGTCGTCCTCGAAAACAGCGATGCCGTGTACGACTACTACCGCTCGCATCAGCAGCGGCGGTTCCAGGCGCGCGCGGCATACGCCCTGCTCGGACGGCGTTTCCGGCCCCGGATCAGCTATGCCGCCGGCGCCAGGGCGCGGATCGCGGAACTGATCCGTTCCCGCAAACCGCTGCTGATCGCGATCAACCATCTGTCCCAGCTCGACCCCTACACCGTCGCCGCGGCCGCCTGGCGCAGCGAACTACGGCCGATCATCGGCCGGGTGCGGGTGCTGGCCAAAGACGAGCTGTTCCTGGAACGCGATCAACGCCGCAAGATCGACATGATGGGCGGCATTCCCGTCTTCCGTGGCCGCGACCACGGACTGCGCGCGGTGAACGCGGCAGGCCAGCGGATGATGGACATCTGCGCCGAACGCCTGCACGACGGCGACGGCCTCGCGGTCTTCCCCGAAGGCACCTGCAACGACGTCGACCCCACCAAGGTGCAGCCCGTCGGCAGCGGCATCGGGCATATCGCCTTCCGCACCATGAAGCTGGGCACCGACCCCGCGCTGCTCAGCATCGGCCTCAGCTACGGGCCACGCCCCGACCCGGCGGTGGAGCCGACCAAGGAGGAAGCGAAGTCGGCCAGCTTCTACTTCGGGGTGCCGATCGTGGACCTGCCCGCCCGGCCCGGCGAGATCGCGCGGTTGGTGAAGACGGATCTTCAGCAGGCGCTGGACGGGGCCGTCGCGGCGTACTGAGCGCGCGGCCGATCGCAGCCCGCGTCGGCCGCTGATCTCAGCTGGGTTGCGCCTGGATACGCTCGGCGAACCGCGGCGCGCCCCGGGCTCAGGCCCATTTCGGGCAGCGCACCGGCCGCGCGATGAAGAACACGCCGGGCGGGATGGTGCCGGGGGAAGACGCTGGGCGCTCGGCCGGGCTGTCTACTGCGGAAGACCGAGCCGCCCGCGGGCCCAGTGCGGCACCATCGGCAGGTACTCCGGGCGGGTCTCCACGAAGTGGCGCACCATCGGGCACATCGGCAGGGCGCCGAGATGGTCGGCGCGGGTCTGGTTCAGCGAGGTCTCGACGAGCATGCGGCCGTAGCCCTGGCCCTCGTACTGGGAGTAGATCTCGGTGTGCACGAAAGCACGTTCGGCATTGGTGTCCTGGTACTCCGCGTACCCGGCGATCGCGCCGTCGACGTAGATCTCGAAGCGTTCCAGTGCGGTGTTGTTGCGGACCTCTGTCGACATGGCTCGAAGCTACTCCACCGGCGGGCCGCGGACACATCGCATCGCGTGGTCGTATCGGTGGCCGGGACGCGGGTCGCGCGCCGGGGTGCGGCAGACGGCGCGGCATTGGACAATCTCAGGATGGAGTCGGTGCCGACCGTCGTACTCGCCCCGGACAAATTCAAAGGATCGCTGTCCGCTGCCGAGGTGGCATCGGCGCTGGCCACAGGCATCGCGCGGGTGTGCCCGGACGCGCGGGTGGTGCGGGTGCCGGTGGCCGACGGCGGGGACGGGACCGTCGACGCGTTCGTCTCGGCGGGGTGGACGCGGGTCACCTTGCCCGCGCCGGGGCCGACCGGCGAGACGGTGGAAGCCTCCTATGCGGTGCGCGGCGACACCGCGGTGATCGAACTCGCCGCGGTCGTCGGTCTGGCGAAGCTTCCCGATGGACGCCCGGATCCGTTGCACGCCAGCACGTTCGGGCTCGGCGTCGTCATCGCGCACGCGCTGTCAGTGGGTGCCGAACGGATCGTGCTCGGACTCGGCGGTAGCGCGTCGACCGACGGCGGGGCGGGCATGCTGACGGCGCTCGGCGCGCGCATCTACGGCCCGGACGGTCATGAAGTGCCAAGGGGCGGTGCGGCTTTGCGGGATGCGAAGCGGTTGGACCTGCGGGGATTGCATCCCGGCCTGGCGGAGGCGACGTTCGTCATCGCCAGTGACGTGGACAATCCGCTGCTCGGGCCGTCGGGTGCGGTCGCGGTGTATTCCGCGCAAAAGGGCGCGGGACCCGATGATCAGGAGATTCTCGAAGCGGCACTCCAGAATTGGGCCGCACTGGTCGGCGAAACGCATGCCGGCCGTCCCGGTGCGGGCGCGGCGGGCGGCACCGGTTTCGGTGCGATGGCCGTGCTCGGGGCGCAGATGCACAGTGGCATCGCGGTGGTGCTCGAACTGCTCGACTTCGGGGCGGTGCTGGAATCGGCGAGCGTTGTCATCACCGGCGAAGGGTGCCTGGATCGGCAGACCCTGTACGGGAAGGCGCCGATGGGAGTCTGCGCTGCCGCGCGCTCGGCGGGCGTGCCCGTCATCGCCGTTGCCGGACGCATCGACCTCGCGCCGGACGAGCTCACCGCGGAAGGCTTCATGGCCGGCTACGCCCTGGCCGATGTGGAACCCGATCCGGGCCGCTCGATGGCCGAGGCCGTACCGCTACTCGAACAGGTCGGGGAGCGGATCGCCGCCGAACGGTTGGGTGAGCGGAAGCTGTCATAGAGCGCAGGCAACGATGTCGGCGACCCGGCGCTCTCGGGGACCGCGCACCCGGGTGTGCCGAAACCGGCCGGTTCCGGTGGCATCGGCGCGAACTGATCGTTCAACGGTCCCCCGGGTGCGGTCGTGGCCGAGCCGTTGTCGAACCGATCAGCTCGCCGACATCAGCTTCGGCAGCAGCTCGTGGCGATGCCGATCGCCCCACTCCTCCAGCGGGCGAAGCGCGGCCGCGAGCTCGGCGCCCACCGGCGTGAGCGAGTACTCGACGCGGGGCGGGATCTCCGGGAACACCTCGCGATGCACGACGCCGGAGGTCTCCAGATGGCGCAGGTTCTCGGTGAGCACCTTCTCGCTGACGCCGCCGAGCAGGCGGCGGATCTCGCCGAAACGGCGCGGACCGTCGGCCAGCACCCACATCAGGTGCAGCCGCCATTTCCCGCCGACGACGTCGATCGCCACGCTCATACCGCACGCATCGTGATCCGCGTCACTGCCGATCGTCACTGGATCCTCCTGACCTCGATACGGACCTCGACGTAAGCAACCGTACCCGTACGTGCGGTCTTGTCGCGCCTACCTGCACAGACGAACCATAGAGACCGGCGCCGACAGAAACCGTATCGACTTTCGAAGGATCAGCATATGTCTCAGCAGAGCAGCACGGCCTCGGTCTCGGTCATCGGTCTCGGGCCGATGGGGCAGGCCATGGTGCGGGCCTTCTTGAAGGCGGGCACCGAGGTCACGGTGTGGAACCGCAGCAGCGCCAAGGTCGACGCCATGGTGGAGCTGGGCGCCAAGCGCGCGAACAGCGTCGCCGAGGCGCTCGACGCCAACGAGGTGACCGTGGTGAGCCTGACCCACTACGACGCCATGTACGACGTGCTCGGCCAGGCCACCGACCATCTCGCGGGCAAGGTGATCGCGAACCTGTCCTCGGATTCGCCGGAGAAGGCGCGCAAGGGTGCGCAGTGGGTGCGTTCGCACGGCGCCGAATTCATCTCCGGCGGCGTGATGTCGGCCGGCGACAATATCGAGCATCCGGCCTCCTACATCTTCTACAGCGGTCCGAGCGAGGTATTCGAGGCGCACGTCGAGTTGCTGCGCCCGCTCAGCCCGCCGGAGTACCTCGGCGCCGATGACGGTCTCGCGCAGGTCTTCTACCAGGCCTTGCTCATCGTCTTCCATCCGTGGATGCTGGCCTACGATCAGGCGCTGGCCGTCATCGCCCGCTCCGGCCAGGACGTCGGCCAGTTCCTGCCGTTCGCCCAGCGCGCCGCCGGTGCCTACCCCTTCTTCATGGAGGAGTACGCCAACCAGGCCAAGCAGGGCGGGTGGGGCGATCTGTCGGCCTTCAAGATGATGGACGTCGGCGCCCAGCACATCATCGACGCCAGCGAGGAAGTCGGCGTCGACGCCACCATCTCCCATGTGGCCCAGAGCATCTGGCGCAAGGCGATCGCGGCGACCGAAGAAGCCGGCAAGCCGGTGTCGGTGTTCGAGCTGTTCGGTGGGACGAAGTCCTGATCGAGCGGCCGCGTGAATCGGACGAGCCGGAACGCCGATGGTGGCGTTCCGGCTGTCCGCTGCCGCACAGCGTTCGATCAGGCCGATTCCGAGGACGACCCGAGCCGGGGGAAGGGGGTGGTGGAGAAGACGACCTCCACCGCCACCTCGAAATACTGTGCGATCCGCAAGGCCAGATGCAGGCTCGGGCTGTACTCGCCGCGCTCCAGATATCCGATGGTCTGGTAGTGCACGCCGAGCGCTTCCGCGAGCTCGCGCCGGGAGATGCCGCGCTCGGCGCGCAGCATCGCGATCCGGTTGTAGATGACCTCAGTAGGCACGCTGCAACGCTTTCTCCCGCCGTTCGGCCATCGCCGCGCCCGACTCGCGGCGCGCCATCCGGCGCATCACGATCGGTGCGATGAGCAGCGCGGCGGCCGACCAGATGCCCAGTACCGCAGCCGTTTCCAGATGACGCCAGGAGCCTTCGAGCTCGACCGCCTGCGCGCCGTCGGGCAGCAACGCCGAACGCATACCGAGGCCGAGCCAATACATCGGGAACACCTGCCCGACCACCTGCAACCAGCCGGGCAGCCCGGTGATCGGATAGAAGATGCCGGAGATGGCGACCAGACCCATCAGCGGCATGGTGAAGAAGAACAGGCCGCGGGGATCGTCGAAGATCGAGCCGATGATCGCGCCGAGCGAGGAGATGGCGAGCAGGCCGAGCGCAAGGACCCACACGAGCGTCAGCCAGGGCCCGACGCTGTCGAGCGACACACCTCCCACGATCACCATGCCCACGCCCAGCAGGATAGCCACCTGCGCGAGCACCGATCCGGCGTTGGCGCCGAGCTTGCCGATCAAGTAGCCGATCATGCCGTTCGGCGTGGCCTTGGCGCGCAGCAGTGTGCCGTCCTCGCGGTCGAGCACCAGGTACTGGGCGATGCCGTACAGGCCGTTGAACGCGACGACCGATCCGATCACCCCGGGCAACGCCAGCGCGCCCAGCTTCAGGTCGGTGTCCTGGAATGTGCTGTTGCGCATGAAGAACAGGGCGGTCAGCAGCAGGATCGGGCTGAGCAGGATGCCGCCGAGGTCCTCGCCGTTGGTGAACAGCATCCGCAGTTCGATACCGGCCCGGCGGAACCCGGCCCGGATCGCGACGGTTCTCGGGTTCATCGCACGACCTCCTCGATGGCGTGGATCTCGGCACCGGTCGTGCCGTTCTCGTAATGACGGACCAGCGACATATAGGTCTCCTCGAGTGAAGCGCGCCGCACCTCGAGCTCCCCGATGTCCTCGCCGAACTGCTGGAACAGCTCGTAGACGAACTTGGTCGACTCGGTGGTGGTGTGCACGAAACGCTGGCCGTCTCGGGTCCAGCGCACCTCGGCGTCCACGGAGACGCGGCGGGAGAGTTCGTCGGCGGAACCGTCGGCGATGATGCGGCCGCCGGCCAGGATCAGGATGCGGTCGGCGAGTTTCTCGGCTTCGTCCAGATCGTGGGTGGTGAGCAGGATGGTGGTCTGCTGCTCGTCGGCCAAGCGGTGCACCAGATCGTGGAATTCGCGGCGGGCCTCCGGATCGAATCCGGCGGTGGGCTCGTCCAGGAACAGCACCTCCGGCTTGCCGACGACGCCGATCGCCACGTCCAGCCTGCGACGCTGCCCACCGGACAGGGTGGAGACCTTTGCTCCGGCATGTTCGGTCAGCCCGACCAACGCGATGAGTTCATCGGTGTCCCAAGGCTTTCGAATGCTGTCGGTGCTGTATGGGGCATAGAAGGAGCCGAGGTAGGCCAGCAGGTCCCGCACCCGCCATTTGCTGTGGTCGCGCCATGATTGCAGGACCACCCCGATGCGCGAGCGCCAGGCTTCGTCGCCCTGTGCGGGGTTGATCCCGAGCACTTCGACCGTGCCCGCCGAGGGCGCGCGGAAGCCCTCCAGGATCTCGATGGTCGTGGTCTTGCCCGCGCCGTTGGGCCCGAGCATGACCAGTACTTCGCCGTGCCGCGCCTGGAACGTGACGTCGTTGAGGACGTCCTCGGTGCCGTAGCGCATGCGTAGCTGCTCGACGTTGAGCACCACGCCATCACCCACTGTCATGGTTTCCCTCCCTGTCGTGGGTTGGTGATGGTTTGTAGCATACGTACTACATTTCGCCGTGGCAATGCTCGCGGTCTCTTGGTTGACATGCAGCCTTTTGGTTGCCTATTCTCGATTCATGCAGCCGGATGGCTGCATATCACGAGAGAACGGCGATGGACGAGGTATTCAAAGCGCTGGCCGACCCCAGCCGCAGGCGGCTGCTCGACAGCCTGCAGGCCCGCAATGGGCAGAGCCTGCGCGAACTGTGTGCCGAGCTGGATATGGCCCGCCAATCGGTGAGCAAACATCTGGCGGTGCTCGAGGCCGCCAACTTGGTCACCACCCGGCGCAGTGGCCGCGAAAAACTGCATTACCTCAACGCCGAACCGATCAACGCCATCGCCGACCGCTGGATCAACCGCTACCACCGCGCGCGGGTCACCGCCCTCGCCGACCTGAAATCCGCATTGGAGACCAGTCCGATGAGCGACACCGAATTCGTCTACACCACCTACATCAAAACCACGCCGGAAAAGCTCTGGCAGGCCCTTACCGATCCCACGTTCACCAGCCGCTACTGGGGCGCCACCTTCGACACCGACTGGCGCCAGGGCTCGGAAATGGTGTGGAAGCAAGGTAATTGGGTCGGCAAGGATCCCGAGCAAGTGGTGCTCGAGTCCGATCCACCCCGCCGCCTGTCCTATACCTGGCACACCATCGGCCCCGAGTTCGCCGCGGAATTCGGCATGGACGCAGCCGAACTCGCCGAATGGTCCGCCGAACCCCGCTCCAAGGTCACCTTCGAGATCGAACCGCAGGGCGAGGTCGTCAAGCTGACCGTCGTCCACGACGGTTTCGCGCCCGGCAGCCGGGTGCTCGAAGGAATTCAAGGCGGCTGGCCCGCGATTCTGTCGGGTTTGAAAACGCTGCTGGAAACCGGCGATGTGCTGCCGGAGCCGGTGGAGAGCTGATCGGCCGGCGCGCGGCAGAGTTCAGTCCGGCTCTGCCGCGCGGCGGGGCAGGCTTTCCGGGAGGGTCCAGCCGCGCCAGTGGGCAAGCAGGCACAGGCCGGCGCCGACGGTGGTCGCGCAGATCATGCCCGCGGTCGGCTGGCCGGCGGCGGCGAGGGTGACCATGACGATGCTGGCCGCTAGGGCGGCGGTGGCGTAGAGGGTGTTGCCGCCGAAGATGCGTGGGGTGCGGCGCAGCACGATATCGCGGACCATGCCGCCGCCGACCGCGGTGATGGTGCCGAGCAGGATCGCAGGCAGCCACCCCAAGCCCACTGCCAGGGTTTTCTGGGCGCCGGTTGCGGCCCAGCAGCCGAGGGCGGCGGCGTCGACGAACAGGAATGTGCGGTCCCAGATCTTGCCCTCGATGAGCAGGACGAACGCGATCAAGGCGCCGGCGAGTGCCGTCACCAAATAGGCGTAGTTGGTGAGGGCGATGGGGGTGCCGCGTTGCAGCAGGGTGTCGCGGATCAGGCCGCCGCCGAGCCCGGACAGGATCGCCAGCGTCACGAAGCCGATCGGATCGAACCGCTCGGCCCGCGCCAGCACCCCACCCAGGATCGCGTTCGCGAGTACGCCGCTCAGGTCGAGCACGAAAAACAGATCGGTGAGATCAGCCGCCGCCACCCGACCATCGTCCACCAGGGGCGCACCCGTAGCGACCGGACCACGCCGACCGGGCCACGCCGCAAAGTGAGAGCACTGCTCTTGACGAAAACGGGCAGCGCGTGAGACTGTTGATCTCAACAGAGAGCAGCGCTCACAAGGAGACGGAAAATGAACGGCACCAACGCGGCGACCCGCTACATCGGCCCCGGACGTGGGGAGGCGACACTGAATCGGATCATGAACGCCCTGCCCAAGCTCGGCATCAGCATCATGGGCTCCCGGCTGCTGGCGGTGCGCGGCCGCAAGAGTGGGCAGTGGCGCAGCACGCTGGTCAACGTCATGGACATCGACGGCGAGCGCTACCTGGTCGCACCGCGCGGGCACACCCAGTGGGTGCGGAATCTGCGGGTCGCCGGCGAGGGCGAGTTGCGGCTGGGACGCAAGGTCGAGCCGTTCACCGCGCGCGAGATCGACGACGCCGACAAGGTGCCGCTGCTGCGCGCCTACCTGAAGCGCTGGGGCTGGGAGGTCGGCCGGTTCTTCGAGGGCGTCACCAAGGACGCCACCGACGCGGAGCTGGCCGCGATCGCGCCGGGCTTTCCCGTGTTCCGCATCGCCTGATCAGCGCCGCGCACTCTCGGCACTCGCCCGCCGCACCAGAAATTCGATCGCCGCCGCGTATCCGAACACGCCCATCCCGGCGATCACCGCGGTGGCGATGGGCGAGATGAAGGAGTGGTGCCGGAACTCCTCGCGGGCATGCACATTGCTCACGTGCACCTCCACGATCGGCACCTCGGGAATCACCAGCGCGTCGCGCAACGCGACCGAGGTATGGGTGAGCCCGCCGGGATTGATGACGATGCCCGAGACCGTCCCGCGCGCCGCGTGGATCTCATCGATCAGCGCGCCCTCGGAATTCGACTGGAAGGCCCGCACTTCGCGGCCCAGGCCCGCGCCGGTGCGGGTGCACAGCTCGACCACGTCGGCGAGGGTCTCGGAGCCGTAGATCTCCGGCTGGCGCACGCCGAGCATATTCAGATTGGGACCGTTGAGCACCAGGATCGGCAACGTCGGCGCGGCGGTATCGGACATGCCGGCAACCTTACCGATCCGGGTGCGCCGGACCTTCGCGATTGGCCGCGGACGGGATCGGGTATCTAATGTGAAACGCCGAGTTCGGTGGTATCTGCACACGGCGACGGCTGGGTCGGTACGGTAGCTGCGCCGGTGGTCTTCGGGCCGCCGGACGACGTTGGTGATCGGCTTCGGAGACGGGAGGGATCGGGCACAATTGGCATCGTTGTGTACGGGTTGCTCTCCCGGCTCGGGGGGCGCCGCAAACAGGGATTTTTCAGGTACGGTGGTCTTGTTACTGGAGTGACAAGAGTGAAGAGTGGGCGACATGGATGTGTGGGGATCCCGCCGCTTTCGCTTCCGGGGCGCACTGGCCCTCACGGGGGTGGCGGCTCTGGTATTCGCGATGGGATCGTGTGGTCTGAGTGAGCAGCCGAACGAAGCCGAGGCTGTCGTCGAGCGGTTCACCGAGCTGCTCGATGAGCATGACTACGCGGCCGCCGCGGAGCTGACGTCCTACCCCACTGCGGCCTCGGCAACCCTGAAGCAAATGTTCGAGGGCCTGGAATCAGGCGAAGTCGATTACGAGAAAACCCAATTCATCGAACTCGACCCGGCCTCCGGTCTGTTCAGCATGGACGTCGACTGGAATTTCGGCGAGGGCAAGGACTGGAACTACAGCATCGAAGGTTCGGTGCGAAAACTCGCCATCGGCTGGCGGATCTCCTGGGACCCGGCGATCGTCATGCCGCAGCTGAGCCACACCCGCGACGTCAAGCTGGTGCGCACCACGCCGAAACCGCCACCGCGCGTGGTCGATATCGTCGGCGAACCGCTGATGGCCGAGCAGAACATCAACGTGATCAAACTGGATCCGGCGCGCATGCCCGATCCGGTCGCCTCGACCAATGCCCTCGCGGCCGCGATCGAGCCGGTCGCCTCGCTGATTACCGGGCCGTACCTGATGCAGCAGCTGGCTTCCTCGCAGGGCAAACCGATCGTCGCGGTCAGCCTGCGGGACGGCGATTTCAATATCCTCGAGCCGCTGATGGCGCCCATCCCCGGTGTGGTGATGGAGAAGCAGCCGCGCGTCATCTCCGTCGACCGGCGGGTGCGTTCGCCCATGCTGGACGGGCTGGCCGAGGTCTGGGAAGACAGCCAGCAGGCGCACTCGGGCTGGGCTGTGCAGTTGTTCGAGAAGGACGGCCGATTCATCACCCAGCTGGCCGGTGAGCAGGGCCCGGCCGGGCCGGATATCGCCGCGACCATGGACCAGAAGTTGCAGCGGGCCGCCTTGGACGCGGTGGTCAGCGTGGCCACGCCCGCGTCGCTGGTGGCGATCCAGCCTTCCACCGGCGCGGTGGTCGCGGTCGCGCAGAACGGATACGCGAGCGAGCACGGTCCGGTGGCCTTCACCGGGCTCTACCCGATCGGCGCGAACATCGAGCTGTTCCGCAATATCGTCGCCGTCGAAAAGGGCAAGGCGCCGGCGGACGTCTCGGTGCAGGAGGCCGCGGAGGCGGCGACCAAACTCGGTGTCGGCATCGATTTCCGGGTGCCGGGGCTGGACGAGGTCACCGGGCGGCTGGCGATTTCGGGGCGCAGCGCCGAGCAGGTCCGGCAGGGTGCAGGCGCGGATGCGGTGCTGGCCAGCCCGTTCGGGATGGCGATCGCCGCCGCGACCATCGCGCGCGGCTCGGTGCCGCCGCCGATGATCGAGCGCGGACGGCCCAGCGAAACCGATGCTCAGCTGGACCCGTTGCCCGCGCCGGTCACCGATCGGCTGCGCACCATGATGCGTGACGGGATGAACGATCCGCGGATGGCGGAGCTGCGAATGTACGGCGGGGTCACCGGCTTCGTCGCCGAAGCGGGCGAGGACGGCTGGTTGATCGCCACGCTGGGCGATCTGGCCTTCGCGGTCCACATCGACAATATCGACGGCGGCGACGCGGCGGTGCGCATGGCGGCCCGGATGTTCCGCTCGTTCACCAAGCCCGAGCCGTGAGCCGGCCGGGCCCGCAACCGCGGGAGTCCTGAGCCGCTCGATTCCGGAACCGCGCGTGCCCTGGACCGGATCAGTTGATCGCGGTCCAGGCCGCGCGCCAGCCGAGCAGGAACAAGGCCAGCACGGCCGAGGCCACCAGCATGAAGCTGAATGCGGTGCCCTGACCGCTGATCGAGCGCAACAGCATGCCGCCGGCCAGAGTGCCCAGCCAGACCAGCACGCCGGTCGGCCACAGGGAACTGCCGTCGAAACGGGCGCTCTCGCCGTACATCCGGCTCGCAGCGGCCACCGCGACCACCCAGCCGACCGCCAATCCGATGGCGAACGGCCATACCGTCCGCAACAATCCGGCGAGCACCGCTTCGTCGTGACTTTGCCGTCCGATCGCGCAGAACAGGACCACCAGCAGGGCATCGACCAGCAACGGCAGGAAAATCCTCACCCGGTCAGCTTAGTGTTCGTTTCAATCAATCCCCCGCCACGCCACGGCTACACGGTGCGACGCTGCTCGAATTCCTTTTCGTATTCCACCTCGTCGGCCTGTTTGGTGCGGAAACCGAACGCGAAAACGATCCAGCCGATGATCGCCACCAGAATGAAACTCACCAGCCGATAGACGAATGCGGCGGCGACGGCCTGCGCGGCGGGCAATCCCGCGGCGGCGGTGAGACCGTAGATCAAGGTCGCGTCCACGTAGACGATGCCGCCCGGCGCGAACGGAATCGAACCGACCGCTTTACCGGCGGCGAATGCGATCAGCAGGCCGGCCCATTTCGGATCGCCGCCCACCGCGTAGCAAGCCGCACCGAGACAGGCCACGTCGGCGATGCGGTGCACCACGGCCCAGCCGGCCACCCACGCGCCGTCCCGGGTGCCGAGATCGACCGACTCCAGCTGAGCCAGCATGTCGGTGACCTTGGACATGCCGTGGTCCGGCGGCTGCTTACGCATCCGGTTCAGCAGCGCGAGCGCGCGGCGCAGCACCGCCTCGAGCGCGCCGGGATTGCGCGAGATGTAGTTGCCCGCCCACACCAGGGCGACGATGGCCAGCACCGTCACGATCAGCTTGACCGGCCCGACCCGGTTGCCGACCAGCAGCGCACCGCCGAAGCCGAGCAAGGCCAGCCCCGCCGCGGCGACCACACCGGAGAACACCAGCTGCCAGGACGCGACCACCGGGCTCGCCCCCCAGCGCCGGGTCTGCCGATAGGTGAACGCGGTGGAGAAGACTTGCCCGGCAGGCAGCGTCACCGACATGGCCGTCGCGCCATAGACAACGGCTACCGATTTGCGCTGGCTGACCCGCACCCCGCCGGCGCCGAGCAGTTGTTTCTGCAACCGGCCGAACCCGCTCATCGACATCGCCTGGAATGCGATACACAGCGCTACCCAGCCCCAATGGATTTCGGTGAGGGTGCGCCAGGATTCGTGCAATCGTGGCCAGAGATAGATGGCCTCGCCGATCAACAATGCGAGCAAAGCCACACCGGCGACCCATTTCAGCCACCGGAAATTCCGCCGGGCCGGCGCGTCCGTAGCCGCAGGCGAGACAGAATCGCCTGCTGGAGCGCCGTTGGCCGTCACGCGGTCAGCCTAACGAACGCACCTGTTCTTCGTCTTCGTCTGCATCGCCGGTGGCCTCCGCGCCGTTCTTGGGCCAGGCCAATCGGGTTTTTCTGCGCCGTCCACGCAGCTGTACCTCGTCGCCGGTCACCCAAAACTCTTGCTCACTTTCATCGGCGAAATACAGCGCCGAGCCCGAGGCGAGCACCCGGCCGGGCTGGTCTTTGGCCAGCTCGGTCAGTCGCGAGGCCTCGTTGACCGGATCTCCGATGACGGTGTATTCGAAACGATTGGCGGCACCGATATTTCCCGCGACGGCCAGCCCGGCCGACACGCCGATACCGATATCCAGGCCGTGCACCTCGCGCAGGGCCTCACGCAATTCCCGGGCCGCGGCCAAGGCGGCGGCGGGGGCGTCCGGGCGGTCCAGTGGCGCGCCGAAGATCGCCAGCGCGGCGTCACCGACGAACTTGTTGACGAACCCGTGGTGCCGGTCGATCACGTCGACCACCACCCGGAAGAACTCGTTGAGCAGGCTCACCACCTCGGTGGGCGGGCGCTCGGCGGCGGTGGCGGTGGAGCCGACCATGTCCACGAACAGCACCGCGACGAACCGGGTCTCACCACCGAGCTCGGTGCCGTAGTCGAGCGCGCGCTGGGCCACCTCGGCGCCCACATGCTGGCCGAACAACTCCTGGAGCTGCTGACGTTTGGCGGCCTCTTCCATCATCCGGTTGAAGCCCACCTGCAACAGCCCGATCTCACTGCCGTCGAACACCTCGACCTGCACATCGCGCGCGCCGGCCTGCACCCGGTCGATGGCCTGGCTGAGCTGGCGCACCGGATCGGAGATGCTGGAGGCGGTGAGCATGGACAACGCCAGCGCCTGCATGATCACCACACCGCACAGCAGCAGGATCGACACCGCCAGCGACTGCGCGGAGAACTTGATGTCGGAGGAGATCTGGGTGACGCACAGCAGCACGATCGCGATGGTGGGCGCGAACGTGCCCATGCCCCAGGTCATCGCCATCCGGGTGCCGACGCCGGGGGTGAGGGTGTGGTCGAAGGTGCCCGCGGTGAGCGCCTCGGCGGCGACCGGGCGCAGGATGCGTTCACCGAGCATGTAGGTGAAGCCGAACACGATGGTCGCCGCCATACATTCGGTGACGATCACCGCACCGGCCAGCTCGGGCGTGTCGACGATGATCAGCGAGGCCAGCACCGCGCCGCCGACGATCCACAACGCCAGATGCAGGATCGACTGCCGCAGCGGTGCGTGCAGGGCGGCCATCTGCTCCTGCCGGCTCGGCGGGCCGCCGCGCACCTGCCACCGCATCACCGGCCGCAGCATCCACGCCGAGCAGACCACGCTGAGCAGGCCACCGATCACGAAGACCAGCGCCGGGATCAGCAGGCCCACCTGGCGCGGTCCGGCGGCCTCACCTTCGGGTATGGGCAGTCCGTACTGGATGAACGCCCAGACCAGCACCGCGCCGAAGGCATTGGCCAACAGCATCGACGTCAGGTACAGCGGCCAGCGCGTATGCATGGTCTGTTTGACCGCTTCCAGAGGCGCTGACACGATCACCAATCTAGCTTCCCCGCCGCTCAGGGGATGGGCGGGACTCCGCTGACCGGAACCGAGACGCCGAAGAATCGAGCGGCTGGTGGCGCGCTTCGGAGGCCGGCGGTGCGCCGGATGCCGGCTCAGTACGCGACGGTGAAGCGCTGCCGGATGAAGGAGCCGTTGCGCACTGCGTCGACGACGGCGTCGGCGTAGTCGCCGACAGTGAGGTGATCCGGCTGTCGCCGGTGGCATCCACGATCGGGGTGTCGCGGGCCTGCGCGCGATAGGTTCCGGTGGCCGCGCCCGGAATCAGGTGCACCGGGGGCGGGCTGACGTAGGACCAGCGCAGCGGCGACGCGGAACCGCGGAAGATCTCCAATGCTTCGGCCTGATCGCGGGCCGTCTGCAGATACTGCGCCGGAAAGTCCGGAGAGTCGACGAAGCGCTGCCCGGGCGCGTATTCCAGACTGCCGCCCCCGCCGAGGAATATCAGGCGGTCCACCCCGGCGAGCGGGAGTGCTTCGAGCAGCGCGGCGGCCGCGCGGGGTACCAGGCGGTCCTCGCCCTTGACGGCCGCGACCACGGCCTCGTGTCCGGCCACGGCGCTGGTGATCGAGGCCGGATCGGTGACGTCCATGTCGTTGCGGCCGAGCGGGGTGACCTCGAGTCCGCGGGTGGCGGCCGCACGGGCCACCGCACCGCCGAGATTGCCGGAGGCGCCGATGACTGCGATCTTCACGATGTTCTCCTTGGTCGAATCATCGACGAATCGACTGATGAGCGGGGTGTAGGGGATGAGCGGCGGACGGTCGATCCGGTCGCGCCGTCATGAACATATGGCCTGTCCGGGTGCTACCGGGAGGACCCGACCTGCCATTCAGCGGACCGAACGCGCCACCGTGCAGCGCTCGCGACGTCAGCAGAGGCGCAACGGACGTCCGTTACCATCCCGACGATGTTGGACGGCACGGTGTCGGCGCAGTTGGCCCGACTGATTCGGACGACCGTGTTGTGCGGGGGCGTGGCACGGGCGGAACTCGACCGGCTACCGGGCCTGGATCCAGCTCTGCTCGGCGAGGACCTGATCCGGGTGCCGCTCGACTCGGCGCTCCGAATGTGGGAGCTGGCCGCGGCCACCGCGGGACCTACCGTCGGACTGCTCGTCGCCGGCACCGCGAAGCCGGGCAGCCTGCACGTGTGGGACTACCTCATCGGCACGGCACCCACACTGACCGACGGACTCCGCGCCGCGTCGGAGTTGCGCGCGGTCGTCACCGCGCCCGATATCGCCGGCGAGGTGAGCGAGGACGGGCAGTTGATCACCGTCCGCCGGGTGGACGCGGGCGATATCGCTTTCGGACCCACCGAGGAATTCGCGCAGGCGCTGCTGCTGCGCCGGGCCCGTGAGGCCACCCGGCAGCGGATCATCCCGGTGCGGGTGACCTTCAAGCATCGCGTCCGCGGCAGCCACCAATACCTGGTGGACGAATTCGGCACGCGGAATATCGAATTCGGCGCTCCACACACCGAAATCACGTTCCGGGACCCCGGCCCGCTGCCCCTCGGCGCCGACCCCCAAGTCGGCCGGATCATGCGCCACTACGCCGAACTGACCATCGCCTCCGCGCGGATGGCGCCCAATTGGCGCGACCAACTCCGCGCCGCGATGATCGACGCCCTGCACCGCGACGACCTCAGCCTCGACACCGTCGCCCATCGGCTGGCCAAGAGCCCCCGCACCCTGCAACGCCGCCTCGGCGACCACGGCACCCGCTGGCGGGCCGAAGTCGAACTCGTGCGCCACGACTACGCCACCGAACTCTTGCGCGACACCGACCTTCCCGTCCGTGCGGTCGCCACCCGCCTCGGCTACACCGATGCCCGGGCCCTGCGCCGCGCCTTCCACCGATGGACCGGCCAGAGCCCCGACACCTTCCGTCGCAACCAGCGGGCCGGCCGGACCCGATCAATCTGAGTACCTGTCCGGCTTCTCATCGATTCGGCGTTTCGAACATCTATCCTCTGCGCGGCGCGGTTGCGCCGATAAGCTCGGCAGCGTGACCGAGCCGAAGTCAGGTTCCGCGGGATCGACGCCGGAGACGGCGGCACAGCGGGAGGGGAGAGCGCCGGCCGCGGCCGACGCGGTGCATCCGATCGTCCGGGTGAGCGCGGAATGGGCGTGGCGGCTACTCGTCATCTTCGCGCTGGTCGCGGTGCTCGCCATGGTGGTGCAGCGGTTGGCGACGGTGGTGATTCCGCTGGCCATCGCACTGCTGGCGGCCGCGCTGCTGGCGCCGCTGGTGGACTGGATGCAGCGGCTGGGGATCGCGCGCTCGGTCGGAGTGTTCGTGGTGCTGGTCGGCTCGCTCGGGCTGGTCGCGGGGATTCTCACCTTCGTGGTGGAGCAGTTCGTCGAGGGCGTGCCGCAGCTGACCGATCAGTTCACCAACAGCATCAAAGAGGTGCAGGACTGGCTGATCAACGGGCCGATCCACCTCAGCGAAGACCAGATCCGCAGCGCCGGCGACACCGCGGTCAAGGCCATCCAGTCCAATCAGGACGAGCTGACCAGCGGGGCGCTCACCACCGCGACGGTGATCGGCCACATCCTCACCGGCACCTTCCTGACGCTGTTCATCCTCATCTTCTTCCTCTACAGCGGCGATCAGATCTGGCATTTCGTTACCCGGATCGTGCCGACCCCGCATCGGCAGCGCGTGCGCACCGCCGGTGAGCTGGGCTTCGGCTCGCTGGTCGGGTTCGTGCGGGCGACGGTGGCGGTGGCCGCTGTCGATGCGATCGGTATCGGTGCCGGACTGGCGATCCTCGGAGTACCGCTGGCGTTGCCGCTGGCCTCGCTGGTGTTCGTCGGCGCCTTCATCCCGATCATCGGTGCGTTCCTGGCCGGGTTCGTCGCGGTGTTCATCGCGCTGGTGACCAAAGGCCTGGTGACGGCGCTGATCGTGCTCGGCATCATCATCGCGGTGATGCAGCTGGAGGGGCATGTCCTGCAACCGCTGCTGCTGGGCCGGGCGGTGAGCATCCACCCGCTGGCGGTAGTGCTGGCGATCACCGCTGGCGTGGTGCTCGGCGGGATCGCGGGTGGTCTGCTGGCGGTGCCGTTCGTCGCGGTGATGAACACCGCGATCCGGTCACTGCTGGCCGAGGACCCGGAGGAGCTGCTCGAAGAGCTGCGCACCGACGAGGAGGGCGGGCGGTTGTATTCGGCCGAGCCGGATGTGCCCGAGCCGGGCCGGTTCGATGTCGGTGCCATGCTGGCCGAGGCGCAGCGCAAGCTCGGCGCGAAGCCCGGCGCGGACAAACCGGATGCGGCCGATGACGCCGGGACCCGCGATGATGCGACACCCGACTGAGCTGAGCTCCGCCGACACCGCCACCGCACCGCTGTGGCGGGCCGCGCAGGCGTTCCGGCTGGTGACGTTGCTGTACGCGGTGGGCCAGCAGGTCGCATCGGTGCCCTACTACGACAATCAGCGGCTGAGCTGGGTGCTGATCGCGTCGATGGCGGTGTGGTCGGGGATCTCGGCGATCATGTTGTCGCAGTGGCATTTCCCCGACGCCATCCGGCTGCGCGGCTGGGTGGTGCTCGGCGACCACGTGGTGGTGATCGCGCTGATGGCCGCGACCCGGCTGGTCGCCGATTACGACTGGTACCACGGGCATCAGACCCTGCCGACGACGCTGTGGGCGACCAATGCGGTGATCTCGGCGGCGATCCTGCGCGGGCCGCTGTTCGGGGTGGGCTCGGGCATGCTCATCGCCGCCGCCAGCATCACCGTGCGCGACCAGTGGGGGCAGGACGTGTGGACCGACGCGACCGCGCCGGTGCTGGTGTCGGTGGGGCTGGCGCTCGGGCTCGCCGCCAATACCGCGCGCACCGCGCAACGTCAGCTGGAACGGGCGGTGCGGCTGACGGCGGCGACCGAGGAACGTGAACGGCTGGCCCGTCAGGTGCACGACGGCGTCCTGCAAGTCCTGAGCTACATCAAACGGCGCGGCACCGAAATCGGCGGGCCCACCGCGGAACTGGCGCAGCGGGCCGGCGAACAGGAAGTGGCGTTGCGGGTACTGATCTCCGAGCAGGGCGCCCGCGCCGACGAAGGCGGGACGGAAGTCGACCTGCGGCCGCTGCTCACCGAACATGCCACGCCCAGCGTGTTTGTGTCGACGCCGGGCGATCCGGTGCCGGTCGGGCGCTGGGCGGCCGGTGAGATCGCGGCGGCCGTGACCACGGCGCTGTCGAACGTCGCGCTGCACGCCGGCCCGGACGCGAAAGCCTATGTGCTGCTGGAAGACACCGGTGACGAGGTGATCGTCAGCGTGCGCGACGACGGCGTCGGCATCGCGCCGGGCCGACTCGCCGAGGCCGAACGCGAAGGGCGGATGGGGGTTTCGCGCTCCATCGTCGGCCGGATCGAGGCGCTGGGCGGCACGGCGGAGCTGCTGACCGAGGAGACCGGTGGTGTCGGCTTCGGCACCGAATGGGAGTTCCGGGTGCCACGTGGCTGAGCACTGCGACGAGGGAGGTATCGGATGAGCGAGGACGCGATCACCGTGATGGTGGTGGACGACCACCCGATGTGGCGCGACGGCGTCTCCCGGGATCTGACCGAATCCGGATTCGAGGTCGTGGCCACCGCCGACGGTGTGGGCGCGGCGACCCGGCGAGCCGCCGCCGTGCGACCCCACGTGGTGCTGATGGACATGCAGCTACCCGACGGCAACGGCGCCCAGGCCACCGCGGAAGTGCTGCGGGTCTCGCCGGAGAGCCGGGTGCTGGTGCTGTCGGCGTCGGCCGAACGCGACGATGTGCTCGACGCGATCAAGGCCGGCGCCACCGGATACCTGGTGAAGAGCGCGTCGTCAGCGGAACTGCGCGATGCCGTGCGCGCGACCGCGGCCGGTCAAGCGGTGTTCACGCCTGGGCTGGCAGGGCTGGTGCTCGGTGAGTACCGACGCATCGCCACCGCGCCCGCCGATCCGGCGACGCCGCCGCGGCCCGCGCTCACCGAGCGGGAAACCGAGGTGCTGCGGATGGTGGCGAAGGGGTTGTCGGCCAAGCAGATCGCCTCGCGGCTGGGGTTGTCGCATCGCACGGTGGAGAACCATGTGCAGGCGACGTTGCGGAAGTTGCAGCTGGCCAATCGGGTCGAGTTGACGCGGTATGCGATCGAGCAGGGGTTGGAGTAGGGCGGAAGGATTGCGCACGGCGGCGGCCGGGACGTCGCGGTGCCGTGCGCTGGCGCAGCAGCGGGTGTCGTGCGCCGACGCGGCAGCGGGTGGGGTGCGCGGCCGCGGCAGCGGGTGGGGTGCGCGGCCGCGGCAGCGGGTGGGGTGCGCGGCCGCGGCAGCTCGCGCGCGTACGACTTCCGGAGGATGTCGCGTGCGGCGGAATCGGGGATCGCCCCGATGCCGCACCGGGCGCTTTCTCGGTAACCTCGGACGCATGGGCGGCCCCGATTCGGTTTCATCAGGTCTCGGCTCCGGCGGTCCGGTGGGCGATCGTGACCTGCGGGTCTCCGATGCCGAACGGGAACACGTGGGTGAGCTGCTGCAACGTGCCGTCGGGCTGGGGATGCTGTCGCTGGGGGAGTTCACCGAGCGGATGGATACGGCGCTGGCCGCCAAGACCCGCGGCGAACTGAACTCCGTGCTCATCGACCTGCCCGGGGTGCGGCTGGTCGGGCAGCCCGCCGCCCCGTCCACCGACTTCGTCAACGCGCCGCGCCCGCTAGCCGGACCGTCCGCGCCGCCCCTCGCGCCGATGCCGCAGCATCCGGGCAACGTCATCCGAGGCAGGTTGTCCACCCTCAGCCGCCGCGGACCCTGGCAGGTCGCGCCGGTGCTGCACACCAACAATGTGCTCTCCTCGGTCACCCTGGATTTCACCGAGGCGATCATGGCCACGCAGGTGGTTGAGCTGCACGTCGACGACTACGCCACCGGGCTCACCTTGATCGTCCCCAGCGAGGCCACCGTCGACCTCAACGGCCTCGACCTGGTCGGCTCCAGCGCCACCAACAAGGTCCGCACCGGCCCACCCATCGGCCGCCTCCACCTCATCGTCCACGGCCGCACCCGCTTCGGCTCCGTCACCGCCAAACACCCGTTCATGTCGAACTGGCGCAAGATCATGGGGTTCTGAGGTGTGTGCTACACCGTGGCGCACGGTGCTATACGCGGGTATCGTGGGCTTATGCAGCCCGAGATCACTCAGCGCGACCTGCGCAACCGGTCGAAAGAGATCATGGACGCCGTCGAACACGGGCGGTCGTTCACGGTGACCCGCGACGGTCATCAGATCGGCGAGCTGATTCCGCTCCGTCGGCGGCGCCGCTTCGTCAGCCGAGCCGACTTCGCTGCGATGTCGCGGAATGCGCCGGTGGTCGATGCGGCGTTGTTCCGGGCCGACCTGGACGCAGTGGCCGATAGCGAGCCGAGCAGCCCATATGACCGGTGATATCCCGGCGATCGGAATTGTCGATACCAATGTTCTGATCCTGCGCCGGCATATCGACCCTGAGACGCTGCCCGCACAGATGGCGATCAGCGCCGTCACCTTGGCCGAGTTGTCGGCGGGGCCGCATGCTGTCCGGAGCAACGCGGAGCAACAGGACTACGACGAGCACGAAGAACGTGCCCGACGCCTGGAAGTGCTCCAGCGTGCCGAGAGCGAATTCGATCCGATCCCCTTCGATGTAGAAGCGGCCCGAGTGTACGGGCGCATATACGCCGCTGTGATCGCGATCGGTCGCAAGCCGCGGGGCAGAACCGCCGACCTCCTGATCGCCGCAACAGCAGCCGCGGAGCAGTTGCCGCTGTTCACCACAAACCCCAAGGACTATGCGGGCCTCGAGCGGATCGTCGACGTCATCGCGGTCCCGGTCTCCGGGGCTGCTGGATAAGCCTCTGTCGTCCGGGCTGCCACGCGGCCGTCTGCGATATCGCGTAGATCTTCGAAGCCGACGAGGGTTTCTACTCATGCCTTCTCCGGTGTGCGCGGTCGAGCATTGCAAGCATGGGTACAGCTATTGATCCGGTGCTGATCTCGCGGTTGTCGGGAGAGTTCGAGACGCTCGGCAACCAGATGTGGGCGTTGGGGCGCGACCTGGAGGTTTTGCGATGCCAGGTTGCGTCGGAGCGGGCGGGGCGGCGCGCTGAGGACTCGTCGGCCGCGAGCGCTGTGGAGGGTGAAGCGCGGGCGGGTGAGTCGCGCACCGGCGTCGCGGAAACCGGCGACGTGCAAACTGGCATGGCGCCGACCGATGCGCGAGCCCGTGAGGCATCGGCCGGCGACATGCGGACCGGCGAGGAGTCGACCGGTGGCTCGCGGCGCGGCGTGGCACCGAACACCAACGCGTCTACCGGCGCGGGGCGGGCTGCTGAAGCGCGCGCCGAAACCGCAGCGACCAGCTCGGCCGCTGCGTCGGGCGCCAGTGGGATGCCGGGTGCCGCTGCCGGGTCCGAGGCCACCGCTCCGGCCGACGTCACAGCGATGCCGGGCGCTTCGGTGCCATCAGTCGCGGCCGCGGAGTCGGGTGCTGCCGGGACGCCGGACGCAACAGTGCCGCCGGGATCTATCGGGACGCCGGGCGGGTCCGTTCCGTGGGCCGCGACCGGGACGTCGGCAGCGACAGGGTCCTCGGGCGTTACTGTGCCGCCGCGCGCTGGGACGCCGGGCGCGACCGGGGAGTCGGGCGCCGCCGGAACGTCGTCAGCGGCCGAGATGTCGGGCACTCCTGTGCCCGGCGCTACCGGTACGCCGGGTGCGAGCGGTACGTCGAGTGCCGGTCGGGTGCCGCAGGCGGGCGGCGATCGGGTGGCCGTTGGTCCGCCGGATGCCAGTGGGGTGCCGCAGGCGGGCGGAGATCGGGCGGCCGCTGGTGCGCAGGCGGCTGGTGGGGTGCCGAGGACCGGAGTTCCGCCGGCCGGGGCGTATGTGCCGCAGACGGGTGGGTATCCGCCTGCGGGTGAGCGTTTCGCACCGGGCGGGTGGGGGTCCGGGGTGGCGTATGGGGTTCCGCCGAGTGCGCGTGGGGTTCCGCCGGTCGGGCGGGGGTGGGGTGCGCCGGTGGGGGCGGCGTGGCGGCCGCCGGAGCGGGTGAAGCGGACGCCGTGGTGGCAGCAGGAGGGGGTGATCAGCCGGGTGTTGGCGGTGGCGGGGGTCGGGGTGACGTTGATCGGGGTGGTGATGCTGCTGGTGCTGGCGGCGCAGGCGGGGTTCTTCGGGCCGGTGCCTCGGGTGGTGACCGGTGTGGTGTTCTCGGCGGCGCTGGTGGCGGCAGGCGTGCGGGTGTATGGGCGTAGTGGCGGGCAGGTCGGTGGAATCGCGTTGGCGGCCACCGGTATCGCGGGCGGGTATCTGAATGTGGTCGGGGTGACCACGGTGTACGAGTGGTTGCCGCCGGTGGCGGGGTTGGTGCTG
The DNA here is from genome assembly GCF_000284035.1 of Nocardia cyriacigeorgica GUH-2. Lineage (NCBI taxonomy): Bacteria > Bacillati > Actinomycetota > Actinomycetes > Mycobacteriales > Nocardiaceae > Nocardia > Nocardia cyriacigeorgica. The sequence goes on along the minus strand of NC_016887.1, from coordinate 5,961,256 downwards.
GCGTCGGCGGTCGCGGCGGCGGGGGTGTGGTTGGCGATGCGGTGGAATTCGCAGACGCTCGCCGTGTTGGTGGTGGCCGGGGCTGCGGTGCTGTCGCCGGTGGTCACCGTGGAACTGGCGCTGCTCGGTTTCCTCATCGTGTTGCAAGCCGCTTGTGTACCAGTGCAATTGGCGCGCAACTGGCCGATCCTGCACGTCATCCGGACGGCGCCGGCGGTGCTGGCCACGCTGGCCGCGATCACCGTGGCCACCTTCGACGAGCCCGAGCGGGCCCGGCTGTACTGGCTGCTCACCGCCGCGGTGGCGATCGCCGCCGTCGGACTGGTGGGCGCGGTGCTCGCGGTGCGGGAACGGGTCGGCGACTTCACCGCCACCATCACCCTCGCGATGGCGGCCACGCCGCTGCTGGCCGCGCCGGTGATGTTCGAGCGCCGCACCTCGGTGCTCATCGCCGGACTCTTCGCCGCGGTGTTGCTGGCCGTGGCCGCGACCGCCGTTGTACAGAATCAACGACTGCGTCAGTTCATTCCGCCGCACACCGCGATCACCGCTGCCGTCGCCGGCTCGTTCGCGCTGCTGGAGGCGTGCATCGGCGTGACGACCGTGCAAACCCTGCCGACCGCGCTGTTCCTGGTCGCCCTCGGCTTCCTCGGCGTCGCCGGACAGTTGCGCAATGCGGTGGCCGCCGGCCTCGGCGCGATGTTCGCCGCTCTCGCGGCGCTGGTATTCCTCGACAGCGCGTCGCCGGAAACCCTTGCGGTGCAACGGTTCGCCGAGGAACAGCTCGGCATCGCGACCCTGCTGGCCGCGCTGCTCGCCCTCGCGGTCGTGGTGGTGGGCGTGTGGGCCGTGCGCAGGCTGCCCGCGATCAGCGGCGATATCGCCGATGCGGTGGTCTGGGTGGCCGGGAGCCTGGCCGGCCTGTACGCGGTGACGGCGGCGACGGTGTCGATCGGCGTTTCCTCCGGCGCCGCCGACGGATTCCTCATCGGCCACAGTGCCGCCACCATCACCTGGATGGTCGCCGCCACCGCCGCGCTGCTCTACGGCCTGCGCAAACTGTCCCGCTCACCGGCCGTGGCCAAACTGGCCCTCGGCTCCGGCCTGCTGGTCACCGCGGCCGCCCTGGCCAAACTGTTCCTGTTCGACCTGGCCACCCTCGACGGCCTGGTGCGCGTGGCCGCCTTCCTGATCGTCGGCGTCCTGCTCCTGCTCGCAGGCACCCGCTACGCCCGCGCCTTCGCCGACGCCGGCAGCGAGGACCAGCCGACGCAATAGGGGGCGACTCGGAAGCCCGGTGGTGACCGCCGGGCTGCACCCCTACTCGCTGTCGCGCCGCCGCAGCAGTTCGTTCACGCTGACCGTGCGCCCGTCACCGGAGTGGTGCCGCCCCTGGTCCGGCGGTGGGGTGCGGCGGCGGGAGGAGCGGAGTTCGGCCATCCAGTTCTCGATGCTGCTGCGGTTGTCGTCGCCGGCCTCGGCTTCGGGAGCCTGAGTCGAATCCAATTGCTGTGCCGGGACTTCCGTCGTCGACGACTCGTCGGGCGCCGGGCTCGCACCGGGGGTGGAGACGCGGGGCAGCAGCGGACGCGGGGGTTCCTGTGGTTCGGGCGCCGGTGCGGGTTCGGTGGACGACTCGGGCAGCGGAGGCAGCCGGTCGGGTGCCTGCGCCGGCTCGGGTGTGGGCACCCGGAAGAACGCGGTCGCCGACGCGTCACCTGCTGCCGGCTCCGCTCGGTGCGTGGGCGCGGAGTCGGCATACCGGCCGGCAGCTTCCGCGGTGCCCGGCGGCGGACCGGCCGGTTCGGCGCGGGACGTGAGCGGGGCAGCTGGTTCGGCATGGTGCGAACCCGGGCCGGCCGACTCGGCATCCCGGGGCGCGCCGCCGATCTGCCCGCCGCCGACCGGGTCGTGCTGCCGCCGAGCGGATTCCGCCGGACCACCCGGGGTCTCACCGAACGGCGCGAACGGCTGCTCGGGCGGATGCGGACGCGGGCGAGTCGGATCGGCGGGACCGAAGTGCCCGCCGAAAGCAGACGGTCCCGAAGCGGATTCGGCCGGATGGGCCGGACCCGTGGCGCTCGAGTGGCTCGGACCCGTGGCGGCCGAACGGCCGGAGTCCGTGGCACCCGGATAACCCGAAGCGGATTCGCTCGAAGGCCGCGAGACCGGACCGGGACTGCCGCCGATCACACCGGTCTCCGAAACCGGCGCGCCCTCATCACCGGCTGCCCCGGCATCGGGCGCAACTGTGCGCGGCGGCAGGATCCGCTCGGAACCGCGCACCTGCGGAGTTTCCGGCGTCAACCGCAACGTCGATCCGCTCTTGCCGGCCTCACCGGGTTCCGGTGGCGTAGCATGCGCCGCCCGCGGCCGGGTCGGATCCGGCGGCACCGGCATCGGAATGTGCTGGGTGGACGAGGCGCCGCGCGGCCGATTCGGTTCCGGCGGCAGCGCATCCAGGCGCTGGGTGGGCGCCTCGGCCTCGATCTCCTCGACGGTGCGCGGGCGCCGCGGCGTCTTGCGCTGCTGGCTTTCCGGCATGGCCGGCATCTGCATGGTCACCGGATCTGTGATCGGTGTGGTCTTCACCAGGTCGACGACCTCGCCGCGGGCGGGCCGCTCATCGTCGAGGATGGGTTCGCCGAGCCCGATCTTCTGCTGGATGCGCTTCATCCAGGCCGGCGCCCACCAGCAGTCGTCGCCGAGCAGCTTCATGGTGGCGGGCACCAGCAGCATGCGCAGGATGGTGGCGTCGATGAACAGCGCCGCGATCATGCCGTAGGCGATGTACTGCATCATCACCAGATCGGAGAAGGCGAACGCGCCGGTCACCACCAGCAGGATCAAGGCGGCGGCGGTGATGATGCGGCCGGTGTTCGCGGTGCCGATCCGGATCGCCTCGGTAGTCGAGGCGCCCTGTGCGCGCGCCTCCACCATGCGAGACAAGAGGAACACCTCGTAGTCGGTGGACAAGCCGTAGACCACGGCGATGATCAGCACCAGCACCGGCGACATGATCGGCTGCGGGGTGAAGTTCAGCAGATCGGCGCCGTGACCGTCGACGAAGATCCAGGTCAGGATGCCGAGGGTGGACCCGAGACCGAGCGCGCTCATCAAGGCCGCCTTGATGGGCAGCACGAGCGAGCCGAACGTCAGGAACATCAGCAAGGTCGTGACGAACAGCACCAGCGCGATCATCAACGGCATGCGATCGATCAGTGCGTCGATACTGTCCATGGTGAACGCCGGTTGCCCGCCGACCAGCAGGGTGACGTCGTCGGGAACGTCCATCGCCCGCAGGTATTCGATGGTGGGCCGGTAGTCCTCGGAGTCGACCAGCGTCGCGGTGGTCCGGTAGACGTCGGGGCGCTCGGTGGAGCGCGAGGGCACTTCGAACTTGCCCGCCAGCCCCGGCGCCTCGCTGGCCTGTTTCCAGACCTTGCCGACCGAGTTGCCGTTCTCGGAGATCATGATCAGCTGCACCGGATCGGATTTGCGCAGCGGGAAGATCTCATCGAAGTTCTGCTGCGCCATCCGGGTGGGGTTGTCCGGCGGCAGATACCGCTCGTTGATACCACCGAACTGCAGGTTCTTGACCGGGATGATCAGCAGCAGCAACAGGATGCTGATCGGGATTGCGATCTTGAGCGGGTGCTTCATCACCCAGCGGGTGGACTTGCCCCAGAAACCGTTTTCGACCTCTTCGGCGGTCTTGGTCTTGCGGAACCACTTGAGCCCGAACATGTCCACCCGCGGCCCGAGGATGCCGAGCATCGCGGGCAGCAGGGTGATCGAGGCCAGCGCGGCCAGCGAGACCGTCGCGATGGTGCCGTAGGCCACCGACTTCAGGAAGCCCTGTGGGAACAACAGCATGCCGCCGAGGCTGGCGATGATCATGGTCGCGGAGAACACCACGGTGCGGCCCGCGGTCATCACGGTGCGCCGGACCGCCGCCGGTGTGTCGTAGCCCTCGGCCAATTCCTCGCGGAACCTACTGACGATGAACAGGCCGTAGTCGATCGCCAGACCGAGACCGATCATCGACACGACATTGGAGACGAAGGAGTTGACGTCGGTGAAGTTGGTCAACGCCATCACGATGCCGTTGGCGCCGATCACCGTCAGACCGCCGACGATCAGCGGCAGCGCCGCGGCCACCACACCGCCGAAGATGAAGAACAGCAGGATGGCCACGGCCGGAATGGCCAGCACTTCCATGCGTTTGGAGTCGCTGGCGATGGTGTCGTTGAGCGTGCCCGCCACCGCTTGCAGGCCCGCGACCTGCACGTCGACGCCGTCGATATAGAAGACGTCCTTGACCGCGCGGAAGTTGCGCACCATCTCGGTGTCGTTGTCGCCGACGATGGCGATCGAGGCGAAGGTGTGTTTGCCGTCCTTTGACCCGAACAGGCTCGGCTGCGCCGGACCGGTTTCGGTGGGCCAGTAGGCGCCGTTGACCTTGGCGATCTGCTCGGGATGTTCGCGCGGCAGCCGGTTCAGGCTGTCGATGATCTTGCTGCTGAACTCGGGGTCGTGGATGGTTTTGCCCTCGGGCGCGGTGTACAGCACGATCACGTCGCTGGTGTGATCGCGGCCGTAGGCCGAGTCGGAGATCCGCGCCGCCTCGGCCGATTCCGAGGTGGGGTCGTCCCATCCGCTGTTGCTCAAATGGTCGCCGAGTCCGAGACCGTAGCCGCCCAGTGCCAGCAGTGCGGCCACGACGACGCCGATGACGGCGAAACGTAGTCGGTAGACCAGATCGCCCCAGCGGGTGAACACTAAGCGACTCCTTGTGCGGGGCGAGAGGTGAGCAGCGCCGACAGCGGCCGGAACGGCTGCAGCCAGGCACCCTCGTCGGGCAGCGAGTCGAGGCTAACCCGGGGCAGCGGTTCACGGAACACGCCCGGAATGTCCTCGAGATCGACGAACTCGAGGGTATCGGATGTGACCGCCCAGCTCGCGTGCTCGCGGAAGCCGAGTACCTGAACCGGCACGCCGTCGGCGGCGATCTGTTCCAGCGGCTCCCGGAAGGCCTGGCCGTCGGCGGAGGCGACCATGATGCCTGCCAGCCCGGCGCCGCGGCGGCGCATCGCGATATGGGCGAGCATGTCGGCGTCGACATCGGAATCTTCGTCGATCTTGGGTTTGGCGAAGACGGCGTAACCGACGTTGCGCAGCGCCTCCACCCACGGCCGCACCACATCGGCAGTGCCGGGCGCGATATTGGTGAACACCGTGGCCTCGGGTTCGACCCGCTGGCCGGCGCCGACGGACAGTTCCGCGGTCCGCGAGAGCAGCCAGCGGCCGAGGGCGTCGAAGCGCGGACGGTAGGCGGCGGTCGGGCGGCCACCGAGGATGGCGCCGAGTCCCATATCGAGATTGGGGGCGTCCCAGACCAACAGCACGCGGCGGATATCGGCGGTGTCGGCGCCGCGCACCTCGCCGGCAACCTCATCTCCGGTCGCTGCCATCTCACTGACGCTCATCATTCGATCTTCCCCCATATGAACTCGGTGATGGCGCTTCCGGCGCGATGGGCCTTGCCCTCGAACTTGGTGACCGGGCGCTCGAAACCGATCGGGGCGCTGTCGCGATGCTCGGCGCTGACGCCGCCGGTGGTCTCGTTCAGGCCGGTCAGCAGGGGTTCGGCGGCGCCGACCTCGGCGATGTGCTCGGCGTAACCCGCGTGGTCGGTCGCGACGTGCAACACACCGCCGGGCTTCAACCGGTTGGCGATCAGCGCGAGTGTCGCCGGCTGCAGCAGCCTGCGCTTGTGATGGCGGGCCTTGGGCCAGGGGTCGGGGAAGAACACCCGCACGCCGGTCAGCGACTCTTCGGCAATCATGTTCTCCAGCACGTCCACGGCGTCGCCGCGCAGCAGCCGGATGTTGTCGATCTGCTCGCGTTCGATGGCCTGCACCAGCTGGGCCAGGCCGGGCTGATAGACCTCGATGCCGATCAGGTTCAGGTGCGGTTCGGCCTGCGCCATGGCCGCGGTCGCGGTGCCGGTACCGCAGCCGATCTCGATGACCAGCGGGGCGGAGCGGCCGAACCAGGCGTCGGCGTCCAGCGGTTCGTCGGCCACCTCGCGGCCGATCAGCGGCCAGGTGCGGTCCCAGGATTTCTGCTGGTTGGGGGTGAGTGCGCCGCGGCGGGACCGGAAGCTGGTCACCCTGGGATACAGGCGGGACCCGGTCTTGGACCGCCGGCCTGCCTCAGCCGGAGCCGATGCTGTGGACGGTGGGACCGGAACTGACTCGTCTGTATGGTTCGCGGCGTCGTTCACACGTCCATTGTCCAGCATCGGGTGTTCTACGGCGCAGGCGACCGCGTGGTTACCTCTCGTCGTCAGGCTGAATCGACTGTGCCTGCCCCGGAGGACCTGCGTGGTTACGCTCCGCTGCCGCCTCCGGTCCTTGACCGGGTCAGGCGGCCTTGGCCTGTTCGACCTCGGTGACCGGCGGCTGCGGCGCCCGCAGCGGACGCCCGAGCGCGACCATGACCGCCGTCGTCGCCATCTCCAGCAGCCCGCGCACACCCACCGGCGAGGCCAGGACCGACCAGACGGTGGCATCGCGCTTGTCGGTCACCGGTTCGCCCGCCAGCCGGGCCGCGAGCCAGTCGAGGGTGATCGGGGTGGCCAGCGGCAGCAGCGAGAAATGCTCGCTGAGCCGGTCGCGCACATAGGTGACGTCGGCGCCGCCCTTGCGGTAGCGGTGCACCTGGCCGTCGATGCCGTCCATGTGGATGACCTGGTCGTGCACCGGCTGCACCACCAGGACCGGGCATTTCGGCGCGGTATTGCCCAGCCGCAGATCGTCGAGCATGGCCTGCATCTCCGGCGTGCCCAGGATCTCGTCGAGCGGGCGCGGCAGGTAGTCGTCCATCTTCTTGTTGGCCAGGCCGAGCACCGCGGCGAGGGTGGTGGAGCGTTCGGCGCGCGCGACCAGCTTGTGGCCGTCGGGGGTGAGCTCGTTCTGGATCACCGCGCCCAGCGCCGGATAGATCCGCCGCAGCGCCGCGATCACGATCGCCGGCAGGCCGGCGAAGTACCCGCCGTTGAGCCGCTGGAACACCTGGCCCGGATCGCCGACCGGAGCGCCGAGCACCGCGCCGGCGATATCGAGTTCGGGGGCATAGGTCGGCGCCATCTCCACCAGCCAGGAGCTGGCCATCCCGCCGCCGGAATAGCCCCAGGCCGCGATGCGGGTGTCCGGTCCCAGACCCAGCGGGGCGAAGGCGAGGGCGGCGCGGATGCCGTCGAGGGCCCGGTAGCCGGGTTCGCGGGGTGCGCCGAAGTTGCCGCGCGGGCCCTCGTGATCGGCGATGCTGACCGCCCAGCCGCGGCGCAGCGCGTTCGCCACCAGCAGCCATTCCAGCTGGGTGATCGACCCGAGGGCATGGGCGCCGCGGCGCAGCGCGTACGACGGTGCGCAGCGTTCCGAGACCGCGTCCATGGCGGATTGAAAGGCCAGCAGCGGACGGGATTCGGCCGGTTCGGCGCCGTGCGGCAGCAGCACGGTGGTGACCGCCGCCTCGGGTGTGCCGTGCAGGTCGCAGCTGCGGTAGAGCAACTGCCAGGCCGAAACCTGTTGCGGCACCACGCCGAACAGCGCCAGCTCGACCTCGCGGCTGCGCAGGATGGTGCCCGCGGGCTGGTCGGCGAATCCGGGCGGCGGGCGATGGAACGGGTCACGGCTGGGCAGCAGCGCCGACTTGTCCGCGGCACCGATGGTCGTCGTGGGATCGGCGCTGGGCCGCGTCGCCCTGTCGCGAGTCATCGCAACCTCCTCGTCGAGGCCCGATGCACGATCTCGGGCACTTCCTGCGGCGTCTCGCCGCCGCGCGGTCCGGCGCCGCCCGTGTGTGGCCCGCTCGTCGTGAACGAAAAGTCAAGCTACGCACCGACTGTGGTGCCGACCGTTCGGTCAGGGTAAGTTACCCGGCATTCGCGGGGCCAGCCCCGGCGGATAGTACGGCACAGTGTGGCGAAGGCCATTACGCTGCCTGGCATGGGTGGTCCGACGGTTTTCATCACGGGTGCGGCGGCGGGTATCGGCCGGGCCACGGCGCTGCTTTTCGCTGCCCAGGGCTATCACGTCGGCGCCTACGACGTCGACGAGGTCGGGCTGACGCGCCTGGCCGCCGATATCGGCCAGGCCGGCGGCAGCGTCCGCACCGGGCTACTCGATGTGACAGACACCACAGACTGGACCGAGCGGCTCGCCGAGTTCTGGGACGACGCCGGACGGCTCGACATCCTGATCAACAACGCGGGCATCCTGCGCGCGGGCCCGTTCGAATCGATCGACCTCGCCCAGCATCAGGCCGTCGTCGATGTGAACATCGGCGGCGTCATCAACGGCACGCACCTGGCGTTCCGCTATCTGCGCGACACCCCGGGCGCCCAGGTGGTGAACCTCTGTTCGGCCTCGGCGATCTACGGCCAGCCCGAACTCGCCAGCTACGGCGCCAGCAAGTCCGCGGTCAAGGGCCTCACCGAAGCGCTGGATCTGGAATGGGCGCACCACGACATCCGCGTCATCGCGATCTGGCCGCTGTTCGTGGCCACCGCGATGGTCGAGGGCGTCAACACCAAGTCCACCCGATCGCTGGGCGTGCGGCTGACCGCCGACGACGTCGCCAAGGGCATCTGGTCGGCCACCCGGAAACAGGGCAGGCTGCCGCGGGTGCACTACGAGATCGGCGCGCAGGCGAAACTGCTCGCCACCGCCGCCAAATTCGCGCCCAACTGGGCGGTGCGCACGGTGAACAAATACGTCAGCGGTTCGTGAACCGGCCCGCACCGGCCCTCGCCCCGACTTCTGAGACAATGCCCGCAGAACTCGACAGGGGGGTGCGCACCGATGCCGAACGCCGCCGGACCGGATGGAACGATGCTCGACCGACGTGAGCAAACGCGTGAGCGCGATCAACTCGACGAACTGCTCGATGTGCTGCGCCAGGGCGCGGGCAACGATCCCCAGATCGGCTATCACGCCGGCCTCGCGGTCGAGCGCTGGCGGATGCCGCCGCGCATCCAGGTCACCGGCCGCGCGCATACCGGCCGCAGCACCGTGCTGCACGCGCTGGCGCTGATGTCGGCGGTGGAGACCGGTCCGGTCGACGAGCCGGGACTGCCCGATCCGGTGCTCGACGGCGACATCGTCGTCTACGTTCTCGCCGCCGCGCCCGGCCCGGCCGACCAGCGCATCATCGGTGCGTTGCCGCCGGATCGCATCATCGTCGTGCTGAACAAGGCCGACGCGGTCGGGTCGCGCTGGGCCGACGCCGTCATCGCCGCCGAACAATACGGCCGCGAACTCGGCCGTCAGGTGTTGCCGGTGGTCGCCTCGCTCGCGGTGCGGACCAGGGCGGGTGCGGTGACCGAGGCCGATCTGGCCACGTTGCGCAGGCATGCAGGCAACACCGACCCGGCCTTCACGCTCTCGCCCGACCTGTTCACCGCGCCGAGCGCCGGGCCCGATGTCGCCGAGCGCACCCAGCTGTTGCAGCGCTGGGATCTGTACGGGGTGAACTGCGCGCTCACCGTCGTCCGGAACCAGCCCGACATCACCGGGCAGGCGCTGTTGCAGATCCTGCACGCCGCCAGCGCCGTCGATCCGCTGCACAAGATGCTGCACCGCCGCTACGAGCAGGTCTCGGCGCAGCGGGGCGGTGAACTGCTCGACGAACTCACCCGGCTGGCCGCCCGCGCGGTCCCCGGTGACGGCGGCCGCGCCCGCGACGTGCTCGAGGACTACCTCTACGGCGACGACGCCCTGTGGACCGGTCTCTGCGCGGGCCTGGCGCACCCCTCGGTCGCGCACCTGGCCGCCGGCTATCCTTCGCCCGCACCCGCCGACGCCGACGACGCCCTGAACCGGGCCACCCGCTGGCGTTCGCTGGTCTCCAGCGATATGCCGCCCGCCGCCCGTCGCGCCGCGGTCCGGGTGCACAACGGCTACGTCCGGCTATGGGAGCGAATGAGCAGTGCCGGTCTCTGATCCCCCGGAACACCCGTCGCGCCCGAATTCCGCTGCTCCGATCGCCGCGCTGCCCGCGGCGCTGGAGGCGGTGGTGCAGCGATGGAATCCGCAGGGGATGGCGTTGCTGCGCGCGGTCGCCGGCTTCGGCAATGCCTCGGGGGTGATGCTGATCGGCCCCGACGACGCCAACACCACGCTGCTGCGCACCGAGCTGGCCCGCTTCGAACCGCATGTCGACCTCACCGATCCGGTGGCCGATGCCCGCACCGCCGTCGAGACCACCTCACCGTCGGGTGACGCGCCCGCCGCGGTGGCATTGATCCTGCTCGACGCGGGCACCACGCTCGGCGCCGGCGTGCTCGACATGGTGCGCGGCCTGCGCGCCGGCGGCACCCGGGTGCTGCTGGCCATGAACGGCATCCACGCCCACCAGGATTGGCGCGCGGTGCGCGAGCGCGATCTGGCGCTGCTGGCGGGCGAGGGCATCACCGATATCGATATCGTTCCCGTCTCCGCCCGCCTGGCGGTGGCCGCGCGCTCCTCCGGCGATACCGCGCTGCTGGATCGCTCCGGGCTGGCCGCACTGCACGCCGAACTCACCGCGGCCACCCTCGGCGCCGCCGGCGAGGGCGACGACCGGCTGCTCGCCGTCCGCAACCGGGTGCTCACCGACACCAGGGCGCGCATCGTCGAACAGGTCGCCGCCCTCCGCTCGGGTACCGAGGCGATCCGGCTGCGCGAGGAGCGCGCCACTTTGCTCGCCGGACGCGACGGCGGACGGGCCGCGGCCATGTCCAATCTGCGCAGCCAGCTGAACCTGGCCCGGCTGGACCTGATGACCGAGGTCGGCGCCCGGACCCGGGCCCTGCACACCGCCGCGCGGGCCGAACTCGACCGGCTCGGCCGCTCCGATATCGGTGACTATCCGGACCGGCTGCAACAAGCGGTGACCGAACTGGCCGCCGGCGTCGACGTCGATATCGAGCACCGGCTGGCCGAGCTGGCCGCCCGCGTCGGCGGCCCCGACCCCGGTCCGGTGCGCCGCGATCCGCCGCCGCGGGTGGGCCCGGATCCCGAACCACGGCAGCGGGGTGTCGAAGATCACCTCATGATCGCGCTCGGCGCGTCGGCCGGTGTCGGCCTGGGCCGGCTGCTGGTCGCGCCGTTCAGTCTGGTGCCCGCGCTGGACGTGGCGAGCGTGCCGGTGACGCTGCTGCTCGGCGCCGGGGTGGCGGCCTGGGTGGTGCGGGCGCGCGCCCAGCTCGCCGACCGCAACCATCTGCGGCAGTGGGTGGCCGACGCCCTCGTCAATGTAAAAGCCCAGCTCGAGCAACGGGTAGGCACCGCGATGGTGGAGGCCGAGGGGCAGTTGTCCGAGCGGGTGATGCGGGCGAGCAACGACCGGATGGTCGAGGTGGACCGCAAGGCCGCCGAACTCGAGGCCCGCCTGCGCCGCTATATCGCCGAACAACCCGGTCAGCTGGCCGCCTGCGAACGCGATATCGAGAGCATCGATCACTGGATGTCGTCGGCCGGACGTGGGACGAATGATCGGCAATGATCGGGGGTACCTATGAGGAACCCGATTCCGTACGGTTCGTCATATCGCGTTAACCTCTAGACAGGAACCTGGGCGTCCGCTTCGCCCTGTGCGCTGTCCAGCCGGCCGGCGTGATCGACGGGCCGTAGCGGGTGCCATCCAGCCAATGGTGGCGCTCGGTGGTTCGGGGCTGGTCACGCGCCGATTGGGCCAGGATCGAAACACCGCAGAACCGCCCATCTCAGGAGAGTTTTCATGACCTCAGCGACCATTCCTGGTCTTCGTGGATCCGACGGCAAAGCGCCGACCGAACACAGCGAACTGCTCACCTGGGTACAGGAAGTCGCCGAACTGACTCAGCCTGATCGGGTGGTCTGGGCCGACGGTTCCGACGCCGAATGGGATCGCCTGACGACTCAGCTGGTCGAGGCGGGTACCTTCAAGCGCCTGGACCCGAAGAAGAAGCCCAACTCCTTCCTCGCGCTGTCCGACCCCTCCGACGTCGCGCGCGTGGAATCGCGCACCTACATCTGTTCCAAGACCGAGGCCGACGCGGGCCCGACCAACAACTGGGTCGACCCCACCGAGATGCGCGCCACCATGACCGAGCTGTACCGCGGCTCGATGAAGGGCCGCACCATGTACGTGGTGCCTTTCTGCATGGGCCCGCTCGGTGCCGAGGACCCCAAGCTGGGTGTCGAGATCACCGACTCGGAGTACGTCGTCGTCTCCATGCGCGTGATGACCCGCATGGGCGCCGCCGCGCTGGAGAAGCTGGGCACCGATCGCCCGTTCGTGAAGGCGCTGCACAGCGTCGGCGCGCCGCTGGCCGAGGGCCAGGAAGACGTGCCGTGGCCGTGCAACGACACCAAGTACATCACCCACTTCCCGGAGGACCGCGAGATCTGGTCCTACGGCTCCGGCTACGGCGGCAACGCGCTGCTCGGCAAGAAGTGCTACTCGCTGCGCATCGCCTCGGCGATGGCGCACGACGAGGGCTGGCTGGCCGAGCACATGCTGATCCTCAAGCTGATCTCCCCGGAGAACAAGGCCTACTACATCGCCGCCGCCTTCCCCAGCGCCTGCGGTAAGACCAACCTCGCGATGATCCAGCCGACCATCCCCGGCTGGCGCGCGGAGACCCTGGGCGACGACATCGCCTGGATGCGTTTCGGCAAGGACGGCCGCCTCTACGCGGTGAACCCGGAGTTCGGTTTCTTCGGCGTCGCGCCCGGCACCAACCACAGCTCCAACCCCAACGCCATGGCCACCATGGACGCGGGCAACACCGTCTACACCAACGTCGCGCTGACCGACGACAACGATGTGTGGTGGGAAGGCCTGGAGGGCGAGCCCGATCACCTGATCGACTGGAAGGGCAACGACTGGTACCTGCGCGAGACCGAAACCCTCGCCGCGCACCCGAACTCGCGCTACTGCACCCCGATGTCGCAGTGCCCGATCCTGGCCCCGGAATGGGACGACCCGCAGGGTGTGCCGATCTCGGCGATCCTGTTCGGCGCCCGCCGCAAGACCACCGTCCCGCTGGTGACCGAGTCCTTCAGTTGGCAGCACGGCGTTTTCATGGGCGCCACCATGGCGTCGGAGCAGACCGCCGCCGCCGAGGGCAAGGTCGGCGCGGTGCGCCGCGACCCGATGGCCATGCTGCCGTTCATGGGCTACCACGTCGGCGACTACCTGAACCACTGGATCAACGTCGGCAAGAGCGCCGACGAGGGCAAGCTGCCGAAGATCTTCTACGTCAACTGGTTCCGCCGCGGCGAGGACGGCCGCTTCCTGTGGCCCGGATTCGGTGAGAACTCCCGCGTGCTGGAGTGGGTCATCAACCGCATCGAGGGCAAGGCGCAGGCCGAGTCCACCGCGATCGGTCACGTGCCCACCTCCGCCCAGATGGATCTCGACGGCCTCGACGTCGACCCCGCCGACGTCGACGAGGCGCTGAAGGTCGATCCGGAGGAGTGGAAGAAGGAGATCCCGCTCATCGAAGAGTGGTTCGAATTCATCGGCGACAAGCTGCCGTCCGGGGTGCGCGACGAGTTCGAGGCCCTGAAGCAGCGCTTGGGTTAGTCACAGACCGCATTTCGATACCGTCCGCATCCAGAGCAGGGTGCGGGCGGTATCGATTTTTCTTGCGGGGCCTGGGGTTTTGGCGCGACGCGGCGCGGGTACCTGTCCGTTGTGCCGGGTTGAGCCCGTTGTGTGGCTTATGCTTTGGATGTTCTTCCGTCTCACGACCGACAGTTCGATTGCCAACAGTTAACTGATCGACTGAATTGCTTCCTCGATCTGCTCGTGGCGCGTGAGAACCGCCGCCGACGACGCGATCGCCGCGCGAGAGGGTGTGGAGCATGGCCGATGGGTACACCGGATCTCCGGTAGCCGAACTACCGACCGCGGCGTTGCCGCACGCGAGCACGCCGTTGCAGCGGGCGGCCCGGCGTCTGCAATCGGTCCTGCCGCCGGGCTGGTGTGTCGAAGTGGTCGACGCACCCGCGTCCGCGCAGGATTCGCAATCGATTCTGCGCGTGGTACAGCCTCCGGAGTGAGGCGTTCGCCCGCACCCGGAGGCCGATTCGCACGCCGGCACCGGGCCGGCCGCTGTGTCGCCGCTAGCCGGTCCAGCCCAGCGGCATCAGCACCGACTTCTGTTCGCAGTACGCGTCGAGCCCCTCGGGACCGTTCTCGCGGCCGAGGCCGGAGTTCTTGTATCCGCCGAACGGCGCGGTGGGATCGAAGGCGTACCAGTTGATCGCGTAGGTGCCGGTGCGCACCCGCGCGGCGATCTCGGCGCCGTGCTCCACATCGGTGGTCCACACCGAACCGGCCAGGCCGTAATCGGAATCGTTGGCCAGGGCGACGGCTTCGTCCTCGGTGTCGTACGGAATCACCGAAAGTACCGGCCCGAAAATCTCTTCCCGCGCGATCGTCGAGGCGTTGTCCACATCGGCGAAGATGGTCGGCTCCACGAACCAGCCCTTGTCGAGTCCCTCGGGCCTGCCGCCGCCCAGCACCAGGCGCGCGCCCTCGGCCTTGCCCTTGGCGATGTAGCCCTCGACGCGTTCGCGCTGCCGCTGCGAGATCAGCGGGCCGAGCTGGGTCGCCGGATCGGTGGGATCGCCGACGGTCATCGTGCGCACATGAGCGACCAGCGCCTCGAGGATTTCGTCATAGTGGCTGCGCGGCGCCAGGATTCGGGTCTGCGCGACACAGCCCTGGCCGGTGTTCATCAGGCCGGAGAAGGCCAGCGACGGGATGCTCGCGGCGATATCCATGTCCGGCAACAGGATTGCCGCCGATTTGCCACCGAGTTCCAGCGACACCGACTTCAGCTGCCCGGTGGCGATGGCGCCGATCTTGCGGCCGACGGCGGTGCTGCCGGTGAAGGTCAGCTTGTCCACCCCCGGATGCGAGACCAGGTACTCCGAGGCTTCGGCCTCGGCGGGCAGCACCGACAGCACGCCCTCGGGCAGGCCGGCCTCGGCGAAGATCTCGGCCACCTTGTTGGTGGTCAGCGGCGTCAGCGGGGAGGGCTTGAGCACCACGGTGCAGCCGGCCAGCAGTGCCGGGCCCAGCTTGTTGACCGCCAGGAACAGCGGCACATTCCACGCGGTGATCGCGGCGACCACACCGCGCGGTTCGCGGGAGACCCGGGTGGTGCCGAACACGCCGGTGCGCGTCTCGTTCCACGGGAACGATTTCGCCAGCCCCGCGTAGTAATCGAGCGCGGCCACGGCCGGGATCTGGTTGAGGGTGGTCGCCGCCATCAGCGGGGCGCCCATCTCGGCGGTGAGGGTGGCGGCCAGGTCGGCGCCGCGTTCCTCGATCAGGCGGGCGGCACGGGTGAGCACCTGGGCCCGCTCCTCCGGCGGCGTCGACGGCCACGGGCCCGAATCGAAGGCGGCGCGGGCCGCGGCGACGGCGGCGTCGACGTCGGCCCGGTCGACCGCGGGAACGCTGCCGACCGGCTCCTCGGTGGCCGGGGAGATGACCTGGATGCGCTCGGTGGTGGCGGGCGCGGTCCAGCGGCCGCCGATGAAGAGGCTGTCGTAATCCATGAGAACACGTTACAGTTTTGTCGGCCCGTTGTCTGTAACACGTTTCAGTTCGATCATCACGCACTGCCATGAGCTGCGTGAATTCCGACCTGTCGGTTCGCTTTTCGTCAGAACGCACTATTGCGTTCTGTTGCTGGACAGTGGATGCTGTAGCTACTGATCAGCTCGCTCGACCCATCGAACCGATACCGCAATTGGGGAGTCCGATTCATGGCGGTGCAAGTGATCGGCCGGTCGTTGATGACCAGCGACCAGACCGAGCATCAAGCTAAGAGCGTTGGCAGCGGCGGCTGGGTAGTGTCCTTCCTACCCGGGCGCACCTTGACCATGGAGCAGGCAACCGCCGCCATGCAGGCCGCGGAGGCGGTCGCGGTGGTCGGCACGCTGGCCGATCTGGTCGGGTTGACAACGCTGGAGACCGTCGGCCTCGCCATGCGGGAATCGCCCTGGCAGGAAGCGCGGCACGTCACCCGGGGCTGGCGCCAGGCGCTGTGGGTGCGCTGACAAGCGAACGCCCGTTCCGCGCCGGCGCAAGGGCTTTCAGTCCGGTTTGACCGCGACGACCACCAAGTTGCTGACCAGTAACTCACGCAACCACGGGATACGCACCAGCCACCAGGCCCACCGCGGGTGATAACGCGGGAACACCGCGAAGACCTGCGCCGGCGTCCGCTGCGCCCACCGCAGACCGTCGGCGGCCCGCACCGCGAACATCGACCGGCCGAACCTGTTCTTGGGCTCGCGACCATGCTTGCGCACATACCGCCGCGCCGCGTACTCACCGCCCACGTAGTGCCACGGACCCGTCTCGTGCCCGCCGAACGGACCGAGCCAGACCGTGTAGGACAGCACGATCACCCCGCCCGGCCTGGTCACCCGCACCATCTCGTCGGCCATCAGCCACGGATCCGGCACGTGCTCGGCGACATTCGAGGAAAAACAGATATCGACCGCGCCATCGCGGAACGGCAGCGCCATCCCGGAACCACGCACCGCGCCCGGCACCGTCAGCCCGGCAGCATGCAGCTCGGACGGATCCGGCTCCACCGGGATGTAGCGGGCGCCGGTGCGGGCGAACTCGTCGGCGAAATAACCCGGGCCGCCACCCACGTCGATGATCGTGGCGCCGGCCAGCTCGCGTCCGGTCACATCAGCGTAGAAGTCGCTGATCATGGCGGCGCTGTCGGTGGCGAGGCCGCCGTAGAACACCGCGGGCGCGGACTGCTCGAAGCGGAAACTGCTCAGCAGCCGGATCGAGCGGCGCAGGGTAGCGCGCTCGGCGAAACGGGGGCGGCGGCGTCGCGCACCGGCGGGTGCGGGTACGGCCGGGCGCCCCGGACGCATCCGGGCCTGCGGGGACCAGCCGGTCGTTCTCTCGGCTCTGAGCACGGCGCCGAGTCTCGCACAAACCGCCGCGCCGCCCGGTCGCGGCCGGGTCGACAGCCGGTCAGGACCGGGATCGGACCACGGCCGGAAGCCGTCCACTAGGGTGTACGACGATATCCGACGTTCCCGACGGGGACCCGACGACCGGAGAAGCTCGACCGTGCGCGAAGTCCTACTGCTCTGCTGGCGCGACACGGGGCATCCGCAGGGTGGGGGCAGCGAACGCTACCTCGAGCAGGTCGGCGCCCACCTCGCCGCCCGGGGCGTCAAAGTCACCCTGCGCACCGCCCGCTATCCAGGCGCGGCGCGGCGCGAAACCGTCGACGGCATCCACATCAGCCGGGCCGGCGGCCGGTACTCGGTATACCCGCGCGCGCTCGCCGCCATCGCCCTCGGCCGCCTCGGCCTCGGACCGCTGCGCGGCATCCGGCCCGACGCCGTGATCGACACCCAGAACGGCATCCCGTTCTTCGCCCGCGCCGCCAGCAAGGCGCCGTCGGTGGTGCTGGTGCATCACGGGCATCGTGAGCAGTGGCCCGTCGCCGGGCGACTGGTGGGCCGGATCGGCTGGTGGATCGAATCGCGGCTGTCGCCACGGGTGCATCGCGACAATCAATACCTGACGGTTTCGCTGCCGTCGGCAGAGGAGTTGACAACGCTCGGCGTCGACGGATCGCGCATCGCGGTGGTGCGCAACGGCGCTGAACCTGTTCCAGAGAATGCTCCGACAGGGGCCGCCGAAACCCGTACCGCCGAGCCCAGAGTGGTGGTCCTGTCACGGCTGGTCCCGCACAAGCAGATCGAGGACGCCCTCGCCGCCGTCGCGCAATTGCGCGGCCGGATCCCGGGCGTGCAGCTCGACGTCATCGGCGACGGGTGGTGGGCCGACAACCTGAAATCGGTCGCGGCGCAGCTGGGTATCGCCGACGCCGTCACCTTCCACGGGCACGTCGACGAACGCCGCAAACACGAACTGCTCGCCCGCTCCTGGGTGCACGTCATGCCCTCCCGCAAGGAAGGCTGGGGCCTGGCGGTGATCGAAGCGGCACAGCACGGCGTGCCCACCGTGGGCTACCGATCCTCGCGCGGGCTCACCGATTCCATCGTCGACGGGGTCACCGGGGTTCTCGTCGACGACGTCGACCAGCTGGCCGAATCGGTCGCCGAACTGCTCGACGACGCGGCCGCCCGCACCATCATGGGGGAGAAGGCGCGGTCGCGGGCGCGGGAATTCTCTTGGGAGAGTACGGCGTCCGGGGTGTATCAGGTGCTGGCGGCGGCTGCCGATGGGCGCAAGGTTTCGGGGTTGATTCCGCCGGTGTGAGTCGGGGCGGCTGTGGTTCGCCGCGCGATGTGCAGCCGGGTGGCTTCGAGTCGGGCTGGTAGCTGGTTCGGCGCCAGTTCTCCACCGCCTGGATTCCGATCCGACCGGCGGAGGCTCGTGCCGGTCATGTCGATGACCAGTTGAGTGCTATCAGCCGGGCTCTGGTTGATCGTCAGCGATTTCGGTGTGATCGGGTGGGCGCGAATGCGAGCAGCGGTGCCAGGAGCATGGCGGCCCAGAGCACGTGGGCGCCGATGACCAGCGGGCGGTGCGCGCTCGTTCGTTCGGTCGTGACGCCGGGTACGCGGTAGAGCGACAGATCCGGGGTTCGCAGCACCGGTTCCAGCTGCGCGAGCGTCGTTTCGGCTTCGCCCATCGGTCCCGGTGTGCGGTGTTCGACCAGCACCCAGCCCACGCCGAACGTTGCGAGCTCTTCCGCGGTACCGCCCCCTATCAGCAGTTGTTCCACCCGGCGCGCTCGCACGCCCTCGCCGGATACTCGCTGCCCGCGCACCGGAAGCTCGCCGGTCTGCAAGACATCGTTGGGCAGCATGCGCGGGGCGGGATCGAGGACCGGTGCGCTGCCGCTGTACGGGAACCGCCGGAACATGCCGGCAGGCAAGACGGCGACGTCACCGGGACCGTCGATGCGCGCCGCCGCCTCCTGCCAGGCCGCCGGATACCGCACCGCCCGCATCTCCCCGCCGACACCCCACGCCAAGTCGATGAGCGGGAGGATCAGCGCCGCGATGAAGAGGGTTGCGACGGCTGTGAGCGCTGGGCTCGATGGGCGGTGGGGCGTCTTCGGGCGTTCCTCGGATCGATCCGGCGTATCCGGGACGCGCGGGCGATCGGTGTCGGGCACGCCGGCGGCGTCGACGCTGCCCTGCCTGGCGGTGTCGTTCGCCGCGGTACCGCCGTCGCCGGAACCCGGCTGCGGGATCGTGGTGGTTCGAGGGCCGAAACGTGCGGCGAGGGCTGTACACCCCGCTGCGGCGCAGAGGGCGTAGGCCGGCATCGCGAGGGCGACGTACTTCTGGGTGTCGCGAAGCAGCCCGGTGCCGGGCAATTCGACCACGAGCCACTCGAGGACGTCCATGCCCCATGACGTGGCGCCGAGTGCGGGCAAGAGCACGGCCGCGATCGCCAGTCCGAGGAGGCGGCGGCCGGTGCGAGCGCTGTCGGCCGCAGGCGCCTTGTCCGTTGTGGAGCGGGGGCGGAGGGGCCATCCGGCAACGGTCCGTGCCCCGAGGGCGACCAGGACCAGCAGGATCGCGGTCCCGATCAAGGCGAGCGGGGTGGTGCGTGACCACGGGACGGCGTCGGCATTCCAAATCCCGCCCAGACCGGCGAGGCTGCCCAGGGTGCCGAGGGCGGGTTCGGCGCGGGCGGCGAAGGCAGCGATGCCGGCGGGATCGGAGGTTTCGGTGCCCGCACCGGAGGCGACGGTGGCGATCAGCCAGGGCGCGGAGGCGGCGATGAGCAGAGCGAGGGCGCCGGGGAAGTTGCGGCGGCCGGCGACGATCAGACCGACGACGCCCGCCAGCAGTGCACCGGTCGGCGTCAGGCCCGCCGCCGCGAAGCATCCGGCCAGCGCCGCCCAGTCCCGGTAGTGCGAGCTGCGGGTTTCGCTGTGCCCGCCCCCGCGCTGACGGAGCCGGTGCGCGGCCAGCGCCGTCCACGGCAACGCCGCGTATCCGGTGAGCAGGCTCCAGTGGCCTTGCAGGAGGCGTTCGGCGACGAACGGATTCCAGAGCGCCACGGTGACGGCCACGAGTTGCGCCGCCACCGGTACCCCCAGCAGGGTGCGCGCCAGAACCGCCGCACCGTACCCGGCGCCCCACAGGGCGGCCAGCAGGATCACCTTCACCAGCACCCCGCCGTCGACCACCGTCGACAACGCCGCCAGCAGCGCATCCTGCGGGACGGCGCGCGGCGCGGCATCACCGAGCCCGAGCGCCGCATCGGTGAGATACGACCGCGGCGTACTCACCGCATCCCGCAGCAACAGATAGCCGGGCCCGAGCAGCGGCGCGGCAATGATCAGCGAAAGTAGTGCGCTGTACCCGGCCGGAACGACCGCCGCCCACCGACCGCCTCGACTCCGACCACGCGCACCCACGACTGAGCACCCTACGTTCCCGCCACCCGACCCCTGAAGCGCCCGACCGCGTCGTGTGTGGTCCGGCAGCGCGGTGGGTTGCTCGGTTCGGCGCGGCGTTGGGGGTGGCGGGGCGGTGTGGGGGTTCGGGGTGCGACGATGGCGGGCGTGCCTGCTGTTCGTCGCCTTCCCGTCGTGGCGGATCTGAGCTTGGTGACGGCGGGGGCGATGACGGCCAATGTGGCCGGGTATCTGCTGCAATTGCTGGCCGGGCGGTGGCTCGGGGTAGCGGGGTACAGCGAATTCGCCAGTCTGCTCGCGGTGCAGTTGCTGTGTGCGGTGCCTGCGCTCGCGCTGCAGAACGTGGTCGCCAGGGAGCTGGTGCGCGGGGCGAGCGTGACGGCGCTGCGTGGGTTGCAGTGGCGGTGCGCGGTGATCGTCGCGGCGGTCGCGGTGGCGCTGATCCCGGTGGTGACCGTGGTGCTCGAGGTGAGTCCGGTGGCCTGTGCGGCCGCGCTCATGGCGGCCCCGGCGTTGGTGATGCTGTCCGGCGAGCAGGGTGTTCTGCAGGGCGGCAGGCGGTTCCGTGGGCTGGCTGTCGTGCTGGGCGCGGCGGGCGTCGCGCGGGTGCTGCCCGCGATCGTGGTGCTTTCGCTGGGCTTCGGTGCGGCGCCGGCGTTGTGGGCGGCGGCGCTGGGCATCACGGGCGCGGCGGTATTCGCCCGGTATGTAGCGGGTCCGGCGGCGGAGGCGGCGCTGGTGCCCGACGCCGGCGAGGCGCCCGTCGACCTCGAAGGCGCGGCATCGCTGGATGTCTACGCACCTGTCCCGAACGCCGGATTCGCGGGCGTGATCGCGGTGCTGCGGGCCGCGCAGGTGCAGGCGGCGCTGATGGCGCTGTCGTCGGCGGACCTGATCGTGGTGCGCATCGTGCTGAACGAGGACGACGCCAGCCGGTACGCGCTCGGCACCATGGCCACCAAGATCGCCTTCTGGCTGCCCGCCGCCGTCGGCATGGTGCTGTACCCCCGAATGGCCCAGCCGGCGCATTCGGCGGGTGCGATCCGCTCGGCGCTGGCGGTGCTGTCGGGCATCGGCGTGCTCGCGGTGCTCGGCGCGGCGGTGGCCGCCCCGCTGGCCCCGCTGTTCGCCGGCGAGGACTACGCGCCGATCCAAGGGCTGCTGTGGTTGTTCGCCCTGCACGGTGCTGTGCTCGCGGTGCTGCAAGGCGCGCTGCTGTCGGCCATCGCCGTCGACCGCACCGCCCTGGCCGGCCTCACCTGGCTGGGCCTGGCCACCGAACTCGCCCTCATGCTGGCCTTCGCCCGCACCATCCCCGCCCTCATCACCACCGCAGCAGGCGTCGCCGCCACCACGACCGCCATCGTCGCGGTCCTCGTGCTCTACACGGCAGCCCGCAAACCGGCCGAGCCGAAGACCGACTCCTGACCCGGACCGCCGAAGAACGGGTCCCACGAAAACAACTCGGCTCCCCTGGCGCAGTACCAGGGGAGCCGAGTTGTTCAGTGCGTATCTACCGCCGAGCGATCAGGGCTTCTCGGGAAGCTTGATCGTCTCGGTCGGCGCGTCCGCGTCACCACGGCGACCGGCCGGCGGAGCGGTCGGCGCGGCGGGAGCCGGGCGACGCGGCGGCACGCCACCACGGCCGGCGGGAGCGGCGGCACCGCCACCGCGAACACCGAGCACGATGCCGGCGATCAGCGCGATGACGCCGACGACGCCGAGGATGATCGGCACGACGCGGCCGAACAGCGACAGCTTGTCGATGTTCTCCTTGGCGACCGACAGCTGCGACTCGATGGTCGGCTCGTCGAAGGTCAGGGTGGCCTTCAGCGCGGTGACCTCCGGCTTGTCGCCGCTGCGGGCGTAGTACATGTGGATGGCCTCTTGGCCGTCGACGACGGTGCCGGTCTCGGGCTCCACGAACAGGTCGCGGGTGTTGGTGTACCAGCGGTCCATCGACACGTCGCCTTCGCCCTCGACACCCCACTTGGCGGCGGGCAGCTTCAGGCGGAACGCCGGGTTCTTGGTGGCCTCGTACAGGTTGGCCGGCTCGACCACCTGACGGAAGTGGTACACCGTGGTGCCGTTGATCTCGGTCTCCTCGATGAACTTGGCATCGGAGGTGACGCGGGCGGTCCGGTCGAAGTACGGGTAGTCCTTCTTCTCGGTGCCGATCGGGAAGCGGTACTGCAGGCCTTCGCGCTTGAACGGCTCGGCGACGCTCTCGCCTTCCTTGTTCACCGTGGTGGCGATGGAGCCGTTGGGGTCCTCGTCCACCGGCTCACCGGTCTTGCGGTCGATGGTGACCCGGTCGATCTCGGCGGTCAGCAGCCCGGTGTCGCCCTGCTTGTCGGTGCGCCGCAGGGTGGTACCCGCCTGGACGGTCATCTTCTCCGCGTCCGAGGGCTCCTCGACGGTGACGAACCGCTGGAAGACCAGCGGCACGTTCTGATCGACCTTCGCCGAGCCCTCGGGGGCGGTCAGCGATTTGGCGTCGAGCACGAGGCTTTCTTCGCCTGGCACATTGGTGGCGATGGTGGTGATCTCGAGGTCGAGGGGAGTCTTCGCCATCTTGCTCAAGGTATAGGTCGGGATCATCAGCGCGGCCACGATGAGCAGCGCGCCGAGGCCCACGAGCAGGCAGGCAACCGTCCTTTTGGTTCCGGCACTCTGTGCCATGCAAAGTCTCCTCGTTGTAGAACACGGGTCGCTCCGTCGGTACTGTGGGCATGCCACAGCACTCGTGAGCCCCGACACTAACAGCCCGGTGATGAACCACGCCGTGCCGAGGCCGGAATCGGACCTAAAATCGCCCGAGTCTAGCGCGAAAAGTGAAATGTCGGATTCTCATGTCGAAATCCGCAGGGCAGACTGGACCCGATGATCGCCACCGCACCCACCACAACGGACGCCCCGGCCCGTCCGCGCGCCTTCCTGCCCGCATTGGAAGGGATGCGCGGTATGGCGGCACTGGGTGTCTTGCTCACCCATGTGGCGTTCCAGACCGCCGCGACGGGAATTCCGGTGCTCGGCCGGTTGCTGGAGCGCTTCGATATGGCGGTGGCGGTGTTCTTCGCGCTGTCGGGTTTCCTGCTGTGGCGCCCGCACGCCGCGGCGGCTCGTGGGCTCGGCACCGCGCCCGGCGTCGGCCGCTACCTGCGGCACCGGGCCGCGCGCATCCTGCCCGCGTATTGGGTGGTGGTCTGCGTGGTGCTGGTGCTGCTGCCGAGCGCGGCCGATACCGCGGGGTTCCGGGTGTGGCTGTCGAATCTGTTGCTGCTGCAGGTGTTCATCCCCCTGACGCTGACCGACGGCCTGACCCAGATGTGGAGCCTGTCGGTCGAGGTGGCCTTCTATCTGGTGCTGCCGCTGCTGGCGTTCGCGCTGTCGGGCCTGCGCGGTGCGGCGGCGAAGGCGCGCATTCCGGCGGTGCTCGCGCTGGGGCTGATCTGCCTGGGCTGGAATTTCCTTCCGGTGCCGACGCCGGATGCGATTCACGCCGACAATTGGCTGCCCGGATATCTGCCGTGGTTCGCCGGCGGCATGCTTCTGGCCGAGCTAATTTTCGATAGCCGACCGCTATTGCGTTTCCGCCGGATCGCCGGAAACCAGCCGTTGATGTGGGGCGTGGCGCTGGTGGTCTTCGCGATCTCGGCGACGAACTTCGGCGGTCCGGCGGGCCTCACCCGCGCCGAGCCGTGGCAGTACGCCGCCAAGATGGGGCTGGGTGCGCTGATCGGGTTCTGTTTGCTGGCGCCGCTGATCCTGCGCGACGCCGACGCCAAGCCGCACCGCTGGCTGGAATCGCCGGTCTGCCAGGCGATCGGCCGCTGGTCCTACGGCATCTTCATCTGGCATCTGGCCGTGCTGTCGATCGTATTCCCGGTCTTCGGCATCATCCCGTTCAGCGGTGATTTCCTGCTGGTGCTGACCCTGACCATCGCCATCACGCTGCCCATCTCCGCCGCCAGTTACGCCCTCGTCGAAGAGCCGGTCCGGCGTTACGTGCGCCGCCGTGAACAGCTGGCGGCGGCACGGAAGGCGGAAACCGCGGAGGCGTAGTGGTCGGCTACGGCGCCTCTGCGTGACGCCAGGCTGAACGCAGCGTCACGCCCCCTTATGACGAGTGGCCGGAGTCCGGTCTCTTCTCCTTGTCCCCGCGCGGCGGCAGGGCGGCGATACCCACCGCGATGACGGCGATGAGGGCCGGTAGTTGCACCCAGAGCGAACCGCCCATGTAGCCGTCCGGCGAGCGCCACGGTCCGGTCGACAACGCTGCGGCCGAGAGCGCGGTACCGACGCCGGCGACGACGACCAGTGCGGTGCGCGGGATGCGCGGCACGAAACGGATCAGGGCGAGTCCTGCCGCGGTTAGTGCGGTGCCGACCGGGCCGGAGATGATCGTGGTGGCGGCGGTGAGGCCGACGGCGGGGACCCAGCGGGAGCGCCAAGTGCGCGGGGCCGGGCTATCAGGGAGGGATCGGCCGCGACGGGGGAAGGCCAGGGCGGCAAGGGGGATCAACAGCAGCAGGCCGCCGAAGATGGCCAGCCGGTACCAGCGGTCGACGGGGAACGACACGGTGATCGGGCCTTGCGCGCCCTCGGGCACCACCCAGCCCTGCTTCCATCCGTCTACCACGACGGGGTCGAGTTCACGACCATCGGCGGTTTCGGCGGTCCAGCCGACGTTGGTGCTCAGCGGGAGAACCAGCAGCTGCCGGCCGTCGGTGACAGCCGGATTCGGCACCGGGTCCACCGCCGGATTGTCCAGCCGCAACCGGTCGACGAAGAACAGCTCGGTCGGCGCCGCGATCACGTCGACCCGGCCGGGGAACAGGTCGACGGTGGGACGGGTCGGTTCACCATCCGCCCCGGGGGAGCGGGCTCCGTCGGCAGTGCCGGAATCGGGCTGCGTCGCGCCGAGTTCGTTGCCCGTCGCACCCGGCTCGGCCTGCGTCGAATCGCCTCCGCAAACCCGCGCGGAAACCGGTGCTCCCGAAAGTAATTCGGCAGCGGTAGCGGTCACCGAGGTCTGGAAGACGCGTCCGCCCAGCATGACCGTCGGCCCGTCCGCGCAGCCGACGGTGATCAACCGGTCCGGGTCGGCGGGCGGCGGATAGTCCGGCCCGAGCACCGACACCTCGGCCAGTCCGGGTGGTTGGGTCTGGGCGAAGCCGAGCGCGGTGCGGTCGAGTACCGACTTCCAGCTCTGCACGGTGAGTTCGATCCGGTCGGTGACGGTGGGGTGCAGCGCGATACGGGTCGTCTCGTCGTCGAGTTCGCGCACCTGTGGCCCATTGCCGAGGTTCACCGCGACGCTGGTCGGTGCGGCGGGCAGCCCGCCCAGCGACGCCGTGATGTCCAGCCCGGTGACCAGTGCCGGTTCCGGCAACTCGATGGTCAGGGTCGGCTTGGCGCTGAGCAGGTTTCGCACCGAGTCCTCGGGAGCGGTCCAGCTGGTGCGCGGGTCGCCGTCGGTCGCGGCGAAGGCCGAACCGCGCAGGTCGCCCACGTCGGACTGGCCGCGCGCGATGGGCCGGCGCGGGTCGGTGAGCAGAGCCTCGAGTGCCGGTCCCTGACGGGTGCGCAGGGTCAGTTCCGGCGTGACGGCCACGGCTTCGGGCACCGACAGCGTCCGCTGGAAGGCACCCAGCTCTTCCGGCGCGAGTCCCAGACCCTTGCCGCAGCGCACCCGGTCGGGCGCGTCGAAACAGGCGCTGCGGCCAGGGAATTCCTGTCCCAGATCCCAGCCGGCGACGGCGGCGCCCTCGGGTGCGGGCGGTAGTACGGTCCGGTGCTGGATGTCGACGCGGACCGGCGCGTCACGCACCGAATAGTCGTCGAGGGTGAGTTCGCTGATGCCGAACTGGCCGCCCGCGGTGCCGTCCCTGGTGCGGATGGCGGTGATGGTGAGCCAGGTGGTGGTGCCGGCGGGCAGCGAAATCGACACCTGCGCACCGGGTTCGGAGATGCGGGCGGACACGCTGCCGTTATCGGTGCGCACCTCCACCCATTTCACCGGATCGCCGATGGCGGCGGCGCTGGTCTTCAACCGCAGCAGCCCGGCGCGGATGGGTTGGTCGAGGTCGAGCCGAAGCCATTGCCCCACAGCACGTTCGGCACCATTGCTGACCCAACTGGTGGCGGGATCGCCGTCGACGGCCGCCACTGTGGAGCTGCCCGGTGCGGAACCGCCGAGCTGCGTGGCGTCGGCGGCGGAACTGGACGCGGTTACGGTGGCTCCGGACCATTCGCCGCGCACCAATTCCGCACCGGGAACCGGATAGTCGGGGACGAGATTGTGGGTGCGGCGCGCGTCGTCGGGTGCGCGCAGGGCCGAATTGTGATTGTCGACCTTGCCGAAATCGGCTTCCCGCGCCATCGGGGTATCGGTGATGGTCACCGGTCCCATCGGTAACCCGGCACGCTCGGCATCGGCCGCCAGCAGCCTGGGATCGGCGCCCGCACCGGGATCGCGATTGAGCCGTTCGAGCACCTCCGGCCCGCCCTGCACCGTCGGCACCGTGCTCAGCGGAACCGTGTAGGCACCGGGCAGTTCCGCCGGCGCGCCAGTACCGCTGCGCAGCTCGGCGGGCGTGCCGGGGGCCGGAATATCGACCCGGTAGATCTCGACTGCCGGGTAGGCCGGACGCAGATCGCCGTCGGCCACCAATCCGGCGGCGATGACGCCGGTTTCGATCGGAGCACCGAACTCGGCCACCTTGCGCAGGCCCGGCGAATTGTCGAGCGCCTGATGGGCGAGCATGGGCCGAGTGGAGCGCGAGGTCTCCGGGTCGAGGTCGTTGCGCAGCACCACCACGCCGATGCCCTGCCCGGCCAGCGTCGCGGCCAGCCCGGCCGAGGGCCGCCCGTCGGCGATGAGCCGTTGCACCGAATCCATCGCGCGAATGGTGCCGGGTGGGTTCAACGGCACCGCATCGCGCACCGCCCACGGCGTTTCCGCCAGCGCTTGCAGCGGTTCGTCGCGGGTCAGGCCCCACACCTGACTGCCGAACGGCGCCCCCGGCACGACGAGCGCGCGGGTGTCGGCGGCATTGTCGGCCAGCCACTGCGCGGTCTGCTGCCAATAGCCGGGGACCTCGTCGTAGGCGCCGCGCGGGGCCAGCTTGCCGGTCCAGGCCAGCGAAGTGGACAGCGCGAGCGCGGTGAGGATCAGCGCCGTCACCGCGACCTTACGGTCGCGCTCGGGATGGGCGAAGGCGCTGCGCCAGACCGGCATCGGCACCGAAGCCGGCAGCGGAACGTGCGCGATCAGGTGCGCCAGGCCCAGCACCAGCGGGATGCGGATGAGTGGTTCCAGCTTGTGCACATTGCGCAGTGGCGCGCCGGTCGAGTCCAGGAACACCCGCACCGATTCGGCGAACGGCCCGCCCAGTTCGCCGACGTAGCCCGCACTGATGCCGACCAGCCCGACGCACAGGATCAACGTCAGCCGCCCGCGTCCGGGCATCGACCGCATGGCCAGCCCGGCCATGCCCGCCGCCGCGATCAGCCCGGTGGCCAGCACCGCGGCCGGTTGGGTGACCAGCACCGCGCCCGCGATGCGTTCCGGCGAGACGAACGGCGTCCAGCTGTCGGTGCCGCGTAGCACCTCACCGAGCGAGGCCCACTGCGTGGTGACGCCGGAGGACTCGATGTAGTCGAGGAACGGCGGGCTCACCCGGCCGAGCAGCAGCAGCGGCACCGCCCACCAGAACGTCGCCAGCACCAGCAGCGGCACCCACGCCCGGGTGAACCGCCACCAGCGCCGATTGGGCCGGTACGACACCCACCAGAGCAGCGCGGGCAGGAACGCCGCGACGGTCGCCACCGCGTTCACCGCGCCCATCAGTGCCAACGCCAGCGCACTGCCCGCCGGGGAACGCGCGCCGCCACGACGACGCTGATACGCCGTGCCGATCGCGGCGGGCGCCAGCAGCACCCACGGCGCCAGCACCATCGGCAACGTCTCCGAGGAGATCGACCCGAGCGTGGTGAGCACGCGCGGTGACAAGGTGAACGCCACGGCGGCGATCACCCGCGAACCCCGGCTGCCGATGCCCAGCGTCTCGGCCAGCTTGACGATGCCCCAGAAACCGGCGAGCAGCAGCAGCGCCCACCAGATCCGCTGGGTCACCCAGGCCGGTAGCCCCAGCAGGTCGCCGAGGGAGAAGAAGGTCCCGTGCGGGAAGAAGTAGCCGTAGGCCTGGTTCTGCACCTGACCCATCGGGGCCTGGCTGCTCCACATGTGCGAGGCGCGGTCCAGGAATCCGAGCGGGTTCTCGGCCAGGTCGTACTTGGTGTCGGCGACGGTGAGTCCGGGGGCCTGGAGGAAGGTCAGCAGGAAGGCCGCGACGACGGTGCCCGCGAACCAGCGCCGGCCCAGCGGCGCGGTTTCGGCAGGTGCCCGATCCGCACCGGGTACGCCCGTGGACGGCCGGTCGGTGTCCGGTCGGCGCACGGAGGTCTTGGTGTCGTCGGGCATCACGTTCGTATCAGTCGGCATCGCGGGCTTCGGGGCGAGCACACGCGAGGGTAGCCGCGACACGCTCAACCGGCGCAGATGAGGTCATCGGGTCGGGCAACCGAGCGTCGGGGCGGGGCAGTCTGCTCGGCGCACCTCGTCGGCGGGCAGCCGAAGCATGAGTGAACCTGCCGGCGGCTGATCGTGGCTCGGTGCCGGCATCGGACGCTGATCCGGATTGGTCTGCTGGTTCGTGCCGGCCCACCGGGTCGCGCCGGCCCACCGTGTCGCGCCGGTCCCGCGGTTCGCGCTGGCCCACCGGTTCGCGGCGGTCCACCGGTTCGCGGCGACCCGCCGGGTCGCATCGATCGGGAACGCGGACTGCGGGCAGGACCGACTCGCGATGGTCTCGCGGGGGTCCAGACCGTGGCGCTGCGCAGGATCGGCGCGCACCACGGTCAGGAGATCGCCCGCGCCGCGCGCGAGCGATCCTCGGTGAACCGGGGCTTGATCAGCGGCTGCCGTATTCGACGTTGTTCAACAGCGAGGAGTCGGCGTCGCCGCTGCGGTCGATGTCCGGGCGGGAGTTCTGCTGCACAGCCGCCGTGATGATGAACACCGCGATCGCACCCAGGACGGCGCCGGCGACCGCACTAGCGGCACCAGGTACAGCAAACTTCATCGGGGCACTCCAATACTTCGCGGAAGGCAGGTATTCCCGGCCAACCTAGCAGGACTTCCGGGATTCGCGTATGCGCAGGTCTGCTATAGCGAAAAGATATTTCCGGATCGGCTGGTGACGGGCGTCGCGCCCGGACTCACTGTGTCGGCAGTGCGCAATTGAGGCTGTCGAGCAGGGTGCGCAATTTGGCGGTCGTCTCATCCAGTTCGATGCCGGGCTCGGAGGCCGCCACGATCCCGCCGCCGGCGAACGCCCGCAGCGACAGTCCGTCGGCCGCGATCTCGGCGCAGCGGATCGCCACCACCCAGTCGCCGTCGCCGTTCGCGTCGCACCAGCCGGCCGCGCCGCCGTAGAACCCGCGGTCGCCTTCGAGCTCGATGATCGCCTCCAGCGCGTCCGGTGTCGGCGTCCCGCACACCGCGGGGGTGGGGTGAAGCAGCAGCGCCAGTTCGAGGGCGGTGGGCGCGGGATCGCGCAGCGTGCCGGTGATCGGCGTGCCCAGATGCCAGACCTGCTGGGTCTGCACCAGTTCGGGACCTTCCGGGATCGTCAGCGAGGTGCACAGCGGGCCCAGCTTGTCCGCGATCCATTCGATGACGAACGCGTGCTCATCGCGATTCTTGATGCTGGCCAGCAACTCTCGGGCCTGCACCGCGTCGGCGTCCGGATCGGCGAGCCGGGGCAAAGTGCCCGCCAGCGGATGCAGGGTGACGGTGTTGCCGTGCCGGGAGACCAGCACTTCCGGCGTCGCGCCTACCAGCGTCTCGCCCGCGCGTCCGGCCGGCGTCAGGTCCACCGCATAGACGTGGGCGCGCGGATGCCGGATCAGCAATTGCGCCGCCACCACCTCCGGATCCAACGGCGCATCGGCCGCGGCGAGTACCGAACGCGCCGCCACCACCTTGCGCAACGATTGACGCGGATCGCCGAGCTGCTCGACCAGCTTCGCCACCCGAGCCAGGTGCTCACCCTTGCTCGGCAGCTCACTGATGACGCTGACCGGCGGTAGCTCGGGGACGGCGGCCGGCCGCCACGGACCCGCGGTGTGCTCCACCCGCCCCGGCACGCTCAATGCCGCCCGTTCCCGCGGGTCGAAGGGCAGGGCACCGACCACCATCGCGGCCGTTCCGTCGCGCAGGGCGGCAACCGCCTGCTGTGCGTCATCGAAGGTGGCGCGCGTGTCGTGCGCCCGGACCACACCGTCCGGGGCGGCAAGCAAGAACCCGTCCATAGCCCGACGGTAGCCCCGGATTTCCCCGAGTTGGGGAGCTACGTCCGCCGGGGCGACGTAGATCTCATCGGGGACGGTTCACTTCTCCGGCGGAACCAGGAATACCGGCCGATGACAGTGTTTGAGCACCGCGTCCGCCACGCTGCTGTGCAGCAGCGCCCGAATGCCGGTGGCCCCACGCGTGCCCGCCACGATGATGTCGACGTCGAGTTCGTCGGCGCATTCGACGATGGCGTTCCAGATCGTCGAGGTGCATTCGGCGGTTCTGGCCTCGGCGTTGAGTCCGGCCAGTTCGGCCAGGCGCACGCCCTCACGGTTGGTTTCGCGGGCCGAGACGTAGGCGACGTCCTCGATCTCCTCGTCGGGCACCCATTCCGGTTGCATCACCCCGGACAGCCCCGAGATGCGGGCGGCCTGGCGCACCATGGGTTCCCACGCGGTGAGCACCACCGCGCGATTGGCCGTGAGGAACCGGCCGGCGTATTCGATGGCCCGCTTGGCGTGGTCGGACCCGTCGTAGGCGATGAGCATCAGATCGCAGGGCACGGCGACCTCCCGGTGGTCTCCTGGCTACGTCCTCAGGTTACTCCCGGACCCGGCAGCCGACCGGCTCCCGCGCGGGCGCACTGACCGGTGGATTACCGCCGACCCGTGCGCGCGGATTACCGTCGTTACATGCGCAAGACGCCTCTCGTCCTGTTCGCGGTCCTGGCTGCCATCGCGACCGGTTGTTCCGGTGGCGACGCCGGAAATTCGACCACCACGCGCCCGGTCGCCACCAATGCGACCTCCGCGCCAACGCCCGGCGCCACCACCACCGCCGAGCGTGACTGCTCGGCCGACTATCTGGCGAAGTTCACCCCGCGCCAGAAGCTGGCCCAGCTGCTCACCGTCGGCGTGAACAGCACCGCCGATGCGCTGGCCGTGGTGCGTGATCACCAGGTCGGCGGCATCTTCATCGGCGGTTGGACCGATGAGTCGCTGCTGGCCGACGGTCAGGTCGAGCAGGTGAAGGCGGCGGCGAATGCGCCGCTGATGGTCACCATCGACGAAGAGGGCGGGCGCGTCTCGCGGGTCAGCGATCTGATCGGCCCGGCGCCCTCGGCCCGGCAGACCGCGAAGACGATGACCACCGAGGAGTTCTACACCGCCACGCTGGAGCGGGGTAAGGCGCTCAAAGACCTGGGCGTGACGGTGAATTTCGCGCCCGACGTCGATGTGAGCAGTCAGCCGGACAATTCCGTCATCGGCGACCGGTCGTTCTCCGATGATCCGATGGTCGTCACCGAATATGCGGGCGCCTATATCCGGGCCATGCGTGAGGTCGGCGTCGGCACCGTGATGAAGCATTTCCCCGGGCACGGCGCCGGTTCCGGTGATTCGCATCTGGGTGCGGTGCGCACGCCGCCGCTGGATCAGTTGCAGAATCGCGATCTGGTGCCGTTCCGCGATCTGGTGGGTTCGGGTGCGGGGGTGATGGTCGGCCATCTGGATGTGCCCGGCCTGACCGAGCCGAACGTGCCCGCCAGCATCAGCCCCGCCGCGATGGAACTGCTGCGTAAGGGCACCGGTTACGGCGCCGCCCCCTTCGACGGACCGATCTTCACCGATGATCTGGGCGGCATGGCGGCAATCACCGACCGCATGAGCATTCCGGAAGCGGTCGAGGCCGCACTCGTGGCCGGTGCCGACAACGCGCTGTGGATCACCACCGACGCCGTCCCCCAGGTGCTCGACCGGCTGGAGCAGGCCGTGTGGAGCGGACGGCTGCCGATCGCCCAGGTGGACGCCTCGGTCTTGCGGATGGCCTGGTTCAAGGGCGCGCCCCTGCACTGCTGAGAGTCTCGGCGGGAAAGACCCGATCTGAGCGACTGCTGGGCAAATCTGTCCACCAAGAACTTACCTTGGAGTAATATAGGGTGCTCACCCTGTAGTAGGAGAGCGGATGGCGGGCGGAACGAAGCGACTTCCCCGGGCGGTTCGTGAGCAGCAAATGCTCGACGCCGCCGTCGAGGTGTTCTCGCGTAAGGGTTTCCACGAGACCTCGATGGACGCCATCGCCGCCGAGGCCAAGATCTCCAAGCCGATGCTCTACCTCTACTACGGCTCCAAGGACGAACTGTTCCGCGCCTGCATTCAGCGCGAGGGCCTGCGGCTGATCGAATCGGTCGCCCCGGCCGGAAATCCGCTGCTGTCCCCGCACGAACAGCTGCGCACCGCGCTGGAGGGCTTCCTCGGTTTCGTCGACCACAACCGGCATTCCTGGCAGGTGCTCTACCGGCAGGCCATCGGCCAGCAAGCCTTCGCCTCCGAGATCGAGAACGCCCGCGAGCGCGTCATCGAGCTGACCGCCAAACTGCTCGAATCCAGCGCCAAGCACGCCGACCCCGGCACCGATTTCGACGTCGTCGCGGCCGCCGTCATCGGCGCCGGTGAGGCCATCGCCGACCGCGTCGCCACCGGCCGCATCGAAGTGTCCAAGGCCGTCGACCTCCTCGACGACCTCGCCTGGAGCGGCCTGGCAGGGCGCAAGAAAGCCGAATAGCCCACGAGCGCTACATGAGCGAGGGCGCTACTCGCGAAATGCCTCAGCCATGTAGCGCTCGGGAGGGCTGTGTCTGAGGTGGCGCGGGCGGCGGCGGAGTTGCTGTGCGGCGCGGTTGGTGCGAGAGTTCGGGGCGTTCTACGGGGCCGGGGATCTCGGCAGGATTTGCGGGAGGGGACGTTTGTTCGGGTTGTTGCAGCCGTGTGCGCACAGCGCGGCGAAATACGGGGTGGATCCGGGGCAGTGGCAGGCGCACATGTGCGGGCTGTGTCTCGGCCTGCGCGACGGGCACGGGCAACTCGCCCGCAGCGCCACCAATACCGATGCGATCGTGTTGAGCATGCTCACCGAGGCCCAACTCGACGGCCCGGGCGAACGAACCACCGCCGGGCGGTGCGCGTTGCGTGGGATGCGGCGCGCGCAGGTGGCCACGGCCGATTCGAAGGGCATCATGCTGGCGTCGACGGCGTCACTGTTGTTGGGCTCGGCCGAGATCCGCGACCACGTCGACGATCGTGACACCGCCGCACTGACCCGTCGTCCGATGACGACGATGTCGACCCGCTGGGCCGACGCCGCCCGGCGCCAGGCGCGGCTGATCGGCTTCGACGTGGAACCGCTTGTCGCGGCGCTCGATTCGCAATCCGATCGCGAACGTCGCGCACACCTGCTGACCCTCGACGAGCTGACCGAGCCGACCCAGCTGTGCGTCGCAGAATTCTTCGCCCACTCGGCGGTCCTCGCTGACCGGCCGGACAACATTGCCCCGCTGCGCGAGGCCGGCAAACATTTCGGCCACATCGCCCACCTCGCCGACGCCATCGAGGACTACGAGTCCGACCTCGAACGCGGCCGGTTCAACCCGCTCGCCGCCACCGGCACCGGAATGCCGCAGGCATATGACCTGCTGCACCAGTCGGATTCGCGTCTGCGCGCGGCCATCGCGGCGACCGATCTCGGAGAGCAGCCCGCCGTCCGGTGGATGCTGCTCGACCCGCTGCACGCGCTGGTGCGCCGCATCGGGCGCGGCGCGGGCGTCGTGGCACACGCCTGCTCGGTTGCACCACGCGAGTCGGCTGAAAGCCGCCACGGACGCCGAACCGGAACCCGCCATCGCCCGCCGACCCGCCGCCGCCCCGGTATCGGCGAGGCCATACCCGCCGTCCTCGGCATCTACTGCACCGGATACGCGTGCTGCGCCGACCACACCAACCCCTGCACCGGCGAACGCCAACCCGCCTGGTGGAAGGAGAATCTCGGCAACTGCTGTGACGGCATCGACTGCTGCTCGAACTGCGGCAGCTGCTGCGGTGGTGGCGAGGGTGGCGGATGTTGCGGTGGCTGCTGCGACGGATGCGGGTGCGACTGCTGAACGGCGCTGCCCGGCGTGCGTGCATCGCCTGTCCACCGCCACGGCACGCAACCCGCGGTGGCAAGGCTGCTGCCAATGCCCGAACCGAAGGAGCCGCGCACCCCGAAAGGTGCGCGGCTCCTATCGAATCCGGTTCAGCGCAACGTCGCCGTCAGATGCGGGTACCCCTTCTTCGGGTGCCGCAGCGCCAGGTCCCAGCCGCCGTCGGCCGGGTCGGCGTACAGGTTCACCGTGGACGGCAGGAAGATCGGCTTGCCGAACTTCACCGCATAGGTGACCTGCTCCGGGATCCGGCCCTCGATCGAGCCGAGAACCGTTGCCGCCGACCACATGCCGTGCGCGATCGCCTTCGGGAAACCGAAGGCCTTCGCGCCGAGCGCGGAGGTGTGGATCGGGTTGTGGTCGCCCGAGGCCGCCGCGTAGCGGGTGATCGTCGGCTGATCGACGCGCAAGGTACGCAGCGGAGGCGGCGGCACCTCGTCCGGCTTCGGCTCGGGCTTGGGCCCACCCGAGAGCGAGGTGCGCTGCTGGTGCAGGAAGGTAGTGACCTGCCGCCACACCAGCTCGCGGCCCACCCGGATCTCACTGATCGCGTCGACCAGCAGACCCTTCGGGTGCTCGCGCAGGTTCTCGATATGGGCGGTGATGTCGAGCGGCTCGCTCACCGAGATCTCGCGGGTGCGTTCGATGACGTTCTCCGCGTGCACCGCGCCCACCGCGACGAACGGGAAGTCGCGCTGCACAACCAGCTGCATCACCACCGGGAAGGTGAGGATGAACGGGTAGGTCAGCGGCAGCGAATCACCGAACCGCAGCCCCGTCGCCCGGCAGTAGGCGGCCAGGTGATCGGGGTCGACCCGCACGCCGTCGAGCTTGATCTCGCGATCGGGCAGCGTCGGCTTGCGCGCCGAGACCAGCGGCAACGGCACCGAACCGAGCGCTGCCTTCAGGTACAGCTTGCCGTTCTTCGGCGGTTCGGTGAGGGTGATGGTCTCGGTCATCATGCTCCGATCAGGCTCTGACCGCAGACGCGAACCACGTTGCCGTTCACCGCGTTCGACGCCGGGCTGGCGAAGAAGGCGATGGTCTCGGCGACGTCGACGGTCTGGCCGCCCTGCAGCAGCGAGCTCATCAGCCGGCCGGCCTCGCGGGTGCCGAGCGGGATGGCGGCGGTCATCGCGGTCTCGATGAAGCCGGGGGCGACGGCGTTGATGGTGATGCCCTTCTCGGCCAGCTTCGGCGCCTCGGCGTTGACCATGCCGATGACGCCGGCCTTGGACGCGCCGTAGTTGGTCTGGCCGCGGTTACCGGCGATACCGGCGATGGAGGACACGTCGATCACGCGGCCACCGGCGCGCAGCGCACCCGAGGCCACCAGGCCCTCGGTGATGCGGTGCGGCGCGGCCAGGTTGACGTTGATGACCGAGTTCCAGCGGCCCTCGTCCATGTTGGCCAGCAGCTTGTCGCGGGTGATGCCGGCGTTGTGCACGATGATGTCGATGCCGCCGAAGCGTTCGGTGGCGAATTCGGCCAGCTTCTGCGCGGCGTCGGGCGCGGTGACGTCGAGCGCGAGCGCGGTGCCGCCGACCTTGTTGGCCGTCTCCGACAGCGCTTCACCGGCGGCCGGGATATCGGCGACGATCACCTGCGCGCCGTCGCGGGCGAAGACCTCGGCGATGGTGGCGCCGATGCCGCGGGCGGCGCCGGTGACCACGGCGACCTTGCCCTCGAGCGGGCGGTCCCAGCTGGCGGGGGCGACGGCGTCGTCCTTGCCGACCCGGATGACCTGGCCGTCGACGAAGGCCGACTTGGCCGAGAGCAGGAACCGCAGCGTCGACTCCAGGCCGGTGGCGGCGGCGGAGGCCTCCGGGTGCAGGTACACCAGCTGGGCGGTGGCGCCGCGCAGCAGTTCCTTGGCGACGCTGCGGGTGAAGCCCTCGAGCGCGCGCTGGGCGATCTGCTCGTCGACGCTCGACGCCAGTTCCGGCGTGGTGCCGATGACGACGACGCGGCCGGAGGCGGCGATGCTGCGCATGGCCGGCTGGAAGAACTCGAACAGCTGCGACAGATCCTCGATGGAGCCGATGCCGGTGGCGTCGAAGACCAGCGCGCCGTACTTGGTGCCCTGGCTGGGGGCATCGGCGAAGGTGTAGTCGGTCAGCAGGGCGCGGATCGGTTCGGCGACCCGGCCCTTACCGCCGAGCAGCACCGGACCGGGCAGCGCGGGCTCGCCCTTGACGTAGCGCCGCAGGGTTTCCGGCTGCGGCAGGCCGAGCTTGCTCGCGAGGAAGGCGCCGGGGGCGGAATGGACGAACGATCCGTAGAGGTTGGGTGCACCCTTGCTCTTGGCTGCCACTATTCCCACCTTTTCTGTGCTCGATGTGGATGTCGGTGCGTCCCCCCGGTTTGCGCTCGTTCTCTCTCCCTAGGGTGCCCGACCAGCGGAACCACCACCATCGGTGAGGTGCGCGAGCGCACAATTGCGGGGTGCGGTATCGACAACAAACTTACTCCAGAGTAAGTTTAATGTAAACCGATTGCGACCGGCGCCGAGACGTGTGGAGGGGTTCCGCACCGGCACCGGGGCGCGCCGGAAGATCCCGACGAGACCTTGGAGACTCGAGTGACTAGCAAAGCCCGTTCGACGAAGAGCCCGGCCAAGACCACCAAGCAGCCGCGTCCGGTCGCGATCGTTGGCGGTAACCGGATTCCGTTCGCTCGTTCCGACAAGGCGTACGCCCACGCCTCCAACCAGGACATGTTCACCGCCGCCCTGGACGGCCTGGTCAGCCGCTTCGGCCTGCAGGGCGAGCGGCTCGGCATGGTCGTCGGCGGCGCCGTGCTCAAGCGGGTCGGCGAGCACGGCATGATCCGCGAGAGCGTGCTCGGCAGCAAGCTCAGCCCCTACACCCCCGCCCACGACCTGCAGCTGGCCTGTGGCACCGGCCTGCAGGCCATCGTCACCGTGGGTGACGCCATCGCGGCCGGCCGCATCGACGCAGGCGTCGGCGGCGGCACCGACACCACCTCCGACGCGCCCATCGGCGTCAGCGAGGGCATGCGCGAGTGGATGCTCGACGCCAACCGCGCCAAGACCAACAAGGATCGCCTCAAGCTGGTCGGCCAGCTGCGCCCGAGCATGCTCGGCATCGAGATCCCGCGCAACGCCGAGCCGCGCACCGGCCTGTCGATGGGTGAGCACGCCGCCATCACCGCCAAGGAGTTCGGCATCGCTCGCGAGGCCCAGGACGAGCTGGCCTACCTGTCGCACAAGAACATGGCCGCCGCCTACGACCGCGGTTTCTTCGATGACCTGATCACCCCGTTCCTCGGGCTGACCCGCGACGACAACCTGCGCCCGAACTCCTCGATCGAGAAGCTGGCCACCCTGAAGCCGGTCTTCGGCGTCAAGGCCGGTGACGCGACCATGACCGCGGGCAACTCCACCCCGCTCACCGACGGCGCCTCCGCGGTGCTGCTGTCCAGCGACGAGTGGGCCGCCGAGCGCAACCTGCCGGTGCTCGCGCACCTGGTGGACTCCGAGGTCGCCGCCGTCGACTACATCCACGGCCCCGACGGCCTGCTGATGGCGCCCACCTACGCGGTGCCGCGCATGCTCGCCCGCAACGGCCTGACCCTGCAGGATTTCGACTACTACGAGATCCACGAGGCCTTCGCCTCGGTCGTGCTGGCCACCCTGCAGGCCTGGGAGTCCGACCAGTACTGCAAGGAGCGCCTCGGCTTGGACGGCGCGCTGGGTTCGATCGACCGCAGCAAGCTCAACGTCAACGGCTCCTCGCTGGCCGCGGGCCACCCGTTCGCCGCCACCGGCGGCCGCATCGTGGCCTCGACCGCGAAGATGCTGGCCGAGAAGGGCTCGGGCCGCGCGCTGATCTCCATCTGCGCCGCCGGCGGCCAGGGCGTCGTCGCGATCCTGGAGCGCTGACCCGCTCCGCGGTTACGCGGAACCTCGCATCAGGGGTGGCATCCGGCAATGCGCCGGGTGCCACCCCTTTTTCGCGTCGGCGGGAGTTACCCGGCGAACTTCGGAACCGAGACGCAGTCGCAGGCTCACGAATAAATCGGCAGAATCTTGCCGATCTGTCTGAAATCGCTACCTCCAGCGGTCCTGGACGGCGGCAATCGGCAATATACTGCCGATTTGCCTTTCCCCTGCGTCGGGTCGAACGCGAGCTCCGTTTCAGGCGGGCCGAACTCGCTGACTGACCTTGGCGATATCGCGGCTACCGGCGGTTGCCGCGAGGCGGCGTGCCTGCGGCTCGCAGGCATGTCCGGTTCAGCGCTTGCGCCGGTGACGCAGGTAGGCGACGGTCGGGCTCAGGGCTCGCGACTCGACCAGCTCCAGTTCGAGGGACTTGGCGCGGGGCGGGAAGAACGGGATGCCGGCGCCGACGATGATCGGGTAGACGAACTGGCGGTATTCGTCGATCAGGTCCTCGGCGATGGCGGTCGCGGCGAGGGTGGCGCCGCCGATCTCGACCACGCCGTCGCCGGGCTGATCGCGGAGCCGGGCGAGCTCGGTGGCGAGATCGTCGGTGGCCAGGCGGGCGTTGCCCTGCACCGAATCCAGGGTCTTCGAGAACACCACCTTGGGGATCGGGCGCCAGATCCGGGCGAACTCCAGCTCGTCCTCGTCGGTCATGGTCTGCTCGGCGGTCTCCCACACCAGCATCGCCTCGTACAACTTGCGGCCGCACACGAGCCCGGCCAGATTGCGGGTCTGCTCGATGTGGAAGCGGAAGATCTCCGGCTCCGGGGCCGTCCAGCTGATGTCGTCGTCTGGTCCGGCGATGAAACCGTCCAGCGAGACACTCATCGAGTACGTGACGGGAAGCACCGGCTACCTCCTCGGTGACGGCGGTCGATTCGGGACGGAACGTCCTCATCATGCCCGCTCAGTGCGGATCCGACAGCCGGAATGAACGACAAGGTCTGCCCGGCGAGCTCGGCTGCGCTCGATCCGGAACGCGACTCGTTGTCCCGACGCAGCACCCGCGATAACCTTCCTTCAGGAGGGGATTCATATGCACGCCAGGTGGTTTCATCGCGGTGCTGCGTTTGTCACCGTTGGCGCGGCTCTCGCGACCGCCGTGGGGCTCGGCGCCGGATCTATCGGCTCGGGAGCCGGATCAATCTGGGCGGATTCCGGAATCACCGACGCGGCAGCGCGATTTGCCCGGACCGGGCCTGGACTGGGCGGAGCGGAGCCGGGACTCACCAGAGCGGGGGCCGAGCTTGTCGGCGCGGGGGCCGGACTCGAGCCGTTCGAGCGTCAGCGCGTGGTCTGGCATGCGTGTCCGGACCCCGATCTGGCCGCGGTGCGCGGCGAATGCGCGGAGATCAGGGTTCCGCTCGATTACAGCGCGCCGGGTGGGCGGACGATCGGCCTCGCGATTTCACGCATGCCCGCGACCGACCCGGCCCGGCGGCGTGGGGTATTGCTGACCAATACCGGTGGCCCGGGCGTGCCCGCATTGAATCCTGGCCAGGGGGTCCGCAGTGGGCTGTCGGCCGAGGTGCGGGCGGCCTACGACCTGATCGGGTTCGACCCGCGCGGGGTCGGCCGGTCGGCGCCGGTCGCCTGTGGATGGCCGGCAGGCCGTGTACCGGGCGGCGATGCCCAGCCAGGTCCGGATCGAGCCTCCTTCGACCGCAATGTCCAGCGCGCGGCGCACTTGGCCGCGCTGTGCATCGGGGCGGAGGGCGCGGCGCTACCGCACATCAACACCCGCAATACCGCGCGCGATATGCGGATGATCGGTGGAGTGCTCGGCGAGTCGAAGATCAGCTATTACGGGCCGTCCTACGGCAGCTACCTGGGAGCGGTGTTCACCCAGATGTTCCCGGAGCACAGTGACCGGATCGTGCTGGACAGCGTGGTCGACCCGGAACGCTACTGGCTGGGCCTGTTCCAGGATTCGGGCCCAGCCACCGAGGCCGCGTTGGCCGAATGGGCGAAAACGGTGGCTGCCGAACAGCAGCAGTTTCAGCTGGGTGACAGTACCGGGGCGGTGCTGACCACGGTTCGGGACCTCATTGCGCGAGTGGCGCAGCGGCCGATCGAGATCGCTGGACTGAGCGTCGACGACGACAACTTGCTCACCGTACTGAATCTCGCACTGTCGTATCCGATGTACACCGCCGAATTGGCCGAATTGATCCAGCAGCTTCGCGCCGTGGGTGACGGCCATGCCGTGCAACCGATCCCGCTGTGGGAAGTGATGCGCGGATGGGTCGGGTCTGGCGGCCTGTTCGAAGCGCATATGGCTATCAAGTGTGGCGACGTCGCCGCACCGCGTGATCCGGAGTGGTACTGGGGCAATATCGAACGCAGCAGAATCGAGTGGCCGATCTTCGGACCGCTTGCCAACAACATCGCGCCGTGCGCATTCTGGCCCGCACCGTTGGAGCCGCCGACTCGGATCCAGCATTCTGTACCGGTACTGCTGCTGCACGCCGACGGCGATATCCGCACTCCCTACTCGGGTGCGCAGTCCATGCGCCGGCTGATGAGCGCGTCTCGCTTGGTCACCCTGCGCGATACGCGATGGCACAGTGTTCTCACGCTCCAGAATCCCTGTATCGGAGCTGCGGTCGACCAATTTCTGCTCGACGGCGAACTGCCGCAGGCCGATATGGATTGCCGTCGCACCGGCGCGTGAGCCGCCCGGCCACCATCACCCGGCCGGGCGGCGCTCACCCGTCAATCGAACTGCGCATCCAGCCAATCAATGGTCTGCATCCCGAAAAGATCGGTGCCCCAACCGTAAAGATCGGTGATCATCCGGACCATGCTGCAATTGGACGGCGCATAGGTGACGTCGGTCCCCTTGGAACGGTAGATATCGGCCAGCTCACGTGAGTCCGCGGCCGGGACCAGGGACATGAACGAATCGTCTGCCGCGCACGAAGTGATGAGCACCTTGGATTCCGGCGTGCCCGCGTGGCCGAGGACATTGTCGTCGTAGACGTGCTGGAAGGCCGGTTCGTCGGCGGGGTTGAGGCCCGACTTGAACAGCATGTTCAGCGGGACGAACGGCATGCCGAAGTAGGCCGGGGTCTGGCATTGGGTGCGGAAGAAATCGGCGATGGCTTTGCCTGCGGGATTGAGCTTTTCGTCGATCTTCATCTCCGGATACCACGGCTCGAGCCCGAGCAGGGTCGCGAAGGCGAAGCCGGAGCCCACCGAACCGTCGGCCACGCGCATGAAGTTGCGCGGCTTCACCACCATGCCTTCCAGCACCGTGGCTTTCACATCCAGCTCCGGTGCGTAGGTGGGCTGGAGTTCGGCGGAGAAGCCCGCGCCGACGCCGCCACCGGCGATACCGAACAGACCCACCTGGGCCTTGGGGTCGAGTCCGGCCTCGCGGAAGTTCAGAGCCGCGCGGGCGC
Source organism: Nocardia cyriacigeorgica GUH-2 (assembly GCF_000284035.1). Classification (NCBI taxonomy): domain Bacteria; kingdom Bacillati; phylum Actinomycetota; class Actinomycetes; order Mycobacteriales; family Nocardiaceae; genus Nocardia; species Nocardia cyriacigeorgica. The sequence goes on along the minus strand of NC_016887.1, from coordinate 5,919,106 downwards.
CGTCGAGCTGGGCGTGGGCGGCGAACTTGCCCGCGAAGACGCCGTGCGGTTTGCGGTCGGCGTCATTGCCGACATCGGAGATCATCACCGCGTAGCCCTTGCCGAACAGCATGGCCAGCGGGCCGAGCGCCGACCAGGACGCGCCGTCGAGCGGGTCGCCGCCGGTCCACTGGGTGCTGGGATGGCAGGACGCGCCGACGCTGTCGTTGGCCTCCTGATAGGAGATCAGCTTGCGCTGGTCGTTCGGCTTACCGTCGACCGGGATCATCAGGATGCCGGTGCTGATCACGGGCGTGACGCCGTCGACGCCGGTGGTGACGTACATCAGCTTGTAGGCATCGAGGTTCGCCGGCTTCACGCCGGAGAACAAGACGTCGACCTTCTTGGATTTCAGCACTGTGCCCGGCTTTTCGTCGCCGGTCAGCGGGGGCTCCTGATAGAAGGGGTCGTTGGCGAGCAGCGCTTGGAAGGCTTCCTGCGGTGAGGCGAGGGTGGCGCCCTGGAGCGTGCCGATCACATACCCGTTGAACACCTCGCCGAGTCCGGGCGTGCGCGGCGGGACGAAGGGCGCGGGCTGCTCGGGTTCGGGTTGGGCGAAAGCGATGCCGGCACCGGCGAACAGCGTCACCGCGGCCGCGGACAGCGCGGTGAGGGCACGGAACCGGGACGGTCGCGTGAATCGTGTTGCCTTCATGGTCAATTCACCGCCATTTCCGCGCCGACCGGCGTCACCTTCATCTGCCGCACCGCCGAATCCAGCAGCTGCGGGATATTCAGCAGCGGGCGATGCGATTCCATTTGGATTTCGTACGGCGTGCGCATAACCGCTTCCAATGCGGGCCAATTGTTTTCGACCTGCCACTTGTATTTGGGCAGCAGCTCGGAGGTGATGTAGTCCCAGCGGGCATCCAGCACCGACCAGTTCCAATCCGGCAGCGGCATCGTCAACAGGGCGGGCCTGCCGTCGGCCATGGTGAACGGAATCCGCACCGGATTGAATTCCCGCGGTGGCGCCACCCCGGCGACCGACGGTGAACCGGCAGCGCCGCTGACGTAGGTGATGGCCTCGCCGACCGCGCCCTTGTACGCGCGCACCTTGTCCCACTGGGCGCCGATGGCCCATTCCTGTTCACGCCGCAGCAGAGTCGCGTTGCCGTCGGCGATGCGGTCGTGGTCGCCGGAGGCGATGCCGCGCCAGGCATTCATGATGTCGGCGCCGAAGAGGCCCGCGGCCTGGAATTCCTCGAGGGCGGGCAGCCCGCCGGTGACGTAGGCGTCGTGCATCGGCATCAGATCGGAGAAGATGTTCTTCTGCATCACCAGGATCATCCCGATGATGTAGTGCAAGTCCTCGGGGGCGATTCGCGGTCCCGCCTCGGCGAGCGCGGCCAGCCCACGCGGCAGCATGGCCACCGCCTGCGGGCCCGCTGCCTGTTCGACGGCGGCGATCACACCGCGCGCCGATTCCGAGAGCCCGGGCAGCGAGTAGATGTTGCTCATCAGCTCGAAGTCGATGAGGCCGCCACCGAAGTCGGCGCCGACCTGGCCACCCATGCCCGCCCATTGCAGTTCGCGGTGGGCCAGTTGCAGGTCTTCGTAGTAGCGGTAGGACCTGATCAGGTTCTGCCGGTTGGCCTCCACGCCGGCGCGTGGATCCCACGTCCGCAGGTCGATTCCGGCCTTGTTGGTGGCGTCCACCAGCCAGTATTGGTAGAGCAGCGCGGCGTAGCGCGTGGGGGCGACGCCCTCGGCGCGGGCCTGATCGAGCAGGCCGCGCAACTGAGCCGCGTCGTAGGGCAGATCCGGATGCACCCCGCCCGGGCCCGCTTCGGCATTGCGGTTCACCAGCGGCAGATCCAGATAGCGGTCGAGTTCGCCGGCGGACGCAGGCGCCGTGGCCAGGCCCAGTCCGACCGCGGCCGCGAGCAGCACCACCGCCGCGCGTAGCACCATTCCGATACGCATCAGCCGTTCAGCCTTCCTCTCCGCACGCTCGATTTCTTGATCTCGAATTCAAGAAATGCGCGATGTGACAGCACATTTCCCGCGGATAGCCACATTCCGAACTGACCGGCTCGGATGCCGAAACACCGATCGATCACCACCCGGCCCCGACAGCCCAGCAGGTTACGAGCAGGTAAACACACCCTGACCGGCAAATGCAACCATGCCACGCGCCGCGGGTGACGTCCGCGGATTCCGCGGAATCGGAAGGAGATCGCCTGGTAATGGCGACCGTATCAGCATCGCCGCGCCGCGCATTGCCGTCGATTTCGGCAGCCTGCACCATGCGAAAGATCACAAGGTGGTAACGCCGATGCGGCCGGAATCCCGAACCGCCCGTACTCGGCGCGCTTGTCGACCAAGTGGGCGGTCATGGTGGTCGGCGACACGACCTCGACAACCAGCGCCGTGTCCGCTACAGCGGGTTTGCGGTGGTTGAGCGCGACAGACCGCGATCCCGGAGGCAATGGCGGGTTCGGGTTCGTGAGCGGACGCTGTTCAAGCACAGTTGGCCTGCCTGGCCGATCGTTTTCTGCGATCCTGAGTTCGTCGCAGTCTCCTCCCGAGGTGCTCGTATGCTCAAGCCGCTTTTCGTCATCACCGCGATCTATCTCGCGGGCGTCGGTCTGGCGTTGATCTTCGTGCCGTCGCAGTTCGGCGTCGGGGCGGTGCCGGAGGATGCTTCGCCGGAACTGATCGCACTGCTTCGGCTGTTGGGTGGGCCGCTGCTGGGGATCGCGGTGTTGAACTGGACCTCGCGTAATGCGGAGGCGGTGGCGGTGCGGGGGACGGTGGTGCTGGCGAATATCGTCGGCTTCGGTGCCGTTGCCGCCAATGACATTTGGGGCGTGATCAGTGGTGAGGCGCGTGACCTCGCGGCGGTGTTTCTCGTCGTGCACCTCGGCTTCACGCTCGGTTTCGGGTACGCGTGGGTGCGCAGCCGGGAGGCGTGAAAGTCGCGGCAGGCCAGCGCGGTGCAGCGGCGGACTACGCTGCTGCGTCGCGTCCGCCGAACCGAAACATAAGTCTCAGATGGTGGCGGGCGCCGGTTCCGGCGTTGGTACCGGCCCCAGCGTGCTGTGCAGGTTCGCGATGACGTTGCGGCCGAGCGCGTTGTTGCCGACGCCGCCGATCACCGCGCCGATACCGGCCGGAATCACCTTGCCGAACATGAGCACGCCGCGTTTCACCATGAACTGCACCAGGAATCGCTTCATGGGCGAGTCGTCCATGCGGTTGAGGCCCGGGATCCAGTTGCCGAGCGCGTCGGCCCATTTACCGGCCGCGTGGCCCGCGGTCTGGCCCAGCGCCTTCGTCCCGGCCTGGCCGAGCACCACCGCCGAGACCAGGCGTTTGTCGAGCACGTCCTGCGGCGACATCTCGTAGACGGCGGCGGCTCCCGTGGTCAGCACGCTCGAGGCTTCCAGGAACACCAGCGTGTCGGCGCCGGTCGCGAACAGGGCCACCACCGTGCCCACGCCGGGCACCGCCGCGCTCAAACCCACGCCAACACCGCTCGCGGTCACCGCGACCAGGTACTGCCGCTCCAGCCGGCGCACGATCTGCTCGGGCGATTCCTCCGGATGCCGGTCGCGCAGCCAGTACGCGTACTTCGCCACCACCGGCGCCTGCGCGTGCGCGGCGCGATCCAGCGCCGACACGACACCCTTGTCCAGGAATTCCCGCAGCATAGAACCAGCCTCCTAGCCTCCCGCCGTGGCACGGCGGTCGTTCGGTACTCAGAGTCGACACCCGGGCGGCGTCGATCCGCACGCGCAACCGCGGATGATCCTGATCACCCGGCCGGCCGGTCGCGCCGAATATAACCCGGTTACCCGCGGGCGGACCGCCGACGCGCAAGTCGCGGAAGTGGTTGCGGTTCTCACTCCTGCGGCAGCTCGTTGTGCCCGCCGAAGGCCTTGCGCATGGCCGAGAGCATCTTGTCGGCGTAGTGCGCTTCACCGCGCGAGGAGAAGCGCTGGAACAGCGCGGCCGAGAGCACCGGGACCGGGACGCCGATGTCGATGGCGGCGTCGATGGTCCAGCGGCCCTCACCGGAGTCGGAGACGCGGCCGCCGAAGGAGTCCAGGTTCGGGTCGGCGTGCAGGGCGGCGGCGGTCAGATCGAGCAACCAGGAGGCGACCACCGAACCGCGCCGCCACACCTCGGTCACCTCGGGGATGTCGATGTCGTAGCGGTAGTACTCGGGGTGCTCGAGCGGAGTCTCCTCGGCCGAATGCGCGCCGCCGTCGTATCCGGTGCCGTAATCGGCCTTGTGCAGGATGTTGAGGCCCTCGGCGTAGGCGGCCATGGCGCCGTACTCGATGCCGTTGTGCACCATCTTCACGAAATGCCCGGCACCGGCCGGACCGCAGTGCAGATAGCCCTGCTCGGCGGGGGAGGGCTCGCCGGTGCGGCCGGGTGTGCGCGGCGCGGCGTCCACACCGGGCGCGATGGAACGCAGCAGCGGATCCAGGTACTTCACCGGGCCTGCCTCGCCGCCGATCATCAGGCAGAAGCCGCGGGTGCGCCCGAAGACCCCGCCGGAGGTGCCGATATCGACGTAGTGGATGCCCTTGGGGCTCAGCCGCTCGGCTCGCTGGATGTCCTCGTGATAGCGGCTGTTGCCGCCGTCGATGATGATGTCGCCCGGCTCGAGCAGTTCGGCGACCTGATCGATGACCGCGCCCGTCGCGCCCGCCGGGATCATCACCCACACCACGCGCGGGGTTTCCAGGCGCGAGACGAACTCGGCCAGATCGGTGGTGCCGGAGAACGCGGCGTCCAGCTCGGCGCTGAGTTCGTCGATGAGCGGCGCGTGCCGTTCATATCCGACGGCGGTGTGCCCGTCGGCGACGATCCGGCGCACGATGTTGGCGCCCATCCGGCCGAGGCCGATCATTCCCAGCTGCATGCCATCATCTCCTCGTTCGTCGTCACCCCTGGTCGTGCCCGATTGTCCCGCGCCGGAGGAAATTGATGTGGCAGGCGGGTGTAACGCGGCGAATGCGGCACCGATAGACAGATCGGCTCCGTGTAGTTGCCAGACCCCCGACCCGGCAACTGCACGGAGCCTTTTGGTGTGCGAACTGCAACTTTGCCCGCGGTTTGCTGGATCGCGATCCAGTGTGATCTGTGCGGCACTGACGTGGCCGACCCCGACCGTTATCGTTGGGCGAGCGCGCGCACCGCGCGAGAACTTGTAACCCGATGTGGGGAGGACGATTCGTGACCGGCGAGTCGAACACCGGACGCGGCGAGAGATCCGAGCCCGCCCGCCGTACCCAGCCCACCACCGGCGGGCTCCGTCAGTTCCTCGAATCGGCCCGCGCCCAGCAGCAACAGCAGCGCAGGGAGGCCGAGCAGGCGCAGTCGGCTCAGTCGCCGCAGGAGCCTCAGCAACCGCAGCGGCCCCAACAGTCACTCAGTGACCATCGGCACCCGCAGCCCCAGGATTCACCGGCGGCTCCCGGTCTAAACACCCAAAGTCCGCGCGATCTCGAGCGACCTGCCGGTGCACCGTCCGGCGAGATGCCCCCGGCGAATCGGCCCGCCGCCGATCGCCCCGCACCCGATCCCGGATTCGGACGTGCGACCTCGCCTCTGGACCGCGCGACCCTGCGCCTGCCCATGCCATCCGCCCCCTCGTCGCCGAGTGCGCCCGGCCACTCCGAGCCGGCGCCGGAACACCTGACCCAGCGCCTGCCGGTCCAGCCGGATCACGCGCGGCCCCACTCGCAGGATCCGCGGCTGCACCCGGAGAGTGCTGGGTCGCAAGCGGAGTTCGCTCGGACGCATGCGCAGGATGTTCGGCCGCAGGCGGAGAACGCTTGGCCGCACTCGGGGGATCCGCGGCCCGTGGATTCGTCGCCCCAGGAACCCCTGACGCAGCGGCTCCCCGTCCCGCCCGCCCCGGCTGTCCCCTCCTCCCGTCCGGCCGACCAAACCGCCGAGACCGACGCCCTGCCCGTTGAGCACGCCGGCAGGAACAGGCCCGGGCGTCCCGGCCCTGCCGCCGGTGCGGCGGCCGGCGGACCCGGCGCTGGTGCGGGCTCTTCGAGCGCCGCCGGTCGGCCCGGTCCATCCGCTGATTCTCCGGATGGTGTGCCTCACCTCGGCCTGCCGATGGAGGCATCGAACGGCGCCGGCTACCCCGGCCCGTCTGCCGATGCACCGATCGGGCGCGGTCGCCCCGGTCGGTCCGATGATGTGGCGAGTGCGACGAGTCGGTCCGCTGATGGGTTCAGCGGCGCCCGGGCCCCCGGGCAGCCCGTGGATCCCCCGACCGAGGTCATGAGTGCCGTTCCGCCCACCAGTAGCGCGCGCGACAACGGCCAGGAGTCGACCCTGCGGTTCGCGCCGCCGTCCGGGGACGGGCAGGGCGTGGCCGCCGGAGGGCACGACGGGGGAGCGCAGGAACACCTCGCCTACTCGGCGCCGAACCGCGCGGAGCACGGATCGGCCGACGACGAGTCTCTTCGTCCGCCGGCTCCGCGCGCCCCGGGTGAGCGGCGCCCGATTTCCCGGCAAGCGGACGAGTCGAAGAAGCGCCCGGAGTTCCTGCAGATCATGCAGTCGCCGAAGGCGCGCAAGATCGGGATCGCGGTGGGTGCGCTGTTCGGCCTGGGGCTGCTCGGGTACGTGGCCGATCTGGCGATGAGTTCGGGCGACGTGCCGCGTGGCGTGGTGGTCGCCGGGGTCGAGATCGGCGGTATGGACAAGGCCGCGGCCGATGCGAAACTGCGCGCGGAACTGGACGGCCGGGCGGGTCGGGAACTGCCTGTGACGATCGGCGATGTGCAGACCACGCTGGTGCCGGGGTCGGCGGGGCTGAGCGTCGACTGGGACGGCACCTGGGATCGGATCGGCGGGCAGCCGCTCAACCCGGTCACCCGGTTGACCTCGCTGTTCGGCACCGAAAACGTGGACGCTGCCACCGCCGTCGACGAACAGGCGCTGAACACCACGCTCGACGGCCTGCGGGTGCACGACCGGCCGACGGTCGAGGGCACCATCGTCTTCGAGAACGCGCAGCCGGTGGCGGTCGCCCCGGTCCCGGGCCGGGTGCTCGACGCTGCGGCGGCGCGCGAGGTCCTCGTCCACGACTGGATCACGGCCACCCAGCTGAACGTGCCGGTCGCGCCCGCGCCGGTCGCCGTGCGACAGGACGCGATCGATCAGGCGTTGCAGCAGATCGCGCAGCCCGCGGTGTCGGCGCCGGTGATCTTCGACGGCAAGGGCGGCAAAGCCCAGCTGGCGCCCGAGCAGATCGCCACCATCGTGTCCTTCGCGCCCGACGGCCACGGCGGCCTGACCCCGCGCATCGACCAGAAGGTCGCCACCGACCTGCTGGCTCCGCAGCTGAAGGAGTCCGAGGTCGAACCCAAGGACGCGACCTTCACCCTCGCCGGCGGCAAGCCCACCGTGGTGCCGTCGGTGGTCGGCGACAAGATCAATTGGCCGAAGACCCTCGAACCGCTCGCGACCCTGCTGGCCGCGCCCGCGCCGCAGCGCACCGCACCGGCGGTCTACGAGAAGGTCGAGCCGAAGCTGACCACCGAAGCGGCCGCAGGCCTCGGCATCGTCGAGCCGATGGGCGAATTCACCACCAGCGGGTTCAGTGGACCGTCCGGGGTGAATATCCGCACCGTCGCCCGCGAGGTCAACGGCGCGGTGGTGAAACCCGGAGAAACCTTCTCACTCAACGAGTTCACCGGTCCGCGCGGCATCGCGGAGGGTTATGTCGAATCCGGCATCATCGATCACGGCCGACCGAGCAAAGCGGTCGGCGGCGGGATCAGCCAGTTCGCCACCACCCTCTACAACGCCGCCTATTTCGCCGGCCTGGAAGACGCCGGCCACACCGAGCACAGCTATTACATCTCGCGGTATCCGGCGGCCCGGGAAGCGACGGTCTTCGACGGCGCCATCGATCTGAGTTTCCGCAACAACACACCGAACGGCGTCTATATCGAAGCCACCGCCAACAATTCCGAAGTGACGGTGCGGATCTGGGGCACCAAGACCGTCGAGGTGGAATCCATCACCGGCGAGCGCACCAAACCCACGAAACCCAAGACCATCACGTTGCCCAAGGGCGACGGCTGCATCGCGACCGAGGGCGCCGACGGTTTCACCGTCAGCGACACCCGGGTGATCACCGATATCGCGACCGGTAAAGAGATTTCGCGAACCACGCGGACCGTGAAATACGATCCGATCCCGATCGTCAAATGTGAGTAGCGGGCCGCGCTGCCCGGCGTGGGCGATCAGCGCCCGGCGCCGGGCACCAGCCGGTACAGCATCCACGGCCGCATCGGGAACTCCGGCGCGTAGATGCGCGCGATCATCCCGCGCTGACGTCGCGTGACGGGATCGCGCACCAGTACCCGATCCCGGTGCAGCTCGTCGGGCCGCAGCGGCGCCGCCCACAGCTGATCCCATTCCGGTGTCCGGGAGCAGCGGTCGGCGATCTCGGCGATCCGCTTGTCGTCGGCGAGCCCGGGTGACAGCACCCGGAACGCGTTGACCAGCAGTCGCGCCTCGGCCTGCCAGTCGGGTAGCACCGCCTTCGCGGCCGGATTCAGGAACATCCATTCCAGCGCGTTGGTCCCGGCCTCCACGCCGGGAAACCACCGCTGATACGCGGAATTGGCGGCGACGATATCGAAGGTCGGCAATACCTGGAAACACGCCGGGTGGGTCAGGCTGCGCAGATCCGCCAGATCATCGGGCGTGGGCGTGTCCGGTACGGCGCCGATCCCGCTGGGCAGGTAATCCGGCCGGGTCAGGGTGCTGATATGCCCGCGGAACCACACCGGAACCTGCAAGGCGTCGAACAGTTGCGTCAAGGTTTGCGAACTGGGTTCGCGCGCACCGCTTTCCACCTCCTCGGCGATCGTCCGCGGAATCCGTGCCCGCACCGCCATTTCGCCGCAGCTCATTCCCACCGAATGCCGCCGCTCGCGCACGTATTCGCCGATCGTGTAGCGCTGTTCGATCATGTCCCCTCACCGCTTCCGCCAGAAACCACGAAACCGGCACGCCAGAGTGTGCTGAATTACGCCTCTGCCGCGCCGGATGTCCACATTGCGCACAACTTGCCTACCGAGAAGGGAAACGATAGGCGCCGATCCCTACCTCGGCGTATCGCTACACCGAGTCGTCGCACATTCGTTACCCCTGCCCTTCGAATGCATTGGAGCGAAAGGCAATCGGTACCGCGGGCAGAGTATGGCATACCTGACCGGGTGCGGCCGGAAGCGCCATGCCCGGACTGGGAGCCGGCACATGAACCGGCCCGGGTGGGCGAACTACAGCGGCGTGCGCATCAGGATGACGTTGTACTGGTTGTGCACGGTGAGCAGGAAGTACAGGTCGCTACCGGTCTGATAGGGGTAGATCATCGGCGCGTAGGCGGTGGGGAGGGCGGCGGCCTCGATCAGGGTGCGGGGCGGGCTCCACGGGCCTTCCGGGGCAGGCGCGGTGCGCAGGACCACCGAGTTGGCGGGGTCGGTGGTGAGCATGACGTAGTGGCCGAGGTGGTCGTTCCACTGCACCGACAGTTCGGCGACCCCACCGACAATGGGCGCGGCGGCCTTGGCGTCGTTGGGTTTCCAGCCGTGGCCATCCCAGTACTCGTAGGCATCGAGATTCGCGATCTCGTGCTCTTTCACCCGGGAGATGTATCCGGCGTGGTCGCGACCGGCCGGGGTGCCGTACTTGTAGACGTAGCCCCCGCTCTTGACGAAGGCGTTCTGCTGGAACTTCTCGAAGCCGTCGACATTCGCGCGGCGGGTGGTGGGCAGCTGAGCCCAGGTCTGGCCGCCGTCACCGGAGACGGCCAAAGTGGCGAAATTGGTCTCCCACTTGCCGTGATCACCCCAGTGCCGCACCGACATCATGGACATGTACTGCACCCCGCCCACGGAGATGCCCGCCGTGGGGATGAGGCTGATCTCGATACCCGGAATCTTCGGGCTGGGCAGCGGATTGGGCACCACGCCGTCGAACATGATGCCGTCCGCCGGGTTCGGGTCGTGGCTGCGGAACAGCACATTGCTGGTCCACGCCCAGACGCTGCCCGCGAGCAGATTCGGCACGCCGAGCCCGGCGCTGTCGCCGAAGGCGGTGATCATCCCGCCTCGCCCGTCGTCCCACATGATGCCCAGGTCGGTGCCGAGCACGTTGACGTTCTGCGTCCGGTTCGGGCTGTCCATCCCGGTGACTTGGAAGACGGCCTGCGTCGGCCCCGGCAGTGCGGGCAGTCCGCGCGGCTGACCGTTCAGGCCGGGAATCGGATTGACATTGTTCGGGTCCGCGATGGCGGGCCCCGCCAGAACCATCGAACACACCGCACCCACCGCCCCGGCGCGAGCGAGCGCGGCCAACGACCGGTTCAGCTTCAACGTTTCCTCCTGGCCAGATCCCACCTGTTCCGAACGCAAGAGAACCTTAACCGGGACGACCGGCAGCTGCCAGATACAGCGAAGCGGCCCGGACGAATCCGGGCCGCTTCGATCATGCTGTTATCGCTCGGGTGCGCTGCCTCAGAAGGCGGCCTCGTCGAGCTCCATGATGTCGTTGTCCAGGTTCGACAGCACGGTGCGGGTGGAGGTGAGCTCCGGCAGGACGTTGCGGGCGAAGAACTGCGCGACGCCGACCTTGCCCTTGTAGAACGCCTCGTCGGCACCGGTGGCGCCCTCGTCCAGCTTGGAGCCGGCCACCTCGGCCTGACGCAGCAGCTGCCAGCCGATGAGCAGGTCGCCCACGGCCATCAGGAAGCGCACCGAACCCAGACCGACCTTGTACAGCTCGGTCGGCTGCTCCTGGGCGCCCATCAGGTGCCCGGTGAGGGTGGCGGCCATGGCCTGTACGTCCTCGAGCGCGGTGGCCAGCAGCTTGCGCTCGCCCTTCAGCCGGCCGTTGCCCGCCTCGGAGTCGATGAACTTCTGGATCTGGCCGGCCACGTGCGCCAGGGCCACACCGCGGTCGCGGGCGATCTTGCGGAAGAAGAAGTCCTGCGCTTGGATGGCGGTGGTGCCCTCGTAGAGCGAGTCGATCTTGGCGTCGCGGATGTACTGCTCGATCGGGTAGTCCTGCAGGAAGCCGGAGCCACCGAAGGTCTGCAGCGATTCGGTCAGGTACTGGTAGGCGCGCTCGGAACCGACACCCTTGACGATCGGCAGCAGCAGATCGTTGACGCGGAACGCGGTGTCCTTGTCCGCACCCGAGACCAGCTCGGCGATGTCCTCGTTCTGGTGCGCGGCGGTGTAGAGGTAGATCGCGCGCAGGCCCTCGGCGTAGGCCTTCTGCATGGCCAGCGAGCGACGCACATCCGGGTGGTGGGTGATGGTGACGCGCGGGGCGGTCTTGTCGGTCATCTGGGTCAGGTCGGCACCCTGCACCCGCTCCTTGGCGTAGGCCAGGGCGTTCAGGTAACCGGTCGACAGGGTCGCGATGGCCTTGGTGCCGACCATCATGCGCGCGTTCTCGATGACGTCGAACATCTGCGCGATGCCGTTGTGCACCTCGCCGACCAGCCAGCCCTTGGCGGGGATGCCGTGGCCACCGAAGGTGACCTCACAGGTGGCCGAGACCTTGATGCCCATCTTGTGCTCGACGTTGGTGACGAACACGCCGTTGCGGTCGCCCTTGGTCTGGGTCTCGAAGTCGAAGTGCCACTTCGGGACGTAGAACAGCGACAGGCCCTTGGTGCCCGGGCCGGCGCCCTCGGGGCGGGCCAGCACAAGGTGCATGATGTTTTCGAACAGGTCGTCGGAATCACCGGAGGTGATGAAGCGCTTGACGCCCTCGATGTGCCAGGAGCCGTCCTCCTGCTTGATGGCCTTGGTGCGGCCGGCGCCGACGTCGGAGCCCGCGTCGGGCTCGGTCAGCACCATGGTGGCGCCCCAGTTGCGCTCGGCGATGATCTGGGCCCACTTCTTCTGCTCATCGGTGCCGTTGTTGTAGAACACCTGCGCGAAACCGGCGCCGGCGGCGTACATCTGCGCGGGCGGGTTGGCGCCGAGGATCATCTCGCCGAGGGCCCAGCCGACGACGCTGGGGGCGCCGAGGCCACCGAGCTCTTCGCGGACCGGGACCTTGGCCCACTCGCCGTCTTCGAGGGCGCGGTAGGACTTCTTGAACGACTCGGGGAGAGTGACGGTGTGGGTCTCCGGGTCGAAGACCGGCGGGTTGCGGTCGCCGTCGACGAAGGATTCGGCCAGCGGGCCCTCGGCCAGGCGCCGGACCTCGTTCAGCATTTCCTTCACGGTGTCGGTGTCCAGGTCACCGTAGGCGCCGCTGTCCAGCAGCGAACCGATGCCGAGCACCTCGAAGAGGTTGAACTCCAGGTCGCGGACGTTGCTCTTGTAATGGCCCATGTCTGCTACTCACTCTCCATCGAGTTGGTGCGGTCGGTTGTTCTGCCGTTCCCGCCCGTTGTCGCCTCCGGGTAGCCATACCGGTTTTCCGCATGCTACTCGCGGGTAACTTATTCGCCATATTACCGGCCAGTAAGGCGGTCGCAAAGACGAAAACCGCCAATGTGACGCGATGAACACGCCGCCCGCCACCGGGCCCGGGGCTGGCAGCTGACCTGCGGTTACTGTGAGGTGTGCGGATCGAGACGAGTGCCGGGCCCGCCGAGGTGCAGCTGCGCAAGCCGCGCGCGGCGACCTTCCTGCTGCTGCTGACTCATGGCGCCGGTGGCGGCGTCGATGCCAAAGACATTCTGGCTGTTCGCGATTCGGCACTGGCCGAAGGCGGGGCGGTCGGTCTGGTGACGCAGCCCTACCGGGTCGCGGGCGGACGCGCACCCGGGTCGGCGGTGAAGCAGGACGCCGCCTGGGTGGAGATCGTGGACGCCGTGCGCCGGCGCGCGGGCAAGAAACTGCCGCTCATCCAGGGTGGGCGCAGTAACGGGGCGCGGGTGACGTGCCGGACCGCCGTCGAGGTCGGCGCGCGCGGGGTGATCGCCCTGTCGTTCCCGTTGCATCCGCCGGGGAAACCGGAGAAATCCCGGCGCGAGGAGCTGCTCGCGCCCGGTGCGATCGAGGTCGTGGTGATCAACGGTGGGAGCGATCCGTTCGGGATCCCGGACCCCGGCGACGCCGCGGAGGTGTGCGTCATCCCTGGTCAGCCGCATTCTTTCCGGGCCGGGTTCGACGTCATCGGTGAGACGGCGGGTGCCTGGTTGCGGCGGTGGAGCGGCGGGCCGTAATGGGTGCCGCCGCTCACTCGGCCGGCGGCGCAGGCTCCGGATCGAGGTGGGCGCGGGTGGCGATGACGAGGGCGTCGATCGCGTCGCGGCCCTCGGTGGGGCGCTGGATGCGGTCGGCGACGCGGATGTGGATATCCGGTAGACCGGCCAGATCGGTGACGATGTCGTCGGGTGTGAACAGGATGTCCGGGTCTTGGGGGCCGCCGTAGCCGTCGGTGAGGTTGGTGCTGTCGTGGCCGAGCACCAGCAGGGTCGCGCCGGGGCTGAGCAGCTGCGCCACCTCCCGCACCAGCGGGCGGCGCTGAGCGGCGGGCAGATGCAGGAACACCATCAGCACCAGTTCGTACGGGCCGGTGATCCCGGTGTCCGCGAAGTCGGTGAGGTCGGCGCACTGCCAGGTGAGCCGTTCCCGGACCGAACGCGACAACCGGCTCGCGACCGTACGCCCCTTATCGATGCCGACCTGCGAGAAATCCACCGCGTGCACCCGCCAGCCATGGGTGGCCAGCCACAGCGCGTTGCGCCCTTCCCCGCAGGCCAGATCGAGGGCGCGCGGCAGATCGGGGACGACGCCGTCGGGGTCCGGGTGCAGCGGCATCACCCGATCCAGGCCGAACACATGCTCAACCACCGTGCTGTTCGGCGGTGCGCCCCACACCAATTCACCCTGCGCGTACCGCGCATCCCATTCGGCCGCGTCCATGAGGGCCAGTGTATTGACGCCTATGAGGTCAGGCGTCGAACTCCGGCAGCCAGTCGACGGGGGTCGTCGCGCGGATGTGGATCAGCATGTCGAAGGCATCGGTGAGCGAGCCGACCTCGACGAACGCTTCGTCGTCCTTGGCCGGGTCGTAGATTCCGCTGATCGTGCGCAGTTTCGCCGGACCGCGCCGCCACCGGTCGACCTGTTCGGGTGCGTCGCCGTGCAGATCGACAGCGAAGGCGGGCAGGTCGACGGCTCCCAGTTGCGCGTCGAGCAGATCCGGCGCGGGGTCCGGTACGATCGCGAGGCCGAGGTCGCCGTGGTGGAAGCCGATCGCGACGGAGCTGTACCGCTCGCCGAACTCGGCCCGCAGATGGACGCCCGCACCCCGGAATTGTGCCTGGTCGGTGCGCCCGACTCCCGCGCTCGAGGCCGCGGTGTGGCCGAGCCCGTCCCAGTAGACGATCTTGGCGCCGGTGCGCCGCTGCCGCTCGATGATGGTCTCCGCCGACCGGCGTTCATCCCTGGCGAACCCGCCCTGTCCGGCGACGCTGTGCTGATGGAAATCGACGATCATGCGCATGCGCGCGGCGATGTCGTCGGGGACGGCGGGCAGTTGCTCCAGCAATCGCAGGGCGTCGCGGGCGTGGTCGACGAACGGGCGGCCGGGATGGATGCCCCGATGACGCTGCACATGCTCGTCGATGCGGTGCGCGGTGCGGATCGGATCGAGATGGGATCGCAGCTGCGCCAGCGCCTCCGGGGAATCCCGGCCGACGTGGTCGAGCACCACGTCGTAGTCGGTGGGTTCGGCGGCCGGCGGTTCGATGCCGAACACCGTCACGGGGTCGTCGGGATGTTGTTCGTTGAAGTCCCGGATCCAGTCGAGGGCGGCCACCATCTGCGCGGTCCGCCACGGCCGCCAGGCCCCGCCGAGCGCTGCGACCGGATCACCCTGACCGGTGCGCACATACGCGTCGAGCCGCTCGCCGGATCGGGCACCGTCCTGAATCGCCAGCGCGCGGAAACCGTGCTGTAGCACCAGGGTTCGGAAGATGCGCTCGCGCACTCCGAACGTCTGGCGGGAGAACCGGGTCGACTCGCCGAGCCCGACCACCGTCGCCTCGGCGAGCCGCGCGGTCAGCGGATCGAGATCGGCTCCGACGGCGTCGGATTCGGTGCGCACCGGCTGGGCGCGGGCCCGCAGCCACTGCTGCACTTCGGTGATATCCGAGTCCACTCGAGCGGTCATGACGTCCTCCTGGTCGATCGTGCGTGGGACCAGGCTCGTACATCAACCATTGTTCAGGTCAAGACGCGCCGCTCGGACTTGCGCGGTCGCCGTGACATCCGCCGAATCCGCCTCGGGCAGGCCCGAACATGCCGATGCCCCGCGCGATCAGGCGCGGGGCACCGTGACAGCGGAACCGGAATCTACAGCCGCGTGCGCATCAACAGCACGTTGTACTGGCTGTGCACCGTCGTCAGGAAGTACAGATCGCTGCCGGTCTGGTACGGGAAGATCGACGGCGCGTACGCGGTGGGCAGGGCGCGGGTGTCGATCAGCACCTCGGGCGGGCTCCACGGGCCCACCGGCGAGGACGCGCGGCGCATGACGACCGAGTTCCACGGGTCGGTGGTGAGCGAGATGAACTGGCCGAGATAGTCGTTGTACATCACCGACAGCTCGCCGACGCCGTGCATGATCGGCGCGGCCTTGTTCACATCGCGCACCCAGCTGCTGCCGTCCCAGTACTCGTAGGCGCCGAGGTTCTGCATATCGGGTTCGCGCACCCGGGAGACGTAGGCGGCGTTGTTGCGGCCGGACGGCGTGCCGTAGACGTAGACGAAGCCGCCGTCCTTCAGGAAGGCGTTCATCTGGAAGTTGGCGTTACCGCCCTCATTCGGCCGCCGGGTCGCGGTGAGATCGGCCCAGGTCTCGCCGTTGTCGGCGGAGGCGGCCAGGCCGGAGAAGTTGGTGGTCCATTCGCCGGGCGCGTCCCAGGTCTTGACCGACATGGTGCTCATGTACTGCACGCCGCCCACCGAGATGCCCGCGGTGGGGATGCGGCTGATCTCCAGGAACGGAATCTTCGGGCTCGGAATCAGATCCCGGGCCTGGCCGAAGACATCGCGCACCACGCTGTCGAAGTAGATGCCGCCGGAGGGGTCCTTGGTGTGGCTGCGCACCAGAATGTTGCTGCGCCAGGCCCACATGCTGCCCGCCAGCAGGTTCGGGAAGCCGAGGCCGGCGGTGTCACCGAAGGCGGTGAGCATCTCGCCGTGCCCGTTGTCCCACATGATGCCGAGGTCGGTGCCGAGCACGTTGTAGTTCTGGGTGACGTTCGGGCTGGCCATGCCCGTCACCTGGAACACGGCCTGGGTGCGCCCGGGCAGGTTGGGCAGGCCGTTGGTGCCGTTGAGCACCGGGATCGGGTTGATGGCGTTTGGGTTTGCCGTAGCCGGGGTAGTCGCGGTGAGGAGCAGGGCCGAGGCGCCCGCGAGCGCGGACATCAGGAGGGACGCGGTTCTGCGCACTGGGTCGGGCCTCCGGGGTCGCGCCGAAATGGGCCTCGATCCACGGAACGCACGCGTGTGTCGTGCACCACATTTCGACTGGCTGGCAAATCGTCGGAAATGCTAGCAGTGAAATCCCCAGAATTGGGGGGTTGCGCCTTCGACCGGCCGATCCCCCAAAACTATTTCGGTGTTTTTCCACCCGATCCCAACGCCCGCCGGATGATCAGCGGCAACTGCGCGGCACGCTCGAGTGCGAAGGCGCGGCGGGCCGAGGCCTGCCAGGTGCGGTCGATCAGGCGCTTGGCGGCGGCGACGGCCTCGGGCGGACGGGCCGCGATCCGATCGGCGAGTTTCTCGGCCTCGGCCAGTGGATCCGCGCTGAGCTCGGTGACCAGGCCGATGCGGGCGGCGTGCGCGGCGTCGACGATGTCGGCAGTCATGGCGAGCAGCAGGGCCTGATCGGCGCTGACCAGCCGGGCCAGCGTCGCGGTGCCGGTCATGTCCGGGATCAGGCCGTATTTGGCCTCCATGATTGAGTATTCGGAATCGGGGGTGGCGAAACGGAAGTCGGCGGCCAAGGCCAGTTGCAGACCGCCGCCGAAGCAGCGGCCGTGCACGACGGCGATCACCGGCACCGGCAACCGCCGCCACGCCCAGCACGCTTCCTGGAAGGTGTTGGTGCCGCGCCACGGCAGCGGGACGAAATTGCGCACGATGGCCAGCGGATCGCCGGTGGCCTTGGCGATATCGAGGCCGCTGCTGAAGCTGGGCCCGTTGCCGGACAGGATGACCGCGCGCACCTCGCGCCGCTTCGCCACGGTATCCGCGGCCTCGATCAGATCGCGCAGCATCTCGATGGTGAGG
This sequence comes from Nocardia cyriacigeorgica GUH-2, assembly GCF_000284035.1. Taxonomy (NCBI): domain Bacteria; kingdom Bacillati; phylum Actinomycetota; class Actinomycetes; order Mycobacteriales; family Nocardiaceae; genus Nocardia; species Nocardia cyriacigeorgica. The sequence continues at coordinate 5,901,791 of NC_016887.1, read as the reverse complement.
CCGTTGTGCTTGTCCGGCCGGTTCAGCGTGACGTAGGCGCGTTCGCCCTCGAATCGCACCGCGATGTGTGAGCCCATGGCATTATCTTACTCTGCGGTAAGTTCGGCCGTGGGGCGCTTTCGAGGACTCGGGGCCGCACTGGTCCCGGGCGCCGGTTCGCTGAGCGGGAGAGCGAACCGAAGCCGGGTCACGCGTGGCCCGCCTCGCATAGTGTCGATCCCGGTGGTCGTCGACGATCCGATGACGGCCAGGTGCTGCCCATCGAGAGGACATCCCATGACCGATCTGGTGCTGGTCGAACGGCGTGATGCGATCACCGTGCTGACCGTGAACCGCCCCGAAGCGCGCAATGCCATCGATCTGGCCACGGCGCAGGCCATCGAGGCGGCCGTGGACGCGTTCGAGGCCGATGTGCAAGCCCGGGTGCTGGTCCTCACCGGCGCAGGCGGCACCTTCAGTGCCGGAATGGATCTGGTCGCCGCCTCGCGCGGGGAAATGCCGATGACTCCGCATCGCGGTCCGCTGGGTATCGCGGCCAAACCGCCTGCCAAGCCGATGATCGCGGCGGTCGAAGGCTTCGCGCTGGCCGGTGGTTTCGAGCTGGCCCTGTCCGGCGATCTGATCGTCGCCGCCCGGGACGCGCAGTTCGGCATTCCGGAGGTCAAGCGCGGCCTGGTCGCGGCGGGCGGCGGTGTCTTGCGGCTGACCCAGCGCCTACCGCGCAGCACCGCGGCCGAGCTGGCGCTGACCGGCGGCCGGATCAGCGCCGAGCGGCTGTATCAACTCGGCCTGGTCAACCGGGTCACCGAACCGGGCGGCGCGCTCGACACCGCACTCGAACTGGCCGCCGAGATCGCGGCCGCGGCACCGCTGGCGGTCGCGGCGAGCAAGCGGATCATCGACGAATCCCCGGACTGGAGCACCGCCGAAGCCTTCGCCAAACAGGGCGAGGTGGCGCTGCCCGCGCTGTTCTCCAAGGACGCCGCCGAGGGCGCGCTGGCCTTCGCGCAGAAGCGCGAGCCGCAGTGGCAGGGGCGCTGACCCACTAGCGTCGAGTCCGGCCGTCGCCTCGCAGGGGGAGGCGGCGGCCGGTCAGGCGAGCCGGTCCAGCAGCACCCGCGCGCAGCCCTCGGGATCGTCGTAGGTGGGTGTGTGGCCGCTGCCGCGCAGGGTGATGTGCTCGGCGCCCGGCAGTAGCGCCCTGGCGCGGCGGGCCTGGGTGGCGTAGGTGAGCAGGATGTCGCGGTTGCCCCATGCGATGGTCACCGGGAGATCGGTCAGTGCGCTCGGATCGGGCAGGCGGAAGTCGGTGAAGGAGGCGAGGGCGTCGTCGAAGGCGGGGGCGTCCATGGCGCCGAGAGCGGTGGCGACCGCGATCTCGGTGTCCAGGGCCCACGGCTTGCCGATGACCAGGCCCAGGAAGGCGGTCCGGCCGGCCGCGGTGCCGAGCACCGTGCGCAGCGCGGGCCGCAGGCGGTTGCCGATGGCCTTCGACTTGCCCAGCGACTGCTGGCACCAGATCCGGCCCGCGGTATCCCAGAAACCGATCGGCGAATAGGCCGTCACCGAGCGAGCCAGTCCGCGGGCGCCGAGGGCGAGCGAGATGCCGCCGCCCATCGAATTCCCCGCGAGGTGCGGGCGCTCGATCCCTTCTTCGGCCAGGAACTCGGCGAGCGCGTCGGCGAGCGTGGTGACGGTGGTGTGCGGCAGCGGCGCCGATTCGCCGAAACCGGGCAGATCGACCGTGATCACCTCGAAGGTGTCGGCCAGCGCCGGAATCATCGGCTCCCACACCTGCCGGCGACTGCCGACGCCGTGCACCAGGACCAGCGGTTCGCCGCTGCCGAAACGGTCGTGGCGCAGGGTGCTCATGGTCGACTCCGATCGCTGTCGTGAGCCGTCAGATTAACAGCAGGCGCGTGCTGTCAGTTCGATTACGAGGGTGGGCAGCCGACCCGGCCGGCGGTACGATAATTGGTATGGCAACGCGTAAGGTCACCCTGTCGCTGGACGAATCCGCCTGGTCGTATGCCGAACAGGCCGCCGCCCGCGCGGGCATGTCACCGTCGGCCTGGATCTCCAAGGCCGCGCGCCGCGAAGCCGTGCGCACCGGGGTCGGTCCGATGCCGGAACCGGCCGAGATCGCGGCCCAGGCCGCGCGCGATGCGGCCGAGCTGGCCGCCGCGGAGGAGGCGATGCGTGCGCAGGGGTGAGCTCTGGCTGTATCACCCGCACGGTTCGTCACCACCCCGCACCGTCGTGCTCATCAGCAGCGATGGCATCAACGAATCGCCGCGCCCCTGGCTGATCGCCGCGGAACTGCTCGAGCAGGATCCGCAGGACATCCTCGCCGTCCCGCTGGGTTCGCTGGGCTGGGTGCACGCGGGCAATATCGGCCGGATCTACCGGGGCTGGCTGGCCGAACGGGTGGACGAGGCCGACGCCGAGACGATGGACCGCCTCGACACCGCACTACGCGCCGCCATGGACCTCTGAGCGACGCCCATTGTGGAATGCCCGCAAAAACGCCGGTTCGGGTTGCGGACTTCGCATCGCTGCGACTACACACGGGCGTGGATCCGCGCCGTCACCCGCCGCGGAACCGCCGCTCCGGCGCCACCGCCGGCCCGGCTGCGACACCCCCTGAGAGAGGAATTCGGTGCGGATCAAGCTGATTGCCACGGCGCTCATCGCCCTGCCGCTGCTGGCTGCGTGCGGCGGCAGCGATGCCGAGGCGACCGTCACGGAGGCGGACCTGTCCAAATCCATGCAGGACAAGGGCATGCAGGACAAGGCGCTCGCCGATTGCGTGGCGAAGGTCTTCGTCGCCGAGGGCATCTCCCAAGACGGGTTGCGCACGCTGATGTCCGGCGAGCACGACCCGCAGTCGCCGGACGCGGAGAACTTCGGCATGAGCAAGGAAGACGCCGACAAGACCCGCGCGGCCCAGGGCAAGATCGTCACCGAATGCGTGAAGCTGCCCAGCTGACCCGATGAGCGGAGCGCGGATCAGATCGCGATGACGATCTCGATCCGCGCCCGCGACCCGGCCACCAGATCCTCGGCGAGACGGACCGGCTTCTTCACCGGCAGGATATAGGTGGCCCTGGATTTGTCGGGGAACAGCGAGGTCGACCAGCGACTGTCCCCGATCGTCACCCGGACCCGCACCGAGCCGAACCCGCCCGCGCGGTGCCCGTACATCTCCTCGATCTCGTCGGCGATGTCTTCGGGCAGGTCGACGAAATGCCATGAGCCCTGCCCGTGGTGCTCCCACACCTGCGCCGTAAAGGTGTACCGCCCGCCAGTCACGCCGTGACCATAGCCCGCGGCACCGACACGAATGCCTTTCGATCGCGCTGCGCGTAACCGGTGATCTCGGCGGCGGGCTGGGCGATCGTGGGCCGATGACATCCGCGACATCACTTTCCGACGCTGAGCTGGCCGCGACCTTCGCGCCGATATTCGACCGGATCGCCGCGGGCGCGGTCGAGCGCGAGATCGACCGCCGATTGCCGCACGAGGAGATCGGCTGGCTGAAGGCGGCCGGCTTCGGTGCGCTCCGGGTCCCGGTGGAGGCCGGCGGGTTCGGTGCGACCGTGCGTCAGCTGTTCGGCCTGCTCATCGACCTGGCCGCCGCCGAATCCAATCTGCCGCAGGCGCTGCGAGTGCATTTCTCCTTCGTGGAGGATCAGTTGCTCGCCGCGCCGGGTCCGTCCCGTGATGCCTGGTTGCGCGCGGTGGCGGCGGGCACGCTGGTCGGTAATGCGATCACCGAACCGGGGGTCGGCGCCGTCGACCGCTATCGGACGACGCTCACCCGCCGCGGCGAGCAGTGGCTGCTCAACGGCGTCAAGTACTACAGCACCGGCTCGCTGTACGCCGATCACATCCTGGTGGCCGCCGACCGGGACGGCGAGCGCGTCGGGGTGCTGGTCGACGCCGACGCCGACGGGGTCCGTCAGCACGACGACTGGGACGGTTTCGGGCAACGGCTCACCGCCAGCGGGACCACCGAATTCACCGATGTGGTCGTGGCCGAGGAACGCATACTCGGGCCGGGCTACGGCGCGCCCGGACGCACCTATGCCACCTCGTATCTTCAGCTGGTCCAATTGGCCGTGCTCGCCGGCATCGCCGCGCGCGCCGAACGCGATGCCCGCGCGTGGGTCACCGAACGCACCCGCACCTATACCCACGCCGCCGCGGCTCTGCCGCGGGAAGATCCGCTGGTGCAGCAGGTGATCGGGCGGTTGTCGGCGGCCGCGTTCGGGGCGCGGGCGAGTGTGCTGGCGGTGGCCGATGTGCTCGACGAGGTGCTGGCCGCCGGGGCGAGCGACGAAAAGGCGCTGGCAGCGGCGGAATTGGCGGCAGCGCAGGCGCAGCTGGGCGTCATCGATACGGTACTGACGGCGACCACTCAGCTGTTCGAGGTGGGCGGTGCGTCGGTGGTGTCGGAGCGGCTGCGGCTGGACCGGCATTGGCGCAATGCCCGCACCATCTCGGTGCACAACCCGGCCATCTTCAAGGCCCGCGCCATCGGCGATCACCTGCTCAACGGCACCGAGCTGCCGTTCGCGTGGAGCGCGGGCGCGCGCGGGGCGGCGGTGGCGCGATGAGCAGGCGGATTCGGTTCAACGCCTTCGATATGAACTGCGTGGCGCATCAGTCGCCCGGGCTGTGGCGTCATCCCGACGACCAATCGCACCGCTACAAGGACCTGTCCTACTGGACGGAACTGGCGAAACTATTGGAGCGCGGGCGTTTCGACGGCATCTTCATCGCCGATGTGCTCGGCACCTACGACGTCTACGGCGGCGACGACACCGCGGCCCTGCGCCAGGCCGCCCAGATCCCGCTGGCCGACCCGCTGCTGCTGGTCTCGGCGATGGCCGCGGTCACCGAACATCTCGGATTCGGCATCACCACCGGCACCGGATTCGAGCATCCGTACCCGTTCGCACGCAGGCTGTCCACGCTCGATCACCTCACCAAGGGACGGCTCGGCTGGAATGTGGTGACCGGCTATCTGCCTTCGGCGGCACGGAATTTCGGCGCCGACGACCAGCTGGATCACGACGAGCGCTACAACCAGGCCGACGAGTACCTGGAGGTGCTCTACAAGCTGTGGGAGGGTTCCTGGGAGGACGACGCGGTGGTCCGCGACCGCGAGCGCGGCATCTACGTCGACCCGGCCAAGGTGCACCACATCGGGCACCAGGGCAAGCATTTCACCGTGCCCGGCGTGCATCTGTCGGAGCCGTCGCCGCAGCGCACGCCCGTCATCTATCAGGCGGGCGCCTCACCGCGCGGGGTGCGGTTCGCGGCCGAGAACGCCGAGGCGATCTTCATCGCCGGGCCGTCGAAACGCGTGCTCGCGCAGACGGTCGCGCGGGTGCGGGATGCGCTGGAAGCGGCGGGACGGGATCGGTACGCGGCCCGCATCTATGCCCTGGCCACCATCGTCACCGATGCGACCGACGTCGCCGCGCAGCGCAAGCACGAGGAATACCTGTCCTATGCCAGCGTGGAGGGCGGGCTGGTGTTCATGTCCGGCTGGATGGGCATCGACCTGTCCACCTACGACCTCGACGACCCGATCGGCGAGGTGCGCAGCAATGCGATCCAGTCGGCGGTCGCGGCGTTCCAGGAATTCGACGACGACGGGCGCGAATGGACCGTCCGCGATATCGGCCGCTGGGCGGGCATCGGCGGGATGGGCCCGGTGTTCGTCGGATCCGGGGAGACCGTGGCCGACCGGTTGCAGGAATGGGTCGACGACACCGACCTGGACGGGTTCAACCTCGCATACGCGATCACGCCCGGAAGCTTCGAAGATATTGTCCGGCATGTAGTTCCGGTGTTGACCGAACGCGGCGTGTACGCCACGGAGTATCAGCCGGGCACGCTGCGCAACGCGCTCTTCGGCGCCGGTGATCGGCTGCCGGAAGAGCACCGCGGGGCGCGTTATCGGCTCGGGGGCCCGGGTTCGACCGTGTTGCCGGAGGAGGCTGTCCGTCGGGTCGCTGCCGCGCACACGGGGTAAGTCGGTGATCACCGCCGGGTGAGTCGCGGCACCGATTGTCGCTGCGGCGTACTCAGGGTAGGTCGCCGGGCGCGACGCCGGCGTCGATGAGTCGGCGCACGGTACGGACCGAGCCGTGTTCGGCGGCCGGGATGAGCGCGCTGCCGCCGTAGTTGTTGACGTGGCGCTGTCGTGGCGCGGCCGGCCGGCTCAGAACGAGCCGAGGAAGATCGCGGCCACGGCTTCCAGCCCGATCCGGTCGGTGGTGTCGAAGCGGGCGGGCTGGGGGCTGTCGAGATCGAGGACGCCGATCAGCTCGCGCTCCCGGACCAGCGGGATCACGATTTCGGAGCGGGTGTCCGCGTCGCAGGCGATGTGGCCGGGGAAGGCGTGCACATCGGGGACGAGTTGGGTGACGCGGGTGGTGGCGGCGGTACCGCATACCCCTTTGCCGAGGGCGATCCGCACGCAGGCGGGCTTGCCCTGGAACGGCCCGACCACCAGTTCGTGGCCGTCGAAGAAGTAGAAGCCGGCCCAGTTGAGGCCGGGCAGGGTGTGGAACAGCAGGGCGGACAGGTTCGCGGCATTGGCGATGCGGTCGGATTCGCCCGCGACCAGCGCCCGCGCCTGTTCGGCGAGCTCGCGGTACTGCTCGGTGCGGTCCCCGCTCAGTTCGGTGACGGTGAACGACATGCGGTCATCGTATGCCCGGAGCTCATACGGTCTCCCTATTGATTCTGCGTGATCGCAATACTGCCGCAACAGGCGCGCCACCAGCACCATTCACCCATGACCACGCAGCAATCCGCTTCCCGCTCCACCCGTACGGCCGCGGTGATCGGCGCCGGCCAGACCGGCGTCACTGCGGCCCTCGGCCTGCTCGACGCAGGCTTCGACGTCACCCTCTACAGCGATCGCGACCAACGCGCGCTGCGCGACGACGTGCCCGCCACCGGCACCGCGCTCGAGTTCGGTGAGACCCAGCAGGCCGAGGCCGCGCTCGGCTTGGACAGCTACACCGGGCGCGCGCCACGGCACACCGGGCTCAGCGCGCGCATCGCCGGTCCCGACGGGGCCGAGCTCATCGCCTTCGACGGGCAGTTCGACGGCTACGTCGGCGTCGCGGTCGATACCCGGCTCAAGGCCGACGAGCGGCTGACCGCCTTCCGGGAGCGCGGCGGCGCCTTCCTCGTAGAGCCGGTGACTCCGGAAACCCTGGACAGCATTGCCGCCGCCAACGATCTCACCCTCGTCGCGACCGGCAAGGCCGGGCTGTCCGATCTGTTCGCCATCGACCAGCGGCGCACCGTCTACGACAAGCCGCAGCGGTCCCTGTTGACCGTCACCGTCACCGGGCTCGGACATGACCAGGGCGTGTTCGCCCATCGCGGACCGGCGGGCGGTGCACACAGCGGCTTCTCCATCATCGCCGACCAGGGCGAAGGCTGGTGGGGCCCGTACCTGCACAAGGACGCCGGCCCGAGCTGGGCGTTCCTCGGCTGGGCGCGGCCCGGCAGCGAATGGGAATCGCGGTTCGCCGCAGCCGATTCCGCTGAATCCGCGCTGGCGATCGTCAAGGACCTCTACCGCGATTTCGCCGACTGGGATCTGCCGGAGGTGCTCGCCACCGAGGTGATCGCCGAGGACCCGCATTCCTGGCTGAAGGGTGCGGTGCGGCCGGTGGTCCGGGCGGGCGTGGGGCATACCGCCAACGGACATGTGGTCGCCGCGCTCGGTGACACCGCGGTCGCCTACGACCCGATCGCCGGACAGGGCGCGCAGAGCGGGTTGATCCAGGCACAGCGGCTGATCGCGGCCGCCGCCGTGCATGACGGTCCGTTCGACGCCGCGTGGCTCCAGGCGCAATACGACAGCTTCCTCGCCGCCCGCAGCGATGCCGCGAACAAGGTGACCAGGCTGTTCCTCAGCGACCCCGCCCTCGGCGAGATCGCCGAACCGTTCTTCGCGGCCGCCGCCGTCGATCCGCGGTTCGCCTCGGCGCTGGTGGGTCTGCTACACCGGCCGCAGCCCCTGCTCGCCATAGAGTCGGCCGCCGACGCCGCCGCCTACATCACGCAGGTCACCGGAGTCGACGCCGCCGAGCTGCTCGGACGGTTCGCGCCCGCGGGCCGTTTCGAGCGGTCGTCGTTCGCGCCCGCAGTGGCGGTGGCCTGATGAGCACCGAGCAGATCGCCGACCGGATCCGGTTCGCCTATTGGGTGCCCAATGTGAGTGGTGGCCTGGTGACCAGCGATATCGAGCAGCGCACCGGCTGGGATTTCGAATACAACAAGAAACTGGCGCAGACCGCGGAGAACAACGGTTTCGACTACGCGCTCTCGCAGGTGCGCTACACCGCCTCCTACGGTGCCGAATACCAGCACGAGTCCACCTCGTTCAGCCTGGCCCTGCTCGGCGCCACCGAGCGATTGAAGGTGATCGCGGCGGTACATCCCGGACTGTGGCATCCAGCGGTGCTGGCGAAATTCGGCGCCACCGCCGACCACCTGTCCAACGGTCGTTTCGCCATCAATGTGGTGTCGGGCTGGTTCGCCGGTGAGTTCACCGCGCTCGGTGAACCCTGGCTCGAACACGACGAAAGGTACCGGCGCAGCGCGGAATTCCTCGAGGTGATCCGCAAGATCTGGACCGAGGACAAGGTGAATTACGGCGGAGACTTCTACCGCATCCGGGATTTCACGTTGAAGCCGAAACCGCTCAATACCCCGGAACGCTCGAATCCCGAACTGTTCCAGGGCGGTAACTCCACCGCCGCGCGCCGCAATGGCGGCCGCTTCGCCGACTGGTACTTCTCCAACGGCAAGGACTTCGACGGCGTCACCGAGCAGCTCGACGATCTGCGTGCGGTCGCGCGCGAGCATCAGCGGGAGGTGAAGTTCGGGCTCAACGGGTTCATCATCGCCCGCGATACCGAGAAGGAGGCGCGGGATACCCTGCGCGAGATCATCGAGAAGGCGAACAAGCCTGCGGTGCAGGGGTTCCGCGATGCAGTTCAGCAGGCGGGCGCGTCCACTCGCGACGGCAAGGGGATGTGGGCCGATTCCACGTTCGAGGACCTCGTGCAATACAACGACGGATTCCGCACCCAGTTGATCGGCACCCCCGAGCAGGTGGCCGAACGGATCGTCGCCTACCGCGACCTCGGCGTCGACCTGATTCTCGGCGGATTCATGCACTTCCAGGAGGAAATCGAGTATTTCGGCGCCAAGGTGCTGCCCCTGGTCCGGGAATTGGAGGCGGCGCGCACGCCCGTCGCGGCGGGCCGATGACCGCTGTCGCCGCCGACCGCATCACCTCCGCCGACGAGGCCCGCTCGGTCGCCGCCCGGCTGGCAGCCGAGTTCGCCGCGGACGCCGCAGCGCGTGACCGCGACCGCGAATTGCCTTATGCCCAGTTAGATCAGCTGTCGGCATCGGGGTTGCTCGCCGTTACCGTTCCCGCCGAATTCGGTGGGGCGGACTTGGCGCCGAGTGTGGTGGCCGAGGTGGTGCGCATTCTTGCGGCGGCCGATCCGAATATCGCGCAGATCCCGCACAGCCATTTCGTGTATCTGAACCTGCTGCGGCTGGCCGGTTCGGCGCAGCAGCGCAGCCGGTATTTCGGGGCGGTGCTCGACGGAGCCCGGATCGCGAACGCGCAATCGGAGCGGACGGGCGCGACGGTGGCCGAGATCGCCACCACCGTCCGCCCGGCCGGGTCCCGTTTCCGCATCGACGGCACCAAGTTCTACTGCACCGGCTCGCTGTTCGCCGACATCCTCGCAGTGCTCACCAGGCTCGACGATCCGGACGGGCGCAGCGGCCTGCCGCCGGGGGAGTACGTCGCGTTCCTGCCCGCCGACACCGACGGTGTCCGGATCATCGACGATTGGCACGCCATCGGCCAGCGCACCACCGGCAGCGGCACCGTCGAGTTGGACGGGGTGCTGGTGGCCCGCGATCAGCTGGTCGCCCGGGCGGCGGCGGTCGGCGCACCCACCGGTTACGGTGCGTTCGCGCAGCTGGTGCATGCCGCGATCGATACCGGGATCGCACGCGGGTCCCTCGATGCGGCAACGGAATTCGTGCGGACACGATCCAGGCCGTGGTTCGAAGCCGGAGTGGATCGGGCGGTGGATGATCCGTTGCTGATCCAGCGGTTCGGGGAACTGGCGGTGACGGTGCGGACGGCGGAAGCCACGCTGGCGGCGGCCGGTGCGGCTGTGGACGCCGCTACCGCGGCCGAGGCCTCGCTGGCGGTCGCCACGGCCAAGATCGTCGCCGACCGCGCGGCGAACGAGGTCTCATCTGCTCTCTTCGAAGTCTCCGGAACCCGAAGCGCCGCAGCCGGAACCAACCTCGACCATTTCTGGCGCAACGCCCGCACACATACCCTGCACGACCCGGTGCGGTGGAAATACCAGCACATCGGCCGGTCGGTGCTGCACGGCACCCCGCCGCCGCTACACGGGGTGATCTGAGGAGTGAGGAGAAGAAAGTGGCAGTGACGGTGGTGGTCGGCAATCCGAAACCGGGCTCGCGCACATCGACCGCGGCGACGTTGCTCGCCGAAGCTTTGCGGCCGGAGTCCACGCCAACGGTGGTGGATCTGGTGTCGTTGGGGCCCGCCCTGCTGTCGTGGGGTGATCCGCGGGTCGCCGAGACGGTGCGCACGGTCGCCGAATCGGAGTTGGTGGTCTTCGCCAGCCCCACTTTCAAAGCCACCTACACCGGCCTGCTGAAACTGTTCCTCGAACAGTTCGACGGCGGAACCGGATTGGCCGGCGTGGTGGCGGTACCTCTGATGCTCGGTGCGGGCCCGGCGCACGCTCTCGCGCCCGACCTGCTGCTCAAACCGGTCCTGGTGGAACTCGGCGCCACCACGCCGTTGCCCGGGCTCTACCTGTCGGATCGCACCTTCCAGGACGACGGCGTCATCGCCGAATACGCGCGGCGGTGGCGGCCGGTGGTCGACGCGCTGACCAGAACGGGAGTACCGAATCATGGATGAACTGTTCTCCGTACCCGCCGACGGCGCCGGTCTGCGTCGCGCGTTCGCGAACTTCCCCAGCGGGGTGGTTGCGGTCTGCGCCCGCGTCGACGGCGTCCCGCACGGTTTGGCGGTGGCGACCTTCGTGCCCGTGTCGCTCGATCCGCCGCTGGTGTCGTTCTGCGTGCAGAACACCTCCACCACCTGGCCCCGGCTGACGGGCGCGGACCAACTCGGCCTCAGCCTGCTCGGCACCGAACAGCAGGACGCGGCCCGCGCCCTCGGTAGCCGGTCCGCCAACCGTTTCCAGGGGCTGGCGCTGCATCACGGTAGCGGGGACGGCGTGTTCATCCACGGTGCGTCGGCCTGGATCGAAGGAACCGTGCAGGCGCAGGTCCCGGCGGGCGATCACCAGGTCGTCATCCTCGGGATCGATCGGATCGCCACCCATCCGCACCGCGAACCGCTCATCTTCCACGGCTCCCGGTTCCGGCTGCTGCGCGCGGGGTGAGCGCGCGGCGGTGCGTGTAGGGGGCGCGACACGCGCGGGCGTCGCGTTTCGGTCGTGGGGGTTGCGGTGTCCCGCTGGGTAACCCATCGTGGAAGACGCTGGGTCAGGGCTTTTGTTCTACAGTCCAGTCGTACCCGAACGACGAGCGAAGGGGGCCGAAGTGGCGCGAACTGTGCGGATCGATCCGGATGCGGTGAGCACATACAAGGTGGTCGCGGATCAGGTGGCAGATGAGCTCGCGGGTGCGGCGGCCCAGTTGGAGCCCGGTACCGATATCGCGCGCATCGCCGCCGGAGTGGGTTTGCTCGGTGCCGATTTCGCGACCGAGTTCGTCGCGGCCGTCGCCGACGATCACACCGCGCTGACCACCGCGGCGACGCTGGTCACCGCCTACGGGCAGACGGTGCAGGGGCAGGCCGCCGCGGCCGCCGACCTGGACGCCACCGCCGCCACCGCGCTCGGCCGGGCGGGTGATCAGGCATGAAACCGATCTCCGATCCGCCGATGGTGACGGTGCTGGCCGAACCGCTGCGCCGGCTACGGTCCGGGCTCGGTTCCGGCGCGCCCGCACCCGATCAGCAGGTGCTCGGCGCGTTGACCACGGCCTCGGCCACCGCCGACGCCACCGAATCCACCCAGACCCGTGGGCTGCACGCGCTGGAATCGTCGTGGTCGGGGCAGGCCGCCGATACCGCGGTGCCCGTCATCCGGACCACGCGCAGTGAGATCGGCGCGGTCGCCGATCGCGGCCCGCTGTACGCGGCGTTGCTGTCGGACGCGCATGGCACCAGTAGCCGCGCCGCCCGCGAGGTCGACGTCATCATCGACGATTTCCGTCGCGACGCCCGCGCCATCCTCGACACCGCCACCTCGGCCCCGGAAACCGATGCGGTGATCGACCGCGCGGCCCAGGCCATCCGCGAGGCGCTGGGTGTGGTGAATACCGCCCAGGGCGAGATGGACGGTCACCGGCAGCGATTGCGCGATATGGGCCCGATGACCATGACCACCCCACAAGGGGTGCTCACCACTCCCGTCCCCGGCACCACCACGACCACCGTGCCGGGCGCCGTGCCCGGCCAGCCGATGGACCCGGCACTGGTGATGCAGTTGCAGTTGCAGCAGCAGCTGGTGGCGGCGGGTGTGCAGCTGGGCACCACCGCCATCGATGCGGGCGTGGAACTCGGCACCAAGATCATCGACCGGATCGCCGATGTCGGCCTGAAGGTGGTCGACACGGTCGGCGCGCAGGCCGGCACCGCGATCGAGCAGGCGCTCAACCCGGACAAGGCCGACGACGCGAAGACCGGCCCGGCCTCCACCGCGCCCGCAGGCACTCCGGGTAGTCCGGTGCCGCCGAAGGCGTTCGACTTCGGTGGCGGGCCCGCGCCGAAACCGGAAACGGCGCCGTCCGCCCCCGGCGCGGCGATGGCCGCGCCGCCCCCGGCCCCGCCGCGTTCGCTTCCGGCCGAGCCGAAACCGTCCGAGAACGGCGGAGGTGGCGGTGGTAACGGTCCGTTCGCCGCGCCGCCGAACTCGGGCGGGCACCACGGCGGCATGGTCATTCCGCCCGGCACCGGCCAGGGCGGCGGCGATCAGGAACGCAAGCCGCGGCCCGGCCAGCTCGGCGTGACCGTCCCGGCGACGACGACCATGGTCACCGCACCCGCGATCGGCGCCGACGACGACCGATGAGCGACAACCCGTTCGACCCCGGGCTGCCGATGGTGCGGGTGCCGCCCCGTAAACGCGGGCGCCGGCGCAGGCCACCGCCCGCGGGCGATGCCGCCGCGCGTGCGGGTGGTCCCGGTGAGCGCGAGGGCAGCTGGGACGACTGGCTCGAAACACCCACCGGCCCACTGGAACCGCCCGCGGCTGCCGAACCGGTCGCCGACGATGTGGAGCAGTGGCAGCAGGAACCGGAGTACGACGCGCCGGAGGAAACGGTCGCCGCCTACCGCGATCACGAGCCGTCGCTGTTGCCGCCGTTGATCGATCGCAGCGGCAAGATCGGTGGTGGCCGGCGCACGCCTCGGGCGAAGCGCTCGACCAGCGACGACGGCAACGGTGGCGGCCGCGCGCTGAGCATTCTGATGGGCGTGGGCCTGGCCATCGGGATCGCGGCCGTCGCCGTGGTCATCTCCACCTCGACCGGCGGCGACGAGAAGCGCGCCGTCTCGGCCGACGTCCGCGGGCAGGCGCCGCACGCGTCCGGTCAGCCCAACGGCGGCAACCAACTGCCGACCAGCACCGCGGCACCCACCTCGGCCCCGCCCGAGTCGCCGGTCGAATCGCCGCCGTACGCGGCCGACGGCTGTGTGCAGCAACTCGACGGCACCGGCGGCGCCGTCGTCTCCGGAACGCCCACCGGCGGCACGGGTTCCGGCGCCGACGCGATCTTCGGCTTCGAGCACGCCTACTACGTCGCCCGTGACGGTCACCGCGCCCGCAATTTCGTCACCGCCGACGCCGCCGTCTCCGACGCCGCAGGCATCGACCGCGGCATCGCCCAGGTCCCCCTCGGCACCCGCTACTGCGTCACCATCACCCCCCTGGCCAACTCCGCCCCCCAGCGCTTCCTGGTCGACCTGGTCCAGCAGTACCCCGGCGAGCCCCCCGACACCTTCCACCAGCTCATCACCGTCGCCACCCTCGACGGCCACACCCGCATCACCCGGATCGAAAAAGCGCCCAGCTGAGTTCAGAGCAGCAGCGACGACGGCGCACGGCCTACCATGTTCCGTGCGGTGCGCGCCAGATGGGCTTTGTCGGCGAACCGTGCGTGCGCGGCTGCGTCGGCCACCGAGCCCGTGGGCAGGACGCCGATGGCCGTGCGCAGACGCCGCCATCGGCGCAAGCGAGTGAGCGGGACGCCGATCTGGTCGTGGACGAGGCGGCGCAGCCGCGGCGCGGAAAGTCCTGCGGTTCTTGCCAGGTCGGCGAGCGTGGGCGCGTCGACCAGATGCTCGAGTGCCCGGGCTATCCGCGGATCGAGGTGGTCGGTGCGGCCGGTGAGCAGGGTGATCTCACGGTGGATCGCAGCCAGGTCGGGGGCGCCGTCGAGGTCATCGGGGAGCGCCAGCGCATCTCGGAGCCGGTGCTTACTGCGCTGAGACAGCGCGATCGGTCCGGTGCCACGCGGCAGGAGCGGGGTGTCGAAGAAGACGCCGACGTAGCCATCGGAAATACGGCTGGCATGTGGCCAGCCGGGCGGGATCAGCACCGCCGACGGTGCCAGGAGGCCGCTGTGCTCGACCTCGGCCGGACTGTCGCCCAACGGCAGCAGCAGTTTCCAGGCCGGATGGTCGTGGACGCCGACCGCCGCGCTGCCGGTATCGGCGAACAGGGCCGTCGTCGCGTCGCAGGCGAACAGCACGCGGCGATCGTTTCGTTCAAGCCGCCACAGGCCCTCCGGCGACATGCTCACCCCATGTACGCTATCGCAGCGACCCTGCTCGGACTGTTCCTCCTCGCCTGCGGCCTCGCACACTTCCTGGCCCCCGCCTACTTCGCGAACCTGGTGCCGCCGTGGATGCCGCGACCGAAACTGCTTGTCGCGGCGTCCGGCATCGCGGAGATCGCGCTCGGCACGATGGTCATCCTGCCCGTCACCCGCGACATCGGCGGCTCGCTCGCCGCGGCCATGCTCGCGGTCTACCTGTTGGTCTGGTTGGACCGCCTGCGGACCGAGCCCGGGCGCGCGTCGGCCGCCGGCGTGGCAGTCAACGCGGCCTACCTCGTGTGGGGCGGATACGTCGCGGTGGCCGGTGGGTGAGCGATCCGGTCAAGGGCAGTGTTCGGGCTGGGTGCCCAGACGTTGTTTCCCCGGGTGCTTGCACGTGAGCAGTCGGGTGGGGGCGGCGTCCGGGTCAGGCGACGTCCGCATCGGGCCGGCGGACCCGGAAGCGCAGGTGCGTGACGTCTCGGTCCTCGAGCCGCCGGACGAGCTCCAGTTCGATGTGCTCACCACCGAGGTGGTCGAACAACCGCCGGCCCTCGCCGAGCAGGACCGGAACCAGGTGGATCTCCATCTCGTCGAGGTGCCCGGCTCTGAGTAGCGCTTGTGCCGCGCTCGCACCGTGCACCATGACCGGCCGGTCCCCGGCGGCCGCGCGCGCCTGACGGGCGCAGTCGTCGACGTCGGTGACGAACCGCGCGTGGCCCGGTGGCACGTCCCCATCGGCCACTCGGTGGGTGAGGACGAAGATCGGCACACCGTCGTGATGGTCGCCCTGCCAGCGCCCGGCGAGTTCGAAGGTGCGGCGACCCGAGATCAGCGCGCCTGTCTCCAGCGCCTCGCGATACACCTGACCGCTGGGACCGTCGGATTCCCGGTCGTCGAGCCAGTTGAACAGACGGCCGCCGCCGCGCCCGAGCTCCTGGCCGGGCCGGTCGTCCGGACCGGCGATGTATCCGTCGAGTGACATCGACATGTAGAGGCGAATCGGATTGTTCACACTGGCCTCCCGCTCTCGTTCACTGCATGGGGATGCTCCCGGTTCGCGTGTCGCGGGAGTGTCACAGTTAAGACTTCGCGTAGCGGGCAAACTCATCGCACCGATGAGTCCTGGATATGAGTCGGTCTCGATGAGATCGACGATGACCTTGACCAGGTGGGCACGCTCAGGAAATTGACCGGCGCAGCGCCTGGTCTGATAAGCTCGCGGACGCGCGAAGGCGTACGCCGATGTAGTTCAATGGTAGAACTCTTGCTTCCCAAGCAAGTAGCGCGGGTTCGATTCCCGTCATCGGCTCCGAGCGAAGGCCCCGAGTGATCAGTCACTCGGGGCCTTCGCTTTTGTCGGGGGTTGATGATTGCTGCTCGAGCTGCTGCCGACCCACCTGCTGCCAGACGGGTTGGACGCGCTGAGCTGCGCAAACCATCGACCGGCGTCGCCGCGGCCTGAGGGTCGTTATCCTGCGAAAGCAGTGGCAGGTACCGCGACCGCTCGGCCCGCGCGCACCGGAAGTAAGGAACACCCAGCACATGAGCACACCCACACACGCATTCACCGACGACGCGCTCGGCGAGCTGGACGCGGTGGCCCTGGCCGCGGCGATTCGGGACGGGCAGGTGAGCCGCGCCGAGGTGATCGAGGCCGCGATCGAACGGGCGCAGCGAGTCAACCCGCAGCTCAACGCCATTCAGGCGGAATGCTTCGCCCAGGCGCGCGCCGCGCGGGCCACCTCCGGGGTGTTCTCCGGTGTGCCGGTCTTCGTCAAGGACAACACCGACATCGCCGGGCTGCCGACCTGTCACGGATCGGCCGCGTTCGACCCGCGCCCGGCCAAGCGCACCACCGGCCCCGGTGCCCAGTTCCTGCATCCCGGATTCGTCGCGCTCGGCAAGTCGACGCTGCCGGAGTTCGGCCTCTCCGCCAGTACCGAGTACGCCGACCGGCCGCCCACCCGCAATCCGTGGAACACCGACCACTCGGCCGGTGCGTCATCGGGCGGGTCGGCGGCGCTGGTCGCGGCCGGGGTCGTGCCGATCGCTCATGCCAACGACGGTGGCGGCTCGACCCGGATCCCGGCCGCGGTCAACGGGCTGGTCGGATTGAAGCCGACCCGCACCCGGCTGCTGGATCAGCCTGGCGCCCGGCAGTTGCCGGTCCATCTGGTCGCCGAAGGAGTCGTGACCCGCTCGGTGCGCGACACCGCGCACTATCTGGCCGCCGCCGAACGCTTCCACACCAACACCAAGCTGCCCCCGATCGGCCTGGTGGAAGGCCCGAGCGAGCGGCGGCTGCGGATCGGCGTGATCAGGCACGACGTCCGTGGGCGGGCAGTGCACGAGGAAACCGGAGCCGTGCTCGACTCCGCCGCGGCCGTGTTCGCCGGCCTCGGCCACGAGCTGGTCGAGGCCCGGCTCGCGGTCGACGAGCAGTTCGTCGAGGACTTCAAGCTGTACTGGGCGGCACTCGCGGCGCTGCTGTCGACGTCGTTCCGGATCGCGCAGCGCAAGCACTTCGACCCGCGCCTGCGTGACCCGTTCACCAAGGGGCTGGCGGCCTTGGCGACGAGCAGGCCGCTGAGCGTTGCGGGCGCGGTGCGCAGGCTACGCGCGGCGCCGGTGCTCTACGACGCTCATTTCGCCGAGGTCGATGTGCTGCTCAGCCCGGTGCTCTCACATCCGGCGCCGCGCATCGGCGACCAATCGCCGAACCTGCCGTTCGACGAGCTGTTCGCCAAGCTCGTCGACTACGTCGGGTTCACCCCGCTCAACAATGTGGGCGGCGGCCCTGCCGTATCGCTGCCACACGGGCGCATGTCGGCGAACCTGCCCGGCTCGATCCAGCTGTCGGCCCGGCGCGGCGCCGAACGCACCCTGCTCGACCTGGCCTACCAGTTCGAGTCGGCCAGCCCGTTCCCGCGGATCACGGATGTGGCGGCCCCGCGCGAACAGAACGCGAGTTAGGCGCCTCGGCTCGACCGCGCCGGAAGCGGCCGTGCGCATCGGGCAGCTGCCCCGGGCGGGCCCCGCTCGATCCGGTACGAACCTGCGCAACGGTCCAGGGCGGACATAAGCCCGGCGCGGGCCTACTTCGCCGCCCACACCCCGAGCTCGTTCCCACTCGGGTCGGTGAAGTGGAATCGCCGCCCGCCGGGGAACTCGTAGGGCCCGTTGACGACGGTCCCGCCCGCCGCCTCCACCGCCCGGACCGAGCCGTCCAGATCCTTGGAGTACAGCAGCACCAGCGGCCCGCCCCCGCGCACCTGTTCGGCCTGCGCCAGGCCGCCGACCTCGGCGTTTTCCGGTCCGGCAGGGTTGCGGATGCCGGCATAGGCAGGTCCGTAGTCGTTGAACTGCCAGCCGAACGCCTCGGTATAGAAGCGTTTGGCCGCGGGCAGGTCGGTGACGGCGATTTCGATGTAGTCGATGGCGTGATGGCGGTGGCCGCCTGCGTCGGAATCGGACATGGGCCGATGATGCCGCAGGGGTACGACAACTTCCCGGTGTCCGCGCCGCGATGGCCTGCCATTACGCTCGTGCGCGTGCTGCTTTCCGATCGTGACATCCGGGCGGAGATCGCCGGTGGGCGTCTCGGGCTCGAGCCGTTCCAGGAAAACCTGATCCAGCCGTCGAGTATCGACGTGCGCCTGGACGGGATGTTCCGGGTATTCAACAACACCCGCTACACCCATATCGACCCGGCGCAACGTCAGGACGAGCTGACCAGCCTGGTCGAGCCCGCGCCGGGGGAGCCGTTCGTGCTGCACCCCGGTGAGTTCGTGCTCGGATCCACCCTCGAGGTCTGCAGCCTGCCCGACGACCTGGCCGGCCGGCTGGAGGGTAAGTCGAGCCTGGGCCGCCTCGGCCTGCTCACCCATTCCACCGCCGGGTTCATCGACCCGGGTTTCAGCGGGCACATCACGCTGGAGCTGTCGAATGTGGCGAACCTGCCGATCACGCTGTGGCCGGGGATGAAGATCGGCCAGCTGTGCCTGTTCCGGCTGACCAGCCCCGCCGAGAATCCCTACGGCAGCGCCAGCACCGGCTCCAAGTACCAGGGCCAACGTGGTCCGACGCCGTCGAAGGCCTACCTGAACTTCCCACTGCCCAGCCTGGACCGCTGACCCCCGCCCGGCCCGGCGCACAGCTTCCTCGTCTATGCGCGCGGGCCGGGCGCGGCCGGATCAGGCCGACCGATCCGAACCGACCGCGAGGGCGGTGGTGACAATCGTCGACAACGGTGGCAGCGGCTTGCCGCGTTCGGGTGGTTCGACCCAGTGACAGCCTTCGCGGGTCCAGCGCCCGAGACCGGTGGGCAGCATGACCGCGCTGCCGACCGCCGGAATACCGATGTCGAGGCGGTTGAGCACCTCCATGATCTGCGCGCCCGGCCTGCTGTCGGGGGCGGCCAGGAAACTCCAGCGGATCTGCCTGGCCAGCATGGGAACTCGCACACCCTGCTGTCCCAGCGCGGCGCGAACCTTTTCGGCTCGCCAGGTGGGTAGATGAATCACGCAGGCCCGTGCGGTGATCGGTAGCATGACGAACCCGCCGCGTTCGGTGACCACCAGCCCGAATTCGTGCCGGTAGAACGCCGCCCAATCATCGATCGTCCTCAGTTTTTCCACGTTCATCGCGTAGCCCCCTGGCCCGCTGACGCCGGGCCGGTCGGAGTCGGATTCGCCACCGATTCCAGGCTCGCGGTAATCCCCGGCGTGCCACAAGCGCCTACACGCCGGCGTTCCACTGCCCTTGCGCTGCCAGTTATTCGGAACCGAAAAGCCATGTGGCAGCGCTCACAATTTGCTCGTAACCTGTGGAGGACGTTTCGTTCGAAGGGAAGACAACGTGGTCCGGCAGTGGTCAGGGAAGGAGACCCGGGCGCTGCGCGACGCCATGCGGATGAGTATCCGGGAGTTTGCCGCCCATTTGGGGGTGCACCAGCGCCTGGTATCCAAATGGGAGGCGGGCGGTAGCCGGGTCCATCCGCGGCCGGTGAATCAGGCCGCGCTGGATACCTCCCTGGCCAGGTCCGACGATGTGGTGCGGGCACGGTTCGCGGAGCTGATCAGTCAGCCCGCCACACCGCGATTCGACGCGCGAGCCGGCGACTCGGCGCACAGCAGTTATTCCAGCGACGCGGAACTCTTGGACCTCATAGACGCCGGCGCGGTGAGAGGCGATGCGTTAGCAGCGATTTCGGAGAGGGATCTGATAATGGCGGCTGCCCACGAGGCCAGTGAACACGCGAGCCGGGCCGAGAGCACCAATATCGGCGCGATGACGTTGGAACAGCTCGACGCCGATGTCACCCGAATCGCCAACGACTACGTGCATATTCCGCCGGTCCCGATGATGGTGGAGATGCTGCGGGTGCGGCGGCGGGTGTACCGGTTGCTGGAGGGTCAGCAGCGTCCCGCCGATACCAGCCATCTGTATCTGCTCGCGGGTAGCTTGTCCGGGTTGCTCGCCAATGCCAGCACCGACCTCGGCCATTACGATGCCGCCGCCGAACAGATCCGCGCCGCCCGCGCTTATGCCGAATTATGCGGGCACAACGGTTTACGGGCCTGGACCCGCGGCATGCACGCGCTGATCGAGTACTGGTCCGAGCGCCCGCGCCGGGCGGTCGAACTGGCCCAGAGCGGACTGGAATTCGCCGATTCGGCCACGGCACGGGTGCGGTTGAGCAATATCGAGGCCCGGATCTGGTCCAAGATCGGCAGCGCCGCCGATACCGAGCGCTGCCTGCGCGCCGCCAGCGACGCCCGCGGCGGCTCGGGTTCGGACACGCTGCACGACGGCATCGGCGGTGTGTTCGGTTTCCCGGACGCCAAGGCGCAGTACTACGCCGGCGCCACCTACATCCATCTCGGCCTGGCCGAGCCCGCGCTGGTCGCCACCGAGCAGGCGATCGCGCTGTATTCCACCGGCCCCGCCTGGCAGCGCTCCTATGGCGCCGAGGCTTTGGCACGGGTGGATTCGGCGGCCGCGCACCTGATCAACGGCAGCCTCGACGGCGCCACCGAGGCCCTGCACCCGGTGCTCGGCTTGGCCGAGGACAAACGCATCGCCCAGCTCGAGGAACGGCTGACCGGCGTCCGGCGCCGTCTCGCCGCCCCCGCCTTCGACGGCGCCACCGAGGCCGTCGCGCTCGACGAGCGCATCGAGGAGTTCTGCGGCACGACCGCGGCTAACGGGCTCGCGGCGGGTTCTCCGGGGTGAGCGCTGCTACTTCGGCTGGGTGGGCTCCATCGCGGCGCACAGCCATCGCCCGTCGACCTGTTCCATCGTCACCGTGAATTCCTGACGCACTGTCTGGGGAGGCTCGAAGGCTTTCGTCACGGTGTGCGTGGATTGAACGTTCACCTCGGCGCGCTTGTCGTCGCCGGATTGATAAGTGCACTGGACGTCATCGCTGGTCGACGACATCTCGGTCAGGACGATGAACTCGCGCACATTGGGGAAGCCGCTGGCGAAGTCGGTTTTATACCTACCGGTCGAGCCGGCGTCGATGGCCCGCTGGTAGGAATCCAGATCGCGATAGTCGTAGGTGGACGTCAGGGCAGCGAAATCGCACGCCGCCCGCTGTGCCGCCGCTCGCGAATCCTGCGACCGCCGCTCGGTCTGCGTCGGCTGGGCTTGCGTCGGCTGGGCTTGCTCGGCACCGGATGAGTCGCCGATCGCGACACCGATCGCCACTCCCGCACCGCCGATCACCAGCACGGCCGCGACCGCCGCGGCGCTGATCAGGGCGATTCGGCGACGGCCGGGCCCAGGAGGTGGGGGCGGCTGCAGCCCCGCGAGGCCGGGGTACGGCATCGGCGCGCCGGGATGCATCGGCCCGCCTTGCCCGCTCGGTCCACCTGATTCGGCAGGTCGGCCCGGCCCGCCTGTCCAGCCTGGTTCGCTCGGCCCGCCCGGCTGATCCGGCCCGCCCGCCCCACCGTTTCCGCTGTCCACACCGGTCTCCTCCACCCGCAGTTACGCCGGTCACCCTACGGGATGACGGGGCGGGGAGCCGGAGATGCGAATACCGAGGATGGCACCATGGAGCGGTGAGCACTGGTCATCATCATCGCCCGCCGCGTGTGCTGGAACAATCCACCAAGTTGCAGGACGTCGTCTACGAGATTCGTGGACCGGTACTCGCGCATGCGGCACGGCTGGAGGCCGAGGGGCATCGCATCCTCAAGCTCAATATCGGCAACCCGGCGCCGTTCGGGTTCGAGGCCCCCGATGTGATCATGCGCGACATCATCGCGGCGCTGCCGTATGCCCAGGGTTACTCCGAATCGAAGGGCATCCTGTCGGCCCGGCGCGCCATCGTCACCCGGTACGAGCTGGTGCCCGGCTTCCCGGAACTCGACGTGGACAGCGTCTACCTGGGCAACGGTGTTTCCGAGCTGATCACCATCACCATGCAGGCGCTGCTCAACAACGGTGACGAGGTGCTCATCCCCGCCCCGGACTATCCGCTGTGGACCGCGATGACCAGCCTGGCGGGCGGCACGCCGGTGCATTACCTGTGCGACGAGTCCAACGGCTGGCAGCCCGATATCGCCGACATCGAGTCGAAGATCACCGACAAGACCAAGGCGCTGCTGGTGATCAACCCGAACAACCCCACCGGCGCGGTGTACTCGGCCGAGGTGTTGCAGCAACTGGTCGACCTGGCGCGCAAACATCAGCTGTTGCTGCTGGCCGATGAGATCTACGACAAGATCCTCTACGACGACGCCAAGCACATTTCGCTGGCGACCCTCGCCCCCGATCTGCTCTGCCTCACCTTCAACGGTCTGTCCAAGGCCTACCGGGTGGCGGGCTACCGATCTGGCTGGCTGGCGATCACCGGCCCGAAGGAGCACGCGGCCGGCTTCATCGAGGGCATCGACCTGCTGGCCTCGTCGCGGTTGTGCCCGAACGTGCCCGCTCAGCACGCCATCCAGGTGGCCCTCGGCGGACACCAGAGCATCGAGGACCTGATCCTGCCCGGCGGCAGGCTGCTGGAACAGCGCGATGTGGCCTGGGAGCGGCTGAACATGATCCCCGGCGTCTCCTGCGTCAAGCCCAAGGGTGCGCTCTACGCCTTCCCCCGGCTGGACCCGAACGTCTACGAGATCTACGACGACGCCAAGCTCATCCTCGATCTGCTGTTGCAGGAGAAGATCCTGATGGTGCAGGGCACCGGCTTCAACTGGCCCAACCACGACCACCTGCGCATCGTCACCCTGCCATGGGCCCGTGACCTGGCCGTCGCGATCGAACGCTTCGGCAACTTCCTGTCCAGCTACCGGCAGTAGCCGCCGACCGCAACCGGGCATGCCCCTGGTTCCCGGGGGTCAAAACAGACCTCGTGTCCGGGTAATAGGGGTTTTTGGAGACTTACTAGCGCAAAACAAGTTCTTTTGTGTACAGTGGGCATCGGCGCTTTCGAGCGCCCGGTCGGGTTGTCTACCCCCCCTGGGCAATCCGACCTCGTGGGTCAGGCTGCCTACCCCCCTGGGCGCCACCCTGCGGCCGGCGGAGACATCCCCCTGCTCTCCGCCGGCTCTCCCGCCTCTCCGGGATTTTTAGCCAGACTTAGGCGCGGGGTTCTTTGCGTTGGCGAGTGGGGGTTGTGCATATGGGCGTGTTAGCCCGTTCCCGGTGAGTTACCCGGATCTTGCGAGATCAGTTGGTGCGGTTGGTGAAAAGACCAGCTGGGCATTTTGGTCGGCTTGCGCTGCTCTTGAAAATCACGTCCATTAAGCTCGGCGCGTGAGCGACCACCATCACCATCACGATCACTCCGGGCCGATTGCTATCGGGGCTACCGCGGCGCGGGTTGTTGTCGGGTTACTTGCGGCCATCGGGGTTGTCGTGGTGATCGCCACTATCGCGTTGTGGCCCAGTGAGCAGCAGGTGGATATTCCGCTGCCGATGCAGAACGCGGGGGGTGGGGCGGTCGAGACCGAGGCGGGGACGGTGGTGTTGCAGGACATGGGGGCCTGTGGCAGTCCGTCGCTGGGGAAGGTGTTCGCCGATAAGCCGGATCCGCCCGCCACCAATGCCTACACCTGTCAGCGCAGTCTGATCGCCATCGAATCCGGGCCGCACGAGGGCAACCACACGTTGCTGGAGATCGCGCCGGGGCCGGGGCAACCGGAGTTGAAGGCGGGGGACAGTATTCGGATCGTGCGGCAGACGGCGCCGGACGGGACACCGCTGTATTCGTTCGACGATTACGCCCGCGGACTGCCATTGACGCTGATCGCGCTGGCGTTCGTCGTGGTGATCATCGCCGTCGCGCGCTGGCGCGGGCTGCGGGCGCTGCTCGGGCTCGGGTTCGCGTTCGGTGTGCTGGTGGTGTTCATGCTGCCCGCGCTGCTGGACGGCAAACCCGCGATTCCGGTCGCGCTGGTCGCGGGGTCGCTGATCCTGTACGCGGTGCTCTATCTCGCGCACGGGGTGAACCTGCGAACCAGTTCGGCGCTACTGGGCACGCTGACGTCGATGGTGCTGGCGGCGGTGCTGTCCTGGATCGCCATCGGCGTCACCGACCTGACCGGGCTCTCGGAGGAACAGAACACCAACGTCGCCACCTACCTCGAGCACGTCAGCATCACGGGGCTGCTGCTGGCCGGGTTCATCATCGGCTCGCTCGGTGTGCTCAACGACGTCACCATCACCCAGGCCTCGGCCGCGTTCGAGCTGGCCGCGCTCGATGAGGGGGCCTCGCGCCGCGAGATCTTCGCCGCGGCGATGCGCGTGGGCCGCGACCACATCGCCAGCACCGTCTACACGCTCGTGCTCGCCTACGCCGGTGGTGCGCTGCCGCTGCTGCTGCTGTTCAGCGTCGCCGGACGCTCCATGCGCGATGTGCTGGTCGGTGACGCGGTCGCCATCGAAATCGCGCGCTCGGCGGTCGGCGGTATCGCCCTCGCGCTGTCGGTGCCGCTGACCACCGGCATCGCGGTGCTGCTGGCGCGTCCGTTCGGTGCGGCGAAATCCGCGCCGCAGGTGAGCAACCGGCCGCGGCACGCAAAAGTTTGAGCCCGATCAGCCCGGCGGCGGGGGTGGGAACAGCGGCGGAATCGTCGGAACGATGATCGGCGGCAGGCCGGGCACCACCACGATGGTGTTCGGCCCGACGGTCGTGGGCGCGGGCTGCTCCGGCCGCTGACGTTGCGGCGGCGGTTCGGCGATCGCCTCTTCGGCCTCGGTGGTGGTGGGCGCGGCGGTCTGCGGATGGGGTGCACTCGCCTGCGAGGGCGTGGTGGGCAGCGGTGCGGTATTGCCGTCGCTGGTATGGGAATCGCGCTCGAGCACCTGTGGTCCGTAGCCGAGTCCGAGCCCGATCGCGGCCACTACGGCCAGCGCGCTCACCGTGAGCACGGCGCCGCTGATCTCGGGGCGCCCGCGCCGGCGTTCGGTGGGGGTCGACAGCCACGACGGCGCCAGGTCGTCGTCGGTGAAGGCGGGCGCCGGGGCCGGACTGGGCGCGGCGGCGACCGGACGTGGCGCGGGCGCCGTCCGAGCCAGCATCGCCGCACCGCGGGCCGCGACCGTCTCCGGATTCTCCGGCACCACCACCGGCAGGCCCATCGCATATTCCAAAACCCGCGCGACCAGCGGAATCCGGGTGCCGCCGCCGACCACCAGCACGCCGTTGACCGGCAGGCCGGATCGCATCACCACTTCGCGCGTCATCCGCGCCGAGGATTCCACCGCGAGAGTGATCAGTGCTTCGAAGTTCTCCTGCGCTAACAGCACCAAACCCTGCTCGCTGGGCAGGGCGACGGCGGTATTGCTGGACAGCTGTTCCTTGGCCTGCCGGCACAGCGCGTCCAGCTGCGCCAGCCCGGACGGGTCGTGCGGGTGCGCGATCCGGCCGGAGGCGATCTGTTGTTCGCGGATCAGCGAATCGATGTAGTCGCCGCTGATATCGCTGGTGCGTTCGGTGTGGCGGACCTGCCTGGTCTGCACGTCGACAATGCTCACCGACAACCCGGAACTGCCGAGGTCGTAGACCACCAGCATCGACGCCCCGCGGGTATCGCCGCTGCTCTGGGCGAATTCGACGATGGCGTTGAGTTCGGGAACCAGCTCGTAGTTGGTGATCTGCTGCCGGGCCATGGCCGCGCGGATCGACCTGGCCTGCTGGTCGGTGCGGTAGGCGATGGCGGTGGCGGCGATGTCGGTGAACGCCTCCAGCGTCACCCCGACAGCCTGGGCGGCGAGTTCGGCCGGGTCCTGCTCGCCGACGGCGACGGTCTGGATGTCGAACGAGTGGGCAGGCAGCTCGTGCGGGTGCCCGGTTCGGGGACGGGCAAGGCGAACGGCGCCGGCCCCCACCGCAACTCCCAGTACCGCACCCATCAGCTGCTCATCTTCCCGCTCAACGACATCTGAGCTCGCGCAATTTCCTCGTGGCGGCTCGTCCCCGAACCCTACCGACCGAGATCCGTGGAGTTCGCGGCAGTGCTGGCCGTTTACCTGATGGCCCCCGCCTCGACAGGCAACTCTACGGTGTGCCGAGCCCCGCGTACACCCATCCGGCATCGCGCCAGGTGGCCGGTACGAGACAGTTGCGGCCGTCGATGATGGACCGGCCGTGCACCACCGGATCCAGGTCGTGCGGTCGCAGCGCGGTGAATTCGGACCATTCGGTCAGCACCAGCACCACGTCGGCGCGATCGCAGGCCTCGGCGACCGAGGTGGCGTAGTTCAGGGTGGGGAACACCCGGCGCGAATTCTCCAGTGCCTTCGGGTCGTACACGGTGACCACCGCGCCATGGAGCTGCATCATTCCCGCGACGTTGAGCGCGGGTGAATCACGCACATCGTCGGATTCGGGTTTGAAGGCCGCGCCGAGGACCGCCACGTTCGCGCCCAGCAGTGAACCACCGCAGGCCTTGGTCGCCATATCCACCATCTTGGTGCGGCGGCGCATATTGATGTTGTCGACCTCGCGCAGGAAGGTCAGCGCGTGATCAGCGCCCAGTTCACCCGCGCGGGCCATGAACGCCCGGATGTCCTTGGGCAGACATCCGCCGCCGAAGCCGAGTCCGGCGTTGAGGAAGCGGCGGCCGATGCGGGCGTCGTAGCCGAGGGCGTCGGCCAGCACGGTGACGTCGGCGCCGGTCGCCTCGCAGACCTCCGAGACCGCGTTGATGAACGAGATCTTGGTGGCCAGGAACGCGTTGGCCGACACCTTCACCAGCTCTGCGGTGGCCAGATCGGTCAGCAGGAACGGGATATCGGCGTCGATCAGGTCGGCGTAGATCTCGCGCAAGAGTTGTTCCACCCAGGCGGATTCGGCCCGGTCGCGATCCACCCCGAGCACCAGCCGGTCCGGGCGCAGCGTGTCCTGCACCGCGAAGCCCTCACGCAGAAACTCCGGATTCCATGCCACTTCGACCTCGGTGGTGGTCAAAGCCCTGGCACGGGCACCGAGTTCGGCGGCGGTACCGACCGGCACCGTCGACTTGCCGACGATCACCGACGGCCGCTCCAGCATCGGCGCCAGCGCGTCGATCACGGCGTGCACGTATTTCAGGTCGGCGGCGTACTCGCCCTTCTTCTGTGGCGTGCCGACGCCGAGGAAGTGCACGTCGGCGTGCGCGGCCGCCTCGGCGTAGGAGGTGGTGAAGCGCAGTCGTCCGGCGTCCAGATTGCGGCGCAGCACCTCCTCCAGCCCCGGCTCGTAGAACGGCACCACCCCGTCCGAGAGCTTTGCGACCTTGCCCGGATCGACATCCACCCCGATCACGTCATGCCCGAGTTCGGCCATACACGCGGCGTGCGTGGCCCCCAGGTACCCGGTTCCGAAGACTGTGCATCGCATGATCGATTGGTAAGCCGCCCCGGTGGCTACTCCGCCACACCGAGGCAAGAGTCGGGGCAACAGTAGATGTACAGGGAGTGGTAACTCGCCTGACCTGCGGATTCGCTCTACTGCGCCGGCTCGGGCGGGAAAGGCACCTGATCGCCGGAGGCACGCAGGTCATCGAGGATTCGTTCGGTCGACGCCGACCGGCCGGTCCAAGTGCAGCTCGAGTCCGCGCGGACCCGATCGACCCGCTGACGCGCTGTCGAGCTGCTGCGCGATCGCGCGGGACCGTTACCACCGGTGGATAGGATCGGCCGATGCGGCGGATCGGCGGGACTGTGCTGGTTCTCGGTGTGGTGCTCGCGATCGTCACGGCCGCGCTGTGGCCGGTGTATGTGCGGCCGCAGACCGAAGAACCCGCACCTGCCGATGCGATCCTGATTCTCGGCGGCGCCCACGACGGGCGCGAGGAATTGGGTCTGACCCTCGCCCGGGACGGTTACGCGCCGCGAGTGCTGGTGTCGAATCCGTATGAGCACAGTGCGCTGGTCAACCGGATCTGTCACGGTGGATACAGCTTCGAGGTGGAATGCTTCGATCCCGACCCGCGAACGACCCGGGGTGAGGGGCGCTATCTGGCTCGGCGGGCGCGCGAGGAAGGGTGGACGCGCGTCATCGTGGTGACGTTCACGCCGCATATCTCCCGCGCCCGCTACATTCTCGGCAAATGCTGGTCCGGGGAATTGCTTTTCGTGGATCCGAAACCGCAGCTTTCCGTGGTGCGCTGGGCTTACGACTATCTCTACCAGTCCGCGGGCTACGTCAAGGCCGTGTTCGAGGACTGCTGAGTGAAAGCCGCGCTGCCCGGCGGCGGAACCGGGCAGCGCGGACGTTCACGGCCTGGTCAGGCGCGCGTAGTGGTTCAGATGGTAAGCGCTGGAACCGAATTCGTTCTCGATCGCGGTGAGCCGCTTGAAATAGTGGCCGATGGCCAATTCCTCGGTCATTCCCATCGCGCCGTGCAATTGCACCGACTGCTGGCCGATGAAACGGGCAGCGCGGGCAATGGTGACCTTTGTCGCCGAAATGGCGCGAGCGCGTTCCGAGGGCGAGCCGGACAACGCGAAGGCGGCCAAATACGCTGCGGCCGTGGCCTGTTCCAGTTCCATATACATATCCACCATGCGGTGTTGCAGTACCTGGAACTGGCCGATCGGCTGACCGAACTGCTGACGCTGTTTGCTGTATTCCACGGTATCGGCGACGACCTTGCGCATCAGGCCCACCGATTCGGCGGCTATCGCGGCAATGGCCTCCTCCAGGGTTGCCTCGATGATCGGGGTCGCCTCGCCCTCGGTACCGAGCAGGGCCGCGGCGGGCAGGCGGAAGCCGGTGAAGGTGAGGTCGGCGGCCTGCCGGTCGTCGATCGTGCGGTAGCTGTGCACCTCGAGCCCGGCCGATGGGGCCGCCGCGTCGAACTCGGTGAGGAACAGCGATACGCCGTCGCGATCGCGCCGGTCTCCGCTGGTGCGGGCGCAGACGATCAGATGCGTCGCCAGCGGTGCGCTGGTGACCACGATCTTCGAACCGTCGAGCACCCATTCGTCGCCGTCCTTGCGGGCGGTGAGCGAGATATCGTGCGCCGATTCCCCCGCCGACGGCTCGAGCGCCGCGAAGGCCGTGCGCGCGCTGCCCGCGACGATCTCGCGCAGCACCGCGTCGGCGCGTTCGCCGCCCGCCCGCGACAACAACCCGCCGCCGACCACGACGGTGTCGACGAACGGCTCCACCACCAGGGCGTGGCCCAATTCCTCGGCGATGACCATCAATTCGGTCGGGCCGCCGCCCATGCCGTCGACCCGCTCGGACAGCGTCGCGCCGAGAATGCCGAGCTCCTCGGCGAATCCGCGCCAGATCTCGGGCTGCCAGCCGGCCACGGATTTGGCCGCGCTGCGACTTTTCTCCAGCTCGTACCGCGCGGTCAGGAACCCCGCGACGGAATCGCGCAGCAACTGCTGTTCATCGGTGAGTGAGAAGTCCATCAGAGCCCCAATGCTGCCTTGGCGAGAATGTTCCGCTGAATTTCGTTGCTACCCGCGTAGATCGAACCGGCGCGGTCGTTGAAATAACGCAGCGGCGCGACGGCCTGCCACTGCGGCCCGCTGTGATAACCATCGGCCGGTGGCGTGAAATCGGCGATCGGGCCACCCGGTTTGGTGGCGTGCGGCTGGTAGGCCCGGCCGCGCGGTCCGGCTGCCAGCAACGCCAGTTCGGTGAGCTGCTGGCTCAGTTCGGTGGCGAGGATCTTCAGCATAGACGAGGCCGGTCCGGGGTCGCGGCCCTGCGCCAGCGCCGAGATCGTCCGGTACTCGAGGATCTCCAGCACGTCGGCGCGGATGCGGGCATCGGCCAGTCGCGCGGCGAAGGCGGGATCGTCGATCAGCGGTTCGCCGTCCGGTCCGGACTGCACTGCCGCGGCCTCGGCCAGATCCTGCGCCATCACCTGCAACGCCGGTGCGGCCGCGCCGCCGCGTTCGTGCACCAGCACGTACTTGGCGACCGACCAGCCCTCGTCGACGCGGCCGAGCACATTGCTCTTGGGCACCCGCACATTGTCGAAGAAGACCTGGTTCTGCACCTGCTCGCCGGAGGTCATTACCAGCGGCCGGACCTCGATGCCGGGCGAGGTCATATCGATCAGCAGGAAGGTGATGCCCTGCTGCTTCTTGCCGGTGCGCGAGGTGCGGACCAGGCAGAAGATCCAGTTCGCCTCGGTGGCGTGGGTGGTCCAGATCTTGCTGCCGTTGCAGATGAAGTCCTCGCCGTCCTCGACCGCGCTCATCGTCAGCGACGCGAGGTCGGAGCCGGCCTCGGGCTCGGAGTAGCCCTGGCAGAAGAACACCTCGCCGGTGAGGATGCCGTTGAGGAAGAACTGCTTCTGCTCGGGTGTGCCGAAGGCGATGATGCCCGGCGCCACCATCCGGATACCCATCGGCGACAGCGGCGGCGCACCGGCCAGCGCCAATTCCCGATTGAAGATGTAGTGCTGGGTGAGGGTCCAGTCGCAGCCGCCGTACTCCACCGGCCAGGTGGGCGCCGCCCAGCCCCGCTCGTGCAGAATGTGCTGCCACTGCATGCTGGCCTCATGGTCGGGATAAACGCTCGTTGCCAAACGCCCCGCCGCCCGCAACTCCGGCGTCAGCTTCTCTCGCAGGAACTCCCGCACCTCGTCCCGAAAGGCCGAATCGGCCTCCGACCAGTCGAAATCCATCCATACTCCCGAGGGCTGTGCATAGTCGCCGCAGCGCCCGCGAACCGGGCACCCATGAGAGAAGTTATCCGCAATTCTCGCACGGAGTCAAACTGAAGGCATATGCCATCAGGGTTGCTTCCTGATGTGCTGGCCTCGCCAGTTGGAAGCTGACATGCTGGGCCTATGGGTGTCATGACCAGGTTGTCGATCTGTGTCGCTGCGTGGCGCGATACGGCATCAGCGCGCGCCGATGCCCGCATCCGGGCCGACGGCTCGGACCTGCATTACCTCGACGTGCCGGTGCCGGTGCCGCGCCCCGAGCGGGAGCACCCCGAAAAGGAGTAGGCCCAGCGTGCGCGGCCACTCGCCTCATCCCCGCAGGCGGTAGGCGGCGGCCGGGGCGGAATCGAGGTATTGCGCCCAGGTCTGGGTGCCGTCGCGGTGGTCGGGACAGGTGTTGTGGCCCGCACGGTAGGCGCGGGCCACCTTGCCCGGGAGGGGGAGGCGGATCGTGTGGCGGGGGCGGCCGTATGCGCGCCGCCAAGCTTCGGTGAGTTCGGCGAGGGTGAACAGTTCGGGGCCGCCGAAGTCGGGGGTGCGGCCCAGTGGGTCGTCGGCGATGAGTTCCGCGGCTCTGGTGGCGACGTCGGCGGCGGCGACCGGTTGGAAGCGGAACTCGAGCGGCAAGGGTGCTAGTGGCCAGCGTTCGACTGTGCGGAGGGCGAAAGCGATGAGCTCATGGAACTGCGTGGCGCGCAGGATGGTGTGCGGGATGCCGCTGTCGATGATCGCCCGTTCGCAGGCCAGTTTTCGCTGGTAGTACCCGAGCGGGATGCGGTCGATGCCGACGATCGACACGTACAGCAGATGCCGGGCCTCGCCGGCGGCAGCGAGCAGATTCTCGGTTTGCCGTAGGTCGTGACGGCCGGAGGCCCGGAAATCGGAGGCGGCATGGATGATCAGATCGGCGCCCGCCGCGGCTTCGGCGACACCTGCTCCGGTCTGGAGATCGCCCACGTGGGTGCCCGCGCCGGGCCGCCGGGACAGCACGCGGATCTCGTGTTCGGTCGAACGCAACCGTTCGACGATCAGCTTTCCGAGCGCACCGGTGCCCCCGGAGATCAGAACCGTGCTCATCTCGTTCAGCTCCCCTCTGGGCCTGCGGATTTCGGCTGCCGCTGAAATGACTCGACCCGGGCCGCTGTGCGGGGCCCGGGTCGAATCACGGTTGTTCAGTTGTGGTCGGTCAGTTCTTCTTGCCCGGTGCCTTCGCACCGGACTTGAAGCCGAGACCGCCCGGCTTGGCGGTGGGCAGCGGGGCCTGCGTGGCGCCGTTGCCGTTGGTGGGGGCCTGGGTCTCCGACTCGGCGGATTCCGTCGCGGTGGCCGCCGAACCGGTGTCCGGCGCCGAGGCCGTTTCCGCTTGGGCGGGCGCGGATTCCGCCGGAGCCGAAGCGGATTCGGACGAAGCCGGTGCCGCATCGGGCGGAGCAGCCGCCGATGCCTTGGTACCGGGGGCCTTCGGTCCGGGGCGCTTGAAGCCCGACTTCATGGCGAGGCCCTTGGGAGCGACCGTCGGCATGGATTCGGCAGGGGCCGAGGCGGTTTCGGTCGCGGCCTGCGCCGAGGCCGGTTCCGTGGACGCTGAAGCCGATTCCGCCGGAGCCTGCTCGGCCGGGGCCGGTTCCGCCGGAGCGGCCGCCGGTGCCTTGGCGCCGGGGGCCTTCGGTCCCGGACGCTTGAAGCCGGACTTCATCGCCAGTCCCTTGGCAGCGACGGTCGGCTTGGTCTCGGTGGGAGCCGAAGCCGTGTCGGTGCTCGCCGCAGCGGTTTCGGCCGGCGCTTCGGCCGCCGGCGCCGCCTCAGCAGGAGCCGCCGCCTTGGCGCCGGGTGCCTTGGCGGCACCCTTCATCGCCAGGCCCTTGCCGCCGGGCGCCTTGGCCGCGCCCTTCATGCCGAGTCCCTTGACCGGAGGAGCCTCCGGGGCCTCGGCAGCGGCCTCGGCCGGAGCTTCGGCCTTGGCGCCGGGCGCCTTCGCGGCGCCCTTCATGGCCAGTCCCTTGCCGCCGGGCGCCTTGGCAGCGCCCTTCATGCCCAGACCCTTCGCGGGGGCCGCAGCGGCTTCGGTCTCGGCCGGAGCCGCGGCCTTCGCACCGGGTGCCTTCGCCGCACCCTTCATGCCCAGACCCTTACCGGGTGCCTTGGCCGGGCCCTTCATGGCCAGCCC
The DNA here is from genome assembly GCF_000284035.1 of Nocardia cyriacigeorgica GUH-2. Taxonomy (NCBI): domain Bacteria; kingdom Bacillati; phylum Actinomycetota; class Actinomycetes; order Mycobacteriales; family Nocardiaceae; genus Nocardia; species Nocardia cyriacigeorgica. Next base: position 5,868,518 of record NC_016887.1, on the reverse strand, counting down.
ACCACCGGCCGGAGCGGCCTTGGCCGCCGCGGGCGTGGCCTCGGCCACCGGCTCCGGCTCGGCCTCGGGCTGAGGTTCGGGTTCGGGTTCGGCCTTGGGTTCTTGGATGACAGTCAGGTTCTCGGTCAGCTTCGACGGTTCGACCCGTTCGATCGCATCCAGCATGAGTTGGGCGACGTCGACGACCTCGACCCCTTCGCCCTTGCCGTCTTCCTGACGCGCGGTGACGCCGTCGGTGAGCATGACGCGGCAGAACGGGCAGCCGGTAGCGATCTTGGCCGGGTTGGTGGTCAACGCCTCGTCGACGCGGTCGATGTTGATGCGTTTGCCGAGTTGTTCTTCCATCCACATGCGGGCACCACCGGCACCACAGCACATCGACCGTTCCCCGTGGCGCGGCATTTCGACCAGGTTCGACCCGGAGGCCTCCATCAGCTCACGGGGTGCGTTGTAGACCTTGTTGTGGCGGCCCAGGTAGCAGGGGTCGTGGTAGGTGACGTTCTGCGACACCGACGCCACCGGCACCAACTGCTTGGTGCGCACCAGGCGGTTGAGCAGCTGGGTGTGGTGCACCACCTCATAGCTGCCACCGACCTGCGGGTACTCGTTGTTGAGCGCGTTGAAGCAATGCGCACAAGTGACCACGATCTTCTTGCGCTTCTGCTCCACACCCTCGAATACCGAGTCCAGCAGTTCGATGTTCTGCGCGGCGAGCTGCTGGAACAGGAACTCGTTACCCGCACGGCGGGCGGAGTCGCCGGTGCAGGTCTCTTCCTGACCGAGCACCATGAACTTCACCCCGGCGGTGGCGAGGAGTTCGGCGACGGCCTTGGTGGTCTTCTTGGCGCGGTCTTCGTAGGCGCCGGCGCAGCCGACCCAGAACAGGTAGTCGTAGCCGTCGAAGCTGTCGGCGTCTTGACCGAAGACCGGGATGTCGAAGTCGAGTTCGTTGATCCAGTTGAGCCGGTCCTTGGCGTTCTGGCCCCACGGGTTGCCCTTGTTCTCCAGGTTCTTGAACAACCCCGCGAGCTCGGAGGGGAACTCCGACTCGATCAGCACCTGGTAGCGGCGCATATCGATGATGTGATCGACATGCTCGATATCGACCGGGCACTGCTCCACACACGCACCACAGGTCGTGCACGACCACAGCACCTCCGGGTCGATGATGCCGCTGACATCCTCGCCACCGACCAGTGGCCGCTGCGCCTCCGCACGCGCGGTCTCGGAGATCTTGGCCAGCGCGGCCTCGTTCGGGTTGCCGTCGGTGTCGACCAGGCCGACCTCGTCACCGCCCATGTCCTTGCGGCCACCGGCCAGCAGGTACGGCGCCTTGGCGAACCCGTGATCACGCAACGACATGATCAACAACTTCGGCGACAGCGGCTTGCCGGTGTTCCAGGCCGGGCACTGCGACTGGCAACGACCACACTCGGTGCACGTGGTGAAATCCAGCCAGCCCTTCCAGGAGAAGTCCTCGATCCGACCCGCACCCAACGTGTCGGTATCCGGATCCACGTTCTCCATGTCCAGGGCCTTGCCCTTCGACATCATCGGCTTCGCCGCACCCAAGGCGACACCACCGTCATCCTCACGCTTGAAGTAGATGTTCGGGAAGGCCGAGAAGCGGTGCCAGGCCACACCCCAAGTGATGTTGCGACCGACGAAGAACAGCCAGACCATGCCGGACATCAGCTTGATGAAGGCGAAGATCGAGATCAGCGTGACGTTGGCCGGGATGATCTTGGCGATCTGGCCGGTGACCGGGTCGGTCCAGCTCGAGTGCCCGTGCAGCGACAGCACGCCCGCCTTCACCAGCACCATGCCGATGCCCTCGGTGAGCACGACCCACTCGACGAAGTAGGCGGGACCGAACTTGGATCCGCTGAACCGCGAGAGCCGTTCGGGCAGGCGCGGGTGATTCAGCTGGCGAATGACCATCAGCGTGACGATGCCGACAACGGTGCCGACGCCGAGAATTTCGTCGCCGAGGTGGAACCACCAGGTTTCCCCGATGAAAGGCCACGACCAGGTGGGCTTGAAGGTCTGGCCGTAGGCCATGAACCAGAACTGCGCGCCCGCGAGGAAGCCGATCATGACGAGCCAGTGCGCCCAGCCGACGGTGCGGAACTTGTTCATGCGGGTGTGCGCGATGAACTCCACCAGCATCTGCTTGAAGCGCGGGAAGAACGGCCGCCACCGGTCGGGGGCGGACTGACCGATCATGATCGTCCGCACGATGTTTCCGGCGCCGCCCAAGAACGACACCCAACAAAGGAGGCTGAGCGCCGCTCCAAGGGTGCCCAGCGTCACGGTCAGGGCATTCATGTCGCGACCTTTCTTTAGAGGCAACACGAGCTGTCGAGGCGGTGCGCCTCGGGGTTGGCTCGTATCCTAACTGCCAGTAAGTTACTCGCCAGTAACTACTGGTGTCCAGCGTAGGATCTGCGGTCGGGTGGTGCCCCATCTTCCTGGGGGTTGACCGCCTATTCTGCTGTGATCAAGCTCACATAAGTGGATTCGATCCATATGCGACCTGAGCTGTTCAACACCGTAAAGGGCATGCAGAACCGGGTAGGAGATAAGGACAGGCTTACCCGCTCGGACTCGTAACTAGACGTAATGAATCTCGCATCTGGAGTTTTGTTGGTCTAGGCTCACGGCGTTCTGTTCTGTATGTCTGTCTTCACAATGCTCGGAGGGGATTTCGGTCCGGCCGACCGGAATGAATGAGCTCGCTCGTGAGGCGTCCAGGGCATGCGGACAACCTGATGATGGATTGGAAACTGAATGAAACTCCGCAAGACCACCGCGGTTGCCGCGATGGTGACCGGCGCGATGGCCATGGGGTTCGGCACGGCCCACGCTGAACCCGCAGCCGAGGCGGCGCAGCCCATCAGCTATTCCGTCAAGCTGGTCGACAAGACCGTCGTCACCACCCTGAAGAACGGCACCTTCGAGCTGGCCAAGTCCTCGAAGGATGTCAAGGAAGACGACATCTATGTGATCAAGGACGAGAAGGGCGCCACGGTGGTGTCGCTGCCGATCGCCTTCAACGTCGCCGACGTCGAGGTGCCGGTCAAGCCCGTGGTCAAGGAGGAGGGCAAGGTCCTCGAGCTGACCCCGGACAAGGCCGCCGTCCCCGCCGACAAGCTGGCCGACAAGAAGGTCAACGCGGTGAACATGGCCCTCAAGCCGGTGGCCTCGCCGATCGAGAACCAGCGTGCGCAGAACGAGTTCGCCAGCCAGTTCGGCATCGCCACCGCGGTGGGCGGCTTCCTCGGCACCGCGCTCGGCGTCGTCGCCGGTGGCATCATCGGAACGGCCGTCGGCCTGATCGAATGCCTCACCATCGTCGGTTGCATCGCGGCCATCCCGACCATCGTCGCGTTCGCCGGCATCGGTGGCATCCTCGGCACCATCGCCGTGGGTGGCCCGGCCCTGGCGATCGCCGGCATGGACCTGATCAACACCCTGAACGCGGCTCCCGGCACCACCAAGTGGTCCGACGAGAACATGAAGGGCGGCAAGTAATTGCCCTAGTGGCAGTTCGCGCCGCAACAACCGGCCCGTCCCGAAAGGGACGGGCCGGTTTGCGTTTCCGGGAGCTTCTGGCGGCGTCGGGTAACCCGGAGTTCATCCGGCGTTCGTTCGTGGCGCTGCGTGGCGATCAGACGGTGAAACGGCCGTATCCCTTGCGCCGCAGCGGCGGTCGACCCTCCACTGCACAACGAAAGAGGCCGGCAGCACGAATGCTGCCGGCCTCTCGGCGTCGCTGCCGAAGCGCGGAACCTAGTTGGTGCGGATCCGCAGGCCCGGGTTGTCCGAGAGCACCACGCTCACGGGCTGGGCGAACAGCTGCGGGGCGTTGCCGGTGAGGGCGCCGATCAGGTTGGGGATCTCGCAGATCGGGAAGTCGGCCACCGAGGAGGCGCTCGAAATGCCGAGGGCCAGGCGGCCGGTCACGATCGGGCCGCCGCTGTCGCCGGGCAGGGCGCAGATATTGGCCGAGAAGCTCTGGGTGAGCTGACGGTCGCCGACCTGCACGGTCTGATCGACGGCGTTGACCACACCGCAGCTGAAGCCGGTGCGCGAACCGGACTTGCAGACCGGCGCGCCGACGACGGGCGTCGCGACACCGTCGACCATGATCGGCGCGGCGCCGGGCACGCGAACCGCGTTGTTGGCGAAGCGATCCCGGGCCTGGTCGGCGATCCGGACGATGGAGTAGTCCTGGTTGCCGAGCACCGACTTGCTGAAGGTGCCGAGCTTGCCGCCGAGCTTGTCGCCGGGCAGCAGTTCGTGCACGGCCGCGGCGTTACCGCCACCGGCGCTGCCGATGTCGGGGTTGCAGTGGCCTGCGGTGATGTTGACGGTGGCACCGTCGCGGTCGACGCCGTTGAAGCCGAACGAGCAGCGCAGCGAGGTGCGCCCGGCGACCGAGGCGTACCCGTCGCCACCGGCCAGCGACGCGCCGGTGACCTCGGCGATCGGCTCGGCCGACGGCAGCGCCTCACCGGCCACCGGCGGGGCCATCACGATGACGCGGGCCGGGTCGACGAAGCTGGGCATCGGCAGGCCGGGCTTGTCCACCCGCACCGCGATGCTGTTGTTGACGGTGTCGATGACGACGCCGCGCACCAGCGAGGCCACCGGCTCCGGCTGTTCGTCGAGCCAGCGTTCGAACGCGCTCTTCTCACCACGCAGCGCGGACTGGCTCTTGGCGACGTTGCGCACCTCGAAACCGGCGGATTCGGCGGCCGCGCGGGCCTCGTCGAATCCGGAGCCGGGCGCAAGGGCGACGACGGCCTTGCCCGCGTCGTCGAGCCACGCACCACCGAACACCTGCGGGAACTGCCGCTGCGCGGTGGTCGCGAAGGCACCGACCTGCTGGGCGAGGTCGGCGCGGCGCAGGTATTCGTCGGCCGAGATCTTCAGATCGCGGGAGACCGCGGTGATGAGCTCGGCGGGCAGCCCGGGATCGGTGTCGGGCTGTGCTGACGCCACCGCCGCGGTGGGGCCGAACAGCAGGATCGCGGCCGAGGCGGCGATCGCGGCTTTTCGCATCCCAGTCCGTTGCGGAGCTGTCCGGTGCGACCGGAATTTACCTATGCGTGGCAGGAGCATGACCAGACTATATGGGGTCTCGCGCGCGATGCCTACTTGTTCGGCCGACCGGTTTGCTCGAATCCGGACAGATCAGGCGGGGTGCGAGGACGCCTGGCGCGCAGGGTTTGTAGGTCGACACTGATCTTGCCCGGATAACGTTGTCGACCACCACGAACGCCGCCGTCATCCGGCCGTTTCGGCACACAACGAACCGGGCCGCCCGCGCGCTGGTTCGCAGCGCTCGGACGGCCCGGATCGGAAGCTCGGAACCCTTGCGGCTCAGCCCGCGTTCGGCCGGGTCCGCACGGTGATCCCGCTACCGACACCACCACCGGCGGAGGCGTTGATATCGGCGAGGATCGGGCGGATCGGGATGCCCAGGGTGGCGGTGCCGCCGTACTGGGCCAGCGCGATATTGGCCTCGTCGCAGCTGGGCGCCTCGGCGGCATTGGAGCCGCTGGTGATGCCGAGGGCCAGGGTGCCGGTGACGATCGCGCCGCCGCTGTCACCGCCGAGGGTGCAGGCGGTGCTGGCGAAGCCGCGCACGGTCTTGGATTCGCCGTCGGCGGTGAACAGCTGGGTCTCCACCCGGTCGGCCACCACGAACCCGCAGGTGAAAGTGGACGACTGGCCGGACTTGCAGACCGGGGCGCCGATCACCGGGTCGGCGATACCGGTGACGGTCAGCGTGGTGCCGTTGGCGCCGCGCACCGACGGCTGGTCCATGCCCGCCCGCACCGCGCGGTCGTTCAGCTTGATCACCGAGTAGTCCAGGCCGCTCTGCCCGCCGAGGTTGGCGCGCACGAAGGTGCCCAGTTCCGGGCTGGCCGGAATGTCGCGCACGTTGGGCATGTAGACCCCGGCCTGCTGGTCGCCCTTGCCCAGATTCGGATTGCAGTGTCCGGCACTGATATTGAGCGCATTGCCGGCGGCGTCGACGCTGTTGAAGCCGAACGAGCAGACATCGACCCCGCGCAGCGCGGTGTCCTTCAGCGAGCCGGGCGCGCTGATGTAGGTGTCGCCGCCCATCGGCCTGCGTTCGACCGGGCCGCCGCCACCGGGCGAGAGGATGACCTTGATATTGGCGATCAGCGTCGGCAGGTTCAGCATGTGCCCGACCGGGGTGTTGGCCACGCTGAGCACGAGCTGGCTGTTGAGGAAGTCGATGGCCACCGAGTTGATCGCGCCGGCCAGCTCGTTCGGCAGCGTGCCGATCCATTGGTTCAGCTGGGTGAGCGAGGTTTCCAGGTTGTCGGCCGAGACCGGGGCCAGGCGGGTCTGGTAACCGTCGGCGGCGGCGATCTTGGCGGCGTCCGGCGAGGTCACCGCGACCACCGGCTTGCCGTCGGTGCCGATCCAGGCACCGGCGAACGCGTCGGGGCGTTCGGCGCGGAACTCGCGCGCGTAGCTGCTCAGCTGCTGGGCCCGGGCCGAGCGGTCGAGGTATTCGGTGGGGGTCATCTTCAGGTCGCGCGAGATCGCCTGCACCAGCTCGGCCGGTAGCTCACCGGGTTTCAGCTGCGGGGCCTCGGCCACGGCGGGGCTGGTGCCGAACATGGGGGCGAGGAGAACGGTCGAGGCGATGGCAGCTTTGACCGCGGCGCGACGCGCCACCGACTTGCGCATGAAGTCCCTTCGTCGGCACAGATGTGCCAGGTAATCCGTGGCCACGGGCAGAATCCGTTGGCGCACAGCCTACGTGGAGCTTAGAACCGGCGGTGCGCGGGATCCCGCTGTGACCGGTCAGCGGATCACTTTATGCCACACATCACATCGGTCGCCACTTGTGTCTGATTATCGGCGGGTGCCGGGGATTTCCAGGGCGGGCGGCAGCGGCAGCTGGGGCATCGGCTGGAACGGGCGCGTGGTCGTCGTCGGCCTGGTCGGGCTGGTCGACGGGGTGCTGACCGGTGGCTCGGAGGTGGTCGGTGGCGGTGTGGTCGGCGGCGGCGGGGGTGCCGGCTCGGGTTCGGTGGTGGGGACGACCGTCTCCGGCTCCTCGGTGACCGGCGGCGCGACGGTGGTCGGCGGCGGCGCGACCGGTAGCGGGCCGGGCGGGGGCGGGACCGGGGTGGGGCTCGCGGTCACCTGTTCGGATTTGGCGTCGGGTATCGGCGGGATGGGGGTGGAGTCGTCCGCGCGGAACAGCACCGCGACGCCGATACCGCCGAGGATCAAGCCGAACAGCGCGGCCACCGCGATCAGCACCGGTGTGCGGTTGTGCCGTCCGGCCGAATCGGCGGGTTTGGCCTTCTCGGCGGGCGTGGCGTCGGGTGCGACCGCCGCCATCTCCGCCGCCATCTCGGTGGCGGGCGGTTCGGCGATCGGGAACGCGGCCGAATAGGCCTGCGCCACCGGTTCCGGCGCCGGGACGGCCGGGATGATGTCGGTGTCGAGGGTCGAGTTCTCGGCCGTCGCCGGATCGGGCGGGGTATTGCCGGCGGGGGTGGCCAGCACCGCGGTCAGCGCGGTGGCGGCCGCGCCGTAGGCGAAGACCCGGGCGGGGGTGTCGGCGCCGGCGTCGGCGGGCAGTTCGCTCGCCGCGGGAAGTTCGGCCTCGCTGACCAGCACCACCGAACGCAGGCCCAGGTAGTCGAGGGCATCGCGTAGGGCGGTGATCTGCTGCTGCGGCCAATCGCCCGGATGGGTGGCGTAGAACTCCGCGGCGCCGTTGAGATGGTCGGCGGTGAGGTTGATCAGACAGAACAGGGCCGTGGCCACCAGGTCTTCGGCCCGGTAGGCGGGGCCGTCGTCGACCGAGATGCCTGCCGGGTCGCCGACGGCTTCGGCGAATCCGGTGATGGTGTGGGTGTGCCCGGCCGGTGCGGTGCCGCCGAGTTCGGCGTCGCCCTCATCGGACATGTGCAGTACCGGTTCACGGACGATGTATTCCGGCTCGCCGTCGTTGGTCACGATCGCCGCGGTGCACTCCTCGGCGGCGATACGCAGGCCCACCCCAGTGGCCATCCTCATGTCCTCGCTTCGGCGTCCTGCTCGATCCGGATCGGTCCGCGCGACGGCCACACCAGTAGCGGACCGTGTCCCATTGCGCTGAGCATCGACAATAACTCTGTTCGTGATCCGGCACCGATCCGGCGCCGGATCCGGGAGACATGGTGCTCGACGGTCTTGGCGGAGATGTAGAGCCTGGATCCGATCTCGCGGTAGGTGAGGCCGAGCAGCAGTAGCTCGGCGACCTGCTGCTCCCGGTCGGTCAGCGGGGTCGGCGGGGCAGGGCTCTGCTGGGGAGGCGGATCGATGGGGGCGGCGGTGTGGGCGTGGTGGGCCACCAGGGCCCGGCGGTCGACGATCTCGCTCGGGTCGGCGCCACTTGCGACGGCGGCCGAATAGAGCCGGACCGCCTCGACACCGCCCGCGCGATCGGCGGCGGAAACGAGGAACTCGGCCAGTCGCGGATCGCGCACTCCTGATTCGGCGAGCAGCAGCGCGGTATCGGTGCGCAGCAGGCCGGCGTCGAGCCGGGTGCCGAGCAATCGCCGCTGTACCGTGACGAATCGTTGCGCGCCGAGCTGTTCCCGCAACGACTCGACGGCGGCCGCGAGCAGCAGATCGGCGTCGGTGACCAGGGCGGTCGCCCGGGCTCGGTCGGCCAGGTCCTGGGCGGCGGCGAAGTCGATATCGAAGATCTCGGCCAGCTCGCTCGCATCGAGCCCGGTGCCCGCGCCGGCGACGACCAGCGTGTCGAGCAGGTCCGGTTCGAGGCCGGCGAGCAGGTTCGCGGCCCACTCGGCGACGGCGAGATCCACGGCGGCGACCGCGGCATCGCGGCGGGCCGCGCAGGCCGCGCGCAAGGCGACGACGATGCCCGCGCGGATGCCGCCGGTACACAAATGGATGTATTCGGCCAGTTGGCGGGGCACCAGCAGCCCCAGCTCCCGCGCGAACGACAACAGTTCGGGCAGGCCGAGGCTGCGCAATTCGATCACCCGGCCGTGGCGGGTCACCGTGTCGGTGAGGGCGCGTAGGTCGCGGTCGTGCGGACGGGGTTGCGCGGCGAGGACGACGGTGTGGCGGCGGGCGCTCACCAGGGCGCTCACAGTCTGCACGTCGTCGGCGGTCAGCAGGTGGGCGTCATCGATGAGCAGGGCGCGCCGGGCGGCCGGTTCCGGGCCATCGTCGGCCAGCAGCCGTTTCGGCAGCGCGGCGAGATCGTCGAACACCTTGACGTTGTGCGCGGTCAGCAGCTCGCGGGCGGCGCCGAGCAGCGCTGATTTCCCGGTGCCCGCGCGGCCACGGATCAGGTAGACCGGTGGCCGGCCATCGCGGCGGCGCAGCTCCCGCAACATCGCCTGCGCGAACGGCATGGATTCGAATCGATGTCCCGGCCCGGGGTCGGCCTCCCCGTGGCGCTCGGCCGATCCGGCCGGATTCCGTGCGCGGGTCGGGGAGGGCGCTTCGATCGCGCCCGGCCGGGTCGCGGAGACACTCGCCGCCGGTGGATCGGTGGCCGGCGGTGCGCCGTTGGGTTTCGGTCGTTTCGTGTTCGCGATCTCGGCTGTCATCTGAACCCCCGTCCGAGCCTAGGCGCAGCGCGCCAGGCGTTCGAGTGTTTGCGTCCTCCCACCGAGGTTGTCGATCTCGGCAGTGCCGCTGTTAACGGCCCGCCGGGTGTCAGACCAGCAACGATCCGTAGCCCAGCGCGCGCAGCATGGCCAGCAGCTCCGAGCGCGAACCGGCGCCGAGGCGCCTGCGGATCCGGGCGACGTGGTGTTCGACGGTCTTGGCCGAGATATAGAGCCGCGCGCCGATCTCGCGATAGGTCAGGCCGAGCAGCACCAGTTCGGCGACCTCGCTCTCCCGGTCGCTGAGCAGCCCGTCGTTACCGGTCTCGGTGGCAGGGGTGCGGCGCGGCGGCGCGACCGGCGTGACGGTCGACGGGCGGGCATCGGCGCGGACGGTGCGCGCGAGCTTCAGCAGGGTGGTCGCGGTGACCGAATCGGCGGCGGCGAGCGCGGCGTCACCGGCCAGCCGGGCCGCGTCCCAGCTCAGGCCGATCGCACCCAGCTCCGCCACCGCGGCCTCCACCCGGTCGGCGCGGACGTCGCCGCGCAGTACCAGCACCCAGGTGCGGCCCGCGTCGGCCAGGGCGGCGGCGTGCCGATCGCCTGCCTCGGCGGCGGCCTTGAGCGCATGGGCGTGCGGCAGTAGTTCGTCCGGGCGTTCGCGGGCGATGGCGGCCTGCACGCCGTACCAGTGGAACAGGTTGGCCCAGGCCGGCGGATGGCCGAGCCGATCCAGCAGCGCGCGGGCCCCTTCGACCAGCGCGGTCATCCGGCGCTCGTCGTGGCAGCGGATGCTCGCCAGCCACAACTCACCGATCGGCAGCAGCGTGAGCAGATCGGCCTCCACCTCGTCCACCAGCGGTTGGGCCGCCTGCCAGGCCTGGGTCAGTGCGGCCTGATCGCCGCTGCGGCGGGCCAACCCGACGGCGGCGGCGTGGGCGAGCAGGGCGTCGCGGACGTCGAGGGCGTCCCAATCGACGGTGGCCAGCGCGGTGGCGGCGCCGGTTTCGTCACCGCCGGCCAACGCCGTCCAGGCCGACAGCACCGGTAGCTGAGCGCCGGTGGGGGTGGCTCGGCGCAGTGTTTGGGCGGCGCGGGCGGGGTCGCCGGTGCTCAGGCACAGCAGGGTCGCGGCGGCGGTGGGGGTGCACGGCGCGAAGCGCGTGGTGGTGGTGTGGGTGGCGCGAATCAGGGTGGCGATCGCGTTCGCGGTGTCGCCCTCGCGTCCGCGGAGGGTGTGGCCGAGGGCCTCGGCGAGCAGCCGGATGGGAGTGTTGGCCTCGGTGGGGGGCCATCGGTCGGCGCCCGCGGTCATGGCGTCGGCGGTCGTCGCGGCACCGGCGAGGTAACCGATCGCGGCGCCTTCGGCCCATTCGACGCCCGCCCGGTCCGGGCCCAGCCAGGTATAGAGGCGGGCGGCGCGCTCGGTCAGCCCGCGCCGCGTCAGGATGCAGGCCGTCAGGCGCGCGGTAGCTGCGAGCGTGGCGGCGGGGACGTCGTCGCGGGCGAGCAAGGGTTCGGTGAGGCGCAGCGCGGTGTCGTAATCGCCACCATGGGCTGCGGCTTCGGCCCAGCGCACGGCGATGACGTCGCGGTTCGCCCCGGCCCGCGCGGCGGCGGCGTAGTAGCGGACGGCGTCGTTGCCGTTGTTCTCGGCTGCGGCGCAGAGGAATTCGGCCAGCCGCGGATCGCGAACCCCGGATTCGGCGAGCTGCACGGCCGTATGATCGCGCAGCAGTCCGGCGTTCAGGCGGGCGGTGAGCAGATCGCGCTGGATGGTCAGGAAGCGGCGTTCGCCCAACAGTGCGCGCAGCGGCCGCACGGCGGGGGCGAGCAGCAGGTCGGCGTCGGTGATCAGGGCGGTGGCGCGGGCACGGTCGATCAGATCGCGCGCCGTGGTGGGGTCGACGCCGAGGACCTCGGTGAGTTCGCCTGCGTCCAAACCACTTCCGGTGGTGGCGACGGCCAAGGTGTCGAGTAGGGCGGGATCGATATCGGCGAGTACGGCCCGGGCCCAGTCATCGACCGCGGCGTCGACGGCATCGATGCCCGCGTCCAGCCGGCCGTGGCAGGCCGCGGCCAGCGCCGCCACCACACCGCCGCGGATACCGTCGGTCTGCTTGTGAATATGCGCGGCCACCGCGCGGGGTACCGAGAGGCCGAGTTCCCGTGCGAACGGCGCGATTTCGGCGACACCGAGCGGCCGCAGCTCCGCGACCCGGCCGCGCCGCAACGCCGCGTCGAACAGGGCGCGCAGCTGAGGATCATGATGGCGGGGGCGGCCGGCCGCGACGACGGTCTTCGCGCCGGATTCGATGGCGGTGCGCAGCGCGGCGAGTTCGGTGTGGTCGAGGGCCTCGACGTTGTCGATCACCAGCGCGCCCGACTCGCCCTTGGACCGCGGGATGTCGGAGACGACGACGCCGCGTTCACGCAGCCGGGCCCGCACCGCCTCGAGCAGCGTCGACTTGCCCGTGCCGGAACGTCCACGGATCAGGTGCACCACAGGAACGCCGGAATCCAGTTCCCGGAACAGCTCTCGGGCGCACGGCAGCGTCTCGAAGGCCGCGGCAGGTGCCGGTTCAGCCACCTGAACCGCCGAGGATCTCGCCGGGCGCGCGCAGCACCGTGCCCACTGTGCCGCCGACACCTTCGACGGTTTCGCCGAGCGTGTCGGTCAGGCCGTCGGTCGGTAGCTTCGGCGTCTGTGGCTGCTGCGGGGCCGGAGCCGGTGGTTGCGGCGCGGGCGCGGGCGGAGGTGATTGCGGGGCCGGCGGCGGGGATTGTGGCGCCGGTGCGGGAGCCTGAGGTGCGGGTTGCGGGGCCTGGCCGGGTCCGGGGGCAGCGGGCGACGGCGCCTGACCGGCAGGCGCCGGTGCGCCTTCGCGAGCGGCGGTGCCGGGCTGTGAGTTGACGACGGTGACCGGCCCGGTCGAGGAGTTCGGTTGACCGGCAGTGTCTTTCGGTGTTCCGGAATCGGCGACGGTGCCTGCGCTGGTGCCGCCGGTGGTGGGCGAACCGCCGGTGGTGGCCGTCGATCCCCCTGCTGTCGCGGGCGTGCCGGCTGTCGACGAGGTGGTGTGCTCCGGGGCGGCGGGATGCTGGGTGCCCGATCCTGCGCCCGTGCTGACCGCGACGGTTCCGGTGGCCAGCAGGCCGATGGCGGCTGCGGCCGCCGCGACGATGGCGATCCGGCGGCGGCGCGTCTTGGCGGCGGCCGGTCGGCCGGTGTCGGCCGGGAGGGGTAGTGGGGATGAGGTTTTCACGGGCTCGGTGACCGGCTCGCCGGGGGCTTCGCGCTGGTCGTCGATGGCGGCGAACGCGATGGTCTCGACGGCGGTGTCGGCGAGATCCGCGGCCAGGGCCGACGCGCCGAGTGCGCTGGTGTGCGCCGGTTCGGGCGCCGAGACGACCGGGAGCCCGAACTCGGAGGAGATGAGTTCGGTGAGCAGCCCGATCGCACCGCCGCCACCGGTGAGCAGGACCTGATGGACGTCACCGATGTCGATGCCTGCCCGGTGTACGGCGTCGCGGATCAGGCTCATGGAATCGCGCAGCGGCGTGCGGAGCAGATCTTCGAGTTCGTCACGCACCAGCCGGACTGTGCTTTCGTCCGGGCCGAAGCCGGTCGTCACCACGGTCGCGGTATGTGTGGAAAGCTCTTCTTTCGCAATTCTGCAGCGTTCCCGGAGAGCCGATAATTCGCGTTCGACCGCGGGGTCGAAGGGGTCGGCGGCAATTCCGCCGGGAGCATTTGCCAGCGCATAACGCATGGTCAGCAGATCGAATTCGGTGCCGGCGATATCGGTCGAATGCACGGGGGCGCCGAGCAGTTCCAGGCGATCACCGGTACGGACCAAGGAGACGGTGAGGCCGGTGGCGCCGAGATCATAGACGAGGACGGCACCGTCACCGTTGCCGGTACGGCCCGCCGCGCGCGACCAGCGAACGGCCGCAACGGGTTCCGGGGTCAGTGCGACATCGGCGAGGCCGGCGTCGTCGAGCGCGGTGCGCAGGGTGGACACGGTATGCGGCGTCCAGTGCGCGGGGTGGCAGGCGACGATCGTCGCGGGGGCGTCGGCGGCTTCGTCCACGAGGTGCGCGATAGCGGTCGCTACCAGGTCGGATGCGGCGTATGAGGTGCCGTCGTCGGCGAGCATCGGCACCGGGTCACCGACGCGGGAGACGAACCCGTCGATCCGCACACCCGGGGCGTGCCTGCCGCCCGCCACGGCCTCGGTGCCGAAGAGTGCGGTGCCGTCGGGAACGAGACGGAGCACGGTCGGATGGGTCAGGACCAGGGCGCTGTCGATGCCGGGTTCACCGTCCCGGTGTGCCACCACGGCAACCGAATTCGCCGACCCGACGGTAATGCCGAGCGCCAGACGCTGTGTCATGCCGAAGATCCCCATTCGAGAACTGAGTGCCGCTGCCGATACCGAGATTGTTTGATTAGGAAACGAATCGGGGGGCGCCCGACTCATCCCGCATGTCGGTTGCTGGGTGTCCGCTGTTACCGGCTCGGGGCGATACGGGGAAATTCCCCTAACGAAGCCAATGCCCCTAATGGGTGCATCGACGCGAATGGGGGGCTTTGCCCCGTTCCGGAGTAACGCCACGCGTCCCTAGCGTGAAATGCATTCCAACGACCGCGGATCTTGGTCCGCTGAGCCCAGGAGACGATTCTCGATGACACCCAACGCGATTCTCGAGTTCATCCTCGACCTGCTGCGCGACGAGGATGCCGCGGCCGGCTACTGCCTCAACCCCTGCCAGGCCCTCGCCGACGCCGGGCTACCGGACGTCACCCCCGAAGACATCACCGCCGTAGCCCCCATGGTCGCCGAATCCGCCCTGGTCAGCGGCGGCTCGCAACTGTCGGCCATCATCGCCGCCGGTGCCCAGACCGCCGCCGGCGCCGCCCTCGGAGCCGTCGGCGCGGTAGGCGCAGGAGCCGCCGCCAACGCCGGCCTCGACCTCGGCGCCGACCTGGGCCTCGACCTCGGCGGCTCCGCCGACACCGACATCGACGTGGATCTGGGCGGAGGTGCGAACACCGGCATCGATATCGATCTCGGCGGTGGGGCGAACACGGGCATCGATATCGATCTCGGCGGTGGCGCGAATACCGGCATCGACCTCGATCTGGGTGGTGGCGCGAACACCGGCATCGACCTCGGAGCGATTGTCGACGGTGCCATCGACACCGGCGTGAGCCTCGGCGGCGAGCTGGCCGGCGGCATCGGCGGTGCGGTCGACACCGGTCTGGAGTTGGGTGGTGACTTGGCCGCCGGTGTCGGTGGTGCTGTCGACACCGGTCTGGAGTTGGGCGGTGATCTCGCGGCCGGTATCGGTGGCGCGGTCGGCGCAGGTCTGGAGCTGGGTGGTGACCTGGCAGGCGGCATCGGTGGTGCGCTCGACACCGGTTTGGAGCTGGGTGGCGATCTCGCCGCGGGCATCGGCGGTGCCATCGACACCGGTCTGGACCTCGGCGCCGTAGTCGACGGCACGGCCGGTGGGGCGCTCGATGCCGGTTTGGAGCTGGGTGGTGATCTCGCGGCCGGCGTCGGCGGTGCCATCGACACCGATCTCGACGGAGCGATCGACGCAGGACTCGAACTCGGTGGCGAGCTGGGCACAGACCTGGGGGGCACCATCGACAGTGGCCTCGACCTCGGTGGTTCCCTCGGCAGCGGCCTCGAGCTCGGTCTGGGCGGCGCAGCCGACGGGGCAATCGATGCCGGCCTCGACCTCGGCAGCGACCTAGATGCCGGAATCGGCGGAGCCGTCGACGGCGGCCTAGACCTCGGCGGCGACCTCGGCGCAGGCGTCGGAGGCACCCTCGATACCGGTGTGGAACTCGGCACCGGCATCGGCGCGGGCCTCGAGACCGGAGTCGGCGGTGCCGTGGAAGCAGGTGCCGATCTCGGTGCAAACCTGGGTGGCGAATTGTCCACAGGCGTTGAGGGGGCGCTCGAGGCGGGGGCTGGGCTGGGGACGGATTTGGCCGCAGGGATTGGTGGCGCGGTGGAGGGTGGTTTGTCCACAGGGGTGGACGGGGCCGTGGATGCGGGTCTCGGGTTGGGGGCCGGGGTTGGTTCCGTGCTCGGCGGTGAGTTGGCCGGTGGGGCCGAGGGGGGTGTGCAGACCGGGGCTGATCTGGGGGCGACGATGGCTGCTGGGCTGGGGACCGTGGTGGGGGCGGGGGCCGAGATCGGTGGTGGGGTGAGCACCGGGCTCGAAGGTGTGATCGAGGGTGGGGGAGAAGCTGGGACCGGGCTGGAGCTCGGGCTCGGTGGGTTGTTCGGTGGAGATTCCGGCCTTTCCGCCGGTGTGGATGGGGCTGTGGAAGCTGTGGGCGAATTCCAGAGCGAGTTCAGTTCGGGCGCCGGCCTGGAGACGGGGTTGTCCACAGGCCTGGGCACCGGTGTGAACGGTGCGGCCGACGCCGTCGTCGGCGCCGGCGCCGAGCTCGGGGCGGGTCTCGAAACGGGCTTGTCCACAGGCGTTGGTGCGGCAGGTGGGCTGAGCGCGGGCGTGGATGGTGCGGCTGACGCGGTCATCGGTGCTGGTGCCGACCTCGGAGGGCAGCTCGGGGCGGGCCTCGAGACGGGTTTGTCCACAGGCGCCGGCGCGACGGGTGGGCTGAGCGCGGGCGTGGATGGTGCGGCCGACGCCGTTGTCGGTGCCGGTGCC
This sequence comes from Nocardia cyriacigeorgica GUH-2, assembly GCF_000284035.1. NCBI lineage: Bacteria > Bacillati > Actinomycetota > Actinomycetes > Mycobacteriales > Nocardiaceae > Nocardia > Nocardia cyriacigeorgica. The sequence continues at coordinate 5,852,190 of NC_016887.1, read as the reverse complement.
GAACTCGGCACGGGCCTGGAGACGGGTTTGTCCACAGGCGCCGGCGTCGCTGGCTCTGCCGGTGGACAACTGGGGACAGGTCTGGAGACCGGGCTGTCCGCCGGAGTCGATTCGGCCGTCGGAGCCACCGGCGAGCTGGGTGCCGGTCTCGGTGGTGCGGCTGACGCCGGCATGGAACTGGGTGGCGGGCTCGGCGGTGGCGTCGATGCCGCAGCCGGTGCGGCCGGAACCGCTGGCGCGGATGCCGCGGCGGGTGTGGGCGCGTCCGCTGCGGGCGCGGTCGACGCGACCACCGACCTGGGAGGATCGGCGAGCTCCGCCATCGACTCCACCGCGAGCACCTGGTCCACCGTCGACGTCTCCAGCGCCTTCGGTACCGGCCTCGACGGCGGTATCAGCGGTTCGGGCGAGAGCGGCCTGTTCGCCGATTCGGGCGCCGCGATCACCTCCGCGCCTACCGTCGACAGCACCGACGACTCCCTGCTCTGACACAAACGGTCGCACCGAGAAGGAGAACAACCGAGATGGTTGTACCGGCCACCACAACACCGCCTGCGGCGTCGCTGCTCTCGGTGCTCGGTGAGACCATTGCCGCCGCACGCGCCGCGGATCGCGGTGATCTGGTCGCCCGCCTGGAAACGGCGGCCGACCGGGTCCGCGATCCGCGGCGGCGGATCGTGATCGCGGGGCAGCGCGATCAGGGCAAGAGCCGGTTCGTCAATGCCTTGCTCAACGCCGATCTCTGCCCGGTCGGCGATGACGCCACTACCACCGTGCCGACGGTGCTGGCCCATGGCCCCGCACCCGACGCGAACCTGGTGTTCGCCGGCGCCGACCGCTCCCACGAGGAGCGCGTCCACGTCGACGACATCGCCGCCGCCACCCGCAACCCGGTGGTGGCCGACCGCCGCGCCACCCGCTTGGAGATCACCGCACCGAATCAACTGCTCGCCGACGGCATCGTCCTCATCGACACCCCCGGTATCGGACAGGGAAACAACTGCACCGCAACCATTCTCGGCATGGCTCCGGCCGCCGACGCGGTGCTGGTGCTGTCGGACGCCTCCACCGAACTCACCGAACCCGAGCTGGCGTTCCTGCGTCAGGTCCGCCAGCTGTGCCCGGCGGTTGCACTGGTCCTCACCAAGATCGACCTCTACCCGCATTGGCGCCAAGTGGCCGCCGCCGACCGGGCCCATCTGGACCGCGCGCAGCTGCCGGTGCCGATCATCGCGGTGTCGTCGCTGCTGCGTTCGCATGCGCTGCGGCTGCAAGACAAGCAGCTCGGTGCCGAATCGGGTTTCGGCGTGCTCTACCAGTTCCTGCGCGAGCAGGTGGTGGCGCGCGATCAGCGGGCGACGCGGATCGCGGTGTCGCGCGATATCCATTCGGCCGCAGAACATCTAGCTCTCGCCCTCGGCAGCGAACTGGTCGCGCTGCGTGATCCGCGGCAGGGCGCCGCGGCGGTCGCGGAGTTGCAGGAGGCGAAGGCGGCCGCCGAGGAACTGCATCGCCGTACTGCGGCTTGGCAGCAGACACTTGCCGACGGGATCACCGACCTGGCCGGCGATGTCGATCACGACCTGCGTGATCGCCTGCGCAGCATCGCCCGCGAGGCCGAGGAGTGGATCGACGGCCACGACCCCGGCCGCCACTGGTCGCGCATCGAGGAATGGCTCACCGGCACCGTCGATTCGGCGCTGGGTGACAACCTGCTGTGGACCGGTGCGCGCGCGGACCGGCTCAGCGAGCGGGTGGCCGAGCATTTCACCGAACTCGGCGCGGTCGATCTGCCCGATGTGCGGCCGGGGGAACAGGACGACCAATCCCGTTCGGCAGCGGTCACTCTCGCGGATCTGGAACCGGATATCGGTGTCGGCAGCAAGCTGCTCGTCGGCATGCGCGGCTCCTACGGCGGTGTGCTCATGGTGGGCCTGGCCAGCACCTTCGCCGGGCTGGCGCTGCTCAATCCGATCTCGCTCGGCGCGGGAGTCTTGGTGGGCGGCAAGGCGTTCCGCGATGATCAGCAGGCCAGACTCGCCAAACGCCGCAACGAGGCCAAGGTCGCGGTCCGCCGTTACGTCGACGACGTGGCCTTCCAGGCGGCCAAGGAATCCAAGGACCGCCTGCACCGCATCCACCGCGCGCTGCGCGACCACTACACCGGCGTCGCCCAGCGCAGCCTCCGTTCCATCGACGATTCGCTGCGCGCAGCGCAGGAGGCCGCGACGATGGAGTCGGCCCGCCGTACCGAACGCTGTGCGGAACTGGAACGCCAGCTGCGGGTGGTCGCCCAGCTGCGCTCGCACGCCGACGCCATGCGCCCACCGGAGGTGACCCCGGCCGCGCCGGATACCAGCCCGGTACGGTGACCGCGTGAGAGCGGAGCTCGAGACCGAGCCGGGAATTGTCACCGACGCCCGCGGGCTGATCGCGGCCGCGCGCCGGGAGCTGGCGGAGGTGCCGCGAGCGCGCGCGCTGCTCGCCGATTGCGCCCGCAGGCTCGACCAGCCGTTGCGGGTGGCGCTGGCCGGCTCGCTCAAGGCCGGCAAGTCCACCCTGCTGAACTCGCTGGTCGGCCAGCAGATCGCGCCCACCGACGCCACCGAGTGCACGCGGGTCGTCACGTGGTACCGCAATGGGCCGACGCCGACGGTCACCGCCTTCGCCGCCGACGGTCGCGCGGCCAACGTGATCGTCCGGCGCGGCGGCGGCGCGCACGGCCTGACTTTCGATCTCGACGGCCTGAACTGGGGCACACCGGCCCCGCGCGAGGTGGACCATCTCGAAGTGGAGTGGCCCGCCGCGACCCTGGCCGCCACCACCATCATCGACACGCCGGGAACCTCCTCGCTGTCACGGGAGGTCTCGGCGCGCACGGCCCGCCTGCTGACGCCCGAGGACGCGAGCATTCCCGGCGCCGATGCCGTCGTCTACCTGCTACGCCGACTCGACGACGCCGATGTCCGGTTTCTCGAACGCGTCGGCTCCGTCGGCGGCGGTTCCGGACCGCTCGGCGTGATCGGGGTGGTGTCGCGCGCGGATGAGATCGGCGCAGGCCGCATCGACGCCTTGCATTCGGCCCGCGAGGTCGCCGCCGGATTCGCCGCCGAACTGGAACGCACCGGGCTGTGCCAGGCCGTGATTCCGGTCGCGGGGCTGTTGGCGTTCGCGGCCGCGACGCTGCGCCAGCAGGAGTTCGCCGCGTTCGAGGCGCTGGCCGGTGTACCCGTCGAGGAGCTGACCTCCGTGCTGCTGTCCGCCGACCGCTTCGCCCGCCCCGACCTGCCGCTGCCGGTCGCCCCGGAGTTGCGCGCCCAGCTCGCCGATCGCTTCGGCCTGTTCGGCATCCGGCTGGCGATCACCCTGGTGCGCCTGGGCGCCCGCGATTCGACGACGCTGGCCGCCGAACTCACCGAACGCAGCGGCGTGAACGAACTGCGCTCGGTACTCGACGTCCAGTTCGGCCAGCGCGCCGATCAACTCAAGGCCCACTCCGCCCTCAGTGCCCTCGACCGGGTACTCACCACCTACCCCGGCACCGCCGCCGACGCGCTGCTGCCGCAGGTGCGCACCCTGCTCGCCGACAATCACGGCTTCACCGAACTGCGCCTGCTCGGCCGGCTGCGCACCGAGGAACCCGGCCTGCCCGCCGCCGAACTGGCCGAGCTGATCCGGCTCATCGGCGGTTCCGGCGTCGCCACGCATCGGCGCCTCGGCGTGCCCGCGGAGACGCCCGCGCACATCCAGCGCGAGGAAGCCGTCGCCGCCACGCGAAAGTGGCGGGCGCGCGCCCAGCATCCGCTCGCCGACCAGTTCACCGCCACCGCCTGCCGCACCGCGGCCCGCAGCGCCGAAGGCGTTCTCGCCCAGCTCACGGCACGGAATTGAGCCGATCCGTGCATCGCGCGGACGCCCGTCGCACACTGGAAGGTGATGGGACAGCGAGATGTCGTGCACGCACTGCTGGACCGGGCGGGTACCGGGTGCGCCGCCGCGGCGGGCATCGACTTGGCCGATAAACCGGCCCCGCTGTTCCAGCTACTGATGCTGTCGGAGCTACTCAGTACGCGCATCTCGGCCGACCTCGCGGTCGACGCCGCCAACGAACTCATCGATAGCGGATACCGCACCCCGCAGCGCGTCGCCGACGCCGACTGGCAGGAACTGGTGGACGCGCTCGGCCGTGCCCACTACCGCCGCTATGACGAGTCCACCGCCTCCCGGCTCGGTGCGATGGCCGTGACCATCCTCGACCGCTACGACGGCGACCTGCGCAAACTCGCCGACGAAGCCGCCCACGACCCCACTCGCGCCGCCGAACTCCTGCAGCAGTTCAAGGGCATCGGCCCGGTCGGCGCCGACATCTTCCTGCGCGAAGTACAGGACGTATGGACCTGGGCACGCCCGCATTTCGACGAGCGCGCACTGCACGGCGCCGAACGCATCGACCTCCCCGCCGACCCGGACCGCCTGGCCGACCTGGCGCCGCGCGGCCACGTCGCCGACCTCGCGGCTGCGCTGGTCCGCGTCACGCTCGACGACGACATCGCCGAGGAAGTGCGCAGCGGGCGGTAGCTGAGCTGCGCAGCCAGGTCGTCGGTGGTCTACTGTCGAACTACCTGCCGCCCTGCGTCGTTCGCGGCCCTTTCACGTGATCGCCCCGAGTCACGCAGCCGGACTGACAGTCACCTCGACGTGCATGCCTGCCGCCCCGATCATGTTGACCAGGGCATCGAGGCTGAACAACTGAACCTTGCCCCGCATGAGGTCCGAGATCCGCGGTTGTGTGACGCCGAGACGCTGTGCGGCCTCGGTCTGGGTCCAGCCCTGCTCGGTGATTCGCGCGGTCAGTTCGATCATCAGCCGCGCCCGCAGTCGCATGTTCTCGGCCTCCTGTGGGGTGTCCTCGATCGCATCCCACACGCTGCCGAAGGTTTCGTCGGCCATCAGCACTCTCCGTTCTTGATCCGAGCCACGGCCTGTGCCAGGCGCTTTGCGGCGAGCTCGATATCAGCCGGCCGCGTCTTCTGGGTCTTCTTCTGAAAACAATGCAGCACGAAGACGCGATCTCCGAGCTTTGCAACGTAGATGACCCGATACGCACCGCTCTCATCGCGCACCCGAATCTCGCGGACGCCTAGTCCGACACTCGGCATGGGCTTCCAATCCGATGGCTCCAACCCTCGTTGGACGCGGTCCAGCTGGTAGCCACATTGCCGACGGATGGCAAGCGGAAACTCGCGCAGGTCGGCCAGCGAGGTGGCGACGAATTCGATGGGCTTCACTCATTGATTATACAGAATTTTGTATGTCTGCCGAGTCCTACGCGATCGTCTTCGCCGCACTCCTCCTGCTCGCCGGCCGGCTGGCGGATCTGTATGGCGCGCGCCAGCTGTTCCTCATCGGCCTGGCCGTCTTCGGGCTGACGAGCCTGCTGGCCGCCCTCGCCCCGGGCGGCGGGCTGCTGATCCTCGCCCGGTTCGCGCAGGGCGTCGGCGGGGCGATGATCCTGCCGACGTCGCTGGCGCTGGTGAACGCGGCCTTTTCCGGGGAAGCGCGGGGCAAGGCGTTCGCGGTGTGGGGTTCGACCATCGGCGCGGCCGCCGCCGTGGGTCCGCTGCTCGGTGGTTGGCTGGCCGATTTCTCCTGGCGATGGGCCTTCGGCATCAATATCCCCGCGGTGATCCTGATCGCGGTGGCCGTGCTGCGGTATCTGCCCGCGTCGACCCCGGTGCGCGGGCGGGTCGACATCATCGGCGCCCTGCTGTCGATCTGTGGCCTTGGCCTGTTGTCGTTCGGCCTGATCGAGGGCCGCGCGCACGGCTGGCTGCGCACCACCGAACCGCTGAGCATCGCCGGATTCGACTGGACCGGTGGGCCATCGCCGGTGGCCGTCGCGTTCGTGCTCTCTGCGGCAACGTTGGCGGCGTTCTGGATCCGCCAGGCCCGGCTCGGCCGCACCGGCGGCGAACCGCTGATGGACGTGAAGCTGTTCGGCATCAGCTCGTTCCGGCAGGGCAATGCGGTGACGCTACTGGTGGGACTCGGTGAGTTCGGCATCATCGCGGTGCTGCCGCTGTGGCTGCAATTCACCCTGGGCTACAGCGCCTTGCAGACGGGCCTGGCCCTGTTGCCGCTCGCGATCGGCAGCTTCTGCGCCAGCGGGGCGAGCTTTTCGCTCACCGCGTCGGTGTCGGCGCTGGGCCAGGTGCGGATCGGGCTGGCGCTGGAAGCTGTCGGCCTGGTCCTGCTCGGGCTCTTCGCGGCCGCCGACAGCGCGTGGTGGTCGATCGCGATCGCCCTGTTCATCTATGGCATCGGCGTCGGATTCGCCACCGCGCACGTGACCAACGTGGCGCTCGCCGATGTCCCGGGACCGAGCGCGGGCCAAGGCTCGGGTATTCAGAGCACCGCCCGCGAACTCGGCTCGGCCCTCGGCATCGCGCTGCTCACCACCCTGTTCTTCAGCGCGCTCGGCTCCGGCGTCCGTGACCGGCTCACCGCCGCAGGGCTGCCCGATCAGCAGGTCGAGCAGTTCGGCGCCGCGATCACCGACAGCGCAGGCTCGGCCGTCCCCGCCCTCGCCGCCGATCCCGCCACCGAACCGATTGCCGCCGCCGGCCGCGAAGCCATGTCGTCGGCCGTCGAACTGTCGAGCTACCTGTGCGCCGCGCTGCTCGCCGCAGCCCTGCTCGCCACCCTGTTCATGCGGCCGGCCCGGGCCACGCGGCCGGACTGAACGACGCGCAGGCCGCCCCGGCTCGACGGCGGGGGCGGCAATGCCGAACGGCTGCCGGTGCGCGGAGGAAGATGGGCGGGGCGCGGTGGCGGGGTCTGGAAGAATTTTTCGGTCGCCGGGAATAGACCCCGACCACCGCTGGTTGAGCTGATCGAGCAACGTTGAGTGTGTGCGACTCAAGTTTGACTTGACGCCCGTCTGGGCGACGGGCAGGATTGAGCCGACCACGCTCAGTATTGCTGGGGCCGTGCTCCGTGGAGTGTCAGGGGCTGGTCCGAACGGCGCGGGAAGCGCCGAGACGGGCTGATCGCCCCGACATCACAGGCAGTCGAAAAATAGGAGGAAACAATGGCTCGTGCGGTCGGAATCGACCTCGGGACCACGAACTCGGTCGTCGCCGTCCTCGAAGGTGGTGAGCCGGTCGTCGTCGCCAACTCGGAGGGTTCGCGCACCACGCCGTCGGTCGTCGCGTTCGCCAAGAACGGCGAAGTGCTGGTGGGCCAGCCGGCGAAGAACCAGGCAGTGACCAACGTCGACCGCACCATCCGTTCCGTCAAGCGCCACATCGGCACCGACTGGACCGTTGGCATCGACGACAAGAAGTACACCCCGCAGGAAATCAGCGCCCGCGTGCTGATGAAGCTGAAGCGTGACGCCGAGGCCTACCTCGGTGAGGAGATCACCGACGCGGTCATCACCGTCCCGGCCTACTTCGAAGACGCCCAGCGTCAGGCCACCAAGGAAGCCGGCCAGATCGCGGGCATGAACGTGCTCCGCATCGTCAACGAGCCCACCGCGGCCGCGTTGGCCTACGGCCTGGACAAGGGCGACAAGGAACAGACCATCCTGGTCTTCGACCTCGGTGGCGGCACCTTCGACGTCTCGCTGCTGGAAATCGGCGAGGGCGTCGTCGAGGTCCGCGCCACCTCCGGCGACAACCACCTCGGTGGTGACGACTGGGACGAGCGCATCGTCAAGTGGCTGGTCGACAAGTTCAAGGGCACCTCGGGCATCGACCTGACCAAGGACAAGATGGCCATGCAGCGGCTGCGTGAGGCCGCCGAGAAGGCCAAGATCGAACTGTCGTCGTCGCAGTCGACCTCGATCAACCTGCCCTACATCACCGTCGACGCGGACAAGAACCCGCTGTTCCTCGACGAGCAGCTGACCCGTGCCGAATTCCAGAAGATCACCTCGGATCTGCTCGACCGCACCCGCGCGCCGTTCCAGTCCGTGATCAAGGACGCCGGCATCAAGGTCTCCGATATCGACCACGTCGTGCTGGTCGGTGGTTCCACCCGTATGCCCGCGGTCTCCGAGCTGGTCAAGGAACTGACCGGCGGCAAGGAGCCCAACAAGGGCGTGAACCCGGACGAGGTCGTCGCCGTGGGCGCCGCCCTGCAGGCCGGTGTGCTCAAGGGTGAGGTCAAGGACGTCCTGCTGCTCGATGTAACCCCGCTGTCGCTGGGTATCGAGACCAAGGGTGGCGTGATGACCAAGCTCATCGAGCGCAACACCACCATCCCGACCAAGCGTTCGGAGACCTTCACCACCGCCGACGACAACCAGCCGTCGGTGCAGATCCAGGTCTTCCAGGGTGAGCGCGAGATCGCCTCGCACAACAAGCTGCTCGGCTCCTTCGAGCTGACCGGTATCCCGCCGGCCCCGCGCGGCGTGCCGCAGATCGAGGTCACCTTCGACATCGACGCCAACGGCATCGTCCACGTCACCGCCAAGGACAAGGGCACCGGCAAGGAGAACACGATCAAGATCCAGGACGGCTCCGGCCTGTCCAAGGAAGAGATCGACCGGATGGTCAAGGACGCCGAGGCGCACGCCGCCGAGGACAAGGCCCGCCGCGAGGAGGCCGAGACCCGCAACCAGGCCGAGTCGCTGGTGCACCAGACCGAGAAGTTCATCTCCGACAACGAGGACAAGGTGCCCGCCGACGTCAAGGAGAAGGTCGAGGCGGCCATCGCCGAGGCGAACGAGGCGCTCAAGGGCACCGACATCGCCGCGGTCAAGGCGGCCGTGGAGAAGCTGGCCACCGAGTCGCAGGCGCTGGGCCAGGCGATCTACGAGTCGTCGGCCGCCGACGCCGCCGCGTCCGGTAACGGTGCCTCCGCGACGGCCGACGACGATCAGGTCGTCGACGCCGAGGTCGTTGACGAGCCCGTCGACACGGAGAAGAAGTGACGAACGCGAACGCTGGGAACTCCGAGGAGCCGATCAGCTTCGTCGACAAGCGCAAGATCGATCCCGACACCGGTGAGGTGCGGGAGGCAGCCGGGGCGGGCAATGGTTCCGCCCCGGCGGAGCCGGACGCCGCGGAGGCCGACGCCGCCGAGGTGCCCGTCTCCGACGCCGCGGTCGAGCTCGCCGAGCGCACCGCCGACCTGCAGCGCCTGACCGCGGAGTACGCCAACTACCGGCGCCGGGTCGAACGCGACCGCAAGACCGCTGTCGACGCGGCCAAGGCCGGCGTTGTCACCGAATTGCTCGGCGTGCTCGATGATCTCGATCGCGCCCGGGCGCACGGCGACCTGGAATCGGGACCGCTGAAGTCGGTGGCCGACAAGCTGAGCGACGCGCTGCGCAAACAGGGTCTCGAGGAGTTCGGTTCGGAGGGTGAGCCTTTCGACCCGACTCTGCACGAGGCGGTGCAGCACGAGGGTTCCGGACACGATCCGGTGATCGGCCTCGTGATGCGCAAGGGTTATCGGTTCGGTGACCGGGTGCTTCGGCACGCGCTGGTGGGGGTAACCGACGGCGTGGGCGATCTGCCCACCCCCGCCCCCGCCGACGAGGGCGAGGCGCCCGCACCGGACCAGGCCGAGGCATCGGACGCTGATGCCGGCGCGAACGAAGGATAAGAGCGCGGCCGAGCCGCACCGCACAAGAGGACCGAGAGGAGGAGATGCCCGGTGAGCCAACGGGAGTGGATCGAAAAGGACTTCTACAAGGAGCTGGGCGTCTCCTCCGGTGCCTCGCAGGACGAGATCAAAAAGGCCTACCGCAAGCTCGCGCGTGACCTGCACCCGGATGCCAATCCCGGCGACACCAAAGCCGAGGAGAAGTTCAAAGCCGTCAGCGAGGCGCATGCCGTGCTGTCGGATCCGGCCAAGCGCAAGGAATACGACGAGACGCGCAAGCTGTTCGCCGGCGGTGGTTATCCGCGCGGAGGATTCACCCCCGGCGGTGCCGGCGGATTCTCCCAGGAGTTCAACCTCGGCGATATCTTCGGCGCCGGTGCCACCGGTGCCGACGGCGGCCTGGGCGATCTGTTCGGCGGTCTGTTCAACCGGGGCGGCACGCGAGCGGCGAGCCGGCCCCGGCGCGGTTCCGATGTGGAGACCGAGACGACCCTCGGTTTCCGCGAGGCCGCGCAGGGCGCCACCGTCCCGCTGCGGATGACCAGTCCGTCGCCGTGCACCACCTGTCACGGCAGCGGGGCCAAGCCGGGCACCAGCCCGCGGGTGTGCCCGCACTGCAACGGCACCGGCGTGATCAGCCGCAACCAGGGCGCGTTCGGGTTCAGCGAACCCTGCGACGACTGCCGTGGGACCGGTTCGATCATCGACAATCCGTGTGTGGACTGCCATGGCAGCGGTATCCAGAACCGGACCCGCACCATCACCGTGCGCATCCCGCCGGGTGTGGCGGACGGGCAGCGGATCCGGTTGGCCGGGCAGGGCGAGGCCGGTCTGCGCGGTGCGCCCTCGGGCGATCTGTTCGTGACCGTGCACGTCAGCCAGGACCGGGTCTTCGGCCGCAGCGGCGACGACCTGACCTTGGTGCTGCCGGTCAGCTACAGCGAACTGGTCCTCGGCACCACGGTGTCGGTGCCGACGCTGGAGGGCCGGGTCGGCGTGAAGGTGCCACCGGGCACGGCCGACGGCCGCATCCTGCGGGTGCGCGGTCGCGGTGTGCCCAAGCGCGGCGGCGGAGCCGGTGACCTGCTGGTCACCGTCAAGGTCGCGGTGCCGCAGAAACTGGATGACAACGCCACCGATGCGCTGCGCGCGCTGCAGGAGGCGGAGAAGGCCAGCGGTTTCGATCCGCGAGCAGGATGGGCAGGTGCGTGATGTCCGGAGATCCGAAGCAGGCGTCAGGGGGGCCGTCGCGAGCCGAGTACTTCATGATCTCGGTGGCGGCCCAATTGGCCGGTATGCATGCGCAGACCTTGCGCACGTATGACCGGCTGGGTCTGGTGACGCCACAACGCACTTCGGGCGGCGGGCGGCGCTATTCGGCCCGGGACGTGGAGCTGTTGCGCGAGGTGCAGCGGCTGTCCCAGGACGAGGGCGTCAACCTGGCCGGCATCAAACGCATCATCGAACTCACCAATCAGGTCGAACAACTGCAGCAGCGAGTGGCCGAGCTGAGTGCGGAACTGGAACGGGCCCGGGCGAATTACCGTCCGGATCTGACCCCGCCGCAGCGCAGCACCGCGCTGGTGGTGTGGCAGCCGCGTCATCGCCGGTAGCCGTTTACGGATGAGTTCTCGGGCCCCGGTCCGGTTCAGTCGATGAGCCGGGTCGGGGCCCGAGCTGCGTCCAGAAACGTTTCGGATTTGCCAGTAGATCGCTGTCGGGTGCGAACTTCATTGTGAAGCTTGCATATTGAGCGGTCGAGTGACGGATTTCACCCGGTTTATCCGGTCTTTCAGTCGGTTTCGGTTCGAATTCGTACGCCATACCCTTGTTTTGCCGGAATTGCGCGTGGGATGTTTCGTCTGTCCATTCCGCTGCCGGCAAACCTCGCCTACACTCCAATTCACGGCTGCTGACGAGTGTCCCGCAGCACCTCACTCGCCGGCACGGATAGTGCTCGAATGCGGAATGAGGTTGTGGCACACATGGATTCGCGGTCCGTCGCGCTGATCAGAACGACGTTCAAGGCGGTTGCCGCGGAAGAGGGTGGGGCGGAGCGGTTGTCCAGGTCGTTCTATGCGATCTTGTTCACCGAATATCCGGCGATCCGCGACTATTTTCCCGCGGCGATGGACGCACAGCGTGATCGCCTTGTCAAGGCCATCGGCTACGCGCTCGACCGGCTGGAGGAGCCGGAAAAGTTGCTGCCGTTTCTCGCCCAGCTCGGCCGCGATCACCGCAAGTACGGTGTGCAACGGGCCCATTACACGGCAGTCGCGGAATCGCTGAAGGCGGCGATGCGCCGGTTCGCCGGTTCGGAGATGTGGACCGACGAGGTCGAGCGCGCCTGGACCGAGGGCCTCACCCTGATCTCGGACACCATGATCGGCGCCGCCGAACAGGAACGCACGCCTCCGGTGTGGACCGGCACCGTCGTCGAACGCCGCGAGGTGCTGCGCAATCTGGCGGTGGTCCGGCTGCAACTGGACCAGCCCATGCAATACGCCGCGGGCCAATACGTGAGCGTGCAGATTCCGTCCCGGCCGCGCATGTGGCGCTATATGTCGCCCGCGGTTCCGGCGAATGCCAACGGCGAAATCGAATTCCATATCCGCTCGGTGCTCGGCGGCTGGGTCAGCCCGGCCATGGTCGGCAATACCGTCGTCGGTGATCAGTGGCTGTTCGGCTCGCCGCTGGGCGGGCTGGGAATTCCACGCAATGTGAAACGCAAAATGCTGATGATCGGCTGCGGCACCGGAATCGCGCCGCTACGCGCGCAGTTGATGGCGATGACGCATCGCCGCATCAATCCGAAGGTGCACCTGTTTGTCGGCGGTCATCATCCGTGCGATCTCTACGATCTGGAGACGCTGAGCAAACTCGCGGTCGCCAACAAATGGCTCACCGTCACCCCGGTCACCGAGCGCGACGAAAATCCCTGGTGGTACTACGATTCCGGCGAGTCGGAAAGAACCTGGCCCGGCCTCGAACCACGGGTGACCGGGCAGATCGGAAAGATCGTCGCCGGATACGGCGCATGGGCCGACCGCGATGTGCAGATCGTCGGCTCACCCTCCATGGTGCAGACCACCAAGTTCCGCCTGATGGCTACCGGGACCCGCGCCATGAACATTCGTCACGACCCGCTCTTCTGAGCCGGGGTCAGCCGCCCTCGTACTGAATGCGTTCGGCCGGCGTCCCGGTGTCCAGTAGCCGTTGCACGGTGGCGCGCGTCATCGCGGGGGAGCCGCACACCAGCACCTGATGCCGATCGAAGGCGCCGTGCGAGCCGACCACATCCGCCAGTGTCCCCTGCAGCATGTCATCGGGTGCGAAGCCGATATCCACCCGCGCACGCTCATGCCACTCGTCGATCGGATCCGGATCCTCCAGGCTCTCCACCACCGGAACCACGGTCAGCCAGGGCAATTCCTCGGCCAGCAGGGCCAGCATGTCGGCGGCGTAGAGATCGCGTGGCGACGACCCGCCCACGAACAGATACGTCGGTGGCTGCACCTCGCGGCGGGCCAGTTCCAGGATCTGCGCGCGCATCGGCGCCAAACCGGTTCCGCCCGCGATCATCACGACCTCGTCGCCCTCCGGGTCGACGTAGAACGTGCCCGCGGGAGCGCCGATGGTCCACTCGTCGCCGGCCGCGGTATCGGCCACGATCCCGCCGCTGCACCATCCGCCGGGCACCGTCCGCACATGGAACTCCAGCTTGCCGTCCAGCGACGGCGGCAGCGCCGGGGACAATCGGCGGCGCAGGCCGGGGAACTGCGGCACCCGCACCTCCACCGACTGCCCGGCGGTGAACGGCACGAACTCGCCGATCAAGCGGATCACCGCGAGATCATGGCGCAGCCGGTGGTGCCCGACGACCGTCGATTTCCACACGGGCGCTTCCGGAATCGCGCCGTTGCGGGGCGCATGCGGATCGATGTCCATACCTACTCTCAGACGGGATCGGAACTGATGATCGACTCCGGGGTGCCCACCGCGAGTAGCGCGCGCCGGGTGTCGGCGATCATCTTCGCCGAACCGGCGATCTGGATCTGCCGATCCGACCACGACCCGAAGCTGGCGACCACCGCTCCGAGATTACCGACCAGCCGCCGGTGCATGCCGTACGGCGCGTCGGCGGCCGGATGCGGATACCACCACGGGTTGGTCTTCTGCTCGCACACCGGCACGATGGTCAGCCACGGGTTGCTCTGCGAGAGCTGCCACATGTTCTCCACGTCGTACAGATCGCAGGGGTACACCCCGCCGATGAAGAAGTGCACCCGCGGATTGATGCCGCGCTGACCCATCTCGATGAGCTGGGCGCGCAGCGGCGCGATCCCGGTGCCGGAGCCGATCATCAGCACATCGCGACCGCTGTCCTGATCCACATGCAGACCACCGAGCGGCCCGCCGATCAGCCAGCGGTCGCCGACGGTGGTGTCGTTGACGATGGCCGGGCTCACCCAGCCGCCGCGCACCTTGCGCACATGGAATTCGATCTCGCCGTACGGATTCGCCGGAATCGCCGGCGACAGGTACCGCCACATCTTCGGCCGCTGCGGCACCGCGACCGGCACGTACTGACCGGCCTGATAGGGGATCGGGCTGTCGGATTGCAGGCGCACGATCGCCAGGTCTTCGAGTACGTGCCGGTGCCCGACGACGGTGGCCTCCCAGTACGGCGGCGAATCGTCGGAGTTCGCGCCGATGGCCATGGCGGCGGCGATCAGCAGGGTGACATCGCGCCAGCCGTCGGCCAGCTCGTCGTTCCAGGCCGAGCCGTTGTAGGTGCGCGCGGCCGCGAACAGCGCGCGCCCGGCCAGGTCGTAGTGCGAGGCCTCCACGCCGTACTTGCGGTGATCGCGGGCCAGCTGTTCGAGGAACTTCTGCGCCCGGTCCCAGTCCTCGAGGTGATCGAGCATGTACTGGATCGCGGTGACCAGGCGTTTCGGCTGCATATCCATGGCAGGCGGGAACAGATCCCGCAGCCGAGGATTCTCGGCGAACAGATGACCATAAAACGCACTGATCAACCGCTCGGGTCCGTGCGGTGAATCGACCACCGAACGGAAGTTGGCGCGGACCAGCGCAGCCGAACGCGCATCCACGGCGTGGGCTTCCTTTCCCTCGAAGAGCTGCCCGGGGACCTACCCGTAACCGGCGGTCCTCCGTCGAGGCAAGTATCCCTGAAAACGCCGTGGTCATGTGGGTATGGGCAGGTTACCGGCATTTGTCACAGGACGGAGGCGCAACCCCGGTTCACGCGGCGTAGCGTTCGGGTCGAGTCCGGCTTGCCGCACCCGCTAAAATCGGCAAAGTTGAGCGGAACAGACTCAACCTTTCGCGCGTTGAACGGTAGGACACCGTGCCGATGGCGACGGCACCCCGCCGTTCGCGTCCGGCACCGGGGAGATTATCGACCAGTAGGAAGGTGCTTTGTGGACTCGTTCAATCCCACCACCAAGACCCAAGCGGCGCTGACCGCTGCCTTGCAGGCGGCCTCGGCCGCGGGCAACCCGGAGATTCGTCCGGCGCACTTGCTGGTGGCGTTGCTGGATCAGACCGACGGCATCGCCGCCCCCTTGCTGAAGGCCGTCGGTACGGATCCGGCGGTCGTACGACGCGAGGCGCAAGAGATCATCGACCGGTTGCCCAGCGCGACCGGCGCCACCACCACCCCCCAGCTCGGCCGCGAAGCGCTGGCCGCGATCACCGCGGCGCAGCGGCTGGCCACCGAGATGGGCGATGAGTACGTGTCCACCGAGCACGTCATGGTCGGCCTGGCCGAAGGCGACTCCGACATCACCATGCTGCTCACCAAATACGGCGCCACCGCCGACGCCCTGCGCGCGGCGTTCACCGCCGTGCGCGGCAGCGCCCGGGTCACCAACCCGGATCCCGAAGGCAGCTACCAGGCGCTGGAGAAGTACTCCACCGACCTCACCGAGGCCGCCCGCTCCGGCAAGCTCGACCCGGTGATCGGCCGCGATACCGAGATCCGGCGCGTGGTGCAGGTGCTGTCGCGGCGCACCAAGAACAACCCGGTGCTGATCGGTGAGCCAGGCGTCGGTAAGACCGCCATCGTCGAGGGGCTGGCCCAGCGCATCGTCGCGGGTGACGTCCCCGAATCGCTGCGCGGCAAGTCGGTCATCTCGCTCGATATGGGTGCCATGGTGGCCGGTGCGAAGTACCGCGGTGAATTCGAGGAGCGGCTCAAGGCCGTGCTCGAAGACATCAAGAACAGCGCCGGGCAGATCATCACCTTCATCGACGAGCTGCACACCATCGTCGGTGCGGGCGCCACCGGTGAATCGGCGATGGACGCGGGCAACATGATCAAGCCGATGCTGGCCCGCGGCGAGCTGCGCCTGGTCGGCGCCACCACGCTGGAGGAGTACCGCCAGCACATCGAGAAGGACGCCGCGCTCGAGCGCCGGTTCCAGCAGGTGCTCGTCGGTGAGCCCTCGGTCGAGGACACCGTCGGCATCCTGCGCGGCATCAAGGAGCGCTACGAGGTGCACCACGGTGTGCGCATCACCGACTCCGCGCTGGTCGCCGCGGCCACCCTGTCCGACCGCTACATCACCTCCCGGTTCCTGCCGGACAAGGCGATCGACCTGGTCGACGAATCGGCCTCGCGGCTGCGCATGGAGATCGACTCGCGGCCGGTGGAGATCGACGAGGTCGAACGCGCGGTGCGCAGGCTAGAGATCGAAGAGGTCGCCCTCGCCAAGGAAACCGACGAGGCGTCCAAACAACGGCTGGAGAAGCTGCGCTCGGAACTGGCCGACGACCGGGAAAAGCTCAACCAGCTCACCACCCGCTGGCAGAACGAGAAGAACGCCATCGACCAGGTCCGCGCGCTCAAGGAGGAACTGGAATCGCTGCGCGGGGCCTCCGAACGGGCCGAACGCGACGGCGATCTCGGCAAGGCCGCCGAACTGCGCTACGGCAAGATCCCCACGCTGGAAAAGCAGCTCGCCGAGGCCGAGAAGGCGTCCGCGTCGGCCGGTGACGGCGAGGTGATGCTGAAGGAAGAGGTCGGGCCCGACGATATCGCCGAGGTGGTGTCGTCGTGGACCGGTATTCCGGTGGGCCGCATGCTCGAGGGCGAGACTCAGAAGTTGCTGCGCATGGAGTCCGAACTCGGGCGGCGCGTGGTCGGCCAGGACGAGGCCGTGCGGGCGGTGTCGGATGCGGTGCGCCGGGCGCGGGCCGGTGTCGCCGACCCGAACCGGCCGACCGGCTCGTTCATGTTCGTCGGCCCCACCGGCGTCGGTAAGACCGAGCTGGCCAAGGCGCTGGCCGACTTCCTCTTCGACGACGAACGCGCCATGGTCCGCATCGACATGAGCGAGTACAGCGAGAAGCATTCGGTGGCCCGGTTGGTCGGCGCGCCGCCCGGATACGTCGGCTACGACCAGGGCGGTCAGCTCACCGAGGCGGTGCGGCGCAGGCCCTACACCGTGGTGCTGTTCGACGAGATCGAGAAGGCGCATCCGGATGTGTTCGACATCCTGCTCGCCGTCCTCGACGAGGGCAGGTTGACCGACGGCCAGGGCCGCACCGTCGATTTCCGCAACACCATCCTCATCCTCACCTCCAACCTGGGTGCGGGTGGCGACAAGGACTTCGTGATGAACGCCGTGCGCTCGGCCTTCAAACCGGAGTTCCTCAACCGGCTCGACGACGTCGTGATGTTCCATTCGCTCAACGAGGAACAGCTCGAGTCCATCGTCGACATCCAGCTCGACCAGCTGCAGAAGCGGCTGTCGCAGCGCAGGCTGACGCTGGACGTCAGCGGTTCGGCGCGGTTCTGGCTGGCGGTGCGCGGCTACGACCCGGTCTACGGTGCGCGGCCACTGCGCAGGCTGATCCAGCAGGCCATCGGCGACACCCTCGCCAAGGAACTGCTCGCCGGCGAGATCACCGACGGCGACACCGTCAAGGTCGGCGTCAGTCCCGATGGTGACGGGCTCGTCGTCGGCAGGTGAATCACCAGGGACGGGCGTCGCGGTCTGTCGAGAGCAATGCCCGCGGCGCCCGTCCCTCGTACGCTGGGTGCATGACCAACCCGAACGATCCGTGGGGGCAGCGGCCGGACGATTCGCCGACCGAACACCTGGGTCCACCGGGTGGTTCCGGCACCGAGCCGCTGCACACCACCGAATACACCGAGGCCTACGGGCCGACGGCGTATCCGGTCGGCGACCAGTACGAGCCGTGGAAGCCGCCGTCCAACCCGACCCGTGAACTGCCCACCTACGACAGCCAGTGGGGTGGGTACGAAGGGCAGCAGTGGCAGCCGCCGACCCAGCCGACCTCCGATCCGGCGGCGATGGGCGATCTCGGCGCGATGCCGCCCTCGGGGGAGCCGCCGCGTCCGCCCAAGCGCAATACCGGACTGTGGATCGGCCTCGGGTTGGCCGTGGTGCTGTTGATCGCGGTGGCCGGTGCGGTCGCCGGGCTGCTGTTCGGTGGCGGCGATTCCACGCCGTCGGCCAGTGATACCGCGACGTCCTCGCTGCCCACCGCCGGCCGCACCCCGAACCCGACGCCGGGGCCGAATACGCCGCCGCTGGTGATTCCCAGCCTGCCCGGGATCGAAGGCATCGACGGTATCGGCGCCACCATGGGCACCATCACCGCCAACAACGCCGGCACACTCACGGTCAGCTCGATCGGCGGCTCGACCGTCACGGTGACCACCGACGCGAACACCCAGGTGATCTCGCTGTCGGGTGGGTCGCCCGCGGATCTTCCCACCGGCGAACTCGTGGTCGTTCAGGGCGACAAGGCGCCCGACGGCTCGATCCACGCGAAAATCATCATCAGCACCGCGCTTCCCGGCGGCGGGCGATGAGAAGTTCCGTGATCGGTCACAAACGCTGCGGCGCGCGCGGGTGGTGCCGGGCAAACCCCCGGTCGGCTCGATAGGCTAGACGGCGATGACGGCTATGTGGTTCGGGTTGGCGGCGATCGCACTCGTGGGTGCGGTCGTACTGCTGTATTTCGATCGGCTCCAGCGGCAGCGGACCGGTCACGCACGCCAGGTCTGGGCCAAGGCCCAGGGCTATACGTATGTGTCGGTGGAACCGGCGCTGCCCTCGACGTGGCGGCGCGGTGCGCTGGCCAAGCTGGGCTATCTGTCCGCGGTCGACGTGGTCTCCGGTATCCGCAAGGGCGAGAAGTTCGTGCTGTTCGACCTCGAGGATTCGGCGACGCTGGTGGCCGTGCGCAGGCAGATCGGCTCCGATATCGACGTCGATATGCGCCTGAAGACCGCCTCTCCGCCCAAGGACCACGATCTGGAACTGCTCGGCGCCATCGGCGACCGGGTGGTCTTCGCGACCAATCCCGAGATCGCCCGGCACGCCGTCGACCAGCGGATGGTCGCGTTCATCGAGACACTGCCGGAGACGGTGCAGATGCTGTGGAGCGAGGGCAACTGGACCCTCGGCATGCTCTCGGTCGGCACCCCGGCCAAGGAATGGGAAACCGCCATCGACGCGGTGCTGCGGTTGTCCGGGCTGCTGCATGTGCTGCCGCCGGTCGCCGAACCGCGCGGGCTCGATCCCGAGTCCGGGCGTGCGCACGGCCGTTCGCGCGGCAGGGCCGCCGACGTCGACGAACCCGAGGAGCGCCCGGCCCGCGTCACGCCCCGGTTCCGCGACGAAGACCCGGAACCCGAGGACACCGACTACGACGAGTTCGACACCGGCTACGACGATTCCGACTACGACGACGCCGATTACGACGACTCCGACTACGACGAACCCGGCGAACCCGAGCGCGATGCGCCCGGCGTGATCGGTGGCCGGTCCGAGGACGCTCGTCCCGCCCGGGCCGACGCCACCCCGGACCGCGATGTCGTGAGCCGACCCGACGCGCCCGAGCCGCCCTCGCGCCGCCCCAGCCTGGCCGTCGTCCCCGACGCCCGCCCGGCCGCGCGGGAGGAACGCGTCGCCGAGCGCATCGAATCCGTCGAGCGCAGCAGCCGTCCCGGCGACTTCCGCGCCCCCGCCTCCGACGACGACGCACCCCAGCTACCCGGCGGCCCGTTCCACCCCGGATTCCGCCCGTATCAGGGGCCGGTGCCGAAGTAACCCGCTCTGCTCGGCGCCCGCAGCGCACGCCGTACCCTTGACGCGCAGGTGCTGGCGGGCGGACTTCGCCGAAACCGCTGTGACGCGACTCGTTGAACACACGCGGAAGGACTCAGATGATCGATCAGGCAACAACCGACCGGGACAGTTTGGCGGCGCTCGTGCGCGAACTCGCCGTCGTGCACGGCAAGGTGACGCTGTCGTCGGGTAAAGAGGCCGACTACTACGTCGACCTGCGTCGCGCGACCCTGCACCACCAGGCCGGGCCGCTGATCGGCAAACTGCTGCGCGAGCTGGTTGCCGACTGGGATTTCGACGCCGTGGGCGGGCTCACCATGGGTGCCGATCCGGTGGCGCTGGCCGTGATGCACGCGCCCGGCCGTCCGATCGACGCGTTCGTGGTGCGCAAGGCCGCCAAGACCCACGGCATGCAGCGCCAGATCGAGGGCCCCGACATCGTCGGCAAGCGGGTGCTGGTCGTCGAGGACACCACCACCACCGGCAACTCGCCGCTCACCGCCGTGCGCGCGCTGCGTGCGGCCGGCGCGACCGTCGTGGGCGTGGCCACCGTGGTGGACCGGGAGACCGGCGCCGATCAGGTCATTGCCGCCGAGGGGCTGGAGTACCGCTCGATTCTCGGGCTGAAGGATCTCGCGCTGGGCTGAGTAGTTGCCCTCCGCTAGCCTGGTGCTGATTTATTCGGTAGTTGAAGGGTCGTGTGAGTCGCCGTGGTGAGCATTGCAGTCAAGAAGGGCCGCGACAATGTCGCGATGCTCGGTATCGGTGCTTACCGGCCGCAGCGCGTGGTCAGCAATGACGAGGTGTGCGAGGTCCTCGACTCCACCGACCAGTGGATCTACGAACGCACCGGCATCCGTAACCGTCGCTGGATCAGCGGCGACGAGACGCTGCGTTCCATCGCCGCGGCCGCCGGCGACCGCGCGCTGAACAACACCGGCATCGACCGGTCCAAGATCGGCGCGCTGATCCTGTGCACCTCCAGCTGGCTCAAGCTCACCCCGCACGGCGCCCCGACCATCGCCGCCGACCTGGGCATCAACGGCATCCCCGCCTTCGACCTGACCTCCGGCTGCGGTGGTTTCGGCTACGGCCTCGGCGTCGCCGCCGACCTCATCCGCGCAGGTTCGGCCGAATACGTGCTGGTCATCGGCGCCGAGACGATGACCGTCGGGCTCGATCCCACCGACCGCGGCACCGCGATGATCTTCGGTGACGGTGCGGGCGCCGTCGTCGTCGGCCCGAGCGAGGAGAACGGCATCTCCCCGACGGTGTGGGGCAGCGACGGCGAGAACGCCGAGGCCATCGCCCAGGACGTCGACTTCCTGGAATTCATGAACAAGGCCCAGGCCATGCAGGGCACCGACCCGGCAGTGGAGCCGATCGGGCGGATGTCGCTGCGCATGGAGGGTCCGAAGGTCTTCCGCTGGGCCGCGGTGACGTTGCCGCGCGCGCTGGCCGACGCCCTCGACGCGTCCGGGGTGTCCAAGGAAGACATCGAGGTGTTCGTGCCGCATCAGGCCAACGCCCGCATCAACGAGCTGATGAAGAAGAACCTCGGCCTGGCCGAGGACATCCCGATGGCCAACGACATCGAGAACACCGGCAACACCTCGGCCGCCTCGATTCCGCTGGCCATGGAGGAAATGCTGGTCACCGGCAAGGCCAAGGGCGGTCAGCTGGCGCTGCTGCTCGGTTTCGGCGCCGGGCTCAGCTACGCCGGACAGGTCGTCACCCTGCCGCCGAAGCCCGCCGAGCCGAGCTTCTGACGGTATGCGCCCGTTCCGCGCCGGGTACCTGGCCGCCACCGCCGTCACGGTGTTCGGCGCGCTCACCGGCCGTGACAAGCTCCAGTGGGTCGCCAAGCCGCTGATGATGCCGCTGCTGGCGGCCGACGTCGCGCGTGGCTGCGCCGAACTCGATCCGACCGACCGGACCGTGCTGCTGAGTTCGCTCGGCGCCGCCACCGTCGGCGATGTGTTGCTCATCGATCCGGACGACGACCGCAAGCTGATCGCCGGTGCGTCGTCGTTCGCGGTGATGCAGGCCGGGTACGCGGCGCTGTGGTGGCGCCGGGGTGCGCGGCCCCAGCCCGCGATCGCGGTGCCGCGGGTGCTGGCGTGGCTCGGCGCGGGCGCGTTGCTGCATGCCAAGGCGCCTGCGATCGCGGCGCCCCTGACCGCCTATGGTGCGACGCTCGGCACGGCGGCGGTACTGGCGTCCGATCCAGCGCTGGCTCCTGGCGCGGAGAATATTGCGGGACTGAATATTCCGAACACCGATCCGCGCAGCCGGCTCGGGCTCGGTGCGCTGCTGTTCACGGTGTCGGATGGTTTGATCGTGCTGCGCCGGTTGTTCGCGCGCAGTGAGCGGTCGCGTCGGGTGACCGAAGGGCTCATCCTGGCGACGTATGGTGCCGCGCAGTTCCTGCTTGCCGATCCGAAGGCGCACGTGAATCGGAGCTGAACCGGGTGGTGCAGCGGTGACACGGGGCAGCCCCGGAATCACAGGCAGAACATCACCCGATCCCGGTTGTCCGGGTCCACCCGGATCGAGATGACCTCGCCGACCTCCAACCGCTCCTTGTCGGCCGGCGTCACGTCGTAAACCACCGTCCCCCGGTAACTTTCGGCCCCCGGCACGGTGAACTCCAGATCCAGCTCGGTCAGCTCACTGTGATGATCCGTCCACGCCAGCGGCCGCACATGCTCCACCCGCGCCCACCCCTCGATCCCATGCCGCGCCAACCGCCGATCCGCCTTCGAAGGCCGCTCCACCCACATCAATCCGATCCCGATACACGAGCCGAAGATCCCTACCAGCGCGATGATCTGAAACGGCACCGTCCCGTCCGGCGTATGCTGCACGACCCACCCCAACCACAGCGCAAGCAGAATCAGGTACCCGGCCGTCACCCCGAGCACCACCCGCAGTACGCGTACATGGTCCATCGCCATCACCCCTGTGTGGTTCCAGGATATGCCCGGTGACCATGGGCGCGACGGTTACCGGCCGGGCGGCCGTGGCGTGCTGGGCTGCCGCTGCTCGCTGCCGGTGAACGCGACGGCCGTTTACCGCCAGCACCGCTTCGGCCCCGGCGAAATGCTTGACCCATGTCCGATCAGCCCACGCTCGACGTCCTCACCGGCATGTACGCCGCCGAAGCCCGGTACCTCGCCGCGGGCGGTCCGGGCAACGCGTCGTTCGACATCCTCGCCCCGTACTTCGCCGATGATGTCGTCCTCCACCAAGCCGACGCCCTCCCATATGGCGGAATCTGGCGCGGCCACGCCGGCCTCGAACGCTTCTTCACCGCCATGAGCGCCGTCTGGGAAGTCTTCGACTTCCTCGACCAGCAGTTCCTCGCCACCGGCAGCACCGCCGTGGTCCACACCCGGATCCAGGCCCGAGCCCGCGCCACCGGCCGCGAACTCCGCTTCCCGATCCTGCAAACCTTGCGCCTGGAGGACGCGCGGATCGCCGAGATCCGGCCGTTCTACTGGGACACCCATACCATCGCCGACGTGACGAGGCTGCACCCTTCCGAATCCGACGAGCGATCGTCTGCCTCGGGGAAGTGATCAGAGATCAGGCGGGCCGTCGTGGACGTTCAGCTGACGGAGTTCGGTGGCGAGGCGAGCCGCAGTCACGAAATCGCTGTCGTCGTGGACGACTACGAGACCGTGGTACGCGGCGGTCGCGCAGACTTGCAGGTCGACAGCCGATAGACAGCTGTGGCTCCCCATCTCGGCGGCTCGGTACTGCAAGCCCGATATCCACGTGCCCGCGGATTTCGGTACCGCCACGTCGCGATAGAGGCTGTCGTACATTCCGCAGAACGCGGAGTACTCCTTCAGGTTGCGTGCTGATCGCATGAATTCGGCCCGCTGCGGGTAGCACGAGCGGATTTCGCCCGATGCCGTCGGCGTGCGCCAGCGATCGTGCAGGGACTTGTCGCGAAGTATGCGCCACAGCGCCGACGAATCGAGCAAATAGCCGATCATCGAGTGGGGGGCTCCTTCTCAGCGCGATGCGCGGCCTCAGCGCCCTCGATGTCCCACTCGCGGGCGAGCTCGAAGTAATGGTCGTAGGCCTCGGCGCGCGAGAGCCGTTGGTTGTACTCGGCCAGCGCGGCGGCCACGGCCGCGGTCTTGGTCCGGTGCCCACCCAAGCGCTTCGCCTGCTCTAGGGCCTCATCGTCGATCTCGATGTGAGTCAGCGACACGGCGCACCTCCTGTACATGAATTCTGGGTCTCGCCCTTCAAATTGTACATACGTGTTCCACTCAGTCACTCCCGAAACGATGCGTCCCTGACTTGACCTGACGTGATCTGTCAGGTTTCGCTGCCAAGATCGACCACCATGACGACCAGCTACTACACCGCCACCAGCCTCGACGGCTACATCGCCGACCAGAACAACTCCTTGGACTGGCTGATGGCCGTGGCCGACGCCGATACCGCGACCAGCGACGTCGACGATTTCCTGACAGGCGTCGGCGCCATGTGCATGGGCGCCACAACCTACGAATGGATGGCCGCCAACAACCCACCCGAATACTGGCCGGACAACTACGGCGACCGCCCCTGCTGGGTATTCACCCACCGCGACCTGCCCCCGATCCCCGGCGCGAACCTCCGCTTCGTCGCAGGCGACGTACGCCCCATCCACACCCAGATGACCGAAGCCGCCGCCGACCGCGATATCTGGATAGTCGGCGGCGGCGAACTAACCGGCCAATTCGCCGACGCCGGCCTACTCGACGAGGTGATCGTCGGCATCACTCCGGTGACACTCGGCGCCGGCGCCCCACTGCTGCCACGCCGGATCCTGTCGGACCGAATGCGGTTGGTCGAGGTCGAGCAGATGGGTCAGTTCGCCAAGCTCGCTTATCGGTTGGACTGAGCGGGGATCGCCGGGCTCAGTCCGCGCGTCCGGCCAAAGGACCATCGCCTGTGCCTTTTTCGGCCCGGTGGGCTTCCTCCGCCCTTTCGATGTCCCAGTTCCGGGCGACCTCGAAGTAGTGGTTGTAGATCGCGTCGTTGCGGAGCTGGTTCGGCTCGACTGCGGAGTGATCCGGCGACGTGGGCGCATCCATGGAAATCTCGGCCTCGATCCCGCTCACAACCCCGCCGCGCTCACCATATGCGCCGCCTCCATCAGCATCCATCCCGAAAGCTGTACCGACAGATCGCGTTCGGGCACCTTCGATGAGGTGACCGAGCCGCCGGAGGTGAAGTAGCCGGCGCCGGAGCTGCCGCCGGGTAGCTGGGCGCGGGTGCTCCAGTCGTGGCCGAACAGCGGTTCGCCTTCGACTTCGAGCCGGTTGGCCCATGCGGCCTTCGCCGAGGACAGCACGATCGATGCGGCGCAACGGCGGTCGGCTTCCTGTTCGGCGTCGTCGCCGGGCAGCATCAAGGCCACGAGCGCCAGGTAGCGGATGAGGATGCCGTTGAACAGTCCGCCATCACCGCCACCGCCACCTTGGACGACGCCGCGGGTGGTCATCCGGTCTTCGACGGCGGCGAGCAGCCGATGGACTCGCTCGAGGTGTTTCGCCTCGCCGGTGTGCACGGCGAGTTCGGTCTCCAAACCGAGCACCACTCCCTGGCAGTAGGTGAACACCGGGCGTTCGATCTCCCCGGACGGCAGGTGGATGCCATCGAGGATCAGCCCGGTTTCCGGGTCGCGCAGGGTCGCGTCGAGCCAGTCGGCCATCTCGGCGGCGCGTTCGTGCCGGCCGAGCCGCAGCAAGGCGATGGCCGCAGGACCGTTGGCGGGCGCGTTGAAGTAGTCGGCGCCGACCCGCCACGGGATGCCGACGCCGGTGTCGGGATCCCAGGCTTCGTAGAGTTCCTTCTCCAGCGCGAGCAGCGCGCCGGGCGCCTCCTCGGTGTCCTGGGTGCGCTGGGCCCGCTCCAAGGCGATGGCCAGCCAGGCCATGTCGTCGTAGTAGCGGTTGGTCCAGCCGGTGATGTTGCGCAGGCGGTGCGAGCGGGCGAGGGCGCCGAGCCGTTTGCGGCGGGCGGGGGTCGGCACACGGGTGGCGGCGTCGACGGCACAGTCGATCAGGTGGGCCTGCCACCAGTAGTGCCAGGACAGGAACAGCCGCTCGCGCTTGGTCGCGGGCCAGCCGACCACGCCGAGCGTGGTGCCGGGCAGCCCCCACAGCGGGCGCAGATGCCGGGAGATGATCGCCGATTCGGCCATATCCGCACGTTCGGACCACAAGGCGGGCGTCGGCTCGCTGAAATCCCCCTGACGCCGTGCGTCCCTCCGCGTGGTCATAGCTCAATGGTGCCAGGTCGCTACCGGTTTTCGCCGCTCAATTGTTACCAGGCTGTGGTCAGATCGGCATGTTGACGGATCCACGCGTGCATCGCGATGCCCGCGGCGACACCGGCATTGATGCTGCGGGTGGATCCGAACTGCGCGATCGACACCGTCAGCATCGCGGCCTCGCGGGCGTGTTCGGTGACGCCGGGACCCTCCTGCCCGAACAGCAGCAGACAGCGTCGCGGCAGCTGAACCGTTTCCAGCGGAACCGATCCCGGCACATTGTCGACCGCGACGACGGTGAGGTCCTCGCGCCGGGCGAACTCCAGCAGCGCCGCGATATCGGTGTGATGCTCGATGTGCTGATAGCGGTCGGTGACCATGGCGCCGCGCCGGTTCCAGCGCCGTCTGCCGACGATGTGCACGGCCGCCGCGGCGAAGGCGTTGGCGGTGCGGACGACGGTGCCGATATTGGCGTCGTGCCCGAAATTCTCGATCGCGACGTGGAACGGGTGCCGGCGCGCGTCGATATCGGCGACGATCGCCTCGCGGGTCCAGTACCGGTACGCGTCGACCACATTGCGCCGATCGCCCTCGGCGAGCAGCACCGGATCGAGTCGTGGATCGTCCGGTGGCTGCCCGCCGAATTCGTCTGCCCATGGGCCGACGCCATGCGGATGCTCGCCCCATTCGGTGGGGCCGGGAAGCTGTTCCGGCACGTCCGGCGCGAGATCTGTCACGCCGACGATGCTAATTCCCGAGGTGAGAGCCCCCGAGCCCGGCAGGGCGAACTAGGAAGAGGCGCCGATCGCGATGACGACGATGATGATGTACAGGATGACGAAGACGATCGAGACGATCAGCAGGATCGAGGAGATCATCCCGCAGATGTAGCCCGCCTTGACGTTCCCCCGACCCCCGAGCATCCCCCCGGACGCGTCGATCTCGGCCAATGCCTTCTTGCCCATCGACCAGGCGAACGGCCCGAGCAGACCGCACATGACCAGGCTGAGGATGCCGAGCACGAGGATGGTGGTGGCCTGCGGGTGATCCTGCTGCGGGCCGTAGCCATACGGCTGGGGATAACCGGGCGCGCCGTAGGGTTGCGCGGGGTATGGCTGCGCAGCGTAGGGGTCCGAGCCGTAAGGGTTCGCACCGTAGGGGTCGGAGCCGGGCGGCTGCTGCGGTGGGTATGTCATGCGGTGATGTTAACCGCGGACAGGCACCATGGTGGGGCGAGCTACACCATCGACTCGGTGGTCAGCGCCCTCGATCGGGCCATCCGCCTCGACAACCATGGAGCTCATGACCGATTCTTCCGTCACCCCGACGTTGGTACTCGACAAACCGGCCGTCACCGGCGAGCCGACGGGGACGCGTGTGCTGCGCGCCGTGCTCCGCGCGCCGTTCACGGCCAGGACCTGGAAAGAGCTCGCCTATCTGATCGCGGCGTGTGTGCTGGGCGGGCTCGGCACCGCCTACGTGTACCTGGCCGGTGGCGGTGGCGTGCTGGTTTCACTGACGATCATCGGCATCCCGATCCTCGCCCTGGTGATCCTCGGCGGACGGCTGTGGGGCCATATCTATCGCGCCCTGGTGCGTGACCTGCTCGGCACCCCGCTGGACCCACCGCCGCCGTTCACCCCGAAACCCGGCCTGATCGGATTCCTCACCTCGGCGTTCACCGATATGCCGAGCTGGCGGGCGCTGGCGTTCGTGGTGGTCCAGTCGATCGTCGGCCTGGTCGGCGGGTACTTCGTGCTGATCGCGACCGCGATGATCGGCTTTACCGCGATCTCGCCGCTGCCGTGGTACCTGTTCACCCCGACCAATATCGATGCCAACGGGGTGGAGCGGCATTCGCTGGCCAATTTCGGCGATTTCTACATCGATACCTGGCCTCGTGTGCTCGGCTTCGCGGCGGTGGGCGTGATCGGCTGCTTCCTGCTGCCGTGGCTGTTCCGGGTCGTCTGCCTGGTGCATCGGCAGCTGGCGATCTGGCTGCTGGCGCCGACCGCGCGGGACCGGCGGATGGCCGACCTGCAGGAAAGCCGCCGGGTGGCGGTCGAGGATTCCGCGGCCACGTTGCGCCGGCTCGAACGCGATTTGCACGACGGCACCCAGGCGCGGCTGGTCACCATCGCGATGGCGCTGGGCCGGGCCGAGGAGCGGCTCAGCCACGGCGGCGATGCCCGCGACCTGATCGCCGACGCGCACGCAGGAACCAAGGAAGCACTGGCCGAGCTGCGTGAACTCGTGCGCGGAATCCACCCGCCCGCTTTGGAATTGGGGCTCGAACCGGCGCTCGAGACGTTGGCCGCGCGCTGCTCGGTGCCGGTGGAGCTGCGGGTGCATCTGCCGGTGCGGCCGCATCCGGCAATCGAGGCGATCGCCTACTTCTCGGTCGCCGAACTGCTGACGAATGTGGTGAAACACGCGGGTGCGAGCCATGCGTGGGTCTCGGTGTTGCCGTCCGGCGATTCGCTGGTGGTCTCGGTGCGCGACAATGGCAATGGCGGCGTGCTGCAACCGATTCCGGGTGAGCCGGTGGCCGGTAGCGGGCTGGCCGGGTTGGCGGCGCGGGCCGCGAGCGTGGACGGCAGCCTCGCCGTCGACAGTCCCGTCGGCGGGCCGACCGTCGTCACCATCACCCTTCCCACGGCGGGTCCGCGATGAGTACCGCTGCTGCCCAACCAGATTCGCTGCGCGTGGTGATCGCGGAGGACAGCGCCATCCTGCGTGACGGCCTGGCCGGGCTGCTCACCGAACGTGGGCATCAGGTGGTGGCGATGGTCGGTGACGCGACGAATCTGTCCGACGTGGTGGCCGAACACGCACCCGATGTCGCCGTGGTCGATGTCCGGATGCCGCCGACCTTCACCGACGAGGGCCTGCTCGCCGCCATCGAATTGCGCCGCAAGTTTCCCCTCACCGGCGTGCTCGTGTTCTCCCAATGGGTGGAGACCCGCTACGCCACCGAACTGCTCGCCGGCGGCGCGAACGGCGTCGGCTACCTGCTCAAAGACCGGGTCGCCGACGTCCGCGAGTTCATGGAAGCCCTGGACCGCGTCGCCACCGGCGGCACCGCTCTCGACCCCGAGGTGGTGAGCCAATTGATGGGCGCCTCCCGCCAGCAACAAGCCCTCGACCGGCTCACCCCGCGCGAAGGCGAGGTGCTCGAGCTGATGGCACAGGGATTGACCAACGCCGCCATCGCCCGCTCACTGACCGTCACCGAGCGGGCGGTCGAAAAGCACATCGGCAACATCTTCACCAAGCTGGACCTGCCGCCGTCGGAGACACATCACCGCAGGGTGATGGCGGTGCTGCGGCTGCGGGGGTGAATCCGTCGGCCAGCGGGAGTCTGCCCGCGCCGACGGGCACCCGCCGGACGCTCAGTGCTCCGGCACCCCCGCCGCATCCAGATCGAAGTCCTCCGCCGGCTGCGCCATCTCCTGGCGGTACTGGCGGATGCCGAGGATCGTGCCGATGATCAGACCGACGACGAGGACGATGACGACGGCGGGCATCAGCCAGGGGACTCGCTGGATGAAGCCGCCGGCGTAGTAGCCGATGAGCAGCAGGACCGGGGCCCAGAGGATGGCGCCGATGGTGCTGGCGATGGTGTATTTGCGGTGGTCCATGCCCGCCGCGCCGGCCACCATCGGGCACAGGGTGCGCACCCAGGGGATCCAGCGGGCGACGAGCACCGCGACGAAGCCGTGCCGGTGCAGCATCTCGGTGACGCGGGCGAGGTTGCGGGTGTTGATGTAGCGGCCGTTCTTGCGGGCCACCAGATGGTGGCCGGTGCGGCTGCCGACGACGTAACCGACCTGATTGCCGGCGATGGCCGCGACCATGGTGCCCAGCGACAGGCCCCAGACCTGCGCCTCACCGGAGGCGTGCGAGGCCATGACGACGCCCGCGGTGATCAGCATGGAATCGCCGGGCAGGAACAGGCCGATGATGAAGGCGCACTCCAGGAAGACGAACGTCAGCACGATCGTCCAGACGAGTGCTGGTCCCGCCGAGATCAGCGGTTCGAAGCTGCCCAGTGCGAGGGTTGAGGACGCCGGCGTCACTGCGATCAGCGCGTGGTCTCGTTCGTCGACGCCGTCAGCTCGACATCACGGGCGGGGTCGGCCTGCTCGGCGGCCGAACCGCGGCCGAGCAGCTTCTTCGCGACGGCCATGATGCCGGGCAGGATCGAGACGAACACGATGAGCAGGAAGATCGCCTCGACGTGGTCGCGGATGAAGGCGACGTTGCCGAGGAAGTAGCCGAGGACGGTCACGCCGCCGCCCCACAGGATCGCGCCGACGATGTCGAAGGCGACGAACTTGCGGTAGTTCATCGTGGACACACCCGCGAGCACCGGCATGAAGGTGCGCACGATCGGCACGAACCTGGCCAGGATGATGGTCTTCGGTCCGTGCTTTTCGAAGAACGCGTGCGTCTCGGTGACGTAGTGCTTCTTGAAGAACCGGCTGTCTTCCTTCTGGAACAGCGCGGGCCCGATGGCCCGGCCTATCCAGTAGCCGGACTGGTCGCCGGCGAAGGCGATGAAGGTGACGGCGGGCACCAGCACCCAGATCGATACCGGCGGATCCGGTTGCGCGGCCAGCAGGCCACCGGTGAACAGCAGCGAGTCGCCCGGCAGCAGCGGGAACAGCAGACCGGTCTCGATGAAGACGATGACCAGGATGGCCGGGAGGACGGCGTGCTGCAGCCAGGTCTCGGTGAGCAGGTACATCGGATCGAGCAACTGAGTCAAGGCAAGGTTGCTTGTCACCGCGTCGGAGGCTGCGAGCGCAATCACCCGGCCCACAGTACCGGGTCGGGACCCCAACACCATCCTGCCCGCGCATCGATCCCCTGATATCGGCCGAAAGCCTGCTGTCTTAGGGTGGGCCTGACAAAATTGTCTTTTGCCGCACAAAACACGGAGGTCTTCACAGTGCCCATCGCGACTCCGGAGGTCTACGCCGAGATGCTCGGTCGGGCCAAAGCGAACTCCTTTGCATTCCCCGCGATCAACTGCACGTCGTCGGAGACGATCAACGCGGCGATCAAGGGCTTCGCCGACGCCGGCAGCGACGGCATCATCCAGTTCTCCACCGGTGGCTCGGAGTTCGGTTCCGGCCAGGGCGTGAAGGACATGGTGACCGGTGCTGTCGCGCTCGCCGAGTTCGCGCACGTGGTGGCGGCCAAGTACGACGTCACCATCGCGCTGCACACCGACCACTGCCCCAAGGACAAGCTGGACGGATTCGTCCGCCCGCTGATCGCGATCTCGCAGGAGCGGGTGAACGCCGGGCGCAACCCGCTGTTCCAGTCGCACATGTGGGACGGTTCGGCCATCCCGATCGACGAGAACCTCGAGATCGCCAAGGACCTGCTGAAGGCCACCCGGGCCGCCAACATCATCCTCGAGGTGGAGATCGGCGTCGTCGGCGGTGAGGAAGACGGTGTCGAGGCCGCCATCGACGAGAAGCTCTACACCTCGCCCGCCGACTTCGAGAAGACCATCGACGCCCTGGGTGCGGGCGAGAACGGCAAGTACCTGCTCGCCGCCACCTTCGGCAATGTGCACGGCGTGTACAAGCCGGGCAATGTGGTGCTGCGGCCGGAGGTGCTGGCCGAGGGCCAGCGGGTGGCCGCGGCCAAGCTGGGCCTGGGCGCCGACGCGCAGCCGTTCGACTTCGTCTTCCACGGCGGTTCGGGCTCGCTGAAGTCCGAGATCGACGATTCGCTGCGCTACGGCGTGGTGAAGATGAACGTCGACACCGACACCCAGTACGCCTTCACCCGGCCGGTCGCGGGTCACATGTTCACCAACTACGACGGTGTGCTCAAGATCGACGGCGAGGTCGGCAACAAGAAGACCTACGACCCGCGTAGCTACCTGAAGAAGGCCGAGGCGTCCATGGCGGCGCGTGTGGTCGAGGCGTGCAATGATCTGAAGTCCGCGGGACGGTCGATCAGCGCCTGACCCACAACCCTGGCGGGGGCAACAGCACATGAGTCTCGAGGTGCGCCTGCTCGGGCCCGTGCGGCTGCTCGTCGGCGGTGAGCCGGTGGCGGTCGGCGGGCCCAAGCCGCGGGCGTTGCTTGCCGCGCTGGCGGTGAATCGGCGGCGCGCGGTGTCGTCGGTCGCGCTGGCCGACATGGTGTGGAACGAGGATCCGCCCGATTCCTACGCCGCGAGCCTGCAGGTATTCGTGTCGAATATCCGTAAGGCGCTGCGTAATTCGGGGATCGATCCGGCCGCGGTGTTGCGCACCGAGTCCTCCGGCTATCGGCTGGAGATCGCCGAAGAGGCCTGCGACCTCGGACGTTTCGAGGCTGCCCGCGATGCCGCCGCCCGGGCCGCCGAGGTGGGCGACCATGCCACGGCCGCCCACCTGTTCGGCACCGCGCTGCGCGAATGGGACGGCCGGGCATTGGCCGATCTGGCGGGGCTGCAATTCGCCGACGGTTTCGCCACCGCCATGGACGAGGAGCGGTTGCTCGCCGCCTCGGCTCGCATCGATGCCGAAATCGCGTGTGGACGTGCATCTTCGGTGGTCGGTGAATTGGTGGCGATGACCACCGAGCATCCGTTGCGGGAGCCGCTGTGGGGGCAGTTGATCACCGCGCTGTACCTGTCCGGCCGGCAGGCCGACGCCCTCGACGCCTGTCGGCGGGTGCGTACCGTGCTCGCCGACGAACTCGGCATCGACCCGGGACCGGCGTTGATCGAGCTGGAGCAGCGGGTGTTGCGCCAGGAACCGTTGAACACCGTCGAGTTCAAGCGGGCCGAGCGGATGGCCGCGGCGATGACCGAGACCGTCACCGAGGTGCCGAGCGCGGTGCGCAGCGGGCAGATCCTGATGCCGGACGGGCGCGCGGTCGTCGTCGCCCAGGCGGGCCTGCGCATCGGCCGGATGACCGATAACGACCTGGTCATCGACGATCCCAAGGCCAGCCGCTATCACGCCCAGATCCTGCCGAGCCGGGCCGGGCTGCTGATCAAGGATCTGCATTCGGCCAACGGGGTGTTTGTCAACGAGCTGCCGATCGAGACCGGCGCGTTGCTCGCCGACGGGGATGCCATCCGGATCGGCGGGACTGTACTGGTCTTTCAGGCGGCGCGGTAGTTACCGACGGTCCGTCACGGTTCGCCGGGCTCGCAGGCGATCCCATCACCGTCGGAGTCCAGCCGCACGGAGTAACCGCGCTGGCCTTGCAGGATCGGTGCTGCACCGTCGCGTCGGGCTTCGCCGCAGGTCAGATAGAACGGCGACGCTTTCGGAGTGGTCGAGCCGGTGGGGCGCTGGTGGGGTTCGTCCAGTTGGTTCGGTGAGGTCTGCCAGTCGGTGGTGCTGTGGCCGTCGGGTCGGTCCGGTGCGGCGATGGCCAAGGGGGCGAGCGCGATGGCGATTCCGGACAGGCAGGCGGCCGCCGCACCGGGCAGCGCCCGGCGGGGGATGGGCGCGAATTTCATGGTGAATCCTGACAACGCTGCGGACGTGCTCTGACTCTGCGCCGATTATCCGCCTGATCCGGCCGGGCCACCACCGGCATTCGCGCGAGTTCGGCCGGTTCGGCGGCCGGTGGGCCGGTAGGGTCACACGCTGGTGCGGAACTTCCACGGATAGCCATGGAACGAGGGGTCGACGATGGCGAGGCGGGTGATGGCCGCGCTCGGCGCGGTGGTCTTCGGCGCGGGTGCGCTGGTGTGCGCGCAGCCGATGACGGCGGGTGCGGGTCCGGAGGCGGGTGTGCCGGGGACCGGCCCGTGCCGCAGCGATCCGCCGCCCACCCATGAACCGCTGATCCCCGAAACACTCGAGGTGCCGGTGCCGTATCCGGTGATCACCGTGCTGCCGCCGCAACCGCCGGAGCCGCCGCCGACTCGGGTGCAGATGGAACTGCCGGCCGATCCGTGTGTCGACCCGTGCCCGGATCTCACGGATGAGGCCGCGCAGCCGCCGAGTCTGGCAGAGCAGTTGGGTATTCCGGAAATCCTGTTGAGCCCCAAGCCCTTCCACTTCGCAATTCCGGGTCCGGGCCCCGATCCCGGTCCGGTGCCGCCGCCACCGCCCGCGGTCCAGCCACCGGTCGAGGCGGCACCGCAGACGGCGGCGCGGCCGGCTCCCAAGGTCGGCGCGGTGCGCGAAGTGGCCAAGCAGACCGGGGCGAGTTCGGTCAATCGGACCGATAAGCGCTGGCAGGTGCAGGGGACCGACCTGGGGATCATGTGGGAGTCGGCGCCCGGCGAGATTGCCACCGTGTTCGGCGACACCGTGGGGCGCGGCTTCCATCCACCCGGCGGTATGGGCGGTGACTGGCGCAGCAATGTGCTGGCCTTCAGCACCGACCGCACCCTCGACGACGGCATGACCTACGACCGGATGGTCACCGACAGCCGCTGCCACGCCGCCGAGGTGCTCTCCAGCCGCAAACTCGACAATGTGGAGGTCACCACCATCCCCACCTCGGGTTTCGCGCTCGGTGACCGGCAGTACATGAGCTATATGTCGATTCGCACCTGGAACAGCCTGCCCGGCACCTTCTTCACCAACTACGGCGGCATCGCCTACTCCGACGATCACGGCCAGACCTGGACCAAGGACCCGCACGCGCGCTGGGACAACATCTTCGGGCTGGCGAATTTCCAAGTGAGCGCGATGGTTCCGCACGGGGAACACGTGTACATGTTCGGGACGCCGAATACCCGGCTCGGCGCCGTCGGGCTGGCGCGGGTGCCAAAAGACCAGATTCTCAACAAGACGGCGTATCAATACTGGCGGGATGGGTCGTGGACGCCGGTGGGTGGCGCTGCCTCCGCTACGCCCGTCGTCAACGGGCCGGCTGGTGAGTTGTCCGTGCGGTACGACGCCGAACGCGGCGTCTGGCAGATGAGCTACCTCGACACGGCGAAGGCCGCCATCGTTGTGCGGGAAGCGAATTCACCGCAGGGTGTGTGGTCCGAGGGCACGCCGACGGTGACCGTGCGCGACTATCCGGAGCTGTACGGCGGATTCATCCACCCGTGGTCGTCGGGGACCGACCTGTACTTCAACATCACCACGTGGAGTGACTACAACGTCTATCTGATGCACGCGAAGCTGGAATGAACCCCGCGCGGCTCAGCCCAGCCGGACCTCGGCGATCGCGCGCCCGAAGAGTTTGCGGCCCTGCGACTTCCCGGACAGCACCACCGTCGCGGTGCGCCGCTGCGGGTCGAGTTTCTTGATCTTGCCGGAGAACTCGACGGCGCTGCGGGCATCGGCCTCCACCGGCACATAGCCGGCGAAACGCACGCTCAGCGATTCGATGGCGGTCGGGTCGCCCAGCCAGGAGGTCAGCTTGCCGCCGGCCAGGCCCATGGTGAGCAGGCCGTGCGCGACCGTCGTCGGCAGGCCGGCAAGTTTGGCGGCGTGCTCGCTGAAGTGGATGGGGTTCGAGTCGCCGGATACGCCGGCGTAGTTCGCCAGGTCGCCGCGGGTCAGCCAGACGGTCCCGAGGTCGATCTCCTCGCCCTCGGTCAGGCGGTCGAATTCCGGGAGGGTGTGCACCGGGGCGGGCGCCGGGGTCGACGCGGTGTCGATCGTGTCGGCGTCCAGTTCGATCAGCGCGCCCAGGTCGCCGAGTGCGGTGGGCTCGGCGTCGGTGCGGCCGTGCATCATGATGTTCTCGACCGCTTCGGCGATATCGGGGGCCACCTCCACCCCGCGCCGCGCCACGATGGTGGACGAGCCGACCTGCGCGATCTCGTCGTCCTGGTTCTTCAACACGAACTTCACGTGGATGAAGTCGTTATCGCTGAACTGGCGGATCGACTCGATCTCCACCTCGCTGGTGATCCGGTCACCGGCCACCATCGGCCGGTGCACCCGGAAGACCTGGTCGGTTTGCAGGATCTGGGACAGGTCGTATTCGGTGAGCACCGAGTCCAGCAGGGCCCTGGTTGCGGTCATCCCGATCACCGACGCGAAGGTCGGCGGGGCGATGACGCCCTCGTAGCCCAGCTTGCGTGCGTCGACTTCGTGCTGATGCGCGCGGTGCTCGTTCTGCACAGCTCGCGCGAACTCGCGGATCTTTTCCCGGCCGACCTCATAGTGATCCCGGATCCGGAATTTCCGCCCCGCGAGCGTTGCCGTCCGCACTACCTCGTCCGGCCGCGCCATCGATTGTTCCCTGCCCATGATCCGGGCCATGCTACTGGCGATTCGGACCAGCGACCAGCTAGAAGGGGGTAACTGTGACCTTCGATACCGGATACGCGGTCTTATCGCCGCCGCATCGTTACGGGGCGCTGTCCGGCGGGTCACACACCTTCCAGCCGTCGTCGGTGTGCTGGAGATCGAACGTCCGGGCCGAGCGTGCCGGATCCGCCTTGGTGTAGACGGTGGCCTGGGCGATGGCGGTGTTGTCGGTGATCCGGATGGCCTGGATGTGCTCGACTACCGGAATGCTGCCCTGCTCCACCGACTGCTGATGCACGCCGGCGAACTGATCGTCGGGAATGCCCCGGTAGAACTCGTGCAGCGAACCGCAGGTGGTGGATCGCAGGGTCTCCAGATCGCCGTTCTTCAACGCCTGGGTGTAGCTGCCGATGGTCCTGCGGATCTGCGCATCCGGCGAGTTGTCCTCTCCGCCGACCACCGCCACCAGCACCGCCGCGATGAGCCCGACGACCAGCACCACCGCCCCGGCCACGGCCAACAACCAGCGATTGGAACGGCGGCCCGGTTTCTGCTCCGGCTCCGCGGCTGCCGGCTCCACACGCTGCGGTGCGGCCACCGGGCGCGGCTGTGGTGGGCGCGGGCCGCCGGACAGGGACTGGGCGGGCATCGTCGGCTGCATATCCGCCGGTGAGGGGGCAGTGCCCGGGCGCTGCTTGCCGCCGGGTGCGCCGCCCGCGGGGGAGCCTGTGGGCTGCGATGCGTCGCGCTGCTGGGCGCCTGGGGCCGGCGCGGGTTGCTGCGGGCCGCGCTGCTGCGGAGGCTTCTGACCGGGGCCGCCCTGCTGCGGTCCACGATTCTGAGGTCCGGGTTGCTGTGGGTTGCGAGGCGCGGCACCGCCCGCGAGGGGCCCCTGGGGCCCGGCTTGTTTCGGCCCACCCTGCTGCGGAGCCCCGGGCTGCGGCCGTTTGCCCTGCTGGGGCGCACCGCCGTGCTCCGGACCCGAAGGCCCGTGCGTCCCGGCCTGCTTCGGCCCGGCCGCCGGCCGCGGCGTGCTCGGCGGCTTACTCAGCGGCTGCCGGCCACCCGACCCGGCCACCCGGTCGGTACCGGCCGGCCGCTGCACCGGGATGGCGACGGTCTGTGCGTCCGCCGGATTCGGCACGACCCGCATCTGAACGGTCTTCGCGTCTGCGGAGTCGTCGGCGTCATCTGTGGAGCCCTGGGTGCCGGGGGAGTCGCCGGCAGCCGGGGTGGCGTCCGCTGGCGATTCATCGGGGTCGCCCGCGGATTCCTGGAGGCCAGAGCCCTCGTCGCCTGCCGCGGCGGAATCTGCGGACACAGCATCGGGGTCGCCGGCGGCCTCCTCAGAGCTGTCCCCGTCCTTCGCCGACCCAGGAGCTCCGGCGTTGTCCGTGCTCTCAGCAGCGTCCTCGGCGCCAGCAGCGCCGGCCCCGTCAACGGACTCGGAGTCACCTGCCGACTTCGTCTCATCACCATCATCAGCGGGAGCCGCTTGGGCCGCGTCGACCGGCGGCGCGCCTTTTTCTGCTGCACCGTCGCCTGCCGGACGGGCCGCGGCGGTGCCGGCGGTAGCCGCACCGGCTCCAGCGGCAGCTCCGGCCGCGGCGGCTCGGGCGGATTTGTGCGAGCCGGGTGCGGGTTCGTCGGCCTGGTCGGCGGATGCGTCGCCGGCAGGGGTCTGGCCCGCGCCGCCCGCAGTCTTGTTCGTCTCGGATGCGCTCGCGGCTTTCGGGGCGCTCGCGGGGGCTTTGGCTGCGCCGGTGGCTGGGTCTACGCGGCGCATGGCGACGGTTTTTGCGTCGGAGTCGTCGGCGAGTGGCTCGTCCTGTTTCGTGGCGGCGGCCGGTGCCGGGATGGCCTCGGTCTCGGCGTCGGCGTCGGCGTCGGCGCCGGAGGGAGGTTGCGGTGCAGGCGTATTCGAGCCGGTGGCGGTCTCTTTTCCGCCGCGCCGGATCTCGGTAGTCTCCGCATCGGCCTCGTCGGATGTGCCTGCCGGAGTGGGCGTTTCGGCCGTGGAGCGCGCGGGATCGCCGGAGCCGGAGTCGGCCGGGTCATCCGCGCCACCGGCGGGCACCTGCCTGAACGCCTTGGTGGGCGCGTCGGCGTCGGCGTCGGAAGTGGTCGGGGCGGTCGGCGAGGTGGGGGAGGTCCCGTTGGCGGCAGAGGCGGGCGGTGCGGCCGGGGCGTCCGGGTTGCGGGCGTCGGCGGGTTTGCGCACCGGATTCTTGTCGTCGTTCGGGTCGGACACCACTACCCCTCGCTCAGCGGAACAATGTGAACTCGACGGCCAGCCTAATGCGCCCCGCCCCACCCGGGCCGCCATTGCCCCACCGGGTTCGACACACCCGCCTCAGCACGTTCTCAGCTACGACCCCAACGCGCACCTCGGTCGGCCGTGTTGGTGTCAACCGCGCGCGTGCCGGCCTCAACCACACCAGTCCACGTGGCCGGGGCCTATGTCCGTATCGACCTTGCCCGCGCATACGTCGGCCGACCCTTACCGCCGATCGCCCCAGCGTTGGCCGTCGACCGCCCCTGCGTCTGCGTGTGCGGGTCGGCAGGCCCGGAGCCCAGCGATACCGCGTGGCGGTGACCGGCTCCGGATGGATCGGCCCGCGCATCGAGCGGCCCGTGCCGGCGCCGACCGGCCTTGCGTTCGCGTCGCCGAATTCTCGTCCGCCTCGGCCATTGCATCGCGTCAGCATGTAACTGCTGCCCGCACTGATCCGGCGTCGCATATGCCGATCTCAGTCCGGGGCATCTCGCGCATCCAGCGGACTGCCCTTCGCTTCTGGCAGGCGTGGGACGGCAGGCTCGGGCGAGCATGGCGACCGGGACGCGCAGCCCGATCCCGGACCGAGCGCCCCGCGCATCCCCACGTCCGCACCGGCGGTGCACAATGAAGCGCATGACCTCGTTCGGTGATCTGCTCGGTCCGCAACCGGTACTGCTGCCGGAAATCTCCGATGCCGAGGACGCGCTCCTCGCCAAGGCCGATCCGGTGCAGGTCGCGGCCGATCATCCGGCCGCTTCGATCGCGTGGGCGTATCTGGCCGAGGCGGCGCTGGCTCGGGCGGAGGAGGCCGGCGAGACCGTCAACCATGACGTCGTCGCCGCGTACGCCTTCGCTCGCACCGGCTATCACCGGGGCCTCGATCTGTTGCGCCGCAACGGCTGGAAGGGTTTCGGCCCGGTGCCGTGGAGCCACGAACCCAATCAGGGCTTCCTGCGCAGCGTCGGCGCGCTGGCCCGGGCCGCGCGGGCGATCGGCGAGTCCGACGAGTACGCGCGCTGCCTCGACCTGCTCGAGGATTGCGATCCGCGCGCCGCCGCGGAACTCGGCCTGGACTGACACCCTCCTGAGTTGATCGACCCGAACTCGCGCGTCGCCCTCGCCCGGGCCGGTGGCATGGACCGGTTGCGCAGCTCGTGGACGCGCCTGCGCCTGTCCGCGCTGCCGATCTTGCAGTGCGCGCTCGGTGCCGCGCTGGCGTGGTTCGTGGCGCATTACCTGATCGGGCATGCCCAGCCGTTCTTCGCGCCGACCGCGGCGGTGGTGTCGATCGGCATCTCCTTCGGCGCCCGGTTGAAGCGGTCGGTGGAACTGGTCGTCGGCGTGGCGGTCGGCATTGGCATCGGCGATCTGTTCATTTCCCAGGTCGGTACCGGCGTCTGGCAGATCGCGCTGGTCGTCGGCATTGCCATGAGCCTGGCGGTGTTTCTCGACGGCGGCACCATCATCGCCATGCAGGCGGCGGGTTCGGCGGTGCTGGTCGCGACGTTGCTCCCGCCTGCTGCCGGTGGTGGTTTCTCCCGGATGATCGACGCGCTCGTCGGCGGTCTGGTGGGGGTGGTGGTCGTGGCCGCGATCCCGTTGCACCCGGTGCGCCGGGCCAGGGAGCAGGCGGCGGAAATCCTGGGCGTGATGGGCAAGGCGCTGATCGACGGCGCCGCGGGCCTGCTCGAACAGGACGCCGACAAGGTGCACACCGCGCTGACCTCGGTCCGGGCCACTCAAGCGCAGCTCGATTCCCTGCGCAAGACCCTGGAGGGCGGCCGCGAGATCAGCCGGATCTCCCCGCTGTACTGGAACTCTCGTAAACGCCTCGAACGCATCCGCGCCACCGCCGATCCGCTCGACAACGCCGTGCGCAACACCCGTGTGCTGTTGCGCCGCGGCCTCACCCTGGTCCGCGACGACGAGATCCTCGATCCACGCCTGATCGACGAGGTGGAAAGCCTCGGTCACGCCGTCGACGTGGTGCGCCGGATGATGCTCGCCGACCCGGGTGAGCAGCCCGATCAGGCCGAGGCCGCGCGGGTGCTGCGCTCGGTGGCCAAGGGCGCGCGCCCGGAGCTCGTTGCGGGGGCCGGTCTTTCGGCGCATGTGGTGTTCGCGCAGGTGCGCTCGACGGTGGTCGATCTCATGCAGGTCTGCGGTATGCAGCGCATCTCGGCGATCGCGCTGCTCCCGCCGACGGTGCCGAATCCGTATGTGCGGCCGCAGGACTGAGGTCGGCCGAACCCGGTCCAGCAGGTCCGCAACGAGCCGAGCCGGACGCTGACCAGCGTCGAACGGACGTCGGCACAACGACTACTCGACCCGCCGCCCGTCTGCCCTCCGGGCCTGCGGGCGGACGGACAACGGTGCGGCCGCAGGCAAACGATCTTCGCGTAGTCCACTACTCAGGCGACGCCCACCGCCGCTGCCTACGGTGAAAACCGACCGCGTCGACGAGGGGTGGCGCGGTCACATACTTCGCCGCAGACCGCGACGCGCAACCGGCCATTGTTGGTGTGGTGGCCGGCGCGCTGGGGCCGCGGTCGCCGGCGAAGACCAGGGTCGTCCGGTCTACCGGCCGGGCGGCCCTGCGTTGCGTCCAGAACCGTCAGGTCCAGAAGCGGGTGAGATAGCCGCCCCAGCGCGACCACAGCGACGGCACCCCGGAGATTTCGTAGAGCGCGTACACCGCGTCGAAGAACACTTCGTTGATCGCGGGAGTGAACAGCAGCGCGAACAGGATCAGCATGCCGAACGGCTTGAACTGGTCGAGCGCGCGGCGGGTCTGGTAGCTCAGCGACGGCTCCAGGATCCCGTAACCGTCCAGCCCGGGAATCGGGATCAGGTTCAGCAGCGCGGCCGTCACCTGGAGGAACGCCAGGAAGCTGAGCCCGAACCAGAACGCGGCATGCTCCTCGGCGCTGCCGAACAACCGCACGATGATCAGCAGCAGCGCCGCACAGGCGACGTTCACCGCCGGACCTGCACCGCTGATGATGCGCTGGATCCGGGTCGAGAAATTGTGTGCGTGCACGTACACCGCACCGCCCGGCAGACCGATCCCGCCGAGCGCGATGAACACGATCGGCAGCACGATCGACAGCAGCGGATGGCTGTACTTC
The DNA here is from genome assembly GCF_000284035.1 of Nocardia cyriacigeorgica GUH-2. Taxonomy (NCBI): domain Bacteria; kingdom Bacillati; phylum Actinomycetota; class Actinomycetes; order Mycobacteriales; family Nocardiaceae; genus Nocardia; species Nocardia cyriacigeorgica. Next base: position 5,810,569 of record NC_016887.1, on the reverse strand, counting down.
AACGGATTCAGCGTGAGATACCCGCGCAGCTCCACCTCGCGGTCACCGGCCCGCCACGCGACGTACGCGTGCGCGAATTCGTGCAGGCACAGGCTGACGATCCAGCCGAACACCACCAGCAGGAACACCCCGGCCTTGGCGCGCACCGAGTCCAGCTCGGCGTCCCAGGCCAGCGCACCACCCAGCACGGTGATCGCCACGACCAGCAGGAAGACGGGGCTCGGCCGCACCGCGCCGGAGCGGCGGGCCTGGGCGGGAAAGCTCATCGGACCAGCAGCCAGGGCTCGTGATGACGGTAAAAGGTCGATCGCGGCACCGTGCGATCGTTGGCAATGCCGTCGCGGGTGACCCGCGCGCCCGGAGTACCGAGTTGTGCGGCGCGCCCGCTGACCCATTTCCGCTTGCGCACCCCGCGCTGGACGGTGGCGCGCACGCCGGGCATCTCCAAGGTGGGCGAGACGAGCATCGCGGCGACCTTGCCGGAGAACAGCAGGGTGTCGTCGACGTAGGCCTCGCCCTCGAGCTTGTCCTCGACGCCCACCAGGGTCGCGCGGCCCACCAGCACCGTGCCGGTGTCGTCGCGGATCAACGGAACCTCGGTGGCGCGGCCCTCCAGTGCGCGTTTGGCGGCGGCATTACCGGTGCCGGTCTCGTAGGCGCGCGAGCCGTAGGTCTTCTCGACCGGGACGTACCCGATCTCCACGTTCAGCCGCTCGGTGCGCATCAGATGGGTGAGCACCGCGGCCAGCGCGGCGTCGTCACCGAGCACGATCAACCGCGGCAGGCTGTCGGCGGCGAGCACCGGCAGCAGCTCATCGATCTCGCCGGTATCGGGAATCGCGTCGGTCTGGGTGGTGGGCTGGGAAGCGAGGGCAATCGGTACCGGTGCGCCGTCGCAACGGAGAACGTGGGTACTCAAACTGCCGTACACCCTCCTCGATCCGGCCGACTCCCGTCGGTCGTCCTACCCGTTCACCCGGACGACTGTCTGTCCGCTCCAGCAACCATAGCCCTGTTTGTTCAGCGCCGCCTGCGGCGTCGCGATCCGCCGGCGGTCGAGGGTTCGGCCGGACGGATAAGGGGGTCGACTAGACTGTGCTTCCGGCCACCGCCTCGATACGGGCAGGTAGCTGCAACACACACGGTGTTGCGCGTCGAACCGTAGGAGACACGACCATGCCGGCAATCGTCCTCATCGGCGCCCAGTGGGGCGACGAGGGCAAGGGCAAAGCTACCGATCTACTCGGTGGGCGCGTGCAATGGGTGGTTCGGTACCAGGGCGGCAACAATGCCGGTCACACCGTGGTGCTGCCCAACGGTGACAACTTCGCACTGCATCTGATCCCGTCCGGCATCCTCACCCCCGGCGTCACCAACGTCATCGGCAACGGTGTCGTGATCGATCCCGGTGTGCTGCTCGACGAGCTGGCCGGTCTGGAGCAGCGCGACGTCGACACCTCCGGCCTGCTGGTCTCGGCCGATGCGCATCTGATCATGCCGTACCACGTGGCCATCGATAAGGTCACCGAACGCTTCCTCGGCAACAACAAGATCGGCACCACCGGTCGCGGTATCGGCCCCTGCTACCAGGACAAGGTCGCCCGCGTCGGCGTCCGGGTCGCCGATGTGCTCGACGAGAAGATCCTCACCCAGAAGGTGGAGGCCGCGCTCGAGTTCAAGAACCAGGTGCTGGTCAAGATCTACAACCGCCGCGCGCTGGAGCCGCAGCAGGTGGTCGACGAGGTGCTCGAGCAGGCCGAGCGTTTCAAGCACCGCATCAGCGACACCCGGCTGAAGCTGAACCAGGCGCTCGAGCGCGGCGAGACGGTGCTGCTGGAGGGCTCGCAGGGCACCCTGCTCGACGTCGACCACGGCACCTACCCGTACGTCACCTCGTCCAATCCGACCTCCGGTGGCGCGGCCGTCGGCGCGGGCATCGGGCCGAACAAGATCAACACGGTGCTCGGCATCCTCAAGTGCTACACCACCCGCGTCGGCTCGGGTCCGTTCCCGACCGAGCTGTTCGACGAATCCGGCGCCTACCTGGCCAAGACCGGCGGCGAGGTCGGCGTGACCACCGGCCGTGCCCGCCGCTGCGGCTGGTTCGACGCCGTCATCGCCCGCTACGCCACCCGCGTCAACGGCATCACCGACTACTTCCTCACCAAGCTCGACGTGCTGTCCAGCCTGGAGACTGTGCCGATCTGCGTGGCCTACGACGTCGACGGCGAGCGGGTCGAGCAGATGCCGACCACGCAGACCGAGTTCCACCACGCCAAGCCGATTTACGAAGAGATGCCCGGCTGGTGGGAAGACATCTCGCACGCACGGACCTTCGAGGACCTGCCCGCGAACGCCCAGGCGTACGTGCGACGGCTCGAGGAGCTGTCGGGTGCGCGGATGTCGTGCATCGGCGTCGGCCCGGGACGCGATCAGACGATCGTCCGCCACGACGTGCTGGAGTCCTAGCCGCCGAGCGGCAGACCAGCGCCGTCGGCGACCGGAACCACCCAGGCCGCGAACCCGCGACGCCGGAGGCGGCGCAATCGAACACCGTTGCCTCTAAAGTAGGTGAATGGCTCGGAACTGGCCGATGATCGAACGCGCGACCGAATTCGAGGCGATTCGCTCCGCGCTCACCGGCGACGGCCCGGTCGGTGCCGTACTCACCGGGGATGCCGGCGTCGGCAAGACCACCCTCGCCAGACAGGCCACCGCGGCGGTCGGCGGGAATGTGCGCTGGGTCGCGGGTACCGAGTCGGCGCGCAGCATTCCGCTCGGCGTATTCGCCCATATGGTCGGGGTATACACCGCCCACGATCCGGTGACGTTCATGTCGGCGGCGCGCGAGGCGCTGCTGGCCGATGGACCGATCATCATCGGCGTCGACGACGCCCATCTGCTCGACCAGTTGTCGGCGACTCTGTTGTTGCAGTTGGCGATCGACCGCGCCGCCCGCATCGTCGCCACCGTCCGCAGCGGCGTCCAGGTGCCCGACGCGGTCACCTCGCTGTGGAAAGACGGGCATCTGCTGCGCATCGATCTGAATCCGTTCAGCCAGCGGCAGAGTGTGGATCTGGTGGAGTCGATGCTGGGCGGCCAGCTCGAGGGCTTCACCGCCAACCTGATGTGGGAATCCTCCGGCGGCAATGCGCTGTTCCTGCGGCATCTGGTCGAGGGTGCGCTGGAGGCGGGCTCGCTGCGGCAGGTCAACGGGGTCTGGCAGCTGCGCGGCCGGGCCGCGGTGACCTCGGAACTGGCTGCGCTGCTGGAGGATCGGGTCGAACAGCTGCCCGAGCCGGTGCTGCGGGTGCTGGAGCTGCTCACTTTCTGCGAGCCCATCGACCTGGAGGTGATGGCCGAGCTCGCCGGCGAGGAGGCGGTGGAGGCGGCCGAGAACCGCGGCGTCATCCGGGTGGTGGAGAACTCGCACGAACTGGTCGTGCGATACAACCATCCGCTGTTCGGCGAAGTCATCCGGCGTAGGCTGGGCATCGCGTCGGCGCGACGGCTGCGCGGCCGGTTGTATTCGGCATTGAGTGAGCGCCGGATCAACTCCGCCGCCGACCGGATCCGCCTGGCCGAACTGGCCCTCGACAGCGATAAATCCGCCGATCTGGAACTGTTCGAAGCCGCCGCCGCCGATGCCATCGGGTTGGCGAATCTGCCGCTGGGCGAACGGTTCGCGCGCGCGGCGGTGGAGCGTCGCGGCGGGGTGGAGTCGGCGGATCTGCTGGCCCGGGCGCTGCTGTGGCAGGGCCATCGCATCGAGGCCGAACGCACCCTGGCCAGCTTCGACCCGGACCAGCTCAACGAGGTGCAGCTGGCGCGCTGGGGCAGCACCCGGGTATCGAATCTGCTGTGGGCCATGGGCGATGCCGACCGCGCCGACGAAGTGCTCGCGCTGGTGCGGTCGAAGGTGCGCCATCCGAAGATCGCTTCGATCCTCACCGGACTGGCCTCGGCCTGCGCGGTGAACGAGAACCGCCTCGACGACGCGTTCGACGACGCCGAATCGGTGATGAATACCGAGGACGCCCCGCCGTGGGCGGTGTGGTGGGCCTCCTTCGGCGGCGGGCTGGCGCTGGCGCTGATGGGCCGCGGCGAGGCCGCCCGGCAGTACGCCCAGCGTGGACACGAGGTGGAATCCCATATCGACGGGCTGAACCGTTTCATGTCCACGCACGCCGAGGTGCTCGCGCTCACCTTCACCGGCGATATGGAAGCCGCGCGCCGCTGCGCCACCGCATATTTCGGCTATTCGGCGCCCGGGCAGTACCTGGCCTGGGGAATGTCGAAGATCTTGCAGGGCACCGTCGACGTGGCGCAGGGCCGGTTCCCGGACGGTATCGAGCATCTGGAACAGGCGCTGGCCGCGTTGAGCACCGAAGGCGCTGCGGCCTGGATGTTTCCGGCCCGGCTGCGGCTGGCCGAGGCGTATTCGGCGCTCGGCCGGGCCGGTGACGCGGCCGAGGCCATCGCCGGGGCCACCGAACGCGGCGGCAGGCACAGCGCCGTTTACGAACCGCAGCTCGAGATCGCCAAGGCCTGGCTGGCCGGCGCCGAAGGCACGATCACGCCCGCCATTCGCATCGCGATGAACGCCGCCGACGCCGCCGCCCGCTCCCATCAGCACGCGATCGAGGCGATGGCGCTGCATACCGCGGCCCGCTTCGGTGAGCATTCGGTGGCGGGCCGGCTCGCCGATCTCGCGGCCAAGGTCGACGGTGTGCTGGTGCAGGTACAGGCCCGCCACGCCGTCGCCCTCGCCGCCCACGACGGACCCGGACTCGACGCCGCCGCAACGGAATTCGAGCGCATCGGCGCGCTGCTGTCGGCCGCCGACGCCGCCGCGCAAGCCGCCTCGGCGCACGAACGCGCGGGCGATCGCCGTCGGTTGCTGGAATCGGCGGCCACCGCCAATCGGCTCGCCGCAGCCTGCGGCGGGGCGAGCACGCCCGCGCTGAGACAAGCGGCGCAACCACTTCCGCTGACCGCGCGCGAACGCGAGATCGCGAATCTGGTGGCGGCCGGGCTGTCGAATCGCCAAATCGCCGACCGGCTCACGGTTTCGGTCCGCACGGTGGAGGGGCACCTGTACCGGGCCTGCATCAAGATGGATGTGACGGACCGGGAGTCGCTGGCGGCGCTGCTGCGCGGTGAGACGCCGCCCTGATTCGCCGATGCCGGCAAACAATGGGCCGGTGATGCGCATCGAGTATCGATGCTGATAAGAGGGCTGACGCGGGCGGAGTCGACACGCCAATCGATTTGACAGCTTCCCGATGGCTACGGATATCGTGCCTGCGATCGCGCCGAACGGCGGGGGAAATCGCACGAGTTTCGATGGTGGTGTTCGGCGTGGGTCGTCGGTACGAAGAAGTGAAGAATTCGGCCGCCAGGCGGGCGCTGCGACCGATGATCGGGGCGCTGCCGCTGGCGCTGGCGGTCGCCGCCTCGGGGACCGCGCTCGCGGATCCGCAGCCGAGCCAGCCCGGAGTCGTCACTCCCGGGCCTGCCCCCGCCACTCCGGCGCCGCGTCAGCCCGGCGTCGTCGACCCTGGTTCGCGCGGTTCCGACCGGCTCGCGCCCGAGATCGACGTCGAGCCGGAGCTGCGCTCGCTCCAGCCGGCCCCGCCGCAGACCCGCCCGATTCCGGACCGGTCCGAGCCCGCGCCGCCCATCCAGCCGCAGCAACTGCACGCACCGCAGCCCGTCGAGCCGGTCGCGCCCATCGCGCCGCCGCCCCGGACGCTGCGCATCGGCGACTTCACCAGCCCCGTCCCGGACGAAGTGCCCAACGATGTGCTCGACGGCGTCAACGGCACCGCCGCCCAGGCCGAAGCCGCCATCGCCACCGGTGGACGGTCCATCGGCATCAACCCGAGCCGCTCCGACAAGATCGCGGCCGCCACCGCGGCGGGAGCCGTCGGCGGCGCCGTGGCCGGTGCGGCGATCGCGGGTGTGCCCGCTGCGGTCGTCGGCGGGCTCGGTGGTGCCGCGATCGGTGCCGGTGCCGGATTCGTCGTCGGCGTGGCGGGCACGGCCGCCGCGGGCGCGATCATCGCCGCCGCCAGCGCCGTCCCGACCGCCGGTGCCGCCGCCCTGCCCGCGCTGGGCGCCGCCTTCGTCGCGGCCTGGCCGGTTGCCGCCGCGACCACGGGCGCCGGTGCTGCCATCGGCGCCGGAGTCGGCGCGGCCGCACTCGGCATCCCGGCTGCCGTCGCGGGTGGTGCGGTCGGTGGAGTGCTCGGCGGTATGGGCGGCGCCAGCGCGGGCGCCACGCTCTAGGGCTCTCCCACGTCGTGATCGACGGCAACGGCGGCCAGATCGGTCGTGGCCGGAGCAGTCTGGGTCGAGAGGTGGTCCGCTCGTGCCGAATTGCCGTCGGCGGATCCCGGGGCTACGCGAGATATGAGGTTTCCCCGGGCGCCGTATGTTCACTTGGTCGCGCCGACAGCGAGCGGGCGGCGGGTGCTCGGTGGCATGGGCGGGGCCGGCGCGGGGCGCCACACGATAGATCCGACAGTCGCGCCGCTGCGGCTCGCCGGCACCCCTCCCACGCCGTTGATCGGCGGCAATGGCGGCCAGGTCGGTGATAGGGCCCGATCCCCATTCAGAACAGCGTCGGTTCCCCGATGCCCGGCGTCCGTTCGATCTGGAGTAGCCGCTGCTTGGTGCCGATCCCGCCCGGCGCGGAGAAGCCGTGCAGGCCGTAATCGGCGGCGAGGACCCGGTGGCACGGGATGATCAGCGGGATGGGGTTGCGGCCGAGGGCTTGGCCGACCGCTTGGGCCGCGCCCGCCGCGCCGACGCGTTCGGCGACCTCGCCGTAGCTGAGGGTGTGGCCGGGGTCGATGTCGCGCGTCGTCTCGTAGACCGCCTTGTGGAATTGCGGGATGGTGCTGGTGTCCAGCGGGATCCAGCGCAGATCGTCGAGCTGCCCGTCGAGATGGGCTCGGATACCCGCGATGGCTTCGGCGATGACGGCGGTCGGCTCGGCTTCGACGACGGCACCGAACTCCGGGCTCGCACGCAGGATTCGGGCGCGAGTAGCCTCCGGACTCGCCTCGGGTAGCTGGAACCGCACGACCGCGTCCGCGCGCCATGCGATGGCACAGGTACCGATCGCGGTGTCGAACAGTGCCGCCTGAACCGGCGAGCCGACTGCTGCGTTCATGGCCGCCAGTCTGCCCGGTACCACCGACAAGTAAGAATCGAGCAGTCCAGTTGCCAGAACTGGACTGCTCGATCGGTAGCTCTCATCACGCCGACGACTCCCGCCGCCGCTCCGGAGACTCGCCGCGGCGTGGATCGTCCGGCTCCTCCCGCCGGGCGTAGACAGCGGCGATATCCCGGAACAATCGCTGCTCGTCATAGTGCGAGACCGGGAGATTGCCGAGCGGATCGCGCGGCCGCAGCCGGTCCACCTCCCAGCCCTCCTCGGTGTGACGCGGCGCGTAGTAGTAGCCGAGCAGGCTGAACGTGACGATGACGAAGAGCGTGACGAGCAGGGTCATTCGCCCAGCGTGCGCCAACTGGCCTTGCCGATAAAGAGCCACTACCGCAATACTGGACTGTATGACGACACGTGTGATCGGTGCGGCGGGCCTGGCTCGCGACCTCGGCAGCTGGCGCGACCCCGAACCCGACGGGTCGTCCCGCAAACCCGCGCGCCCCGCTTACCTGGCGCTGGCCGAGGGCATCCGGTTACTCATCCACGACGGGCGCGCCCCGCTGGGCATCGCCCTGCCCAGCGAACGCGATCTCGCCGCCACGCTCGGCGTCAGCCGCACCACCATCACGTCCACCTATGCGCTGCTGCGCGAGCACGGCTACCTGATCACCCGGCAGGGCTCGCGCAGTACCGTCGCGCTGCCGCCGAGCATCCAGCACGACGGCAGCCGCCCGGCCAAGGGCATCCTGGCCATGATGGCCGCCTCCGACCAGCCCACCGTCGACCTCACCTACGCCGCCATGACCGCGCCGCCGGAGATGGAGCAGGCGTATGCCACTGCGCTACAAGGTATTCCGTCTTACCTGGCCACCCACGGTATGGACCCGGTCGGTGTGCTCGCGTTGCGCGAGGCCGTGGCCCGCCGCTACACCGAGCGTGGGCTGCCCACCGACCCGGACCAGATCCTGATCACCCTCGGCGCCCAGCACGGTCTGCGGTTGCTGCTCAACGTGCTCGCCCCGCCGGCCGCGCGGGTGCTGATCGATCACCCCACCTACCCCAATGCCATCGAAGCCATCCGTGACGTCGGCGCCCGCCCGGTGCCGGTGCCGTTGCGCCCGGAATCGGGCTGGGATCTCGACGGAATCCGAAGCGCCGCCCGGCAGACCGCCGCCACCCTCGCCTATCTGGTGCCCGACTTCAACAACCCCACCGGCCTGCTCATGCCCGCCGAAGACCGCGCCGAACTGGCCGCCATCGCCCGCGAGACCCGGATGTCGATCATCATCGACGAATCCATGGCCGACCTCGCCCTCACCGACGCCACCCCGCCCCCGCCCACCGCGGCCTTCGCCCGCGGCACCGAGATCATCACCATCGGCTCGGCCTCGAAATCGTTCTGGGGTGGCCTGCGCGTCGGCTGGATCCGCGCCGGACAGTCGCTGATCACCCGCCTGCTGGGCATCCGCGCCACCGTCGACCTCGGCACCCCGGTGATGGACCAGCTCGCCACCACCTACCTGCTCGAACACGCCGACACCATCCTGGCCCAGCGCCGCACCCAACTCCGCGACCAGCGCGCCGCCCTGCTCGACGCCCTCGCCACCCACCTTCCCGACTGGCAGGTCGCCCCGGGCGCCGGCGGCATGTCCCTGTGGGCCCAACTGCCCGCCCCCGTCTCCACCGCCCTGGCCGCCACCGCTCCGAACCACGGCGTCCTGCTCGCCGCAGGCCCCCGCTTCGGCGTCCAAGGCGCTTTCGAACGTTTCCTCCGCCTCCCCTTCACCCACCCCGAAGCCGACCTCCGCCGCGCCACCGAATCCATCGCCCGCGCCTACGAAACCTTGAGTCCGCGTGCAGCGGAACCACTTCAGCCGTTGACGTGCTACTGACGGACGCGTCGCCGGGCGCGAGGTTCAGGCTGCACACCGTCGAGGAGGCGGGAACCCGGGCCGGCGAAGGCGCGCTGGTCACGTCGTCGGCGCTCGGCGTCACCCACGCCATACCGAAGCTTGATGCCGGACCGGATCGGTCGCGGTCATGAAAATGCCGAACGGCCGGGCCCCGAGGAGCCCGGCCGTCCGGCGATGCTGGTTCAGTCCGCCCAGACCGATTCGATCGGGGTGGCCACCGTCGGCGGCGGGGTGGGGGTGGGGTTGGGGGTGCGGGAGAAGCGCGGCGCGGGGGCGTGCTGGGTGATGTTCTCCAGGTCGACCAAGGCTTCGCGGGCCTTGATGTGGTCGTTCTCGGCGGCCTCGGAGAAGGTCAGCACGGGGGTGACGCAGGCGTCGGTGCCGATGAAGATCTCGGTCCACTCATCGCGGGTCTTGGTGCGGAAGCGTTCGGCGAACAGCTCCTTCAGCGTGTCCTGGCCCGCCGGGTCGATCTGATAGGGCAGGCCCTCGGGGTCGATGCCGAGACCGGCCAGCAGCTGCGCGTAGAACTGCGGCTCGATGGCGCCGACGGCCATGTACTTGCCGTCGGCGGTTTCGTAGGTGTCGTAGAACGACATGCCGGTGTCGAGCAGGTTCACCCCGCGCTCCTCCGACCAGGCGCCGGAACCGCGCATACCCCAGATCATGTGCGAAAGGGCAAGGGCGCCATCGACCATCGCGGCATCGATGACCTGCCCCTTACCGGAGGTCTGCCGTTCCACCAGCGCAGCCAGGATGCCGAACACCAGGAACATCGAACCGCCGCCGAAATCGCCGACCATGTTCAGCGGCGGCACCGGGCGCTCGCCCTTGCGGCCGATGGCGTGCAGGACGCCGGTGAGGCTGATGTAGTTGATGTCGTGACCCGCGCGGTCGGCCATCGGTCCGAACTGACCCCAGCCGGTCATCCGGCCGTACACCAGCCGCGGATTGCGGGCCAGCACCTCGTCGGGGCCGAGGCCCATGCGTTCGGTGACGCCCGGGCGGAAGCCTTCGATCAGCACGTCGGCCTTGTCGAGCAGACCGAGCACCTTCTCGACATCGGCCGGGTCCTTGAGATTGGCCTCCACAATGGTGCGGCCGCGCAGCTGCGGGCGGTCGAATCCACCGGGCAGTTGACCCGCCCGCTGCACGCGCACCACGTCGGCGCCGAGATCGGCCAGCAGCAATGCGGCGTGCGGACCTGGGCCGATGCCGGCCAGTTCGATAACCCGGATGCCCGCGAGCGGGCCCTGCGTGGTGGATGGAGTGCTCACGCCCTACCTCGGTTCGTCGTCGAATCCTGCGCACCGGGGGCCGGTGCTCGTCGCCGGGAGCGGCCCGGAGACTGTATTGACAGTACGACAATAGCCCGGACCATTGTGACCCGTACCTCCACGCTGCACGACCTCGCTCGATAGGACAGAATTCGGGTAGAAGGGTCGCCCGGTGAGCGGGGAGTGTCTGCCGTCCGGGCATCCCGTTCGCACGGCGCGAGCGCATCAGGGTCTGCGGAGATCGGTCGAAGGCCGCCGCGCCGACAACGGAGGGATTATTCAGTGAGCGTGTGGGGCGAGCTCGTCGTCGGCCTGGTGATCCTGGTCGGCCTACTCGGCATCGTCATCCCCATCCTGCCCGGCGTCATCCTGATCTTCGCCGCCATCGCCGTCTGGGCCTTCCTCACCGGCGGCGCCACCGCCTGGACCGTCTTCGCCATAAGCACTGTCCTGCTGGTGATCTCGGGCATCATCAAATACACCTGGCCCGGCCGGAAACTGAAAGAAGCCGGCGTCCCCAACCGCTCCCTCTACCTCGGCGCCATCCTCGGCATCATCGGCTTCTTCGTCATCCCCGTCGTCGGCCTGTTCGTCGGATTCATCGCCGGCGTGTACATCTCCGAACTCCAACGCGTCCGCGGCCAGCGTTTGGCCTGGCAGTCCACCTGGCATGCGGTGAAGGGGGTCGGCCTGTCCATCCTCGTGGAACTGCTCGGGGCGTTGCTGGCAGCCGGTGTGTGGCTTGCGGCCGCGATCGTCGTCTAGGCCGGATACGGGACGGCTACCGCGCGGCCCTGAGGCCTCGGGGCAGTTGCTTCTCGGCGTCCAGTAACTCCACTTCGAGGAGCTCTCCGTCGTCGGCGAAGCGCAAAGTGGCGATCAACTTTTCGTTGTCGGTTACCGGCACGGTCCAGCGCGGTCGGTCGCATTGGGCGAATTCGATCGACGCGGTGTTGGACTCCTCGTCCCACGAGACGAGCACACCGGAATCAATGCGGGACATGTTCAGGCGGCTTCGAGGAGCGAGAATTCGCCGCCTTCGATACCGGAAACGAATGCGTCCCATTCGCTGGTCGTGTAGGTGAGTGTGGTGTTGTCGGGAGCGCGGAGAGTTATGCCGTTGTCGCGCGTGGGTTCGATGGCGACAACGTCGGCGATGCTCGCGGGGCCGCGTTGTACGGCGGCATCGAGAAAGGCGGCCCAATGCACAGCAGGGAGAGCGATGGTGGGCTGCATGGCGGGAGCGCTGACGTATTCGCTGGTCTGCTTGCTGTCCCGAAGAAGCACCCATTCGCCATCGAACTTCACTTCGACACACGCGGGGCCGTCGTTGGAGTGCGACGACTTGAAGAAACCGCCGTTCTTGCTGGTGGCGGGTTTTGCTGCACTCATGCCAGTCAGGCTAGCGCATCTGCCATGCGGTCGATGAGGGCCAGCGAATCATCCGGGCTCAACGCCAGGTCGAGCTGCCGCCCGAAGAGAATGCGTAGCTCACGCACTCGCACGCTGTCGTCGATGATCCCGCGCGTCGCAACTGATTCATGCCATGCCAGTGATGGGAGAACTGGGCTTGCGAAATGGATGATGTGGAACGGCGACCCCGACAGAATCGGCCGGACCGCCGCGCTGAACGGCACGATTCTGACCTCGACCGTATCGGTCTGTGCGATAGCGCTGAGGTGCCGCAGTTGGCCGAGCATTACTTCTGGACTGCCGGTCACTTGGTGAAGTGCGGCTTCGTGAATCAGCGCCGTCAGATCCAGCGGGTCGTCGCCGGCCAGTCGTTTCTGCCGATTCAGTCGAGCCTCGATGTAGAGGTCGGCGTCAACAGGGCGGATTCGGGCGAGATCCGACTCCATGATCGCGCGCATGTAGTCCACCGTCTGCAACAGCCCAGGGATGATCAAACCCTCATAACTCTGGACACTCTTGGCGCCGTGCTCCAGTCCGAACAGGCGGAGAGTCTCGGCATCGAACAGCGCGGAGAAGTCCATCCACCAGCCCCGTGCGCGTGCATCGGAGCGGAGTGACTCGAGTAGGCGCCGCTCCTCGTTGTCGGCCGCGGCTATACCGAGCAGCTTCAACAGCGCGTGGAAGTTCTCGTCGGTCAGCGCGCGCCGATCACTCATCAGCTGGTGCCAATAGTTGGTCGTGATGTTGAGCGCCTTGGCAGCGGTCTTCACATCGATTTGCTGCTCGGCCTTCCACTGGTTTATCCGAAGCAGCAACTCCCAGCGTGCAACCGTGGGCGATTTCGGCACGCAGCAGCTCCTTTCATGTTGGCCCGCTGATCGTACCGCGTTGAAGAACAGCCAACAGACAGTTGCGCTGACAAGTTGTCAGAGATAGTGTCAGGTGGCCTCGGTCACCGCTGGTCTATCGCAGGGCCGGGCGGCGAACTGAATGCCAACTCGAGACAACGACCGGACCGTGATGGTCACGACCACAACGGCCCGTCTATCGGAGGGGTGTCGATGATGAAGCTCGTGTCGGGGGACGGGCCGGAGAGCGGCTCGGTGCGATCGGCGTGGTACGTGGGGCAGAACCGGTGGTCGATGTTGTGGCTACCTGGGCGGACTGTGCCGACGGAGTGTGCGGTGGCGGCGATCCGGGCAGCGGAAGTCCTGGATGGGCGCCCGGGGATGGACGATCCGGTGTGGCCGTGCGTGCATTCGGATGTGGGTCTGCTCGGGTACACCGCGCGTGAGTTCGCGGCACTGCTCGGGATCGACTGTCCCGCTCCTGATTCCGTCGTCATGCCCTCGCGACGTTTCGGCCGTCGGTCGGCTAGGAGGTGAAGGCTATGGCTGACGTGCTCATATTCGTCCTGGGAATCGGTGTCGGGGCGATCGTGGTCTGGTTCGGTTCGCTGCTGCTGCGACCTCCTCCTGTGGATACGGGCTGGTCGGTGCGAAGCATCCAGGCGCGGCTCGAGTACGAGCAGGCCGCGCGACGTGCGAATGGACACGCGCCGATTCCATTGCGCGACAGGCGTACGGCATGAACGATGACCAGCCCCTGCCGTCGGCAGATGAAGTGTTGTCGGCGGTTCGGTGCGGGCGGGTGACCGATTCGCCGCTGCTGGCGTGGGCCGCTGAGCTGGCAGGCTTGTACGGGGAGCTCGCCGCGAGCCTGCCGCAGCAGCAGGAGATTCGTGTGCGAATCCGAGCGGTCGTAACCGCAATCGACACCTGGCTCGCCGGTCAGTTGCCCACCAACCGGTGCGGTCCCACGAAGGGGACCGAGTCATTCGGATCCGTGGTATCGCGCCTTGCGGAAGCGCATGTGTTGGCGTGCCGGGAATTGGCACGTCTACCCGCGGCCGATGAACGGGTGCATCGAGCGTGGGTGCAGTTGGCCGAACTTCGGGATGGCTACGATGATTTGTTGCCTCAGGCGCTGTCCAGGCGCGTCGACCTGCCACGGACCTGGTGTGGATCGACGACGCCGGTTCCGCGGAAAGGTCATAGGACGACATCGAACGCCTCGCAGATGATTACGGACGCGCCGGCTGACGAGCGACGTCACGCTGATCAGTGCTGATCTATCGGCTGGGAGCGTGGTGTGGGTCGCGGCCGAGTAGGGCGGCGATATTGTCCATTGCCGGTCGGGTCGGGTTCTCGGTGAGCGAGGGGTGGTAGACGCCGTCCGGGCCGTTGAGTGGGCTGCCTGGGGCGGTGATCGAGCGGGCGATGGGGAGGGCGATTTCGGTGAGGCGGGCGGGGGTTTCGCGGGAGATGCCGAGTGCCCGTGCGATATCCCAGCGGTGCACCAGCATGTCCACGAAGTGGATCGACAGGACTTGTTCGGTGGGCAGCGTGCCGGCGCGGGGGAGGGTGACGCTGCTGCCGGTCTGTTCCATCGCCGTCACCCAGTGTGCGGCGATGACGGCGAAGGCGTCGCGCGGGTCGCCGGTCGGAGCCGGTACGGGTGTGCTGGTCGCGGCGATGACGGCCGCGTGGCGCTCGTTCATGTGCGCGATCAGGTCGGCGACCGTCCAGCCGGTGCATGGGGTGGGCAGGTCGAGTTCGGCGGTGTCGAGGGCGGCGACATCGTGGCCGATCAGCATTACGGCGGTGGCGTCGAGTGACAACAGGTCGGTGGTCATGGGAGATCTCCTGTTTAACGTACGGTCGTTCGCTAACTATAGCGAACGACCGTACGCTATGATTGTGCGATGTCCCCACGACGTTCGGTCGCCGCGGCGCGCCACACCCAGGAGCGGATCGTGCACGCGGCCGTCCACAACGCCTCCGTTGTGGGGTTGGACGGTCTCACGATCGGTTCACTGGCCGAGATTCTCGGCATGAGCAAGGCCGGTGTGGTCGGCCCCTTCGGATCGCGGGAAGAACTTCAACTGGCCGCGCTGGAGGAAGCCGGGCGCATCTTCCGCGCCGCCGTACTCGAACCGTCGGCCGGTTTACCGCCGGGCGCGCGTCGTCTCGCGGTGCTGATCGATGCGTGGATCGATTACCTGGCCGAATGTCCTTTCCCCGGTGGATGTTTCGTCACATCGGCATCGACCGAGCTCGACGGCAGGCCCGGAAGGCTGCGTGACCGCCTCCGTGAGGTCATCACCAACTGGCGCACCTATCTTGCCGCCGAAATCGCCGCGGCCCAAGAGGAAACGGCCGGTCCGCACCGCCCACCCGACGAGCTCGCCACGGTACTCATCGGAATCTCCATGTCGATCAACCAGGAGATCCAGCTCCTCGATGACCCCACCGCACCTGAGCGCGGCCGCGCCGCTATGCGGGCGGTCACGAGGGTTGAAGCCGAGTAGCCTCTCGGCCTCGGCGCCGCAACCGTGCCGCCAGGCGCAAGGGTTCCGAAAGGGTTCGGCAAGGGGCGGGCGGTTGTCTATCGGCATCCGGCGCTGCAAGGGGCAGTGCGATGTCGCGGGAGGAACCGCCGTGTTCGATTGGTATGTCTGGATGCTCGTGTTCAGCGGCACGCTCATGCTGGTGATGGCTGCTGTCAAGGGCGGACAGAGTGAGACATCGCGGTGGCTCAACGGGGCGTTCGGGGCCGGGTTTCTTGCCTACGCGGGGTATTTGGCGTTCGTGTTCGAGGGCGGCAGCTACCTGATCTTCTTCCAGGCGTTCATCCTGCCGGTGCTGATGGTGGTGAACTTCGTTCGCTCCACCGGCTGGAAGGCGCTCACCGCCCGGCCGACGCCGACGCAGCAGGCGTGGCGGGCGTACCAGAAGGAGCAGGAGCGGCTGGCGAAGCTGTGACCCTACGGGTGTGGGTCAGCGAGCCGGGGGAGGCGGTTTCCTCGCGCGACGGACAACGTTGGACTACGGGGCGAAGTGGGCTGCTCAGGACGTCCACGGGTCGATCGTCGGTACACCTAGCTGCGAGAAATCTTTCGTGTTCCGCGTAACGACTGTCATGCCGTGTTCGCTCGCTGTCGCGGCGATCATGGTGTCCCGTTCGGGGCGTGGGTCTGGCACGTGCGACTGTGCTGCGCGACGCGCAGAGGCCAGATCGAGGTCGAGAATCCGCCCGGCGAATACATCGAGCACCTCATCCTCGAGCCATGACCGCAACCGCTTTCCTTGAACGGAGTCGCGTCTTTCTACTCGGCCGATCCCGATCTCGATTTCCATCACGGTGATCACGCTCAGATACAACTCCGATGGACGCCGCGCCGCGACCCAGGCGCGTACTGAGGGGTTTGCGACTCGCGACGATTTCCGCAACTCACTGATGACGTTCGTGTCGAGTAGATACGTCACAGCGGCGGATCCCGCAGTTCGACGTGCAACGGAGCGGGATCGAAGTCGATGTCGTCGTCCTCCATGCTCAGCCGGGTCACGATGTCCTGGCTGTCCGCGCGCAACCGCCGGTATTCCTCGATCGAGAGCAGCACGAAGGCGTCCTCTCCACGATCGGTGATCACGACCGGACCTTCGGCTGCTGCGCGCTTCGCAGCGCTGACGTCGCGGTTGAACTCGCGAGCACTCATCGTGGTCATCGATACCTCCTCATGTAGGTACGTACCTACGTTATCGGATAGGTGAACCGAGCGCCAGTGTCGGCGGACCTGTCCCGGCTACGTCTGGTAGGCCGCGTACGCGGCGCGTGTATCTAGCCGAACATGACGATGTAATTAACTCGTGATAAGCGTTCGTTATTATCTCGTTATATAACGAGCGCGTGTTCCGCTGTACTGCTCATGCCGATGAATGAAAGATCGACGCTCGGATCGACTCGAACGAACAGATCACCGTGACGTTTTTCGAATCAATTCGAAGGCCGTGGTGAACAATGATCGTCCGCCATCGGCCTCGATGTGAGCATCGGAGGACCGCATCATGGCATCATCTGACGACGACGTTCGATATTCTCGCCGGCTGCGCCGGGCAATCCTGCTGGCACTGGGTTCGGCGGCCGCGGTGGCGCTGCTACCGGGTACGGCGACGGCGCAGCCGCTGGAGGTTCCCGGCGTCGGGAGCTTCGAAATTCCGGGAAATGCGCCGGTGCCGCCGGGCTTCACGGCCCCGAAAATCGACGACATTCCCGCACGGGAAATTCCCCGCCTGAGCTTCGGCGATAATCCCGCGGCCGCGGAGTTCGCGGCGCAGGAGCCGGCCGTCAGCGTGGAGCTGGTGGAATTCACGATTCCCCAGCTACCGTTCCCCTTCGCACTACCCCAACTCCCGGGACCGCATTCGCCCGCCCCGGCGGCTGTCCCTGAGCAGACCCGTGGTGACGCCGCACTAGCCGCCGCCCGCAGCAAGCTGGGCGCGAACTACGCCCCAGGCGCGACGGGCCCCCACGCCTTCGATTGCTCCGGCCTGGTGCAGTGGTCCTACCGCCACGCCGGCCTGGACCTGCCGCGCACCAGCCACCAGCAGCTCGCGACCGGAATGCCGGTCTCCCGCAACGACCTTCGCCCCGGCGACCTGGTGTCGTTCTACGGCGGCGGCCACTCCGCGCTGTACTCCGGCGGCGGCAAGGTCATCCACGCCGCCACGTCGGGCGAGGGCGTCGTCGAATCCGATATGGCGACAATGCCATTCGCGGGCGCGCGCCGGTACTGAGCCCGCTCACTCCACGATCGGCAGCGGAACCGTATCCATCGCTTCGGATTTCGGCAGATCCGCGCGCGGAATCGGCATGGTCGGCGCGGGCGGGGCATGCAGCGGCAGCGTCGGAGCCGGATCGTCGGCCGGACGCTGGACCGGCGGCAGCCGGTAGAAGGCGCGGGCATTGTCTTCGAGGACCTTGTGCATATCGGCGCCGACGACATCGCAGATCAGGTCGACGTCGGAGTCCTCGAACGGCCGCCCCGCGCGGGTACCCGGAAGGTCGGTGCCGAACATCAGGGCTTCCGGGTTCACCGCGTGAATGCGGCGCAGGGCGGTCGCGACATCCATATCGACGCGGCCGAACCCGGTGGCCTTCACCCTGGCGCCACGGTCGACCAGATCCAGCAGGAACGGCAGCCCCTCCTCGGACATGCCCATATGGTCGACCGACAGCGCGGGCAGCTTCAACACCACCGGTTGCAGCGAGGCCAGCATCTGGCCGTCGATATAGACCTCGACATGCCAGCCGGCCAGCTCATAGGCGCGCACCGCCTGCAACGTCATGGCGGCGATGTCGGCGGCGGCGCGCTTGAGGTTGAACCGCAGCGCCCGCACCCCGACCTTGTCCAGCTCGACGATCTCCTCATCGCCCGCATCCAGCGGCAGCCGGGTGACGCCCACCCAGCCCTCACCGAGCTCGGCAAGCGCCGCCCGCAGATAGCTCTGATCGCTGCCCTGGAAGGACGCGCTGACCACGGCCCCACCGGTGACGTCGAAGCGCGACATACGCTTTCGATAATCGTCGATGGTGTAGGGCTCCGGCAGGTAGCCCTCATTTTCGATCAGCGGAAACCGCGGATCGATGATGTGGACATGGGCATCGAACACGTGTACAGCATGCCTCAGCGTCGGATTTCGCGCTTCCCCGATCCGGGGGAGCGGTCAGATCAGACCTTGTGCGGCTCGCTGGCGCGCAGCATGTCCTCACGCTCGACGACCTTGACGCGCTCACGGCCTTCGGGCTCGCCGAGGGCGCGCTCGTGGGCGTCGAGGCGGTACCAGCCGTCCCAGGTGGTGAACGGGATGCCCTTGCCCTCGAGGAATTCGATCACCGCTTCGGGCTCGGGGCGCTCGGCGGGGGTGAAGTCCTTGCTGTCGTCGAGCAGGCAGGCCACGGTCTCATTGGCGTCGCCCTTGGTGTGGCCGATGAGGCCGACCGGGCCGCGCTTGATCCAGCCGGTGACGTAGGTGGCGGGCATGTACCGGGCGGCGCCGTCGGCGTCCTCGTCGGCCAGCACGCGACCGGCCTCGTTGGGCACCACGCCGGCCTGATCGTCGAACGGCAGGTTGCTGATGTTCTGCGACAGGTAACCGACGGCACGGTAGACCGCCTGCACATCCCAGGTCTTGTACTCGCCGGTGCCCTTGACGTTGCCGGTGCCGTCGAGCTGGGTGCGCTCGGTTTTGAGGCCGATGACCTTGCCGTTCTCATCGCCGATCACCTCGGCGGGCGATTCGAAGAAGTGCAGGTACAGCCGGTGCGGGCGGTCGCCCTGGTCGCGGATGGCCCACTGCTCGAGGGTGTTGGCGACCATGTCGACCTGCTTGGAGTGGCGGCGCGCGGCCTCGGAGCCCTCGTCGTAGTCGATGTCCTCGGGGTCGACGATGACCTCGATGGTCGGCGAGTGGTCCAGTTCGCGCAGCTCCAGCGGGGTGAACTTGGCCTGGGCCGGGCCGCGGCGTCCGAAGACGTGCACCTCGACGGCCTTGTTCTCCTTGAGGCCCTTGTAGACGTTCGGCGGGATCTCCGTCGGCAGCAGCTCGTCGCCGGTCTTGGCGAGCACGCGCGCGATGTCGAGCGCGACGTTGCCGACACCGAGGACGGCGACCTTCTCCGCGTCCAGCGGCCAGGTGCGCGGCACGTCCGGGTGGCCGTCGTACCAGGAGACGAAGTCGGCGGCGCCGTAGGAGCCGTCCAGGTCGATGCCGGGGATGGGCAGGGCGCGGTCGGCGTTGGCGCCGGTGGAGAAGATCACCGCGTCGTAGTAGACCCGCAGGTCGTCGAGGGTGATGTCGGAGCCGTAGTCGATATTGCCGAGCAGGCGCACCTGCGGCTTGTCGAGCACCTTGTGCAGGGCGGTGATGATGCCCTTGATGCGCGGGTGGTCGGGCGCGACGCCGTAGCGGATCAGGCCGAACGGCGCGGGCATGCGCTCATAGAGGTCGATGGACACATCCGCATCCGACTTCATCAACGCGTCGGCGGCGTAGATACCGGCCGGTCCGGCACCCACGATCGCGATGCGGAGCGGGCGTGCAGCTGCGGTCTGTTCGGTCATCGTTTACGCGCACCTTATTGGTCGAGACAGTTAATGGGCGTCGGTGTTTAGCTTAGGCTAACTTGACGCACGGCTGGATTTCACCTGCACGGCACCGGCCGCGATCCCGCCGATTCTATCGGGGGGCTCTCCGGTGGCCTCGGGGGACCAGGGATCATCAGCTCATGAGCGATCAGCAGCCAGATCCGGCAGACGCCCGGCGCGAACCGGCCGACGAGCGCGAATCGGGCGATTCGACCCGGTCGATGGCGCCGTTCATGATCGCCGCGGCGATCGCGGCCCTCGTGCTCGCCGTAATCGTCATCGCCGAGGTGGTTTCGCCCGTTGAGAAAAATGTCACAGAGGCCGACCGGGTGGCCGCCGCGGTGCGGGATTTCGGCGAGGTGAGTTCGCGGTATGGGCTGCTGCCGCCGGAGGAAGCGGTGTGCCCGGACTTCGATCCGAAACGCTCGCCGATGGCCGGCCGCCTGGACGAGGGCGAGACCGGAAAAGCCGTAGAAATCACGAAACTAGAGGATCTGAACGTCGACGGCGACCGCGCGACGGCCACCGTCACCAGCAAGGTCGACGGCGCCGAGGCGACCGGAACCTGGACCCTGAAACGGGTCGACAACACCTGGCTGGTCTGCCCCTGAACCCCAGCGCAACGCCCTGATCGGGGGTTTGACACGGCAACCCCCGGCCAGGCAATCTCATCTCAGGTCATGAGTGCCAGCGTCAAGCCCCGGCTTGCTGGCCGGCAACCCTCCTCCGCGGTGGGGTGCTCCGGGTGACGACCTGGCGCGCATCGAAGCCAGATGCGGCAAGTGCGGATTCTCGAGGAAGGTGCCACACATGACTTATGCCGGCGACATCACCCCGAAACAGGCGTGGGAGATATTGCGCGACGATCCCCGAGCGGTCCTGGTGGACGTGCGGACCGAGGCCGAATGGAAATTCGTCGGCATCCCCGACACCAGCGCCATCGACCGGCAGACCGTCCTGATCGAATGGGTCGACGGCACCGGCGCGCGCAACCCCGAGTTCGCGCAGCAGTTGCGCACCATCCTCGACGGCCGCGATCCGGATGCCCCCGTGGTGTTCCTGTGTCGCTCCGGCCAGCGTTCGGCGCATGCCGCCGCCCTGGCGACCAGTGCGGGCATCGAGCCGTCCTACAACGTCAGCGAGGGTTTCGAGGGCCCGCTCGACGAGTCCGGTCACCGCGGTGGCGCCGGCTGGCGTGCCGACGGCCTGCCCTGGCGGCAGTCGTGATCACCGGCGGCGCGTTCGACCGGCCGCTGCCGGAGGGGGTCGGTCCCGCCACGCTCGGTGTGCGCGGTGGACTGCGGCGTTCGGGGTTCGAGGAGACCTCCGAGGCCCTGTACCTGACCTCGGGTTTCGTCTACGAGAGCGCCGAGGCGGCCGAGGCGGCCTTCACCGGCGACGTCGAGCATTTCGTCTACTCCCGCTACGGCAACCCGACGGTCGCCACGTTCGAGGAGCGGATGCGGCTGATCGACGGCGCCGAGGCGTGTTTCGCCACCGCCAGCGGTATGGCTGCGGTCTTCACCGCGCTCGGTGCGCTGCTCGGCGCGGGTGATCGGCTGGTGGCCGCGCGCAGCCTGTTCGGTTCGTGTTTCGTGGTGTGCAACGAGATCCTGCCGCGCTGGGGTGTGGAAACGGTGTTCGTCGACGGCGAGGATCTCGATCAGTGGGAGCAGGCGCTGTCGGTGCCCACCACCGCGGTGTTCTTCGAGACCCCGGCCAACCCGATGCAGACCCTGGTCGATGTGCGCCGGGTGAGCGAGATGGCGCATGCCGCGGGCGCGAAAGTGGTGCTGGACAACGTCTTCGCGACGCCGCTGCTGCAACGCGGCTTCGAACTCGGCGCCGATGTGGTGGTGTACTCGGGGACCAAGCACATCGACGGACAGGGCCGGGTGCTCGGCGGTGCGATCCTCGGTTCCGAGGAATACATCGGTGGTCCGGTCAAGAATCTGATGCGCCATACCGGGCCCGCGTTGAGTCCGTTCAATGCGTGGACCTTGCTCAAGGGCCTGGAGACGATGCCGCTGCGGGTGAAGCATTCGACCGAATCCGCGTTGCGGATCGCGCGGTTCCTGGAGGGCAACGACGCCGTCAGCTGGGTGAAATACCCGTTCCTGGAATCGCATCCGCAATACGATCTGGCCGCGAGCCAGATGAGCGGCGGCGGCACGGTGGTGACCTTCGAGTTGAAGGCGCCCGAGCACGAGGCGAAGAAGCGCGCCTTCGAGGTGCTGAATCGGCTGCGCATCGTGGACCTGTCCAACAACCTCGGCGATGCCAAGACCCTCATCACCCATCCGGCCACCACCACGCATCGCGCGATGGGTCCGGAGGGTCGCGCAACCATCGGGCTCACCGATGGGGTCGTGCGTATCTCGGTGGGGCTCGAGGATGTGGAGGATCTGCTCGGCGATCTGGAGCATGCGCTGAGCTGAGTCTCAGCTGCGGAAAGGCCGGTGCCCGGTGGTGGTGCCGGCCTTTTTCATGCCCGCACCATTGACAGTATGCTGTCAAATATGACAGCATACTGTCATGACCACGAAGACAGTGCACGTAGCCGTTTACGATCTGCTCGCCGACTGGGAAGTGGGTGCGGCGATCGCGCAGATCAACCACAACGTGGGCTTGCAGCGTGAACCCGGCAGCTTTCAGGTCCGCACCGTCGCGCCGACGAGCGAGCCCGTGACCACCATGGGCGGGATGCGCATCGTGCCGGATCTGGCGCTGGCCGAACTCGACGCCGCCGACAGCGTGCTGCTGATCCTGCCGGGTTCGGAACTGTGGGATCGCGGTGGACTGAGCGGATTCGCCTATGCCGCACGGAAATTCCTCGATGCAGGGGTTCCCGTCGCTGCCATCTGCGGCGCCACCTTCGGCCTCGCCAAAGAGGGGCTGCTCGATGATCGCGAGCACACCAGCGGCGCCGCGGAGTACCTCGCCGCCAGCGGATACGCCGGCGCGGACAACTATGTCGAAGCCGCCGCGGTGACCGATGGCGATCTGATCACCGCGGGCCCCACCGCGCCGTGGGAGTTCGCTCGCGAGATCTTCGCCAAGCTCGACCTGTACGAGTCGCACGTCCTCGATGCCTGGTACCGGCTGTTCGCCAAGAGCGACCCGTCGGCGTTCCCGGTGCTGGCAGAGTATGAGGCCAGGGCGGCGGCCTCGTGAGTGCCGAGGCCGCAGAAGCTGCCGCCGCGCGGGCCGAGCAGGTTCTGTTCAGCACCGCCGCGATCACCACGTTCCGGCTCAATGGCCAATTCCTCGCCATCGCCGAGGAATTGGCCGAACCGGCCGGGCTGACCGCCGCCTGGTGGCAGGTGCTCGGTGCCGTGCTGCACGAACCGCTGCCGGTCGCGGGGATCGCCCGCGCCATGGGCATCACCCGCCAGAGCGTGCAGCGCATCGCCGATCTGCTCGTGGACCGCGGGCTGGCCGAATACCGCCCGAACCCGGCCCACCGCCGCGCCAAACTCGTCGCCATCACCGAAGCCGGCCGCACCGCCAACTCCCGCATCAACCCCGGCCACGCCGCGATGGCGCAGCGCCTGGCCGATGAATTGGGCGCGGACTTTGCGCCGACGGTCGCCGCCCTGACTCGGCTCAGCGAAGCGCTAGATGCGATCGGCTCGCCGGGTGATTGAGGCCGGGCCGGCGTGATCACCGCTGCCGCTCGACTGGGATATCGCTGCGAGCGGTTCGCCGGGTAGCCACGGCCGATTCTCCGGCTGCCGAGATGATTGCCGATTCGGCCAGGCGCACAAGGGCACTCGCCGCAGCCGGCCCGCATCTGCTCGCGCTCAGGCTTTCGTCGGCCGTTATGCGACGACCTCAGCGACGTGGCGCGGTGAAATCGATCTGCCGGTGGGCATTGGCGAGAGCGGTGACGACGCAGGTGCCGAGCGGGCCGGTGCGGTCGAAGAGGGTGGCGGTGCCGATCGAAATGCCCGCCGCGGCAAGGGTGTTGTCGGCGCGCAGGCCGAGTTCGTGGCCGATCGGCAGGCGGGCGAGGGTGAGGGTCATATCGGCGTTGATGTAGCCCTGGCCGTCGGAACCCCAGTGGCAGACGTGGTTGGCGGAGTCGCCGAGGATGGCAGCACGCTGGAACGGCGTGAGCTCCTCGCCCGCCACCAGCGGCGGCAGGCTGTGCCAGGAAATCTTGCGGTCGGCGTTCTGGTTCGCAGCGATGTCCTGCGACCACTCCCGGTCGCCGCTTTTGAACATGCCGCGCTCACCCTCGGGCGAGAGCCGCCGCTGCGGCACCGGCAGTTCGAGATTCTGGCTCCACACCTGGCCCGGCGGCTCGGAGCCGGTGGTCAGGAACACCGCGGTCGCACGGGCGCGGACCTCGTCGTTTTGGACGATGTGAGCGTCGGCCACGAGGATCCGCTTACCCTCGCGCACCACCTCGCTGTGCACCGCGAGCGGCTCGTTCAGCACCGGGCGGAACAGGTCGGCCGTCATCCGTGCCGGGACGAACCCCGCCGGGCAATGTGTCTCCAGCTGACGGCCCAGCGCCCCGCAGACCGCAGTGCCCCCGATTTGGTTCGGCGACCAGCGGCTGACCGCGAGTTTCGCCGGGACGAGCAGGTCCGCTTCGCTGGTGAAGAAACTGATCATCCCGTCGGCACCCTTCGCACGATCCTTCGTTCTGCGAAACGTAACACGTGCCAGTTTCGCCGGCCCGCCCCAATCAGTCCGCGAACGGCGTCTCGGTACGGCCGATGAGATCGGCGACCGAATCCACCACGAGGGTTGGGCGGTAGGGGTACTGCTCGACGGAGGCGCGGGTGGAGATGCCCGAGGTCACCAGCACGGTGCGCATGCCCGCCTCCATTCCGGAGATCACGTCGGTATCCATGCGGTCGCCGATCATGACACTGGTCCGCGAATGCGCGCCGATGCGACGCAGCGCCGAGCGCATCATCAGCGGGTTGGGTTTGCCGACGTAGTACGGTTCCCGTCCGGTCGCGCGGGTGATCAGGGCGGCGACCGAACCGGTCGCGGGCAGCACGCCGTCGCGGGACGGGCCGGTGGCGTCGGGGTTGGTGGCGATGAACCGCGCGCCGCGCTCGACCAGCCGGATCGCGGTGGTGATCGCCTCGAACGAGTAGGTGCGGGTCTCGCCGAGCACCACGTAGTCCGGGTCACTGTCGGTGAGCACGTAGCCGATCTCGTGCAGCGCCGTGGTGAGCCCGGATTCGCCGACCACATACGCGGTGCCCTCGGGGCGTTGATCGTTGAGGAAGGTGGCCGTGGCCAGCGCGGAGGTCCAGATCGCCGACTCCGGGATATCGAGACCGCTGTGGCGCAGCCGGGCCTGCAGATCGCGGGGCGTGCGGATGGAGTTGTTGGTGAGGACCAGGAACGGGATCTCCTTGGCCCGCAGCTCGGCGAGGAATTCGTCGGCGCCGGGGATCAGATGATCCTCGTGCACGAGCACACCGTCCATATCGGTCAGGTAGGAAAGGATCCGATCGTCTGCGGAGGTCACCCGGCCAATTGTCCGCTATCGCCGCCGTATGGGCCGCTCTGGGCGACACGCCACGCTGATGGTTATGGTCGAAGTGACGAATGTGCGGTGACCCCGCACGAAGCGACAGGAGTGGCGCAGGTGGCGGATCTCAAACTCGGGTACAAGGCGTCGGCCGAACAGTTCGGGCCAAGGGAACTGGTGGAACTGGCGGTGCTGGCCGAGGAGCACGGCCTCGACAGCGCGACGGTCAGCGACCACTTCCAGCCGTGGCGGCACAAGGGCGGCCACGCGCCGTTCTCGCTGGCCTGGATGGCCGCGGCCGGTGAACGTACCGAGCGCATCCTGCTCGGCACCTCGGTGCTCACCCCGACCTACCGCTACAACCCGGCGGTGATCGCGCAGGCGTTCGCCACCATGGGCTGTCTGTATCCGAACCGGGTGATGCTCGGCGTCGGCACCGGCGAGGCGCTCAACGAGATCGCCACCGGGTACACCGGCGAATGGCCGGAGTTCAAGGAGCGTTTCGCACGGCTGCGCGAATCCGTCGACCTCATGCGCGCGCTGTGGACCGGTGAACGCACCGATTTCGACGGCCAGTACTACCGCACCGTCGGCGCGTCGATCTACGACGTGCCCAAGGGCGGCATCCCCGTCTACATCGCCGCAGGCGGACCGCTGGTGGCCAGGTACGCCGGCCGCGCCGGTGACGGCTTCATCTGCACCTCCGGCAAGGGCATGGACCTCTACACCGAGAAGCTGATGCCCGCCGTCGCCGAGGGTGCGGCCAAGGTGGGCCGCGAGGTCGCCGATATCGACCGGATGATCGAGATCAAGATCTCCTACGACACCGATCCGGAACTGGCGCTGGAGAACACCCGGTTCTGGGCGCCGCTGTCGCTGACCGCCGAGCAGAAGCACTCCATCACCGACCCGATCGAGATGGAAGCCGCCGCCGACGCGCTGCCGATCGAGCAGATCGCCAAGCGCTGGATCGTCGCCAGCGACCCCGACGACGCCGTCGCCCAGATCAAGCCGTACCTGGACGCGGGCCTCAACCACCTGGTCTTCCACGCGCCGGGGCACGACCAGCGACGGTTCCTGGACCTGTTCCAGCGCGATCTGGCGCCGCGGTTGCGCGCGCTGGGCTGAGCGTGACGGCCCAGCCCACCGGCGGCGCCTTGTACGCAGGCGGCGCTGGGGCTGGGCCACGATCTCCCGGTATCGCGGCGACAGGTCTCCGGCCGACGCCGCTCGAACCCACCCACTGACGGCGAGCTCAGATCTCGGCACGGTCGATCGAGTGCTCGCGTATGTCGGTCGCCGATTGCCCGGTGGCCGGGCGTCGCCGAAGGGCGCGAATCAGGCGCGGGTGAGGGCGAAGATGCGCAGATCGCGGGTGGTGCGTTCGCGGTAGGCCCCGTAGGCGGGCGTGATCTCGATGAACCGCTCGTAGATGGCGTCCTTGGCCTCGTCCGGGACCGGCGTCGCGGTGACCGGGATGGTCTCGCCCGCGATGACGACGGTCGCGGCCGGGTTCGCCAGCAGGTTCGACGTCCACGCCGGATGGTGCGCCTGGCCGAAATTGCTGCCAACCACGTAAAGGGTGTCGCCATCGTGCACGTACAGCAGCGGCTGGGTGCGCGGCTGCCCGGATTTGCGCCCGGTGGTGGTGAGCAGGATGACCGGCGCGCCGATCGGCCCGAGCAGGGTGCGTTTGCCGTTGGTGCGGCGCAGCACCGCGCGGTCGGCGGGGGTCAGGGTGCGGATCAGCCACGAACCGGGCTTGCTCGCGGCGATCGGATGCGCGAGTCGCGAGAGCAGATTGTCGCGGGAACCCCATTGGGTATTCGGAAACGGCTCGGCCATTCCGGGGACTATATCCGCGCGCCGCGGTAGCTTCCGCCGCTCGGCCGCGTCGCGGGTGTTGGATACGGCACGATGCTCGCCGTCGCCCGGTCCGATTGCCACCGGTTCACTAAGCTCTGCGATATGGCCGACCTAGCTCCGTCCACCGTGTACATCGCGTCACCGGAAGGCGACACCGGCAAGAGCACGGTGGCGCTCGGCGTCTTGCAGATGCTGTGCGCGACCACCGCGCGGGTCGGGGTGTTCCGGCCGATCACCCGCTCCACCGACGAGCCCGATTACATCCTGGAGCTGCTGCTCGAGCACAGCACCGCCGACATCGATTACGCGCAGGCCATCGGCGTCACCTACGAGCAGGTGCACGCCGATCCGGACGCCGCGATCAGCGAGATCGTGATGCGGTTCCACGAGGTCGCCAAGGCCTGCGATGCGGTGGTGGTGGTCGGCAGCGACTACACCGATGTGGCCAGCCCCAGCGAGCTGCGCTACAACGCCAGGATCGCGGTGAACCTCGGCGCGCCGGTGCTGCTGGTGGTGCGCGGCTCCGAGCGCACGCCCGACGAAGTCAAGCAGTTGGCCGAGCTGTGTTCGTCGGAGCTGTCGGCCGAGCATGCGCAGCTGGTCGCGATCATCGCCAATCGCTGCGCTCCCGATCAGCTCGATGAGGTGTGTGCGGCGCTGTCCGGTTTCGATGTGCCGTCGTGGACGTTGCCGGAGGTGCCGCTGCTGATCGCGCCGACGATGGCCGAGTTGTGCGCCGCCATCGACGGCGAAATGTACAGCGGCGACCCGGAGCTGCTGCATCGCGAGGCGATGAAGATCATGGTCGGCGGGATGACGGCCGAGCACATCCTGGAACGGCTCGAAGACGGCGAGGTCGTCATCGCGCCGGGCGACCGGTCCGACGTGCTGCTCAGCGTGGTGAACGCGCATGAGGCAGAGGGCTTTCCGTCGCTGTCGGGCATCATCATGAACGGCGGACTGCTGCCGCATCCGGCCATCGCCCGGCTGATGACGGGGCTGAAGCCGAGGTTGCCGATCCTCACCACCAACCTCGGTACCTACGACACCGCGGGCGCCGCGCACCGTACTCGTGGTCGCATGTCGGCCGATAATCCGCGCAAGGTCGATACCGCGCTGGCGCTGATGGAAGAACACGTCGACGCCGGCGAGTTCCTGCGCAGGCTGGAGGTTCCGCGTTCGACGGTGGTCACCCCGCAGATGTTCGAGTACCAGCTCATCGAGCGGGCCAGGGCCGACCGCAAACGCATCGTGCTGCCCGAGGGCGACGACGACCGGATCCTGCGTGCGGCCGGCCGGGTGCTCCAGCGCAAGATCGCCGATCTGATCATCCTCGGCGACGAGACCACCATCCGGGCCCGCGCCGCCGAACTGGGCGTCGATATCGCCGACGCCGAGGTGCTCGACCCGCGCACCTCCGACCATCTCGAGGACTTCGCCCGCGAATACACCGAACTGCGCAAACACAAGGGCATGACGTTGGAGCGGGCTCGCGAAACCGTCACCGACATCTCCTATTTCGGCACCATGATGGTGCACAAGGGCATTGCCGACGGCATGGTCTCGGGCGCGGCGCACACCACCGCGCACACCATCCGCCCGTCCTTCGAGATCATCAAGACGGTGCCGGGTGTATCGACGGTGTCGAGTGTGTTCCTGATGTGCCTGGCCGACCGGGTGCTCGCCTACGGCGACTGCGCCGTGGTGCCGGATCCGACCTCGGAGCAACTCGCCGATATCGCGATCTCCTCGGCCGCGACGGCCGCGCGCTTCGGCATCGATCCACGCGTGGCGATGCTGTCGTACTCCACCGGAGAATCCGGCAGTGGAGCGGATGTGGACAAGGTGCGGGTCGCCACCAAACTGGTCCGCGAACGTGCCGCTGAACTGCTGGTGGAGGGCCCGATCCAGTACGACGCGGCGATCGAGCCCACGGTGGCCGACGCCAAACTGCCCGACTCCGAAGTCGCCGGTCGGGCAACGGTTTTCATCTTCCCCGACCTCAATACCGGCAACAACACCTATAAGGCGGTGCAGCGCAGCGCGGGTGCCATCGCCATCGGCCCGGTGCTGCAAGGGCTGCGCAAGCCGGTCAACGACCTGTCCCGGGGTGCGCTGGTCGCCGATATCGTCAATACCGTGGCCATTACCGCGATCCAGGCGCAGGGCGAATGAGCCCGGCTGTCGGGCCGGTCACCGGAGTGGAACAAGCGGGACGGAGGCCGGGTTACCGGTGGTGTGCCGGTGCGGTGCTCGCGCCGGCGGCGGAGGAGGCGTGATGGGTAACGAACGGGTGCTGGTCATCAACTCCGGCTCGTCCTCGATCAAATACCAGCTGCTCGAGCCCGATTCCGGGATCGTCGCGGCGTCCGGGCTGGTGGAGCGGATCGGTGAGGACGACGGGCGCGTCGAACACACCGTGGACGGGCAGACGGTCGAGCGCCGCGGCCCCATCGCCGACCACACCGCCGGACTGCGGATGGCGTTCCGGATGTTCGCCGAATCCGGGCACGACCTGTCCGGCGAGGGCGTGACGGCGGTCGGCCACCGGGTGGTGCACGGCGGCGAGGTGTTCTATCGGCCCACCCTGCTCGACGATCGCGCGATCGCCACCATCTCCGAACTGTCGGCGCTCGCGCCGCTGCACAATCCGGCCAATGTCATGGGCATCGAGGCCGTGCGCGAACTGCTGCCCGATACGCCGCAGGTGGCGGTATTCGATACCGCGTTCTTCCACGATCTGCCCGACGCCGCGAAGACCTACGCGATCGACGCGAAAGTGGCTCAGGCGCACGGCATTCGGCGGTACGGATTCCACGGGACTTCGCACGAGTACGTGTCCGCGCGGGCGGCCGAGTTGCTGGGGCGGGCACCGGACGAGGTCTCGCAGATCGTCTTCCATCTCGGTAATGGCGCGTCGGCGTCGGCGATCCGCAACGGCAGGCCGGTGGATACCACGATGGGCCTGACGCCGCTGGAGGGCCTGGTGATGGGCACCCGCTCCGGCGATCTGGACCCGGGCATCATCGCGCACCTGATGCGCACCGCGGATATGGACATCGACCGCGTCGATCAACTGCTCAACCGCAATTCGGGGCTCAAGGGGCTGTCCGGCGTCAACGATTTCCGGGAACTGCGCCGGCTCATCGACGGCGGGGATCAGGCCGCGCGGCTGGCCTACGACGTGTACATCCATCGGCTGCGCCGCTACCTCGGGGCGTACCTGATCGAACTCGGCGGCGTGGACGCGATCACGTTTACCGCGGGGGTGGGGGAGAACAGCCCCGACGTGCGGGCGGATGCGTTGGCCGGGCTCGAGCGGTTCGGTATCGCGGTCGATCCGGAGCGCAATACCGCGAAAGACCGTTCGGCGCGGTTCATTTCGCCTGCCGGAGCCGAAGTAGCTGTGCTCGTTGTGCCGACGAACGAGGAGCTCGCCATCGCGCGCGCGGCTCAGACGGTCGTCGCCGAGCTGGGGTAGGCGCGGTCCCGCCGACGTGCCCGACCGGGTGCGGCCTCGCATCTGCCGGCGTGTTCGATGGGTGGTGCCCGGGACGGTCGGCGCGCTCGACGGGAACGGGTCCGGGGGGATCGACGTGCTCGACGGAGCGCGGGTCCGGACCGGCCGACGTGATCGACCGGCTGTGGGTCTGCTCCTGCCGCCGCGCTCAGAACCAGGTCTGCGCCCGGATCGCATTGGCGAGGTCGACCAGCGCGTAGCGGTGGGTGCGGTTGGGAGAGATGCGGGCGAGGGTGCGCAGGACCGCTTCGGTGCCGTCGCGCAGATCGCGTTCGGTGAAGGGCTCGCCCAGCAGCGTCGCGTCCGGGCGTTTGGGGGTGTGGCCGGCCTGCAACCAGGCCAGCGCGGTGCCGAGCACCAGCAGGCGCAGCTGCACCGCGCGGTGCTCGGCCGACGGTAGCGCCTGCACGCGGGCGGCCGCGAAATGCAGGGTGGTTTCGTCGAGTTCGGCGGGCGGGGCCGCGGTGAGCAGCAGCAGGACGGCGGTCATCCGCGCGGTGGTGAAGTAGCGGGAGGTGGCGGGCACCTCGTCCAGGGCGTGCACCGCGTCGTCGACCCGGCCCGCGGCGGTGAGTTGTCGGGAGAGGCCGAAGGCCGCGCTCACCACGCCATGATCGGTGCGCCAGACGGTGGCGTAGAACTTCTCCGCGTAGGCGCGCCACTGCTCGGGATCGGGCGAATCCCAGTGTTGCAGCACCAGTTCCGCGGTCGCCGCCAGCGCGAGCTTGGGTGCGATCTCACCCGGCAGCACATTCAGCACGGCATCGAAGCGGGCGAACGCGGTCTCGAAATCGAGTTCGACCAGCTCGGCCAGGCCGGTGTACCAGTCGACCCGCCAATCCCGGGCGGTGGCCGGAATGCCGGCGAGCACATGGGCCACGGCCGCGGGCTCGCCGCGATCCAGATGCACGCGGGCCTCCGCCAACCGTAGCTCGACGTCGAGATTCGGCGGTGCGTTGTCCGGGTCGGCGGCGGCACGTTCGCGGGCGTCGTCCAGGGCTTCGAGTGCATGTTCCGGATCCGGGTGCACGGCGGCCGACAGCAGCGGAGCGGACGGATCGGCCGGGTCGACGATCGGCACCGGAAGCGCGAGTGCCACTTCGCGGGCGGCCAGTTTGGTGCTGCGCGGGATGCCGTCGGCGTAGGCATCGGTCTGGCCCAGTAGCTCCTCGGTGCCGAACCCGGCGCGCTGTGGACTGAACACTGTGGACAGTTGTGGATGTTCGACGCCGGTCTCCATTGCCAGGATCTCGCGCAGCACACCGGCCAGCTGCGCGGACATGGCACGGGCCGACGGGAAGCGGCGCGCGGGGTCCGGATCGGTGGCGCACAGCAGCAGCCGGTAGAAGAACTCGTGCCGGGCCAGCACCGGATGCTCGGCCGGGTCGGGGATGCCGTCGAGATAGCGGCCGTGCTCCATCGGCATATCCACGGTCAGCACGGCCAGCGTGCGGCCGACGGTGTAGATGTCGGTGGCGACCGTCGGCCCGGTCTTGGCGATCTCCGGCGCTTGGAAACCCCTGGTGCCGTAGAGATTTCCGTACGCCTCGATGGTGGCGACCGCGCCCAGATCGATGATCTTGACCTGATCCTCGGTCACCATCACGTTGTCGGGTTTGAGGTCGTTGTAGGTGAGGCCGATCGAATGCAGGTGATCCAGCGCGGGCAGCACCTCGAGCACATACGCGATGGCCTCGGCGATCGGCATCCGCTCCGGGCGCGGATGGCTGTCGAGGATGTCGCGCAGGGACCGCCCGCCCACGTACTCCATGACGATGTAGCCGACGGTGGTGCCGTCTCGCCCGGTGTGCTCCACGAAATTGTGGATCTTGACGATGCTGGGATGGGCGACCTCGGCCAGGAATTGCCGCTCCGCCATGGCGACCGCCTGCGCCTCCGCGTCCTTGGCGTGCAGCAACCCCTTGAGCACCACCCACCGGTCACTGACATTGCGGTCGATCGCCAGATAGATCCAGCCCAGCCCACCGTGCGCCAGACACCCCTGGATCTCGTACTGCCCCGACACCATGTCGCCGGGATGCAGGGAAGGCCGGAAGTCGAACGGCGCCCCGCAGTTGTCACAGGTGCCGAAGGTGGTCCCCGGATGCGCCGGCGTCGTCCGGCCGACCGGCGAACTACACCGCCAGCAGAACCGCTTCCCCTCCGCCACAACGGGATTCGCCAGCACCGCATCCCGCGGATCGGCCGGCTCCACCGTAGGAATCTCCACCAACCCGGCACCCAATTTGCGCACCGCCGGACGCGAGAGTGCCGTTCGAACGCTACGACCGGAAGTCCGCATGGTGGCGGCGGAATCGCTCGCCGATGTGCGTCCGGGGGTTGCCTGGGTGCCGGGGCTGAGTTGGGTGCCGGCGGTCGGCTGCGGCCCGGGGAATGCCTGGGTGCCGGGGGATGGCGGAATGCCCTCGCCGGTCAGGGCGCTATGCGCGGCTGGGGCGTCGGGTGGTGCCGGAGTGTCCGGCGATTCCTGCGCGGCCGAATCGGCTTGCTCGTGGTCCCGCGAAGGGTTGGCCGGAGCGGCTACGGGAGCGTGCTCGGGCGTGACCATGGTGGTGGACGCGGGGGCGTCAGGGGGCCGAGGTGTCGCACCGGTGTCGGACTTGGCGTGGCGCCCGCGGGTTTCGGGTGTGCGCTGTGCGGGGCGGGTGGGTTCGAAATCCGCAGCAGCATCGGCGTCCATGGCATCGCCAGGTCCCGCGGCATCGCTGGATGCCGCGGGGTCGTCTGGGTCGCCCGGTGCGCGCATGGTTAGTCCTGGTAGACCGGCTCGGGTGGGCGGGGGGTTTCGCCGAGGACCGACAGCCAGCGGTCGTAGATGCGGGTCCAGGTGCCGTCGGCGCGGATGCGGGCCAGGGTGCGGTTGACGAAGCGGACCAGGTCGTCGTTGCCCTTGGAGATGCCGATGCCGTATGGCTCGTCGCTGATGCTGGGGCCGACGATGTGGGTGTAGGGGTCCTGGGCGGCCAGGCCGGCCAGGATCGCGTCATCGGTGCTGACGGCGTCGACCTGGCGTTGTTGCAGCACCACCAGGCAGTCGGCCCAGGTGGGCACGGTCAGGATGGTGGCGCGGGGTTCGTAGCGGCGGATGTGGTCCACCGAGGTGGTGCCCGCGACCACACAGACCCGCCGTCCGGCCAGATCCGCGAGGCTTTCGATGCCGGAGCCCTTCACCGCGAGCACCCGCTGATGCGCCAGCAGATACACCGTGGAGAACGAAACCCGTTGCCGCCGATCGCAAGTCACGGTCATGGTTTTCACCACCAGATCGACCGAATGCTCCTGCAGCGCCTGCTCGCGTTCGGCCGAGGACAGGCTGCGGTATTCGATCAGGTCGGGGCTGCCGAGCAGATCGCGGGCGACCTCGCGGGCGATATCGGCGTCGAACCCGACGATGGCACCGCTGATCGGATCACGGAAGCTGAACAGGTTGGAGCCCGCGTCCAGGCCGACCACCAAGCGGCCGCGGGCGCGGATGGCGTCGAGCGCCGGCCCGCTGGTGACGTCGCCGGGACGCAGGCTCGCGGTCGGATCACCGCAGTCGGGTTCGGGTTTCGGCGGCACGTTCGCGTCCGTCGCGATGATGGTGGCCTGCGCGGGCAACGGCGGCTCGGTGAAATCGATGCCGTCGATGGCGGTGCGGGTGGTCGGCTCGGCCGTACAGCCACCGATCAGGGCGACCGCGGCGAACACGAGCGCGGTACGAACGGTTTTCATCGATACTCCCGCAGTCGGGGCCAGACACCGAGCGCGACGCAGGCCGCGCCGAGAATGCCGAGGATCAGCGCGCCGGGGGCGAGGAAGTCCAGCACGCGCGCGCTCTGAGAGATGTCGTCGCGCAAGTTGTTCCGGGTGTCGGCGATGCCGGCGGCCAAGGCCTGGTCGAGGGCGTCGACCTGGGCGGCGGAGTCGTTGGCCCCGGGCCCGGTCGCCACCGCGGCGGCGGCGACGAAATCGCCGCGATCGAGCGCCTCGTTCATCCGCAGGTGGGCGGCGTGCCAACGGTCCAGTGCCGCACGGGCATCCGCGGCGCCGGGGGCGTCGTCGGCGAGTAGTTCGGTGAGGCGGGTGCGGTTGGCGTCGTAGGTGAGGTCGTAATCGCCGGTGGCGTCGCGGCGTACGAGTTTGAGAGTTTCCGCGGACCGCGCCTGCTGGGCCAGGATCCGGCTCTCGGTGAGGCGGTCGGCGGGGCGGGCGGCGTCGTCGCGGCCGCGGATCATCGCGGTGGCCGAAATGGAACCGGCGACCACCGTCCAGATCAGCAGCAGCAGGACCGCGCCCGCGGCGAGCAGCAGCCCCGGATTGAACGTGCGATGCCAGCGACGAGCGAAATCGATTTGGGCCCATACCAATCCGGCCAGCGCCAGCACCAGCAGCGCGATCGCGATCCACGGCGGCCGCACATGACGACGTTGCGCATCGTCGACGGCGTCGGAGCGATGCTGCTGGAGCTCGCCCGCCATCGGCAACAGCGTCGTCTGCATCTGGTTCGACGCTTCGCTCAGGTACGCGGCGCCCACCGGGTACCCGCTGCGGTTGTTGGCCCGCGCGGTCTCGATCAATCCGGTGTACACCGGCAGTCCGGTGGCGATGCCGGTGCGCAGCCGCTGATCGGGGCCCTCGCCGGAGAGGGCGGCCAGTTCGGCCGCCGATTCGCCGACCGCCTGGGTGTAGCGGTCGCGCACATGCTGGGGCTCCAGGCCGCCGGAGATGAACGCGGTCGCGGCGGCGGCGTCGGCCACCGAGAGCGAGGTGTAGATCCGGTGGGCGGAGTGCGCGTCGGGTTCGGTCTCGACCAGCAGCACATCGAGGCCGTTCTGGCGTTCGTTGACCGTCGCCGCCGTCACCGCGCCCGCGGCCAGGCACACCACGGCGAGGAGGAGCCCGACCCCGATCAGCCGGCCCGGTGTCGAGCGGGCGAAGGATCGTAGATTGGCCGGGTCGAGCTGTTCGCGCATCGCCCGCACATGCGGACGCACCGGGAGCCGTCGCCCGCTCCCGCTCGGCGGCTCGGAATCGGTCGCCGGCTCCAGTACCGCCGCCGCCCGATCCGCTGCCAACCGCGTCATGTCCACCTCCCCGCTCAGGGGCGCCTGCTTGCGCTGTTTCGGAGCCTATTCTGTCTGGCGCCGTCCCGTGTGCCGACGGCTCATCCGTTGTCCGGCGGGCCGCGCCGACGGCGCCAACCGGCCAACCCTAGTGCCCCAGCGGACGATAGGGTGCGCCCGACGCGATCGGCCGACCCACCGCGCGGCGATCGGCCGCCCGGCCGGCCGTCGACGCGCCTTCGACGGGGACGGTGTGCGCATAGACGACGGGCGATCCTGCTGATGCCCGGGCGGTAGGGCGCGCGAGTCCGGCGCATCCGATGCCGAGCGGGCCCGCTCGAGGCGATGCGTGAGGCACTATGGGGATTGCCAGGTGACGAGGATGGTGCGAAATGCGTGGTGACGGCGACGGCTGGTCGCGCGGACCGGATGGGGTCCGCCACTGGGGAAAGTTCGGGGCCGCGGGACTACTGCTGCGGGCGCCGCTGGCCGGCGGCGGCTCGGCGGTACTGCTCCAGCATCGGGCGCCGTGGAGCCATCAGGGCGGCACCTGGGCGCTGCCCGGCGGTGCCCGCGACAGCCATGAGACGCCGATGCACGCCGCCGTCCGGGAGGCCTGGGAGGAAGCCGGGATCGCCTCGACCGACCTGCGGGTGCGCGCCGAACGGGTGACGGCCTGCGCCCCGAGCGGCTGGACCTATACGACCGTCGTCGCCGACGCCGCGCACACCTTGGCGACCAGCGCCAACCGGGAGAGCGTTGAGCTGGCCTGGGTCCCCGAAGACGAAGTGGACGCCCGCCCGCTGCATCCGGGCTTCGCCCTCGCCTGGCCCGAACTGCGCGCCGTCCCGGCCCGGGTCGACCTGGCCGGCATCGCCCAGGCCCCCGCCTTGGCCGCGGCCCTGCCCCGCACCGTCGACCTGGCCGAGCAGGGCTTCATCTGGCTGCACGCCGTCGCCGACGGGCCGGGCGACTTCGCCACGATCGTCGAGGGCCTCGCGGACCTGGCCGAGGAAGACGTCGCCGGACACCAGGTCGAGACCACGACCACGCTGGCGTTGACCACGGGGCAGATCCTGTCCTGATCGCTCCGACCTCAAACGTTCGCCAGCAACGCCGCTTTCAACTCCCGCGCCGCGGCCTCGGGATCGCGAGCTTCGGTGATCGCCCGCACCACCACGACCCGGTCGGCACCGGCGGCCAGCACTTCGGGCAGGTTCTGGGTGTCGATGCCGCCGATGGCGAACCATGGCCGGGTCGGGTGCGCTTCGGCCGTGGAGCGGACCAGGTCGATCCCGGCGGCCTGCCGGTTGGGCTTGGTCGGCGTCGCCCAGACCGGGCCGGTGCAGAAGTAATCGATGTGCTCGTCGATAGCGGCGAGGCCGGCTTGGGCGCGGTTGTGGGTGGAGCGGCCGATCACCACATCCGGGCCGAGGATGCGGCGCGCGTACCACGGCGGCAGATCGCCCTGGCCGAGGTGCAGCACATCCGCGCCGGCGGCGAGCGCCAGATCGGCCCGATCATTCACCGCGACGAGCGCGCCGTGCCTGCGGGCGGCGGCCTTCAGTTCGGCGAGCGCGCCGAGTTCGGCCTTGGCCTCCAGCGGGCCGAACTTCTGCTCGCCCGGCGACCCCTTGTCGCGTAGCTGGATGATGTCGACTCCGCCCGCGAGCGCGGCCTCGGCGAACTTGGCCAGATCGCCCTTTTCCCGGCGGGCATCGGTGCACAGATACAACCGCGCGGACGCCAGGCGCTCCCGTGGCGGCAGCGGTCGGTTCGGGTGGGAGGGTTGCACGCCTTCGACCGTAGCCGCGCTACCGTGGGTATGCGAACACGAGGAGGAACCGATGCCCACTCTGGCCGTCGTCGGTGGCGGCGCCATCGGGCTCGCCGCGGCATGGCGGGCCGCCGAGGCCGGGTGGTCGGTCACCCTGTTCGATCCGGCGCCCGGCTCCGGCGCCTCCTGGGTTGCCGGCGGAATGCTGGCCCCGCTGTCGGAGGGCTGGCCGGGCGAGGACGCGGTTCTGGAGTTCGGCGCCGCCGCGCTCGCGCATTGGCCCGCCTTCGCCGCCCGGCTCGAGGCCGCCACCGGCACCGACGTCTACGTCGCCGAGCAGACGCTGACGGTGGCACTGGACGCCGCCGACGCCGCGGACCTGCACACCATCGCCGACTGGGTCGGTGGCCACGGCCACGACCTGCGCATTCTCGACCGCGCCGGGGTACGCGAGCTGGAACCGGGCCTGGCCCGCACCGTCCGCGCCGGCATGCTTGCCACTGCCGAGCCCGCCATCGACAACCGGCTGCTGCTCACCGCGCTGCGGGTGGCCGTCGACGCCGCCGGGGTCGAGGTGCGCGCCGACACCGTCGACGACCTCGATGCCCTGCCACACGATCAGATCGTGCTGGCCGCGGGCGCTTCGTCCGCCCGGCTCTGCCCGCAGCTGCCGGTTCGCCCGGTCAAGGGCGAGATCCTGCGGTTGCGCCATCGTCCGGGGGCACAGCCGGTGCCGACCCGGGTGATCCGGGCTCGCGTGCACGGCAGGCCGGTGTATCTGGTGCCGCGTGGCGATGGAATCGTCGTCGGCGCAACACAATACGAGGCGGGCTTCGACGTGGCGGTCACCGTCGCCGGTGTCCGCGACCTGATCGCCGACGCCGAAGCCATTCTGCCCGGGATCGGCGAATACGAACTGGCCGAAGCGAATGCGGGCTCGCGTCCCGGCACACCGGACAATCTGCCGCTGATCGGCAGGCTCACCGACCGGATCATCGCCGCCACCGGACATGGCCGCAACGGCATGCTCACCACCGCCATCACCGCCGACGCGGTGCTGGCCGAGCTGGCGGGCGCCCCGCTGCCCGAGGTGGCTTCGGCTGATCCGCAACGCTTCTCGGCGCCGTCCGCGCCGGCTGTCTCATCCGCAGGAGGAGTTCGATGACCGCGCTATCCGTGCCCATCGGTGTCACCGTGAACGGCGAGGACCACGAGTTCGCCGAACCGCTGTCCGTGCGCGAACTGCTCACCCGGCTGGATCTGCCCTGCCAGGGGGTGGCGCTGGCCGTCGACGGCGCGGTGTTCCCGAAATCGCGCTGGGACGAGCCGGTCGGCCGCGGCTGGCAGATCGACGTGCTGACGGCGGTCCAGGGTGGCTGACTCCGTGGCCCCCGACGTTCCGCTCGAGATCGCGGGCAGGCAGTTCGGCTCCCGGCTCATCATGGGCACCGGCGGCGCCGAGAGCCTGGCAGTGCTGGAAGAGGCCCTGGTCGCCTCCGGCACCGAGCTGACCACGGTTGCCATGCGCCGGGTCGACGCGGCCGGCGGCACCGGCGTGCTCGACCTGCTCAAGCGCCTCGACATCGCCCCGCTGCCCAATACCGCGGGCTGCCGCACCGCCGCCGAGGCGGTGCTCACCGCGCAGCTGGCCCGCGAGGCGCTCGACACCAATTGGGTCAAGCTCGAGGTCGTCGCCGACGAGCGCACCCTGCTGCCCGACCCGATCGAACTGCTCGACGCGGCGGAAAAGCTGGTCGACGCCGGTTTCGTGGTCCTGCCCTACACCAACGATGACCCGATCCTGGCCCGTCGGCTCGAGGAAGCGGGTTGCGCGGCGGTGATGCCGCTGGGCGCACCGATCGGCACCGGTCTCGGCATCGGCAATCCGCACAATATCGAGATGATCGTGGCCGAGGCGGGGGTGCCGGTGATCCTGGACGCCGGGATCGGTACCGCGAGCGATGCCGCGCTGGCCATGGAACTGGGCTGCTCGGCGGTGCTGCTGGCGACGGCGGTGACCCGGGCCAGGCGACCGGCGCTGATGGCGGCCGCCATGGCCGACGCCGTGCGGGCCGGTCGACTGGCGCGCGAGGCCGGGCGGATTCCCAAGCGCTTCTGGGCTCAGGCGTCGTCACCGGCGATCGGCTGACCGGACCGACCCCTCGGGGTCGACCCCGGGGATCACCGAGGGAACAGATCATCCTCGAGGATGACCGATCGCAAGCCTTTATACCGACGCGCGCCGGCGGATTCTGCGCAATGCTGTAGGCATGATCGAACTGAAGGGCCTGACCAAGCACTACGGGCAGACCGTCGCGGTTCAGGATCTGACCTTCACCGTTCGTCCCGGACAGGTGACGGGCTTCCTCGGACCGAACGGCGCCGGTAAGTCGACCACGATGCGCATGATCCTCGGGCTGGACCGGCCGACCGCCGGTACCGCGCTGATCAACGGCAGGCCGTACCACGAGCTGGAGCAGCCGCTGCGCGAAGTGGGTGCGCTGCTGGACGCCAAATGGGTCCACCCGAACCGTTCCGCGCGCGCTCATCTGCAATGGATGGCCGCCTCCAACGGCATCCCGAAATCGCGGGTCGAAGAGGTGCTGCGGCTGGTCGGCCTGTCCGAGGTCGCCGGGAAGAACGCGGGCGGATTCTCCCTCGGCATGTCGCAGCGCCTCGGCCTGGCCGGCGCGCTGCTCGGCGATCCGCCGGTGCTGCTGTTCGACGAGCCGGTCAACGGCCTCGACCCCGAGGGCATCCTCTGGATCCGCCGGTTCATGCAGCGCCTGGCCGCCGAGGGTCGCACCGTGCTGGTGTCGAGCCACCTGCTGTCGGAGATGGCGCAGACCGCCGAGCACCTGGTGGTGATCGGGCGCGGCAAGCTCATCTCGGATTCGACCACGCAGGAATTCATCGACCGCGCTTCGGAGTCGTCGGTGCGGGTGCGCAGCCCGCAGCTCGACCAGCTGCGCAGCATCCTCACCTCCAACGGCATGACCGTGCGCGAGGACGGCACCGGCCAGGACGGCCCGGCGCTGATGATCGCAGGCGTCACCAGTGACGCGGTCGGCAAGCTGGCCGGCGCGAACGACATCACGCTGTTCGAACTCGCGCCGCAGCGGGCCTCGCTGGAGGAGGCGTTCATGCGGATGACCGGCGGCGCCGTGCAGTACCACGGCGGGGGCGTCGGCACCGACGATCAGGTGATGGGAGGTGCGCTGTGATCGGCGTGCTGGAAGCGGAACGGATCAAACTGACCTCGACCAGGTCGCCTTGGTGGTGCTCGGCGATCGTCGTCGTGCTCGGCCTCGGCCTGGCGGCGCTGTTCGCCCTGGTCGTACGCACCGCGGGCACCGATTCGGGTGAGGTGCCCTCGCTCGATATCGGCACGGTGACCGCGGGCGTCTCGGGCTTCGGCGTGATGGTCTTGATGATCATGGCCGCGCTCACGGTGACCAGCGAATACCGCTTCGGCGTCATCCGCACGACGTTCCAGGCGGTGCCCAACCGCAACCTGGTGATCCTCACCAAGACCGCGCTCGTCGGGTTCTACGGCGCCGTGCTCACCACGGCGCTCGCGTTCGGCGCGTTCCTGGTCGGCAAGCTGGTCGGCGGGTCCGAAGCGGCCGCGACCCTGGTGCTGGAAGGCCACTGGCGCACGATCTACGGCCTGCCCATCTACACCTTCCTGTGCGTGGCGCTGGCCATCGCGGTCGGTGTGCTGGTGCGGCAGTCGGCGGCGGCCATCTCGCTGATCGTGCTGTGGTCGCTGCTCATCGAGCCGCTGCTGGGCGCCTTCGGTAGCTTCGGCCGCAATGTGACGCCGTTCCTGCCCTTCGCCAACGCCAACCGTTTCCTCGCGGTCGAAGGACCGGTGGGCAACTGGCACTGGGGCGTGTGGGGCAGCCTGCTCTACTTCATCGCCTTCGTCGCGATCGTGTTCGGTGGTGCGCTGTTCGCGGTGAACCAACGTGACGCCTAGTCCGAACCCATGACTACCCGAGTTGCCCTCCCTCGCCACTCGGGTTGTGGGTAGCAGACCTTGTCGGGAGGTCCGCGCCCCTCGCACCGTCCGCCACTGCCCGGCGGACGGTGCGGTACTT
Source organism: Nocardia cyriacigeorgica GUH-2 (assembly GCF_000284035.1). NCBI lineage: Bacteria > Bacillati > Actinomycetota > Actinomycetes > Mycobacteriales > Nocardiaceae > Nocardia > Nocardia cyriacigeorgica. The sequence goes on along the minus strand of NC_016887.1, from coordinate 5,768,970 downwards.
TCCGGCCCGGTGCGAACTTTCGCACCGGGCCGGTGCCGTTTATCGCCGTCACCGGCGCCGGGTCGGCTGGGATACCCTCGGGGCGTGAGCAGAACACCTTCCGGCGGTGCGGTGTCCGGACCGGAACCGGAAGCCGATGGCGCCGTCCCCGGCGCGGTCGATTCCCCGGCGGAAGCCGGGTCCTCCCGTCGCCCCCGGCCGCGTGCGTTCGCGGCCCTGATGACGGCGGCCAACCAGCGCCCGGACGTGATCGGCGCGCTACGCAAGGCTCGCGAACAGCTACCCGGCGATCCATCCTTCGGTGATCCGCTGTCGGTGTCCGGGCCGGGTGGTCCGCGTGCGGTCGCGCGGGCGGCGGAGAAGTTCGTCGGTCCCCGTCCCAGCGCGGCGCGTGAGATCGGTTTTGGCGCGTTGCAGGTGTGGCAGGCGGCGCTGGAGCGGGTGGGCCGCGGCCGCGGCAGTCAGGAAGTCACGGTGATGTTCACCGACCTGGTGTCGTTCTCCAAGTGGTCGCTGTCGGCCGGCGACGAGGCCACTCTCGAACTGTTGCGCCGGGTGGCCAAGGCCATCGAGCCGCCGATCGCCGAGCGCGGCGGTCAGGTGGTCAAACGCATGGGTGACGGCGTGATGGCGGTGTTCCCGACCGCCGATGCCGCGGTGCGGGCCGCGGTGGCGGCCAAGCAGGCGCTGACCGAGGTGAGCGTGGATGGTTACCGCCCGCAGATGCGGATCGGCCTGCACACCGGCTCGCCCCGCGAGATCGGCGGCGACTGGCTCGGCGTCGACGTCACCATCGCCGCGCGGGTGATGGAAGCCGGCGGCAACGGTCGCACCATGCTCTCGGAGGCCACATTGCGTTCGGTCTCACCGGGCGTGCTCGAGGAGCTGGGTTACGCGGTCAAGCCGTACCGGCGGGGCATGTTCGCCGCGCCGCTCAGCGGTGTGCCGGAAGACCTGCGCATTTTCCGGCTGACGAGCAGCTAGATCAACCAGACGACCGCGCCGACGGCCGCCAGCACCGCGCATACGCCCAGGGCGATGGCGAGCGGGCGCGCGGTCTTCCAGGTGGTGTAGGCCCCGCCGATCAGGAATCCGGCGAGAGCGAAGAGGAAGACCACGGCGACATCGGAGGACATGGTGCCGATTCTGCCGTCTGCGTACCAGGTGCCCGCATCTGACCCTTTCCACCTGCTCGACTGGCGCAACCGGCCGCCGGCCATTCGCCTGCGGAAATTCGCAGCCGACGATAACTCCCAATTAACAAGCACGCAAGCTTGATTTTTTCCCGGGCGGCTGTGATGCTGGGTGGCATACGCGGATCCCGGGCGCCGTGGGGTGCCCTCGTGATCGCAGCGGCCCGATCCAGCGCGACAGGAGGCATACCCGCTGATGAGTAGGCTGGCCGACGATCCGGACGTCATCCGGATCGGCAACTGTTCCGGGTTCTACGGCGACCGGTTGAGCGCGATGCGCGAGATGCTCGAAGGCGGGCCGCTCGACGTGCTCACCGGCGACTACCTCGCCGAACTCACCATGCTGATCCTGGGCCGGGACCGGATGAAGGACCCGAGCCTCGGGTATGCGAAAACCTTCGTCAAGCAGATCGAGGAATGCCTCGGGCTGGCGCTGGAACGCAATGTCCAGATCGTCACCAACGCGGGCGGGCTGAACCCGGCCGGGCTGGCGGAGAAGTTGCGCAAGGTGGCGGCGGAGCTGGGCCTGGACGCCAAGGTCGCGCACGTCGAGGGTGACGATCTGGCCGGGCGGGCCGCCGAACTCGGGCTGGGTTCCCCGCTCACCGCCAATGCCTATCTCGGTGCGTGGGGCATTGTGGAATGCCTGAACTCCGGCGCCGACATCGTCGTCACCGGGCGGGTCACCGACGCCTCGGTGATCGTCGGGCCTGCCGCCGCGCACTTCGGCTGGGAGCGCACCGATTACGACCGGCTCGCGGGCGCCGTGGTGGCCGGGCACGTCATCGAATGCAGCACCCAGGCCACCGGCGGCAACTACGCCTTCTTCACCGAACTCGCCGATCTCGGCCGGCCCGGGTTCCCGATCGCCGAGATCCGCCGTGACGGCAGCAGCGTGATCACCAAACACGACGGCACCGGCGGCGCGGTCACCGTCGACACGGTGCGCGCCCAGCTCATGTACGAGATCCAGGGCGCGCGCTACGCCGGCCCCGATGTGACCACCCGGCTCGACACCATTGAGCTGGAGCAGGAAGGCGCCGACCGGGTGCTGATCAGCGGCGTCACCGGGGAGGCGCCGCCGCCGCAGTTGAAGGTCTCGCTCAATACTCTCGGCGGTTTCCGCAACGAGATGGAGTTCGTGCTCACCGGACTCGATATCGAGGCGAAAGCCGAACTGGCGCAACGTCAGCTGGAATCCTGGCTTACTGTGCGCCCCGCCGAACTCGACTGGACGCTGGCCCGCCTCGACCGCTCGGACGCCGGCACCGAGGAGCAGGCCAGCGCGCTGCTGCGCTGCGTGGTGCGCGATCCGGATCCGAACAAGGTGGGCCGCGCCTTCTCCAGCGTCGCTGTGGAACTCGCGCTGGCCAGCTACCCGGGGTGCAGCTTCACCACGCTGCCGGGCAACGGTTCGCCGTACGGCGTGTACACGCCGGGCTTCGTCGACGCGGCCGAGGTGCCACATGTCGCCGTGCTGGCCGACGGCACCCGCGTCGATATCGCGCAGGCTTCCGAAACCCGTGCACTCGAGCCGGTTCCGACTCCAGAGCTTCCGGAACCATTGACGCCCACCGACACTCGACGCGCGCCATTGGGCACGATCGCGCTGGCGCGCAGCGGCGACAAGGGCGGCGATGCCAATATCGGCGTCTGGGTGCGCACCGAGGAGCAGTGGCGCTGGCTGGCGCACACGCTGACCGTCGACCGGCTGCGCGAACTGCTGCCGGAAACCGCTTCGCTCGAGGTCACCCGGCACGTGCTGCCGAACCTGCGGGCACTGAACTTCATCATCTCCGGTCTGCTCGGCAAGGGCGTGGCCTATCAGGCCCGTTTCGACCCGCAGGCCAAGGGGCTCGGCGAATGGCTTCGGTCCCGTCATATCGATATTCCGAACCAGTTGCTGGAGGACGCCCGATGAGTGTGTGGGATACGCCGGAACGTCAGGAACTGCGCAGCACGGTGCGCCGGTTCGTCGAGCGGGAGATCCTGCCCGACCTCGACGCCTGGGAGCGGGCCGGTGAGCTGCCGCGGGAACTGCACAAGAAGGCCGGTGAACTCGGCCTGCTCGGCATCGACGTCCCGGAGTCGGTGGGCGGGTCCGGCGGCAATGCCATCGACGCGGTGATCCTCGGTGAGGAGTTCCACCAGGCCGGCGCCTCCGGTGGTGCCTGGGCCTCGTTGATGACCTGCGGGATCGCGTTGCCGCACATCATCGCCTCCGGCAACGCCGAGCAGATCGATCGCTGGGTGCGCCCGACGCTGACCGGTGACCTGATCGGTTCGCTGGCCATCACCGAACCCGGCGGCGGCTCCGACGTCGGCCATCTGACCACGTCGGCGGTGCGCGACGGCGACCACTACCTCATCAACGGCGCCAAGACCTTCATCACCTCGGCCTGCCGCGCCGACTTCGTGGTCACCGCGGTGCGCACCGGCGGCCCGGGCGCGGCGGGTGTCTCGCTGATCATCGTGCCCACCGATACGCCGGGCTTCACGGTGGCGCGCAAGCTGGAGAAGATGGGCTGGCTGGCCTCCGACACCGCCGAACTGTCCTACGAGGACGTGCGGGTGCCGGTGGAGAACCTGGTCGGCGCGGAGAACACCGGATTCGCCCAGATCGCCACCGCGTTCGTCAGCGAGCGGGTCGGTCTGGCGGTGCAGGCCTACGCACAGGCCCAGCGCGCGCTCGACCTGACCCTGGAATGGTGCCGCAACCGCGAGACCTTCGGCCGCCCGCTGATCAGCCGCCAGTCGGTGCAGATGACGCTCACCGAGATGCACCGCCGCGTCGACCTGGCCCGGGTCTACACCCGCGCGCTGGTCGAACGTCACGCGGCCGGTGAGCAGGGCCTGATCGCCGAGGTGTGCTTCGCCAAGAACACCGCCGTCGAGACCGCCGAATGGGTGGCCAACCAGGGCGTTCAGCTGCACGGTGGCATGGGTTACATGCGCGAATCCGAGATCGAACGCATCTACCGCGATGTCCGCATCCTCGGCATCGGCGGTGGCACCAACGAAATCCTGACCATGCTGGCGTCGAAAGTATTGGGGTACCAGTCGTGACGACCTTCCGTTCCACACTCGATCCGTCGTCGCCGGAATACACCGCGGCCGCGGAGGCCATGACCGGCAAGCTCGCCGAACTCGAGGCCGAATTCGCCAAGGCCATCGCCGGCGGCGGGCCGGACAAGGTGGCCCGCCATCACAAGCGCGGCAAGCTCACCGCGCGCGAGCGCATCGAACTGCTGCTGGATGAGGATTCGCCGTTCCTGGAGCTGTGCCCGCTGGCGGCCTGGGGCAGCGAGTTCCAGGTCGGCGCGTCGACCATCGCCGGTATCGGTGTGGTCGAGGGCGTCGAATGCATGATCGTTGCGCCGGATCCGACGGTGCGCGGCGGTACCTCGAACCCGTGGACGCTGCGTAAGACGTTGCGCATCAACGAGATCGTCAAGCAGAACCGGCTGCCGGTGATCTCGCTGGTGGAATCCGGCGGCGCCGATCTGCCGACGCAGAAGGAAGTCTTCATCCCGGGTGGCGCGATGTTCCGCGATCTCACCCAGGCCTCGGCGGCGGGCATCCCGACGATTTCGCTGGTGTTCGGCAACTCCACCGCCGGTGGCGCCTACATCCCCGGCATGTCCGACTACGTGGTGATGGTCAAGGAGGGCGCCAAGGTTTTCCTCGGTGGTCCGCCGCTGGTGAAGATGGCCACCGGTGAGGAGTCCGACGACGAATCTCTCGGCGGCGCCGAAATGCACGCCCGCGTCTCGGGTCTGGCCGACTACTTCGCCGCCGACGAACAGGACGCGATCCGTCTCGGCCGCGCCATCGTGCGCCGGTTGAACTGGAAGAAGCAGGGCCCGCAGCCGCGTAGCGAGGTCATCTCGCCGCTGTACGACCCCGAGGAACTGCTCGGCATCGTGCCCTCGGATCTGAAGATCCCGTTCGATCCGCGCGAGGTGATCGCCCGCATCGTCGACGGTTCGGATTTCGACGAGTTCAAGCCGATGTACGGTTCCAGCCTGGTCACCGGCTGGGCCGAACTGCATGGCTACCCGATCGGCATCCTCGCCAACGCCCGCGGTGTGCTGTTCTCCGAGGAATCGCAGAAGGCCACCCAGTTCATCCAGCTGGCCAATCGGTCCAACACGCCACTGTTGTTCCTGCACAACACCACCGGCTACATGGTCGGCAAGGAGTACGAGCAGGGCGGCATCATCAAGCACGGCTCGATGATGATCAACGCGGTGTCGAACTCGAAGGTGCCGCACATCTCGCTGCTGATCGGCGCCTCCTACGGCGCGGGCCACTACGGCATGTGCGGGCGCGCGTTCAACCCGCGTTTCCTGTTCGCCTGGCCGAGCGCGAAATCCGCCGTCATGGGCGGTGCGCAGTTGGCGGGCGTCATCACCATCGTGCAGCGGGCCGCGGCCCAGGCCAAGGGCCTGACCTTCGACGAGGACGGTGCCGCCGCCATGAGCGCGATGGTGGAGGCGCAGATCGAGGCCGAATCGCTGCCGATGTTCCTGTCCGGGCGCATCTACGACGACGGCATCATCGACCCGCGTGATACCCGCACCGTGCTGGGAATGGCGTTGTCGGCCATTCATTCAGCCCCGATCCAGGGCGCCGAGGGCTTCGGCGTCTTCCGAATGTGAGGCGGACGGTCGTGCCTACAGCCATTACCAATGTCCTGGTCGCCAACCGTGGTGAGATCGCGCGCCGGGTGTTCGCCACCTGCCGTCGCATGGGTATCGCCACCACTGCGGTCTACTCCGACGCCGACGCGGCATCCCCGCATGTTGCCGAGGCCGATGCCGCGATCCGGCTGCCCGGCAATACGCCCGGCGAGACCTACCTGCGCGGTGAGCTGATCATCGAGGCGGCACTGTCGGCGGGCGCCGACGCGATCCACCCGGGCTACGGATTCCTTTCCGAGAACGCCGAATTCGCGCGCGCTGTGCAGGCTGCCGGTCTGGTGTGGATCGGTCCGCCGGTGGCCGCCATCGAGCAGATGGGCTCCAAGGTCGAGTCCAAGAAGATGATGGACGCCGCCGGTGTGCCGGTACTGGCCGAACTGGATCCGGCCGAGGTCACCGACGACCATCTGCCGGTGCTGATCAAGGCCTCCGCCGGTGGTGGTGGCCGCGGTATGCGCGTGGTGCGTGAGCTGAGCGAGCTGCCCGGCCAGATCGAGGCGGCGCGGCGCGAGGCCGAATCGGCCTTCGGCGATCCGACGGTGTTCTGCGAGCGGTATCTGGAGACCGGACGGCACATCGAGGTCCAGGTCATGTCCGATACCGCCGGCACCACCTGGGCGGTGGGCGAGCGGGAATGCTCGATCCAGCGTCGTCATCAGAAGGTCGTCGAGGAAGCGCCGTCGCCGCTGGTCGAGAAGATCGACGGCATGCGCGATCGCCTGTTCGAGGCGGCGCGGCTGGCCGCCGAGGCCATCGGTTACGAGGGTGCGGGCACCGTCGAGTTCCTGGCCGACGAGAAGGGCGATTTCTTCTTCCTGGAGATGAACACCCGTCTCCAGGTGGAGCATCCGGTCACCGAACAGACCACCGGACTCGACCTGGTGCGCTTGCAGTTGCAGGTGGCCTCCGGGCTGCCGCTGCCGCCGGTGCAGCCGGCCAAGCGCGGGCATTCGATCGAGGTCCGGCTCTACGCCGAGGACCCGGCGCACGACTGGCAGCCGCAGAGCGGCCCGGTGCACAAACTCGACATCCCCTTCACCGCAGGCGAATTCACCGTCCTGGAGCAGCCTGGCGTGCGGCTGGACACCGGCGTGGTGGACGGTTCGGTGGTCGGCGTGCACTACGACCCGATGCTGGCCAAGGTCATCTCCTACGCCGAGACCCGCGCCGAGGCCGCGCATCTGCTGGCCACCGCCTTGCAGCGGGCCAAGGTGCACGGCCTGGTCACCAACCGCGATCTGCTGGTGCGGGTGCTGCGGCATCCGGCATTCCTGGCCGGCGACACCGACACCGCGTTCTTCGATACGCACGGTCTCGACGCGCTGTCGGCGCCGTTGACCAGCGAAGCCGATGAGGCCCTGTCGATCGTCGCGGCGGCGCTGGCCGACTCGGCGGCGAATCGCCGCGCGGCCCGGGTGGATGGTGGAATCCCCAGCGGCTGGCGCAATCTCGCGTCCGCACCGCAGACCAAGTCGTATGAGAGCCGCGTCAGCGGGACCCACGAGGTGCGCTACCGGTTCACCCGCACCGGCGTGCAGGTCGACGGCCACGACGGCCTGGAGCTGATCGACCTCACTCCCGAACGCGTCGTGCTGAGCGTGCCCGGCGAACGCGGGCCCGTGCGCAGGCAGTTCGAGATCTCCCGCTACGGCGATCTCGTCTGCGTCGACTCCCCGCTCGGCCCGGTCGCGGTGCGCCGGTTGCCGCGCTTCACCGACCCGGCCGATCAGGTCGCGGCGGGCTCGCTGCTCGCGCCGATGCCCGGCAGCGTCATCCGGCTCGGCGCCGCCGTCGGTGACCAGGTCGAACAAGGACAGCCGGTGCTGTGGCTGGAGGCGATGAAGATGGAACACACCATCGTCGCCCCCGCTACCGGTGTACTGACCGAACTCAATGTGACCGTCGGCCAGCAGGTCGAGGTCGGCGCGGTGCTCGCCGTGGTGGACGAGCCCTCGGAAGATCCGTCATGACCAGGTCAGGCCCGGAGACGGCAGCGAAGCGTCACCATGGAGGGCCCCTGGTCATGACCAATTGGACACAGGAGTAGGCAATGAGCTTCATCGAATCCGACGAGCGCAAGGAACTGCGGGCCGCCGTCGCCGCGCTCGCCGCGAAATACAACTACCGCGACTACGTGCTGCCGAAGGCGCGCGCGAACGAGCCGCTCGACGAGCTGTGGGCCGAGGCGGGCAAACTCGGCTTCCTCGGCGTCAATCTGCCGGAGGAGTACGGCGGCGGTGGCGCGGGTATGTACGAGCTGGCCCTGGTGATGGAGGAACTGGCCGCCCAGGGCGCGGGCCTGCTGCTGATGGTGGTCTCCCCGGCCATCTGCGGCACCATCATCACCAAATACGGCACCGACGAGCAGAAGGCGGCCTGGCTGCCCAAGCTCTCCGACGGCAGCGGCAAGATGGTCTTCGGCATCACCGAACCCGATGCCGGCTCCAACTCGCACCAGATCACCACCACCGCCCGCCGCGACGGTGACGACTGGATCCTCAACGGCCGCAAGATCTTCATTTCCGGCGTCGATCAGGCCGAGGCCGTGCTGATCGTGTCCCGTACCGAGGACCACAAGACCGGCAAGCTCAAGCCGGCCCTGTTCATCGTCCCGACCGACGCTCCCGGCTTCCAGAAGACGCCGCAGGAGATGGACATCATCGAGCCCGACCACCAGTTCACGCTGTTCCTCGACGACGTCCGGCTGCCCGCCAGCGCACTGGTCGGCAAGGAGGACGCCGCGCTCATGCAGCTGTTCGCCGGGCTGAACCCCGAGCGCATCATGGGCGCCGCGATGGCCGTCGGCATGGGCCGCTACGCCATCGACCGGGCGGTGGAATACGCCAAGGAGCGCACCGTCTGGAAGACCCCGATCGGCGCGCACCAGGGCATCGCGCATCCGCTGGCACAGGTGAAGATCGAGCTCGAGCAGGCCAAGCTGATGATGCAGAAGGCCGCCACCCTCTACGACGCGGGCGACGAGATGGGTGCCGCCGAGGCCGCGAACATGGCCAAGTACGCCGCGGGCGAGGCCAGCATCAAGGCCCTCGACCAGGCCATCCAGACTCACGGCGGGGCCGGCCTGACCAGCGAGTACGGGCTGGCGGCCATGCTCGGTGCCGCGCGCATCGCGCGGATCGCGCCGGTGAGCCGGGAGATGATCCTCAACTTCGTCGCCCAGCATTCGCTGGGTCTGCCGAAGTCCTACTGAGCCGGGGAATCATGACCGAGACAACCGACGCGCCGTTCGTGCGCTACGAGGTGGCCGACGGGTTCGCGACGCTGACCTTCGATTCGCCACACAATCGAAACGCGCTGTCGTCCAAGCTGGTCCGCGAACTGGTGGCCGGGATCGACGCCGCCGTCACCGATCCGGCGGTACGCGGCATCGTGCTCACCCACACCGGCAATACCTTTTGCGCCGGAGCGGATCTGAGCGAGGCCGCGAACTCCGACCCCGCCACCGCGGCCGATCAGCGCACCCGTCAGATGATCGACGTGCTGCGCGGGCTGGTGGCCGCGCCGAAGCCGGTGATCGCCCAGATCGACGGCAATGTGCGCGCGGGCGGCATGGGCATCATCGCCGCCTGCGATCTGGTGGTGGCCGGTCCGTCCAGCAGTTTCGCGCTCACCGAGGTGCGAATCGGCATGGCGCCGTTCATGATCTCGCTGACCCTGCTGCCCCGGCTGAACCAGCGCGCGGCCAGTCGCTACTACCTCACCGGTGAGAAATTCGACACTGCGGTGGCGCAGGAGATCGGACTGATCACCATCGCCGCCGACGACCCGGCGGCCGAGGTCAAGCGACTGTGCGGTGAGCTGCGCAAAGGCTCGCCGCAGGGGCTGGCGGAATCGAAGAAGCTGGTCAACGCGGCGCTGCTGGCCGGGTTCGACGCCGAAGCCGAGCAACTCGCGCAACGCTCCGGCAGCTTCTTCGGCACCCCGGAGGTGATCGAGGGCATGACGGCCTTCTTACAGAAGCGCCCGCCGAGCTGGGCACAATAGGCCCATGGCGACACCCCACGAACCCAAGCAGGACCGTAGCCGGGCCACCCGGCAGCGGCTGCTCGAGGCAACCATCGACTGCCTGGCCGAGATGGGCTGGGCGGCCGCGACGGTGGCCGTGGTCGCCGAGCGGGCCGGGGTGTCGCGTGGGGCCGCCCAGCATCATTTCCCCACCCGGGAAGATCTGATCACCGCGGCCCTGGAGTACATGTTCGACACCAGGACCGAACAGGCCAAGGCGGAGGCGGCCACGGTGGCCGCCACCGCGGTGGGCGTCGGGCGGACCGAGGCCGTGGTGGCGGGGCTGGTCGAGTCCTACACCAGCCCGCTGTTCAAGGCGGCCTTGCAGGTGTGGACCCATGCCGCCGCCGACCCGGCGCTGCGGGAACGCATCGTCCCGCTGGAAGCGCGCTTCGGCCGGGTGTCGCACCGGCGTGCGGTCGAGGCACTCGGCGTCGACGATGCCGACCCGGTGGCCCACCACCTGGTCCAGGCCACCCTGGATATGGCCCGCGGTCTCGGCCTGGCCGACGTGCTCACCGACGACTCGGCGCGGCGCAAACAAATCGTCCACCAGTGGGCGGTGACGTTGCATTCGGCGCTGGAGAACGGGCGCTGACGGCGCCGGTTTGTGACCCTTCGGAGTCGCGGCCGCGCCGACATTGCGATACTGCACAATTTCGCGTTACCGCGCGTTCACGGCTGTTAACGTCGGCGCCGGAGGTGGCAGATTGAGCGGGGAACTCGATGTCGACGTTCTCATCGTCGGTTCCGGGTTCGGCGGCAGCGTTTCGGCGCTGCGGCTGACGGAGAAGGGCTATCGAGTCGCAGTACTCGAGGCCGGGCGGCGCTTCGCCGACGACGAGTTCGCGGCGACCAACTGGGACATGCGCAAGTACCTGTGGGCGCCCAAGCTCGGCTGCTACGGAATCCAGCGCATCCACCGGCTACGTGACTGCTTCATCCTGGCCGGCGCCGGTGTGGGCGGTGGATCGTTGAATTACGCCAACACGCTGTACAAGCCGGGACCGGCGTTCTTCTCGGATCGGCAGTGGGCCGATATCACCGATTGGGACGACGAGCTGAGCCCGTTCTACGAGCAGGCCACCCGCATGCTCGGCGTGGTGCGCAATCCGCATATGACGCCCGCCGACGACGTCATCCGGGCGGTCGCCGAGGATATGGGCGCCGGTGAGACCTTCGTGCCCACACCCGTCGGGGTGTACTTCGGCGAACCGGGCAAAACCGTGCCCGACCCGTATTTCGGTGGTGTCGGACCGGACCGCACCGGCTGTATCGAATGCGGCGAATGCATGAGCGGCTGCCGGCACGGCGCGAAGAACACCCTGGTCAAGAACTATCTCGGGCTGGCCGAAAAGGCCGGGGCGCAGGTGCACCCGATGACGACGGTGACCGCCATCCGCCCGCAATCCGATGGCAGCTGGCTGGTCGACACCCACCGCACCGGATCCTGGACCCGCCGCGGCCGCCGCACCTTCCGCGCCGGCCGGGTGGTGCTCGCTGCCGGGACCTGGGGCACCCAGCGGTTGCTGTTCAAGATGCGCGACACCGGCGTGATGCCGGAGCTGTCGAAGCGATTGGGCGTGCTGACCCGCACCAACTCCGAGGCCATCCTCGGCGCCGGACGTACCGAGGTCGACCCGGAGATGGACATCACCCGCGGCGTCGCCATCACCTCGTCGTTCCATCCCACGCCCGACACCCACGTCGAACCCGTGCGCTACGGCAAGGGCTCCAATGCGATGGGCCTGTTGCAGACCTACCTCATCGACGGCGGTCACCGGATTCCGCCATGGGTGCGGGTACTGCCGGTGGCGTTCAAACAGCCGATCCGCACGGTGCGGCTGCTGCGCACCCGGCAGTGGAGCGAACGCACGCTGATCCTGCTGGTCATGCAGTCGCTGGACAACTCCATCACCACCTACACCAAGCGTGGGCTGTTCGGGCGGAAGTTCGCCAGCAAGCAGGGCTACGGCGAACCCAACCCGACCTGGATTCCCGCGGGCCACGAAGCCACCCGCCGCGTCGCCGACAAGCTCGGCGCCACCGCGGGCAGCACCTGGCCGGACCTGTTCGACGTCCCGATGACGGCCCACTTCATCGGTGGCTGTGCCATCGGCGCCGACCCCGACCACGGCGTTATCGACTCCTACCACCGCGTCTACGGCTACCCGACGTTGAGCGTCGTTGACGGCGCCGCCATCTCCGCCAACCTGGGCGTCAACCCGTCGCTCACCATCGTCGCCCAAGCCGAACGCGCCGCCGCCCTCTGGCCCAACAAAGGCGAGCAGGACACCCGCCCGCCCATGGGCACCCCGCATCGGCGCATCCCGCCGGTCCCGCCGCGCAATCCGGTGGTCCCGCCGCACGCGCCTGCGGCATTGCGGTTGCCGATCGTCGGGTTCGGGCCCCAGCCCACACCCGAGCGCGGCGAAGTGGGGGCCTGATAGTCAGGCCCGCCGGCCTAGGCGTACAGGGTGGGTTCCAGGGTGGAATCCAGTACCCACTGCCGATACCCCGGGTGCGCCTGCACCACCGGGACGGCGAGTACCTGGGGTGTGTCGTCGGCATGCTCGGCGTCGGCGCGTTCGATGATCGCGCTCACCAGCGAACGCCGGGTGTGCAGAATCACCAGGTTCTCACCATTGGCGTGCACCGCACCGTTCCACCGATAGATCGACCGCACCCCGGAGATGATGTTGCCGCACGCAGCCAGCCGATCGGTGACCAATCCGCGAGTGAACTCGGCCAGCCATTCCGGATCGTTCGCGGTGATCGAGACATCAACGATTTCCTCGGACATGGCAGCAATTGTGCCCCGGACGTCGGCCAGCGGACCGGCGAGTGCGGTCGATGAGTACGATCGCCGCTTGTGGTGAAACGCGGCGACCGGGGTGCGGGGGAGGTTTCTGGTCGGCGGGTGGATGCGCGCACGCAGCGGTGGGCCGCGCATCGGGTGAAGGTGCGGGCGGAGTTCGTCGACGCGGCGTTCCGGGCGCTCGGGGAGGTCGGGCCCGAGGTCAGTATGGGGGAGATCGCGAAGGCGGCCGGGGCGGCAAAGCCCAAGCTGTATCGGCATTTCGCGGACAAGGCCGATCTGTACGACGCGATCGTGGATCGGATGCGGGATCTGCTGTGGGAGCGGATCGTCGACGGGGTCGATCTCACCAATGATCCTGTGCGCGAATTGATTCGGCGCGGGGCGAGTGAATACGTGGCGGTGGTGACCCAGCACCCGAATGTTTTCCGGTTCATTTTGAACGGGCATTTCGCCCAGCGCCGGGACAGTTCTTCGGAGTCGCCGCGTTCGCTGCAATCGGCCCGGCAGGCGGCCAAGCAGGTGGCCGATCTGTTCATGGGATCGGTGACCGAACGCCCGATCGACCCGAATGGTGTCGAGCTGGTGATCTATTCGGTTTTCGGTGCGGTGGCTTCGGCGACGGATTGGTGGCTCGGAGCCAATCTGCGGGAGGACCCGATGCCGGTGGAGCGTTTCGTCGCCTATCTCACCGAGATGGTGTCGGCCTTGGCCCGCGCGGACGCGCGGCTCAGCGGATTCACCATCGATGCCGATCAGCCATTGCACCTCGCCTTCACCACGGAGTGAGCGAACCCGCTGCGCGGCTGGACCCTCTGTGCCGCGTGCACTCGAACCACGCTGTTCTCGCTGTGCCGCGCCGTTGAGGCCAGCGGTGCTTGCGACGACCTCAGTATGCGCCGACCCACCGACAAAAACGGGCTACGACAGGCCCGTGGCCGCCAATCGCCACAGCGGTGACACCGGACCATGGCCTTTGCCCAGGTCATAGGAGGCCTCAAGGCAGCGGCGGGTCCACTCCTTGGCGAATTCGAACGCGTCGGGCACCGAGTAGCCGTGTGCCAGGGCGCAGGCGATGGCCGCCGCGAGGGTGTCGCCGCCGCCGTGATCGTTGCCGGTGTGGATGCGGGGCGCGGTGAATTCGAGGAACCGCTCGCCGTCGAAGAGCAGGTCGGTGCTGTTGTCCGAGGAGCGCAGATGCCCGCCCTTCACCACGGCCCAGCGCGGCCCGAGCGCATGTAGGGCTTCGGCGGCGCGGCGGGCGCTGGCCTCATCGGTGACCTCGACACCGGTGATGAGCCGCACCTCGTCGAGATTCGGGGTGACGATCGTGGCGACCGGGAACAGCGTGTTGCGCACCGCGTCCAGCGCTTCTTCGTGCAGCAGCGGATCGCCGTGCATTGAGGCCGCCACCGGGTCCACCACCAGCGGAATCTCCCCATCCCGCCCGATCCCGACCTCCCGGCAGACGCCCGCCACCGCTTCGATGATCGCCGTCGACGCCAGCATTCCGGTCTTCGCGGCCCCCACCCCGATATCGCCCACCACCGACCGCACCTGATCCGCGACGATCTGCGGCGGAATCTCATGGAACCCGCTCACCCCCACCGAGTTCTGCACCGTCACCGCCGCCACCGCCACACACGCGTGCACCCCGCACAACGCCATGGTCCGCGAATCGGCCTGAATCCCGGCCCCACCACCGGAGTCCGTTCCCGCAATAGTGAGCGCCCGAACCGGCGTCTGACCACTGGGCACCAAGGGCAGCAATTCCACCCGACCACCTTATCGGGGGCCTGGTCCGGCGCTCTGCGCTGTCGGCTGCAGCCGGTCGCGCGGCCGTGGAAGTCCGGCACCACCGCAGGCACGGCTGCGCGGTGGTGCACTGGTGCGCAAACGCCTGCTATTCGGAGGCAGGCCGTTCGAGCGGATCACCCAGCGTCAGCACGACCAGGGGCAGCGGCTTCGACACCTTCGACTGGTAATCGGCGAGGAGCGGGTTTTCGCGGAGTGCCCAGGCGGCGAATTCTTCGTAGCGGTCGCCGGTAAGGGCTTCGGCGGTGGCTCGGTAGGTGGTGGGGCCGAGTTCTACTGTCACGTCGGGGTTTGCGCGGACGTTGTGGTACCAGGCGGGGTAGCGGTCTTCGATGAAGGAGCTGACGTAGAGGGTGTCGTCGCGGTAGAGGGCGCCGAGGACGACGGTGTGGGGGCGGCCGGATTTGGCGCCGGTGGTGGTGAGGATCAGCAGGGTGGAGCCTGCGTAGTCGCCGCCGACTGTGCCGCCGTTCGCGCGGAATTCGCGAATGATCTCGTCGTTCCAGGTGGCGATTTCGTCGGGGGAGTACTCCTTGTTCCAGGGGGCGTCCGGGTCGTCGTAGGAAGTGATCTTGCTGGTGTCTGCGGAGCTGCCGGATTCCGTCATGGCGGGAGTATGGCAGTGGGTACCGACAGAAACGGCGCACCGAACTCAGCGCACCATCTGGTCGAGCAGGCGGCGGGCCGCGCGGTCGGTGCGGGCGGCGTCGCCGGTGATGAGGCGGTCTTGCAGGATGCCGCGCAGGCCCGAGATCAGCAGGGTGGCAACCACTTCGGGGTCGTCGATGGTGTCGATGTGGCGCAGGCCGTCGGCCAGGGCGCGGATGAAGACGGCGATGGCTTCTTCGGCGTATCGGGCGTACGGGCCGTGGGGTGCGCAGGCGGCGCCGAGCACCTGCATCATCACCCGCACGCTTGTCACGCCCTCGCCGGAGCTGTTGGCGACCCAGAAATCCCACAGCCGCTCCCGCAGATCGGCCGCGTCGGTGACCCCGGCGAATATCGCCGAGATATCGGGCCGCTGCGTCGCCAAGGCCTGGACCAGCAGGTTCTCCTTGGTCTCGAAGTAGTAGATGAGCATCCGTGAACTGGTGCCGAGTTCGGCGGCGAGCGGACGAAGGGACAGGTCGGCGAGGCCGTGTTCGGCGATATAACGCACCACGGCGGCCAGGAGTTCGGTGCGTTTGGCGTGGTCGAGTGGGCGAGCCATGGATTGACTGTAGCGACTGTTACAGATATTCATGACATCGTGGATGTAACAGTCGCTTCAGAAACTCCGCGCTCGGCCGATGATGTGGTCATCACGGCCTACGCGGCCACCACTTCACTGGCCGCCGATATGGATCTGACCTGGGCGGAGCTGCTGCGCGGCCGCACCGGCATCGGCCGGCTCGACGACGATTTCGCCGAGGAGCTCCCGGTGCGCATCGGCGGCAAGCTGACCGAGGACCCGGCCGCCGAGCTGAGCAGGGTCGAGCAGCGCAGGCATTCGTATGTGGAGCAGCTGGCGCTGGTGCTCGGCCGCCGGGTGTGGCGGGCGGCCGGGACGCCGGAGGTCGAGGGTGAGCGGCTCGCGGTCGTCATCGGGACCGGTCTCGGTGGCGGCGACGCGTTGATCGACGCGGTCGACGCCATGCGTGCGGGCGGTTACCGCAAGGTGGCCCCGATGACGGTGCCCATGGTGATGCCGAATGGCCCAGCGGCGGCGGTGAGTCTCGAAATCGGCGCGCGGGCAGGGGTTTACGCTCCGGTATCGGCCTGCTCCTCGGGTTCGGAGGCGATCGCGCACGCCTGGCGGCTGATCCGCACCGGCGAGGCCGATGTGGTCGTCGCCGGTGGCGTGGAGGGCCATATCCACGCGGTGCCGATCGCCAGCTTCGCCATGATGCGGGCCATGAGCACCCGCAATGACGAGCCCGAGCGCGCCTCCCGGCCGTTCGACCGCGACCGCGACGGATTCGTCTTCGGTGAGGCCGGCGCACTGGTCGTCCTCGAATCCGAGCGCCACGCGCGCGCCAGGGGCGCCCGCCCGCATGCCCGCGTGCTCGGCGCGGGCATCACCTCCGACGCCTATCACATCGTGGCCTCCGAACCCGAGGGCAACGGCGCCGCCCGTGCCATGCGCAAGGCGATCAACGCTGCGGGACTACAGGATTCGGATATCCAGCATGTGAATGCCCACGCCACCTCGACCTCCATCGGCGACGCTTCCGAGGCCAACGCCATCTCCGCGGTGACGCCGGCCGCCTCGATCTACGCCCCGAAGTCGGCCCTCGGCCATTCCATCGGCGCGGTCGGCGCCCTGGAAACCGTCATCACCGCGCTCACCCTGCGCGAACAGGTCGTCCCGCCGACGCTGAACCTGGACAACCCGGACGTCGACCTCGACATCGTTACCGGTGCACCCCGCCCGCAGCGCATCGACTACGCCCTCACCAACTCCTTCGGCTTCGGTGGCCACAACGTCGCTGTGGCGCTCGGCCGGGTGTAGACGCCCGCTTATGTCCGCAAGACCTTAGACCATGGAACGTCTCGTCCACTGGCGTTGTACTGGATTCAGCAACGAAACACCAGCTTTCGAGAATTCAGGAGAACATCATGCGAATCGCGATCTTCGGAGCCACCGGAACCCTCGGCCGCCACGCCGTCGAGCGGGCCCTGGAGCAGGGGCATGAGGTCACCGTGCTCACTCGCGACGCGAGCCGGGTCGGCAGGCAGCATGAGCGGCTGCATGTGATCGAGGGCGATGTGCTCGATCCGACGGCCGTCGAGCGAGCGGTCACCGGTCAGGAGGCGGTGCTGATTTCCCTGGGTAACGGCCGCAAGGGCGTGGTCCGCGCCGAGGGCACCCGCAGCGTCATCGAGGCCATGCAGCGTACGGGCGTGAAGCGGCTGATCTGCCAGTCCACCCTCGGCGTCGGCGACAGCAGGCCGAATCTGAACTTCCTCTGGAAGTACGTCATGTTCGGGATGTTGCTGCGGCCGGCCTACGCCGATCACGTCCAGCAGGAGGAGTATGTGCGCGCCAGCGATCTGGACTGGACCATCGTCCGGCCGAGCGCCTTCACCGACGGTCCCGCCACCGGAACCTACCGGCGCGGATTCCCGGCCGACGCAAGCGGTTTGGCGTTGAAGATCTCGCGCGCCGATATCGCCGAGTTCATGCTCGAACAACTCACCGACCGCAGCTATCTGCACCGCGCCGCGGCCATCTCGAACTGATGACGAGCCTTCACCCGCTGGTGCGCGGCTGCCAGCGCCAGGCGAACTCACCCGGCTGGGGAGCCGGGCCGGGTAGTTCGCCGACGCCGGCCAGGCCGTCGACCAGCAGGGCGAGCACTCGTCGCCGCAATTGCGTGGTGCGTTCGGGGTCGGGCGTGCTGACGGCAGCGCAGGCGTCCAGCACGAGTCCCAGGTCCAGGTCGGTCACGTCCGAGCGAAGCCGGCCGGTGGCGTGGGCCCGCCGCACCAGTTCCGTCGTCAGCTCACCGGAGCGCTGTACGTCGGGCACGATCGAATCGTCGGGCGTGAAGGTTCCCGCCAGGCGCACCGTGAGCGAATGGACATCGGCGTCCACCACCCGCTCCAGGAAACCCACCAGCCCTCGCCAGCCGTCCGGATCTTCCAGGGCCGCTTCCGCTTCAGCGTTGTAGCGGCGCAGGCCCTCGTAGCAGAGCGTCCGAAGAAGTACGTCTTTGCTCGGGTAACGGCGATAGAGCGCGCTGATGCCGACGCCCGCGCGTTCGGCGACGGCGGAGATCGGTGCGCCGGCATCGGCGAGGAAGACCGCGCGCGCGGCCTCGAGGATGATGCCGTCGTTGCGGGCGGCCTGCGCCTTGCGGCCGGGCAAACCCTTCTGACCTGGTGCATCGGATGTTTTCGGCATGGATTCAGGGTAGCACTTGAAACGGAATGATCCGTTCTGTTACGGTGAAACAGAACAAAGTATTCCGTTCCAAATCACGAGGAGCTCGCCATGACCATCCGCCCCTTCACCGTCGACATCCCGCAGGCCCGGCTCGACGATCTGGCCGACCGGCTGCGCCGGGCGCTCTGGCCGCATGAGCTGCCCGGCGTCGGCGATGCCTACGGCGTTCCCGGCGACCGCGTGCGGGCGCTCGCCGAGTACTGGCTGGAGAAGTTCGACTGGCGCGCGGTGGAGGCGCGGCTCAACGCCTACCCGCAGTTCATCGCCGAGATCGACGGCGAGAGCATCCACTTCCTGCATGTGCGCTCCGAGCGCGAGGATGCGCTGCCGGTGATCCTCACCCATGGCTGGCCCGGCTCGGTCCTGGAATACCTCGACGTCATCGAGCTGCTGACCGCGCCCGAATCGCCCGACGCGCCGGCCTTCCACGTGGTGATCCCGTCACTGCCCGGATTCGGATTCTCCGGCCCGACCCGCAGCACCGGCTGGAACGTCCAGCGCACCGCCCGCGCCTGGGTGGAGTTGATGGATCGGCTCGGTTACCAGAAGTTCGGTGCGATCGGCAACGACGGCGGTTCGATGGTCTCCCCGGAGATCGGCAGGCTCGCACCCGACCGCGTGGTGGGTGTGCATGTGACGCAGCTGTTCTCGTTCCCGTCCGGCGATCCGGCCGAATTCGATGGCATCTCCGCCGACGACCTCGCCGCGCTCGAGCACCTGAAGTGGTTCCAGGACAACAAGATGGCGTTCAACGTGTTCTGCAGCCAGCAGCCGCAGACGCTGGCCTACGCGCTCGCCGATTCCCCGCTGGGTCTGCTCGGCTGGAACGCGCAGCTGTTCGGCGAGAGCCTCGACGAGGAGTTCGTGATCGCGAACATCGCGCTGTACTGGCTGACCGGCACCGGCCCGACCTCGATCCGCTTCTACTACGAGCAGGCCCATGCCGCCGAGCAGCCGTCGGAGCCGACCACCGCGCCGACCGCGCTGGCCATGTTCACCGGTGATTTCCAGTCGATGCGCCGGTTCGCCGGACGCGATCACAGCAATATCGTCAGCTGGAATTCCTATGACGTCGACTCGGTGGTCGGCGGGCCCAACGATGCCGCCGGGCACTTCGCCGCGCACGAGGCGCCGCAGGTGCTCACCGCCGACATCCGGCAGTTCTTCGCGCAGGTGCGGTGAGCGGGACGACGCTGCCCAGGTCGAGTGGACCTGGGCAGCGTTTTTCCGCGTGGTTCAGGCGTGCTCGTGCAGATCGCCCCAGGCGGGGAACGGATCGGGGTAGTTGGCCCAGGCCTGCGGGCCCGCCGCGAGTTCGGCGTCGGTGAGCAGGGCGCGGTCGAGTAGTGCGCGAATGTGGTCGCGGTTCAGCTTGATTCCGATGAAGACGATCTCCTGCCCGGCCGGGACCTCCAGCGAGGACCACCACGCCGCCGGCTCGAACACCAGATTCGGACCGGCCTGCGACCAGATGGCGGCCAACTCCGACCGGCTGGCGATCCAGCAGAAACCCTTGCTGCGCAACAGTCCCCGCAGCTGTTCGAGCGCCTCGGCCAGACGCTGCGGATGGAACGGCCGATCGGCGATATAGGTGAGGCTGCTGATGCCGTACTCCTCGGTTTCGGGCACATGGCCGCCCGCCAGCTCCTCCTCCCAGCCCTCGGTCGCCGCGGCGGCGACCGGGTCGTAGCGTCCGGTGTCGAGCACTTCTTTCAACTCGACGACGCCGCGCTGAGTCCGTAAAACCCTGGCGCGTGGATTCATTCGCCGCACCGTCGCCTCCACCGCACCGGCGGCCTGCTCGCTCACCAGGTCGGTCTTGTTGATCAACAGCACATCCGCGAACTCCACCTGATCGGCCAGCAGATCGGCGATGCCGCGCTCATCGCCCTCGCCCGCTTGCAGGTTCCGCTCGGCGAGCGCCTGGCCGCGGGCGATCTCGGCGAGGAAAGTCGAGGCGTCGACAACGGTCACCATGGTGTCGAGGCGGGCGATGGAGCCGAGGGTGAATCCGTCCTCGAATTCCCAATCGAAGGTGGCCGCCACCGGCATCGGCTCGGAGATGCCGGTCGACTCGATCACCAGCTGATCGAAGCGCCCCTCCCGTGCCAGCCGCCCGACCGCCTCGATGAGGTCCTCGCGCAGGGTGCAGCAGATGCAGCCGTTGGTCAGCTCGACCAGCTTCTCCTCGGTGCGATCCAGATGTCCCTGGCCCGCCACCAGCGCCGCGTCGATATTCACCTCGCTCATGTCGTTGACGATCACCGCGACACGACGGCCCTCACGGTTGGCGAGGATGTGGTTGAGCAGGGTGGTCTTGCCCGCGCCGAGGAACCCGGACAGCACGGTCACCGGCAGTTGCTGGGGAGGTGAAGTGGTCATCTACAAATGATAACCATTTTCATTAACCGTCGATGGAGGTGGTCCCGACTCCGAACTACCGGCGCAGTGCGTCGAGGGCGTGCTGGACCTGCGGGCCGACGATGGCGTCCACGCGGGCGCGGGTGAGCGGGGCGTCGGCACCTGCGAGGACGAAGATCTTGACGAACGCATTGCTATCCCAGGAAATGAGGGTGTAGTACACGATGCGACCGTCGGAGTAGAAATCCACGCTGGAGAAGGCGGCACTGCCGACGCCTTGCACAGCACCGCTGTCGTCGCCGGTTTTTCCGAGAGACTGGCCGGCGCTGTCGAACCGGGACGAACTGTTGGTGAGTTTGTCGGCGAACTCCACGGTCAAATCGTGCGCCGTGACGGCCTGGTTGGGCGCCGGTCCTGTCAACCCATAGCTGGAGTCGCAGGACAGTTCGCCTCCGCCATAACTGTCCGGCGGTTCGGCCTCGGACTCCTGCTTATCCGGAGGGCCCGGTATGAAGAAGGCCATGGCATCGGCCGGGACGAGCTCACACGCATCGCCCACCGCCGAGTACGAATAGGCGCCCTCCCAGGTCTTCTCCTCGGTGGTGGTCGGCGCCAGGGTGGGCAATGCCTTGCTGGTCGGGGACGCCGAACGGTCCGCCTCGGAGTCCGACCCGGACCCGATCGCTATCGCGCCGATGCCGATCGCGAGGACCCCGACGAGTGCCGCGCCGAGGATGACGGGCAGCCAGTTGCGCGGTGGTGGCGGCGGTAACGCGCCATAGGGCGGCGGTGGGTCCCCAGCCGGTTTTCCGGATGGCGGTAGCCCAGGCGGATTCTGCTGTGGCGGATAGTAAGTCATCAGACGGTGACTCTACGGGGATACGACCAGGCCGGAGCCGGCGAGTGACAGGGCCGGCGCGGATCGATTCACCCTGAGCGCAACCCTGTCGGCGGCACCCGGACCCCGCGCATCATGCACGAATGCTTATGGAGAGGCGCGTCGAGCGAGTCGAGCGGCGGGTAGCGCTGTATCGGCGGCCGGGGTTTCTGCGTGCGCTCGCCCCGATCGCGCTGCTGGTGATCTGGCAGGTCGCCAGTAGCAGTGGCTGGGTGTCGGCGAAGAAATTGCCCGCACCGTCGGTGGTACTCGATGCCGGGTTGGAGATCTATCGTTCCGGTCAGCTCGGGGAGGCGCTGCTGGTTTCCGGTGAGCGGGCGCTGTTCGGGTTCCTGCTGGGTGCGGTGCTGGCGGTGGTGCTGGGCGTCCTGGCGGGAATCAGCACGACCGGGGAATACGTGCTGGATCCGCCGTTGCAGATGTTGCGCACCATCCCGTTGTTCGGGTTGATCCCGCTGTTCATCATCTGGTTCGGGATCGGCGAGGAGCCGAAGATCTACCTGATCGCGCTCGGGGTGTTCTGCCCGCTGTATCTGAATACCTTCGCCGGGATCCGTCAGCTGGATCCGAAGCTGCTGGAACTGGGCCGCACCCTGCAACTGACCCTGTCCGAGCGATTGCGGCTGCTCATCGTGCCCGGCGCGCTGGCGCAGATCCTGGTCGGCGCGCGGCAAAGCCTCGGCATCGCCTGGCTGTCGCTGATCGTGGCCGAGCAGATCAATGCCAGCGCCGGCCTGGGTTTCGTGATCAACAACGCCCGCGAATTCCTGCGCACCGACATCGTGATCTTCGGGCTGCTCATCTACAGCCTGCTCGGACTGGCCACCGATTCGATCGTGCGCGCACTCGAACATCGCGCGCTGCGCTGGCGTCCGTCCGTCGACCGAGGGGTCCAACCATGACCGTCATCGAGACCGCCACCACTTCGGCGGCGCGAATCACCGGACTGGGCAAGAGCTTCGGCGCCCGCACCGTCCTCGACGGCATCGAGGTCGACATCGCGGCGGGCGAGATCGTCGCACTGGTCGGGCGCAGCGGCTCCGGCAAGTCGACGCTGCTGCGGATCATCGGCGGACTCGACCACGCCGATCGCGGGACGGTACAGGTCGAGGCGCAGCCGACATTCGTCTTCCAGGAGGCGCGGCTGATCCCGTGGCTGCCGGTGGTCCGCAATGTGGCGCTCGGACGGCCGGGCCCGCGCAATCGCCGGGCCGACGAGAAGATCGCCAGGGAACTGCTCGACCAGGTCAACCTGCGCGAGCGCGCCGACGCCTGGCCGCTCACTCTCTCCGGTGGTGAGGCGCAGCGCGTCGCCCTGGCCAGGGCGTTGGTCGCGCATCCGACGCTGCTGCTGCTCGACGAACCCTTCGGCGCCCTGGACGCACTGACCCGCCTGGCCATGCATGAGCTCTTGCTGCGGTTGCAGGCCGAACGCGGGTTCGGCGTCCTGCTCGTCACCCACGATGTCGCCGAAGCGGTCGCGCTCGCCGATCGGGTGCTGGTGCTCGACCAGGGCCGCATCGCCGAGGACGTCCGCATCGATCTGGCCCGTCCCCGCCCGCCGTCGTCGCCGGAAGCGGCCGAGTACGTCACGCGGTTGCTGGCGCTGCTCGGCGTCACCGTCTGATCCACCCGTTCGATTACGCAGGAAAGCAGTTCTCGTGAAACGACTCTCGATCTTCCGCCTCGCCGGTGCGGCCCTGGTGGCCGCCGCTGTCTTCGCCACCTCGGCATGCGGTGAGGAGGCCGCGCCCGCGCCGACCGGTCCGGTGGATCTCAGCACGGTCACCTTGAAAGTCGGTGATCAGAAAGCGATTTCGATCGAGGTCCTGCTGCGGGCGTCGGGCCAGCTGGAGAACCTGCCGTACAAGATCGAGTTCTCCACTTTCACGGCCGGACCGCCGCTGATCGAAGCGGCCGGGGCGGGCGGTATCGATCTGGCGCAGACCGGCAATACCCCGGTGATCTTCGGTGCCGCGGCGAATGCCGATATCAAGATCGTCGGTGCGCTGGCCGCGACGGGTAAAGGCGATGCGATCCTCGTCGGCAAGGATTCGAAGGTCGCGTCGGTGGCCGATCTGAAGGGCAAGAAGGTCGCCGTCACCAAGGGCAGCTCCGCGAATGCGAACCTGCTGCTGCAACTGCAGAAAGCGGGCCTGAGCCTGGACGACGTGGAACCGGTCTACCTCGCCCCAGCCGACGGCTACGCCTCGCTGACCCGCGGCGACGTCGACGCCTGGGCGGTCTGGGATCCCTACACCGCCATCGCCGAAAAGGAGGTCGGTGCCAAATCCATCGCCTCCGCCGATCAGGCCGCCAACGGCTACAACTTCTGGGTGGCCTCGAACAAAGCCGTCGACGACCCCGGCAAATCGGCCGCCATCCGCGACTTCTTCACCCGCTACGCCGCGGCCACGCAGTGGTCTTCGGACAATCTCGACCTGTGGTCGGCCAAGTATGCAGAGCTGACCGCCATCCCCGTCGACGCCTCCCGCACCACGTGGACCCGCTCGATCAAACAGCCCATCCCGCTCGACGACCAGGTGATCGCCTCCGAACAGGAGATCGCCGACGCCTTCACCGAGGCCGGCGCGATCCCCGGCAAGGTTGCCTTCGCCGACTTCGTCGATCAGCGCTTCGACCAGCAGTAGCCGCCGGTCACGACCCCGCGACGGGTGCCCGCAGGCCTTCCAGCATCCGCAACATGACGGTCTCCGATTCCCGGGCCGCCGTCTCGGGGTCGTCGGCGGCCGCCACGATCAGCGACGCCTCGCACAGCACCCGGAAGGCGAGCTGGGCCGCGATATCGGTGTCGAACGGGCGCAGCTGACCGATCGCCGCCATCTCATCGAGCAGCCCACGGATCAGCGGCAGCGCCAGCTCCGATTCCAGCCGCTTGGTGCGCTCGTCACCGAGCACCCGGGTGACCTGGCGCAGCAGGGCCAAGGTGTCGGGGTCGGCCGCATACGCCTGGATCGCCGCCCGCGCGGCCACCTCCACCCGCTCCCACGACTCCGCCGTCGTACCGGCGACTTCCTCGGCCACCTTCATGGTGACCGCCGCCGTAGCCTCCCGGTACACATCGGCGAAGATCTGCTGCTTATCCGGAAAGTGGTGATACACCGCGCCCTTGCTGACGTTGGACTCCCGCGCGATATCGTCCACCGACGTCTCGTCGTACCCCCGCTCGACGAACAGCGTGCGCGCGGCGTCGATGATCGCGCTCTTGGTGAGCGCGGCATACATCTCGCGTCTGCTGGTTCTGGTAGCGGCCACGAATACCAGTCTAGTCGCCGACCACGCGACTGCCGACGGACTCGGGGTCGGACGCCGTCGCCCGGGCGCGTTCGGCCTCGCCGGCCGATTCCGGCACCTTCCCCAGCGCCCAGCGCAACATCGGCGGTGCCATGATCGAGGTCACGACGGCCACCAGCACCAGGGCCGTGTACGCCTCGGTGCCGAGCACTCCGAGCTGCAAGCCGACCATCGCGATGATCACCTCGATCACGCCGCGGGCGTTCATCCCGGCCCCGAGCGCCACCCGGCTGTGCAGGTCCAGCCCGCTCAGCCACCCACCGAGGTAGGCACCGGCGAACTTGCCGATGATCGCCGCGCAGGTCACCGCCAGCGCCGCGGCGAGCACCACCGGTTCGGCGAGCGCGGTCAGATCCATCCGCAGTCCCGCGGTCGCGAAATAGATCGGCGCGAGAATCGTCATCACCATCGTCGACAGCGGCCCGAGATGCGCCGCGGCCACACCACTCGAACGGATGAGCACGCCGCTGAGGAACGCGCCGAGAACCGGCTCGAAGCCGACGGCCCCGGTCGCCACGGCACCGGCCAGTATCGCGATGACCATCACCACCGTCACCCGCCCGGTGGTGTCGGTGGGCGAGTCCTGCCGGGCCGCGGAGTCCGCGCGGCGCATCGCGGCCCGGATCAGCGGACCCGCGATCGTCACCGCGACCACCAGCACGCCGATCAGCCCGCCGACCGCGGCGACGACCGACAGGCCGGTGACACCATGGGCGGCCAGCGCGGCCACGATCGACAGCAGCAGCCAGCCCACCGCATCGTCGATCGCGCTGGCCGCGAGCACGAGCTGGCCGATATCGCGGTGCATCAAACCGAGTTCGAGCAGCGTTTTCGCGATGACCGGAATGGCCGAAACGCTGAGTGCTACCGCGATGAACGCCGCGAACACCGCGGGCTCGATGTCGTCCGGGCGTAACGGCAGGGCCACCGTGAGTCCGGTACCGAGCCCGAGCAGCAGCGGAACCAGTAACCCGGTGCCACTGACCTTGGCCACCGTCGACGTGTTGCGGCGGGCATAGCCGATATCCAGCTGAGCTCCGGCCAGGCCGACCAGCAACAAGACGCCGAGTTGCCCGACCACGTCCAGCAGATGCTGGTGCTCGCCCGTCGTCGGGAACAGCAGACTCGACACCGAGCCGAGGTGCCCGAGTACCGACGGACCCAGCAGAATGCCGGCCGAGAGTTCACCGACGATGCGCGGCAGCCGGACCCGCAGCGCGATGCTGCCGAGCAGGCGCGCGGCCAGCAGCAGCACGCACAGTTGAACCAGCAGGATGAGCACGCTGTGCGTCGGAACCGGGGGCACCGGCGCCGACGCCAGCGTTGTCGTCGACGGCATTGCTACCGGCGACGCCAGTCACGATTGCCCGCCACCACCATGTCGCGCATGCCCTGATACGCCGTGGTCAGGCCGGCCCGCACCTCGCCTCCGTAGAAGCTCGCCGCTTCGGGGATGACCACGTCGAACCCATCGGCGAAATACTTGCCACGTACGTGCTCGGGACTGGACCATTTGCCCCACATCAGGATCCGCGCCATCGACCAGAGCGTGAACGGGCCGGATGGGCACCGGCGATCCGGATCGAGGATGTCCCAGAATTGCGGCGCCAGGTTGCTGTCGCGCAGCGCTTCGTAGATCCGGCCGCAGGCCTCACCCGCGGTGATCTCCTTGTCCCGATAGGCGTGCACGGCCGCGCGGGCCCGGCCGAACATCGCCGCACAATGCGGGTTGTCGATTCCCTGGAGACCGCGATACGGCGCTTGCTCGAGCGCGTCGAACACGAGACGGTTCTGCGTCCGGTCGAACGCGAACCCGGCCTGCATCTGCCCGTTCACGCCGTACAGCGTGCCGAGCATCCACACCCGGAACCACGCGTTCCACAGGTCGAAATCACCGAACGCGACGTAGGAGCAGTCGACCAGGTCGTCGTAGTAGCCGAAGGCACGTTTGACCCATGTCTCGACGTATTCGAATCGTTCCCGGGAGAAGTCGTTCTCCCGCACCGCATCGATCAACCGGTGCCCCAGCGAATTCAAGGCCATGACGGTCACGGCCAGGCCGCTGGAGAACAGCGGATCGATGAAATCGGAGGCATGGGGCAGCAGGCACCACCGATCGCCGGCCAGCTGACGGGAGGCGAACTGATTGCGCTGGGAGGCGGTATACGGGCGCACGGCCCTGGCATTGGCCAGTTGCCGATGGAAATCCGGGAAACGCCGCACATGTGCCCAGAACTCGTCCTCCGGCGATTCATCGCCCGGCGGGTATCGGTCGAGGTCGAGGTTGATGCCGACCGAGCACAGCCTGCTGGTCGAACTGACGTGGTTGTCGAACGGGATCACCCAGGCCCAGCCGCCCTCGAACAGATGGTGCAGCGTGCCCTGGGAGAACGGGCTCGGCATGCCGTGATCGCGGCGGCGGCCCGCGATCCGGTCGAAGGGTTCGACGCCGGTCAGGTGGGTGAAGATGGTTCGAGTCCGGGTCCGGTACGGCGGATCGGTGCGCAGGCCCAGCGTCTCGCCGAGCACGCTGCGCATTCCACCCGCGTCGACGACGTACTTGACGCGATACCGGTTGCCGTCAGCGGTATTCACCACTGCCGCATCGCTGTCGAAATCGACGCCGGTCACGGGCCGGTAGGTCATTCCGGTCGCGCCGTAGGACAGGGCCACCTGGTAGACGTAGGCATCCACATCCTGGCGGAAGAAGTGTGAATCGGGACCCAATGGCGGCCCCCAGGTCGGGTACTGGGTGCACTGGTCGGGCCGGAATCGTTCGCCTTCCTGGTGGTAGACGAAGCTGAAGTTGCGCTTGACCCCGCAGGCTGTGCTGACGGTGCGGCGCAACTTGCCGTGCGAGGACAGGTTCTCCAGCTCCGGAACGTCATAGCGGCGGGCGAGATTGCGCAGTCCCATGATCGTTTCGGGGACCGTGGATTCGCCGATGGCGAACCGCGGATGGCCACCGGCTTCGATGATGACGACCCGGACCTGGTGGCGGGCGAGGATCGCGGCCAAGGCGGAGCCGCCGATACCGCCGCCGACGATCGCCACATCGAAGTCGGTCCGGGAATCGGTGGTGGGGGCAGCTTTCGGTGTCACGGTTGCTCCTGTGTCTGTCGTTCGAGCCGCGAGCGGCTCATCTGGGCCCGCGGAGATCTGCCGGCCAACCGCAGTCCGGTCCGGTCGGAGTAGTCGAGAAATCTGAGGTAGGCGCGCACGCCGGTGCCACGGGCCAGCGCGGTCGGAACCGGCTGCGCCCCGGAACGGCTCCAAGGCAGGCGCGGCTGGGGACCGCCGGTCAGCGTCTCGGCGAAACGCCAAGCGGTGTCCACCGACATGGCGAACCCGTGCCCGCACCAGGCACCCGCGTAGAAGCACCCGTCCTGGCCGGGCACGGGCCCGACCACCGGCAATCGGTCGGTGCTGCTGGCGGTGAGCCCGGACCAGCGGGCCGCGACCTCCACTTCCGCCAACGAGGGAAAACGTTGGAGCAGTTCGTGATCGATGCGTCGTTGCACGGCCGCGGAGCGTGCGTCGTCGACCGCCGGCTTACCGGTGGGCACCAGCGCCGGGCCGCCGCCGAACACCAGCCGTCGATCCGCGGTCATCCGGTAGTAGTTGAAGAAATTGCGCTGGTCGATGATGCCGCCGCGGCCGGCCCAGCCGAGACCCGCCACCTGCGCATCCGACAGTGGCTCGGTGGCCAGCAGATGAGTGCGCAACGCGACCACCGACGTCCGCATCGGGTTGAGCCGGTCGGCGTATCCGTCGACGGTGTAGAGCACCCGGCGCGCGGTCACCACACCCGAGGCGGTCGTCAGCTTCGGTGCGCGGCCGGAGCAATCCACCGACTGCACGTGACTGTTCTCGTAGACCATGACTCCGCGTGCGCGCAGCGTTGCCACGAGGCCGGCCAGCAGCCGGTACGGGTCGATGACCATGGCGTCGTCGTAGGAGAACCCGGCCGCGTAACCGTGGCCGGCCGCGGCGATCAGCTCGGTGCCGGTCAGTCGCCGGACCGGGCGGCCGAGCTCGGCGAGAACCCGCAGGTGGGCGTTCATCCGGGCGCGTTGGCGTCCGGTGAGGACGGTCAGCGTGTGCGGTTCATCGCGTGCGTCGCAGTCGATGTGCTCGCTCTTGATGAGTTCGCGCAGCAATCGCACGCCGTGCTGCGACGCGTCGAAGGCCGCCAGGGTGCGGGCGTCGCCGATCCGCCGGCGCAGCCGGGGCAGCGGGATGCTGAGACCGGGCGAAACGATGCCGGTGCTGCGGCCGGTCGCGCCGGCACCGACGAAACCGGCCTCCAGCACCACGATGGTCATGTCGGGCCGGGCGATGCTCGCGTAGTAGGCCGTGGCCAAGCCGGCCAGCCCCCCACCCACGATCGCAAGGTCGGCGTCGTGGCCGCCGGACAGCGGCGGGTGCCCGGCGGCCGCGCCAACGCCGCGCGGCCACCAGATCGGATCATTACTCATGTCCGCAGCAGTGCGAACGATTGGCTGTGCCATAGCAGCGGCCTTCCTGAATCGGTTTCCAACGCAGCGATTTCGCCGACCACCACCACGTGGTCGCCATAGGTCCGGGTGTCGGTCAACGCGCACACCGCCCACGCCATCGGATCGGCGAGCACCGGGACGCCGAGCACGCGCCGATAGGCGTGCACGGCGAACCGCGGCGCCGAGGGTGAGGCGAAATCCCGGGCCAGCGCCTGCTGATGCTCGGCCAGCAAGGCGACCCCGAACCGGCCGCTGTCTTCGATCGCCGACAACGTCGCCGACCCGACGGCCAGGCAGGCGAGCAGCAGCGGTGGCCGCAGCGACAGCGACGTCACCGACGAGGCCGTCATCCCGGTGGGGCCGTCGGTGCCCTGCGCCGAGATCACCGCGACCCCGGCGGCCAGCTTCCGGTACAGCCGCAGATAGCGATCGGAGTTGCCGGGTGTGGTCATCGCGATCATCCCGACGCGCGTGCCACGAGCCGGTCCTCGAATTCGGCGAACTCGGGAATCGGATGCTTCGGTTCGAACGGAACCTCGAAGGATTTGATGAAGCTGCCGAACAGCGCCCGGTCACCGCAGAGATGGATCGGGATGACCAGCAGCGCCCATTCGAAGCCGAAGACGAGCACCCACAGGCCGATGACGATGCCCTGGGTGGTGAAGCTGTGCATGACGTTGTAGAGGACGTAGTAGGCCCTCGGCACGGATCCCGTGCGGATGTGCTGGTACAGGCCCGGCAGATAGCCGATGACGTCGATGTAGGCGAACAGGGCGATCGCGACCCACCAGCGCACCTCACCGAGATGCAGCAGGAACGCGACCGTGCAGATCGCCGTCGCGACGCCGTATTCGAGGCGCAGCAGCAGGTAGGCGGTCCGGGTCGCGAAACGGTTGGCCTGGTCCATGTCAGTCCCCGTCCCCGGTTGTGCCCAGGCCCGGTGCGACCAGGGCCATCCGCTGGGTGACCGCTGCCGCCACGGCCGGGTCGCCGACCACTTCGCAACCATCGAGCAGCCGGTGCAGCACGGTGGCGATGCCCTCCTTCAGCACCTTCTCGGCGATCGGCTCGAGCACACCGGCCAAGCTCGGGATCCCGAAATCGAAGCTCGCCTCGAAGGTGACCGTGCTGCCTGCGCCGGCGGGCTGGACCTGCCAGACGCCGCGGAAGACGTGGAAGTCGCCGGTCTCCTGCTCGAAGACGATGCGGCGGCGTTCGTGCTGGAAGTAGTCGACCTCGGTCCAGCTCAACGGTCCGTTGCGGAAATAGACCTCCCAGTCGCTGGTGGATGACCGGTCGTCGGCGCCGGGACGCACGACGACCGACCGGACCTCGTCGACCAGCTCGGCGTAGGTGTCGAAATGCCGGATCGCGTCATAGGTGTGGTCGGCGTCCATGGTGTGTGTGCGAACTGTCAGTTTTGCGCTACGCAATGTGCTCACCTCAGGCTTCGGGATAGCGCTGTGCGGTCGTGCGAACCGCACGTTCGAACCGCTCCAGGAGTTGGTCGACCTCGTTGTCGCGAAGGACCGCAGGCGGTGTGAGTCGCACGACCTGCGATGAGTTCAATGAGTGATTGGCGATGACCTGCTGTTCGGCGAGTGCCAACAGCAGATCCGCGGTCATGGCCGCGTCGGTGAACTCGATGCCGATCAGCAGGCCGCGCCCGCGGACACGGCAGACGGTGCCGGAGAAGTGTTCACCCACAATGGTTTCGATGCCGGGCAGCAGCCGTGTGCCGAGCTCGGCCGCCCGTGCGACCAGGCCGTCGTCGTCGATGGCTTGGATCGCGCCGCACACTGCCGCCATTGCCAGCGGTGCGGCCGAGAAGGTCGAGGTATGCAGAAACGGGTCGCGATCCAACGGCGCGTAGACGGTTTCGGAGACGATCGCCGCCGACACCGGAACCACGCCGCCGCCCAGCGACTTCCCGGTCAGTACGATGTCGGGCCTGCGCACCTCGTCCGCGGCCCACCAGCTGCCGCAGCGGCCCAAACCCGTTTGGATCTCGTCGATCACCAGCAGCGCACCGAATTCCGCGCACAACGCGGACACGGCGGACAGGTATCCGGCCGGCGGGACGATCACACCGGCTTCGCCCTGAACCGGCTCGACGATCACGCAGGCCCGCCCCGGGTGCTCGCGCAGCTCTGTCCGCAGCGCGCCGATGTCGCCGTACGGGACATGGCTGACATCCGGCAGTAGCGGCCGGAAAGGATCCTGGAACATCGGCTTCCCGGTGACCGACAGGGCCCCGAGAGTTTTGCCGTGAAATCCGCCGTCCATCGACACCAGATGGTCGCGGCCGTTGAGCCGCGCGAGCTTGATCGCGGTTTCGACGGCTTCGGTGCCCGATCCGGAGAAATGGACGCGGGTCAGGCCGGGTGGGGATACCGCGATCAGGGCTTCGGCCGCCTGCGCCGCGGCCGGTTCCAAGAACATCCGGGTTCCCACGGGATGGGTGTGCAATTGCCGGTGCACGGCGTCGACGACCGCCGGGTGCCGGGCTCCCATGATGAAGACCCCGTACCCGCCGGCATTGAGGTAGTGCCTGCCGTCGGCCGTCCGTACCCAGGCGCCGGTGGATTCCACTTCGATCTGGCCGCCGAGCATTTCGCCCAGTCGCGCGCGACCGGTGCTGAGGCGCGAGCGATACACCTCGGCGATGCGGTTGTCCGTCAGCGGCGATTCGGTTCTGGTCATGGCGCCCTCACTCGACGAGCAGGGTCTCGCCGGAGAGCCCGGCCACCATGGCCGCCTCCATCGCCCGCCGGCCCGGTGGATGGAAGCGCACGCACTGACAGGCGGTAGCCAGGTAGCCGATGTCGGGTTCGGTGATGAACGCGATGCCGCCGAGCGCGGCCAGCGCTTGCACGGCCACGTTGGCGATCGCGTCGGCCGCGGCGTAGCGGGCGGTCAGGGCCTCGGTCAGGTCTCGGTTGCCGGTGCGCCCGTCGGCGAGCATGCCCGCGATCCGTTCGAGCAGCATGGCCGCGCTTTCGAGCCGGATGCCCAGCTCAGCGCGGTCGGCGGCGCTGGTCCGGTTCGCCGCGAAGACCCGCTCGACCAAACCGCTGGCCATCCCCAGATAACAGGCGGTGATCAGCATTTCGAACCAGATGAATCCGACCGTCTGGAGATCGTCCAGTTCGCCCTCGGGCCCGAATCCGGCCGGCACGATCAGCCGGTCGTCGACGAACACGTCGGTCAGCCGGACCTCGTCGCTTTCGGCGCCCGCGAGGATGGGTCCGGCCCAGAAGGGGTGCACGGAGATCCCTTGGGTATCAGCGGGAATCAGCACGACGACCGTCTCGTCGCCCTCGGGTTTGGAGACCGACACGCTCGCCGAGAGCAGGTCCATGGAGCGAGCCATGCTGCACGGCTTCTTCGAGCCGTTCACCAGGATCCCGCCCTCGCGCGGTGCACCACGCAGCGTGGGGGCCAGCACGCCCTGCCCGGGGTTGCCCTCGGCGAAACCGGAGCCCACGAGCATGTTGCTCGTCGCGATCCCTTCCAGCAGCGCCCACTCGAGGCCGCTGCTCTGCAGGCCCTCGGCGAGGGTGAAGATCGTCGCGACGGAGAAGTGGTGCATGGTCGACGCCACCGCCAAAGACGGTGCGCACGAGCCGATCACCCGGTTGATCTGCAGGGCTTCGCGTGGGGAGACGCCGAGGCCGGAGTAGGTCTGGGGAATCAGCAGCCCCGGTCCGCCGTGCTTGCGGAACAGGTCGAGGCCCGGGCTGCCCGCGACCTCGAGTTCGGTGAGCGGTAGTTCGGTCAATGCCTGATAGAAGCCCGGCAGATGCCGATCGCAGGTCGCGCGGGCTTCGTCCATGCTGTGCATTCAGTGCTCCTAGCGGTACCGTGGCGCGGTATTCGTGGTGACCACGGCGACACCCTGTAGATGGGTGGTTCTGAGCGCGGGATAGTTGGCCTCGCCGAAGGCACCGCCGGTGAAGCCGGTGCCGCCATGCGAAGGCAGCGGTGCGGAAAACGCGATATGGGAGTCGTTGACCTTCAGCAGGCCGCCGTTGACCACGTTGGCGAGATAGGTATCGATCACCGACTGGCTGCGGGCCCATAGCGAGTTGCGCAACCCGTACCGGTTGCTGTTGACGATCTCGATGAAGGCCTCGAGCAGGTTGTCGTCGGTGTCCTGCTCCGGCACGACGATCGGCAGCAGCGGAAAGAATGTCTCGTGCTGCACGGCGGTCACCTCGGCGGCGCGGTCGAGGCCATCGATCCGGATGACGGTGGGTTGGAGGAAATAACCGCTCGAGCCGGGCGAACCGTCGAGGTGCATTCCCTCACCGCCGGTCACCAACTGGGCGCCGTGCTCGAGTGCGTCGGAGAGATAGCGGTGGAACCGGTCGTGGCGCAGCACCGGTGACAGCAGCACACCCTCGGTGTCGGGATAGCCGGGCCGCATCGCCTGCGCCTTCTTGGCGACCAATCCGATGAGTTCCTCGGCGACCGACGGATGCACGAACACCCGGTTGGGGATCATGCACAGCTGACCGGATCCGAAGAAGCTCTCCAGCAACGCTTCTGACGCGTGGTCGAGATCGGCATCGTGCCAGACGACGACGCTGTCGTTGCCCGCCAACTCCAGAATCGGCTTCTTGCCCGCTTCGACGCAGCGCCGCTCGAACTCCAAACCGTTGTCGACGCTGCCGAAATACATGATGTCGTCGACGTGCGGGCTGTCCAGCCAGGCCTGGAGTACCGGTTCCGGATCGGCACAGACCGCGTTGATCGTTCCCGGCGGAGCCCCGACCTCGTCCAGGGCTTTGCCGACCAGATCCCGCACCGCCCACATCGTGCCCAGCGGGCCGGACCTCGGCGCCCGCACCACCGCGGCATTGCCTGCCACGATGCTCAGCGCCGCACCGAAAACCGAACTCGACAAAGGCGCGTTGGCCGGCGGGTTCACGCAGACGACGCCGTCGGGCATCCGGCGGATGATGTGGCGGCGGCCTTCGCGTTCGAACTCGGTGATCAGCTGGTTGCGGTAGTACGCGCCGGAGATCGGGCTGCATGCTTCCAGCCATCCGCTGATCTCCCAGCGCGCGAGCTCCAGCGGATGGCCTTCGCAGGTCATCAGCTGTTCGATCCGGTCGGTGTTGGCAATTACGTTGGCGCGCAGCCGTTCCAAGAGCTGATCGACTCGCACGTCCAGCGGGGTGGCGCGCCAGTGCGCGGCGGCGCGCGCGGCGGCCCGTAGCGCGTCCTCGATGACCGGCGGTTCGGCGATGGCGACCCGGCCGGCGAAGATGTCACCGGTGGCGGCGGTGGGTTCGAGTTCCCCGCTGTCCAGCCGGCGTTTGCGGGTCAGCACACTGAACGAATCGTCCAGCACCGATCGTGCCGTCGGCACATACGTCCATCGCTGCCCGGGAAGGTCCTGGCCCTCGACATAACTCCCGTAGGACGGAATGCCGATTCCGGAGCCAATTGTTGTCATGCTCACACCACCTCTAATTCGGCAGCAGTCACTGTTTTCGAGCAGATTCGACTCGATGGTGTGGACAGTATCGGGACGTGATGAAACCGCACTGACTGAAGCGTTCGATTGAACTCAGCACAGCGTCAGTGGGGCTCGGTCGTGATCCGTCACAATTGACATAGCCGGTACCCGTCAATAGCGTGGTCGGTTGGGAGACGGCGCCGTCGGACGGGTGCGATGCTTGATTTCTGATACGGGGGCCAGGTGAATATCCGGGTTGAGTTCTTCGGGTCGTTGACCCTTATCTCTGATGGAATTCGAATATCTATCGACGGCCAGGTCTTGCGCAGTATCGTCGCCATCATCGCGGCCCGGCAGGGCAACCCGATCGGACGCGACGAGCTCATCGAAGAACTCGGTTTGGCGGCGACGTCACGGAACGCGGCGAATGCGCTGCATGCGCACATCGCCCGGCTGCGCAGATCGCTCAAGGCGCAGGGTGTTTCCGCAAATCTGATCGAGACCCGGGGTGCGGCCGGCTACCGGATCGCGGTAGGCCGGGACGATATCGATACATTTCGCTTCCTGGATGGCGTGCACCGGGCATCGGAAATCGCTCCATCCGCTCCTCTCGTCGTTTCGGAAATGCTGGAAGATGCGCTTCGGCTATGGCGGCGAGGCCCCTTTCTCGACGTGGCCGACAGTCCGTTCATTCGCGCGATGTCCGAGGACCTGCATGCGGCGAGATCGGTCGCGCAAGAGCTGCTGCTGGACGCCTGGATCGAATTGGAACGATACGACCGCGTTATTCTCGACGGCCGCCGATTCGTGTCCGAGAATCCGCTGCACGAACCGATGTGGGAATCGCTGATCTCCGGATTCCGCCGGGCCGGGCGTGATGCCGACGCCGTCGCGTCCTATCTGCAGTTGAAAAGAATTCTGCGGGACGAGCTCGGAATATCGCCGAACGAACGGCTGGCCCGTACGGTGCGCGATCTGGACTGCGCCTGAGGCGTCGTTGCCTCGGTAGCTCATTCCGCTACCACCTTCGCCGCCACGTCGCGGTCCTCGGCTGCTCGTTTCGGTGGGGTCGAGGTGACGGTGTCTTCCTCGGTGAAGCCCCAGCGGGCGTGCCAGCGGGCCAGGGGTGCGGGGGCCCACCAGTTGAGGCGGCCCATCAGGCGCATGGTGGCCGGGACCAGCAGGGGGCGGACGAGGAAGGCGTCGAGGGCTACGCCGACCGCGAGGCCGATGCCGAGGCCGCGCATGAACGAGACCTGGCCCGCGCTCATCGCGATGAAGACGAAGATCATCACGGTGGCGGCGGCGGTGACGATGCGTCCGGTGCGGGCCAGGCCGAGGGCCACGGCGCGTTCGTTATCCGCCGCGGTCCGTGGGCTTTTGAGCCATTCCTCGCGGATCCGCGACAGCACGAAGACCTCGTAGTCCATGGCGAGGGCGTAGGCGACGCAGGCCAGCAGGGGTGGGATGAACGCGGTGAAGTATCCCGTCGCGGTGGTGCCCGCGGCGTCGAGATGGCCGTCCTGGAATATCCAGACCAGCACGCCGAAGCCGGCGCCGAGCGACAGCAGATTCATCAGCAGCGCCTTGATCGGCAGGATGACGCTTCCGGTCATGAGGAAGATCAGCACGAACGTCATCACGGCGATGACGATCAGCACGTGCGGTGTGTGATCGGTGATGCCCGCGACATTGTCGATATTGCGCTGAGCCAGGCCGCCGAATTGGGTGGGTGCCGGCGCGGGCACCGCGTCGAGGTCCTTCAGTTGTTGCCTGCCGGCATCCGAATACGGATCCAGCGTGGTGCCGACGCTCAGATAGGCGGCGTCGCCGAGTTGCGCGGAATCG
The DNA here is from genome assembly GCF_000284035.1 of Nocardia cyriacigeorgica GUH-2. Taxonomy (NCBI): domain Bacteria; kingdom Bacillati; phylum Actinomycetota; class Actinomycetes; order Mycobacteriales; family Nocardiaceae; genus Nocardia; species Nocardia cyriacigeorgica. The sequence continues at coordinate 5,732,099 of NC_016887.1, read as the reverse complement.
TAGGTCGCCGCGGTGATGCGGCTGCCGTGCCGGTAGGTGCCATCGGGTGCGGCGACGGTGGTGACCTCGGGTACCCGCGACAATGCGGCCGCGTATTCGGCGATCTCTCCGGAATCGCCTGCCCCGTCGGGCATTACGACGTAAACCGTGCCCGCCAGATTCTGGTCGAAGTCGGTGCGCAATATCTCGCCCGCCTGCCGGGCCGACGCGGTGTCCGGCAGCACACGTTCATCGGGATAACCGAGTTTCATGCCGAGTGCGGGCAGCGTGAGTACGAGCAGTATCGCCCCGACGGCGAGTGCGACCGGAAGTGCGTGGCGAGTCGCGAACACGGCGGTGCGGTACCACCGATTGTCCGTCGAGGTCGTATCGCTGACGGTGCGGCCGAAGATTCGCGCGATCGGCCGCCGCAGGTCGAGGGTGTCGATCCGGCGGCCGAGCAGGACCAGCAGCACAGGCGTCACCAGCAGCGAGCCGATCAAGGAGAAGGCGACGCTCACCAGGCCGGCGTAGGCCAGCGAACGCACCAGGTATTGCGGAAACACCACCATCGCCGAAATGGTCAGCGCGACAGTCAAAGCGGAGTAGGTGACGGTGCGTCCCGCGGTATTCATGGTGCGGATGAGCGCCTCGCCGGGCGGGGCGTCGCCCGCGATTTCCTCGCGATACCGGCTGACGATGAACAGCGTGTAATCGATGGCCAGCGCCAGGCACAGCGCGGTCGCCAGATTGATCGCGAACACCGAGACGCCGGTGAATTCCCCGATCAGGCTCAGCGCCGCCGAGGAGGCCGCGACCGCGCCCGCGGCGACGACCAGCGGCAACGCGGCCGCGATCGCGCTACCGAAGATCCATACCAGGGCGACGAAGGTGAGCGGGAAGGCGATGGCCTCCATCAGCAGCAGATCGGATTTCGATTGATGCCCGCCCTCGGAGTAGGTCATGGCCTGCCCGCCCGCGGCCACGTGGACGCCGTCACGGGTGCCGATGAGTGGCTCGGCCAGATCGTGCGAGCGGACCGTCGCCTGCTCGTCGTTTCCCGCGATGCGCGCGACGACCAGGCCGGTGCGGTCGTCGTTGCCGCGCAACGAAGCGTTCAGCGGTTCCGGTGCGGCCCAGTAGGACAGGATGTTGCGGGCGTAGGGCGAGTTGCCGAGCGCCGCGGTGATCGTGTCGGCGCGGGCGCGGGTGGCCGGGCTGTCCACGCCGGCTTCGCCGGTCACGGTGAACACGATGGTGTAGCCGCCCGCGCCGAACACCTCTTCCAGGGCGCGGTCGGCGCGGGCGGATTCCGAATCCGGAACGTCGTATCCGGCCGCGGGCAGTTGCAACCCGGCGGGCAAGCCGTAGACCCCGGCGGCGAGCGCGCAGACGAATGCGCTGATCAGCACTGCCCGTGGCGCGCGCAGCGCCAAGCGGGCGATTCGTGTCAACAGCATCGCGCGGCCCATGTGTACCCCCGGGGTCGAGGACGGCGGTCTATTCGCCGACTTGTAGTCGGTTAACATACTCTCAGTATGTCAGCTGGTCAAGGTCCTGTTCAGCGGATTCATCGACACCGGAATGCGCATGCCCTGCTTCCACATCACCGCTGCCCGCGAATCGGGCCGTTCGCGCGCCTCCCGGCGCATGGCGGCGAGAAACACGTCGGAGAATCCGTCGCGCGGGTGGGCGCGCAGGATCTCGGCCAGCAGCGGCCGTGGCAGATCGCCGATCCGGGAACCGGCGACGTCGAGGTGGGCGGCCGCGTGCAGCAGGTGTGCCTCCACGCCCTGTGCCGGATCCACCGCGACATCCATATGCAGCGCGATGGCATCGTCGACGAGACCGGCGAGTTCGGTCGACGCGCCCCACGTCATCAGCCGCTCGCGCGCCACCGCCCCGCCGTGCACCGCGAAACACGGCGACTGATCCGGGGCCGGCCGGTACCGGTCGGTGAGTCCGATGTCGTGCAGCAGCGCCGCCACATAGAGCGCTTCCGGGTCGAATCGAAGGCCGTCCAGCTGGGCGAAGGCGGCGCCGAAGTACCAGCAGCGCAGGCAGTGCTGATGGAGTTCCCCGCCGTAGACGGCTTCGGCCAGCTCGACCGCCTGCCGGGTGAGCTTGCTGTCCGGCGGTGCTTCGGGCAGCTCGACCGTGCCCGTGCGGCCGCCGGAGCCCAGCGCCGCCTTCACGACACCGGGCAGCCCCGCCAATTGCGCTGTGGCGGCGCGCCGTGCGAAACCGAGCTTCTGTTTGCGGTCCATCGCACCGCGTGGCCGGGATGAGTACTCAGACACCAGATACCTCCGCTTGATGTGGTCAGATCGAATTGGTAATCCGTAGCAGCTGCCAGACCGAACTCGGCCGCGGCCCGCCACTGAAGGCGAGGTACTCCGGTTCGATGACCTGGGGGGCCCATTTCAACTTGAACGCCTGCTGGGTTCGGGCCGGATAGACGACACTGCCGCGTTCGGCCAGCACACCGATCATCGACCGCACGAATCGGCTGGCATGGGCCTGGCCGGTGTCGTCGATGCCGGCGAACGGCGTGAACCCGAGGTGCAGCCAGGACGCGCCTTCGTCTCGGAAGGCCTGCAAGGCAGTGAAATTGATCAGTTCGATGGTGCCGACCGAGCTGTCGGGCACGCGCCGGGTCAGGTCGTAGAGCCATCCGGGCCGCGCGCCGTAGGCGGGGGAGTAGGACACGTAGCCGGTGATCCGCCCGTCGCGTTGGGCGATGAACAGGCGCCGTTGGTCCGACCCGCGGCCGCCGCGCTGGCCCACCATGAAGTCGAGTTTCTTCACGTGCCAGCCCTTGGCGCGCAACCACTGCCGATCGATCTCGTCCAACTCGTCGGCGTAGCGGTCGTCGGTGATCTCCAGGACGGTAGTGCCTTCGCGCTTGGCTCGTGAGATGTTCTGGCGCACCTTGGCCAGCGGCTTGCCCTTGCTGGTGAATGCCGACAGGTCGATCGAATACGAACAGCCGAACTGGTTGACGGTGAACCCGTGCCCGGCGAACAGCTCGATGTCATCCGGGCGCAACTGGGCCACCACCGCCTTCTTCCGGCCGACGACATCACGCAGAAACCTCGACAGCAGCCGGCTACGGTGCTGCGCCGGCGCGAACGCACCGCCGAATACCAGGATCGTGCGGCCGCGGCGCCGATACGGGACGATGCCGGGCAGATCGTCGGCGACGTAATGCTCGAAGTCGTCATTGCAGGCAATGAACGCACTGGGATGGTCGGCGTAGGCGGCGATCCGGTCGATCACCGTCGCGTGGTCAGGGGCTGTTCCGATTGATTTTCCGGTGGGCATCGTCATCCTCCAGGCTTCGACAGCGGCCGTTCGGATACAGCGTGATCGGCACCGCTGACGTGGCGCTGATCTGTGTCGGCGGCGCCGGGTCGGGCCATCCGGAGGGTGGTGGCGACCGTGGCAAGGACGGCGGCCGGAGCGAGCAAAGCGAGTCCGGGCAGGGGCGGGCCCGCGGCGCAGGCAGCGGCGACGACACCGCACGCCACCGCCCAGCCGACCGCGCGACTCGACCACGGTAGGGACAGCGGAAAGTGCAGGCAGGCCACTGAATACACGGCGGCGCCGATTCCGCCGGCGAGAGCCGCGGCGATCGTGGTCCCGGAGGTAGCCAGTGCCGCCGCTGTCGACAGCACCGCGGCATGGGCGTACGCCGGCCGCCGGGTGCCCAGCACGGCGAGACCGGCGATGAGGGCGGCCATGGCCAGGGCGGTGGCGTCACCCGGCGACGCGACGGTGGCGATCATGGGCGCTGCCGCAGCCACGGCGACGGTGTCGGAGCGCATCATCGTGGGCTCCGTCCCGCGAGAAGCCGGCCGGTCAGCGCGTCGCCGAGGCGAATGCCGTCCTGCCAGCCGATCACCTCGACCCCGATGGTGGCCATATCGCGGTACATCGACGCCCGCTCGAGCGTCCACAGCCGGCCGACCAGTGCATCGGCCTCGTCGGAGAACGGCGCGTCCGCGGCCAGCAGATCGACTGCCGCCACCGCACTGCCGCGACGCCGCAATTCGATGAGGGCGAGCGCGAATCCGGTGTCGATGAGTGTGGAGAACGCCACGACGGAAGCGCCGTGCGGGACCGCACCCGGCGGAGCCACCGTGCCGGAACCGCGACGGCAATTCGGATAACCAGGGTCGAGCAGGCAGGTGAGGATCTCGTGGAATTGCTGACGTCCGCCGCGCGCGGGCACCCAGCGCGGCGCGGGATCCAGACACACCACACCGACGCGATCACCAGCCCGCAGTGCCGCTCGGACTATCTCGGCAGTGCCTCGGATGGCGCGATGAAAGGCATCGTCTCGACCGTCGCCCCGCAAGGCGTCGTCGAACAGGATCACCACATCGTGGCCGACTTCGGCGCGACGCTCGGTCACCTGGAGGCTCGCGCGGCGCGCGGTCGCACGCCAATTGATCGAGCGCAGGTCGTCGCCGTCCGCGTAGGCGCGGATGCCGCCGAATTCGGTCCCGGTACCGGTTCGCCGGGTGGGATGCATGCCGAGGCGGTGCCGGACCGAGGTGGTGGCGGGGGACATCGGCGCGCCGGCCGTCAGCGGGTAGACGTACAGGTCGCCGGTGTGCAGGACCACCGACCCGCGCAGCAACCCGCCATTGGCGGTCGCGACGGCTTCCACCCTGATCGGGAACTTTCCCGGCTGGTCGGCCGAGACGCGCACCGTCAGCCGGTTGCCCTCTCGGTCCTGTCGCTCGATCGACAGCCCGGGGCATTCGAGCACCGACGCGGCAACCTGGGCCTCGCCCGCCCGAGCCTCGATATCGAGCGACAGCTCGACCGATTCGGACTCCACACAGCGCACGATGTGCCGGTCCGGCCCATCCGAAGCATGCACTGCGATAAGCACTTCGGGTGACTTCCGTCCGGCCGCGACCACACCGAACAGGGGCGCGGCGAAGACGACAAGCTGCGGGCGCGCCAGCAGGATGGCCAACGCCGCGATGATCGCCGCCGTGGTCGCGATCGCGATCGCCGGTGGCGCCGACCGCCAGTTCTGCACCGTTCGTTCCGCCGTCACAGCCGGCCCATTCGCTCGACGATCGCCGTGAAGGTTTCTCGTCCCGGGCCTGCGCCACTCCGAGCGGCCTGGCCGGGATCGATCCACTGCCACAGCTGCGGGCCGAAATGGGTGCGTCCCAGCTCCGCGCGTTCGACGGCCGTCATCGTGGCCCGGTGCCCGAGGCACAGATGGAATTCCCGGGCCAGGTAGGGCCGTATCCGACGGTCCCAATCGGCCGCGGAACCCTCCGCATTGTCGACGAGCATCGCGGCGCGCGCCTGCCATCGATCCAGATACGGCGACTCCGGTGGTGAGGCGTCGGGGCGGACCCGGCCGCCTGCGGCGACGTGCATGACGACCACGGCGAGCCCCGCCAGCAGCACGACTGTGGCGGCGATCGGCAGCGCTCGCGGACTCGACACCAGCACCACCGCCTGGCCGGCCGCGATTCCCAGCAGGCACATGATCACGGTGCGATCAGCGATCAGCATCGCGCTCACCTGCCAGCTCGGACCTGATGCTGTCGAGCGCGGCGACTGCGCGCGCACGGTCGTGCTCGGTCATCGGATGCGTGCTGAACCGCGCTTCGGCGAACAACGACACCAGAGTGGCCGCGGTGGCCTTGCCGACGATGCCGCAGCCGACGGCTCGTCCCAGGACTTCCGAGGGCGTATCGGCGGCGTTCGGCGCGATGCGTGGGGTCCGGGCGAACTGCCGCTCGATCGCGCGATAGCAGGCCAGGATGCCCTCGCGCGGTGCCACTTCCGGATCGGCGATCTCCTCTGCGGCATTCGCGGTCGCGCGGGTCAGTGCGGTGCGTATCAGAGCCGGGGCCTGGACCGTTGAGTCGGCAGGCTCGCGGGTGCGGCCACGCCAGTTCTTGGCCTTCCCGACTACGACGGCACCGCCCGCGACCAGCACGAGAGCCACCGCGGTCGTGGCCGCCACCCGCAGGTCGGCCTCGTCCATACCCAGCGGGGTGGGCTCGGATGTCGCCGAACGGTGAGCGGGCACAGGGTCTTCCGATCGAGTGGGCTCCTGCTCGGTGCTGTCCCGGGATACCGGTGCCGGCAGGTGCTGCGCGATCAGGGCTCCGGCACCGACCGGCAGGGCCAGCATCAGGATCAGCAGTGCGCCGCCGATCACGAGATCGCGGAGTTCGCGGAGATCACGACGTTTCCGGGAACGCGGAAGTGCCGGACCCATCGGCACCCGCCGCGCGGGACGGCGGAGGAACGACACCAGCGACAACACCACCAGCGCGAGCGCAACGGCGGCGAGCAGCACCAGCGGCAGCGATGATTGCCGTGACAGGTCGGTGGTCCGATCGGCCGCGTCTTCGCGCCCGCCCGGGTATTCGCCGCGCACCGCGAGCGCCGTCGTCGCGACCAGGATCAGCACACCGGCCGGATAGGCCGCGGCGATGCGCCGCGTCCCCGCCTGCCGACCGGCCTGCTCGCTCAACGGCTGTCGACCGCCCCGGCCAGGCCCAATGCGCCCGCGGCCGATGCGGCCGCCTCGCGCAACCGGGGCGCCGGAGTGCGCGAGAGCACCTCGGCGACGATGGTGCGGCCCCGGATCCGCCGCATCCACGCCTCCGGCCGCAGCGACACCCGATGCGAGACCACCTCGGGCGCAACCGTTTTCACATCCTCGGGAATCACGAAATCCCGGCCTTGCAGCAGGGCGTGTGCCCTGGCGACCTGGAGCAGGTCGAGTTCGGCGCGCGGGCTGGCGCCGACCTCGACCTGCACATGGGTGCGGGTGGCGCGCACCAGCGCCACGATGTAGTCGAGGATGTCGTCGTCGACGTCCACTCGGCTCGTCGCGGCGCGCAGCCGGTCGACGGTGGCCGCGTCGGCGATCTGCCGCGGCCGGAACCCACCCGCAGCGCTCATGCGCTGGCGCAGCAGGGCCTTCTCCTGGGCCGCGGTCGAATACCCGAGGCCGAGGCACATCGCGAATCGATCGAGCTGCGCCTCCGGTAGCGGGTAGGTCCCCTCGTGCTCGATCGGATTCTGCGTCGCGATCACCAGGAACGGCGCGGGCAGCGGCCTGGTGACCCCATCGGTGCTGACCTGCCCTTCGGCCATGGCTTCCAGCAGCGCCGACTGGGTTTTCGGTGGGGTGCGGTTGATTTCGTCGGCGATCAGCACATTGGTGACGATCGGGCCGGGCCGGTATTCGAACCGCCCGGCCGCGGCGTTGTAGACGGTGGCGCCGACCAGATCGGCAGGCAGGAGGTCGGGAGTGAACTGCACGCGGGTGGTCTCGAGCCCGAGCACGGCCGCGAAGGTGCGCGCGATCGTCGTCTTCCCGAGGCCCGGCAGATCCTCGATCAGTACATGCCCACCGGCGAGGACGGCGGCCATGATCGACTGCACCGCCTGCTGCTTACCGACGATCACCCGGCCGATCTCGTCGAGGGCCTGGCGGATGATCGCCGCTTCCGGAACCGATCGTTGGTCCACTCCCGCGCTCCTTATCCGGACAACCGTGCCGAACCGACAGCGGTACCCCAGATCGCCAGCGACATCACCAGATTCGCGCTGACGATGACGATGATCGACAGCCGGATCGCCCGGCCCGCCGCCACACCGACGCCTTCGGGTCCGCCGGTCGCGAAGTACCCGTAGTAGCACTGGATGAAGATGCTCAGCGTCACCAGCACGATCACCTTGAGGATCGAATAGAACAGATCCGTCGGCACGGCGAAGATCTGGAAGTAGTGCTGATAGGTGCCGTCGGAGACGTCACCGACCACCGCGACGGTGAGGGCGGTGGAAATGAACGACACCGCCAGCGCGGCGACATACAACGGAATCGCGACGATGACGCTGGCGATGATCCGGGTCGTCACCAGGTACGGCATCGGGCGGATCGCGATCGATTCCAGTGCGTCGATCTCCTCCGAGACCCGCATCGCACCGAGCTGAGCGGTGAACCGGCAGCCCGCCTGCACGATGAACGCCTGCGTCGCCAGAATCGGGGCGATCTCCCTGGTACTACCGAGGGCGGAGATCGCGCCGGTGACCTGGCCGATGCCGAGAATGTCGAGGTTGGTGTAGGCCTCGATGCCGACCGTCATCCCGCCGAAGGCGCACATGGCCAGCATGACGCCCGCGGTGCCGCCGCCGGCGACCAGCGTGCCGTTGCCCCAGGAGATATCGGCGATCAGTCGCAGCACCTCGCGCGAATAGTTGCGCAGTGCGAGCGGAATGGCGGCCAGCGCCCGGACCAGGAAGAAGATCTTGTGCCCGGTTTCGGCCAGCAGCCGCGCGGGCAGGGCGAGCGCGCGCAGCGGGCGCAGCAGCGGTGGAGTATGTGTCGCGGCCATCGTCACCCCAGCTGACTCGGGACGACGGCGTTGTAGATCTGCGAGATCACCACATTGACGCCGAACAGCACCAGCGCCGATTGCACGACCGCCGCGTTGACCGCATTGGCGACACCGGCCGGTCCGCCCCGGGCGTGCAGCCCGTGATAGCCCGCGATGATCGCGGTGAGCGCGCCGAACAGGGCTGATTTGAAGAAGGCCAAGAGCAGATCGTTGGAACTGGCGAAGTCGACGAACGCTTGCAGGAACGACCCGGGCGTACCACCGTCGGCGTAGACGAAGAAGCCATAGGTGGCGGCGAATCCGACGAACACCACGAACCCGCACAACAGGGTGCTGATCAGCATGGCCGCCAGCAACCGCGGGCCGACCAGTCGTTGCAGCGGATCGACGCCCATGGTGCGCATGGCGTCGATTTCCTCGCGGATGGTGCGGGAGCCGAGGTCGGCGGCGATCGCGGAGCCGACCGCGCCCGCGATCATGATCGAGGTGACCAGCGGCGCACCCTGTTTGACCACACCGATGCCGACCGCCGCACCGACGAACGACTCCGCGCCGACCTGCTTGATCACCAAGCTGACCTGCAGCGATACGACGACGCCGACCGGAATGGCGACGATCATGGTGGGGATGGCGGAGACATTGGCCATGAATGCGCCCTGCCGCACGAACTCTCGCCAATGGAACCGGCCGCGCACGATCGCGAGCACCAGGCCGACGATCACCTCCCGCCCCATCGACATCTGGCGGCCGAAGGTTTCCAGTGCGCGCTTGGGGTGATCGTTCCAGAAGTCGGTGATTGCCGTCGCTGCCGACGGCCGGTCGGCGGTGGTCACCGGACGTGTCGCGACCCCGCCCTGCCCGCCGGACTCCGGACTGCGAGCCGGCGGTGAACCCGGCTGCGGTGCAACGGATTCCGTTGGGCCTGCGGTGGCTTGTCCGATCGGCCAGGCGAGATTCTCCTGGCGCTTACCTGGGCTGTCCATACCCACACCTATCCACATACGTTGGGTCTTGTACCGACTGCCAGTATGTTACTGTACTCACAGTTTGTCCAGCGTTTACCGACATGCCGTGAAGAAGGTGGAATAGGTGAGTTCGCCACCCGGACAAGAGGCGTCGAGCACGCCGACGATCGAACCGCAGGCGCCCGCGAACGGCGCGGATCTCATGCGGCAGTTCCTGCCCTACTCGCCGTTCGTGCAGCTGATGGGCGCGGTGCTGACCGAGATCGGCGACGGTCACGTGAAGCTGCGGCTGCCGTTCCGCAATGATCTGGTGACCGTCGGCTCGATGGTGCACGGCGGCGCCATCGCCGCAGTCGCGGACTTCGGAGTGATGGTCGCCGCGTGGGCCGGACTCGATATTCCGGACAAGGTTCGCGGCGTCACCGTCTCGCTATCGGTCGACTACATCGAACCGGCCGTCGCCGAGGATCTCGAGATCGTCGGCACCCGGCTGCGCACCGGACGCCGGCTGCAGACCTGTTCGGTCGATGTGCTGACCGCGGTGGGCGGGCGGCTGGTTGCCCGCGCGCTGGGTGTGTACAAGGTGGGATAATCCGAAAACGCACGCCCCCGGCCGAATCCGTCCGGGGGCGTGCGTGTCTCGTACTACTAGGAAACGACCGGCAGGTAGACCTTCTTGCCGGCGTCGGCGAACTCGGCGGACTTCTCCGCCATGCCCGCCTCGATGGCCTCCACGTCGGTGAGGCCCTGCTTCTCCGCGTATTCGCGCACGTCGGCGGAGATCCGCATGGAGCAGAACTTCGGACCGCACATGGAGCAGAAGTGGGCGGTCTTGGCCGGCTCGGCGGGCATGGTCTCGTCGTGGTATTCGCGGGCGGTGTCCGGATCCAGCGACAGGTTGAACTGGTCGACCCAGCGGAATTCGAAACGGGCCTTGGACAATTCGTCGTCACGCTGCTGGGCACGGGGATGGCCCTTGGCCAGGTCGGCGGCGTGGGCGGCGATCTTGTAGGTGATCACGCCGACCTTGACGTCATCGCGGTTGGGCAGGCCCAGATGTTCCTTGGGCGTGACGTAGCACAGCATCGCGGTACCGGCCTGGGCGATGATCGCGGCGCCGATGGCGGAGGTGATGTGGTCGTAGGCGGGCGCGATATCGGTGGCCAGCGGGCCGAGAGTGTAGAACGGCGCCTCCTCGCACAGTTCCTCCTCGAGCCGCACGTTCTCCACGATCTTGTGCATCGGCACGTGACCGGGGCCTTCGATCATCACCTGCACGCCATGCGATTTCGCGATCTTGGTGAGCTCGCCGAGGGTGCGCAGTTCGGCGAACTGGGCCTCGTCGTTGGCGTCGGCGATGGAACCGGGACGCAGGCCGTCACCGAGGGAGAAGGTGACGTCGTAGCGGGCCAGGATCTCGCACAGTTCCTCGAAGTGGGTGTAGAGGAACGATTCCTGGTGGTGGGCCAGACACCAGGCCGCCATGATGGAACCACCGCGCGAGACGATGCCGGTGACCCGCTTGGCCGTCAGCGGCACATAGCGCAGCAGCACGCCCGCGTGCACCGTCATGTAGTCGACGCCCTGCTCACACTGCTCGATGACGGTATCGCGGTAGATTTCCCAGGTCAGCTTGGTGGGATCGCCGTTGACCTTCTCCAGCGCCTGATAGATCGGCACGGTGCCGACCGGAACCGGCGAGTTGCGCATGATCCACTCGCGGGTCTCGTGGATGTTCTTGCCGGTGGACAGGTCCATGATGGTGTCGGCGCCCCAGCGGGTGGCCCACACCATCTTCTCCACCTCCTCGGCGATAGAGGAGGACACGGCGGAGTTGCCGATATTGGCGTTGATCTTCACCGCGAACTTCTTGCCGATGATCATCGGCTCGCATTCGGGGTGACGATGGTTGGCGGGGATCACCGCGCGGCCGGCGGCGACCTCGTCGCGCACCAGTTCCGGCGAAACCCCTTCGCGCGCGGCGATATAGCGCATCTCGGCGGTGATGATGCCGGCCCGCGCCCAGGCCAGCTGGGTGCGCGGTCCGTCGATCTGCGGCTTGGGCCATTCGTCGCGCAGCTTGGGCAGGCCGGCTTCGAGATCGATGGTCGCGGTGTCGTCGGTGTACGGGCCAGAGGTGTCGTAGACGTCGAAGTGCGCGCCGGTGGTGAGGTTGATCCGGCGCACCGGGATGCGCAGGGTCAGCCCGTCGGCTTCGACCTGTTCGTAGTGTTTGACGCTGCCCTCGATGGGGCCGGTGGTCACCGTGTCGACACCCGCGGTGGTAGCGGAACGGCCGGTGGAACCCATATTTCCTCCCTACGCCGGCATTACCCGGTCAGGTTCATACGGTCGACGGCCCTGATCCGCCCGGAATCGGGCTAGCCGTCCTCTCAGCCCGCTGGTGCGAGCCCCCGTTGGCGTGATTCGTACCCGCCCGACCATACCTGCCCCGCTTCGCGCCCGGAGCAGACCGGCGCACGGCATCCGGACGCACCGCCGGATGCCGCGCCGAGTGAGGAGTTCAGGCGTTCTCGTAGGCCGCCCGCATCGCCGCCAGGTCGATCTTCTTCATCTTCAGCATCGCGGCGGTGGCGCGGTCGACGGCGGCCGGATCGCCGGTGAGCAGTTCATCGGCTTCGGCAGGCCACACCTGCCACGGGACGCCGTACTTGTCGTAGAGCCAGCCGCACTCGATCTCCTTGCCGCCGTCGGCGAGCAGGGCATCCCAGAGCCGGTCGACCTCGTCCTGGCTGTCGCAGTTGATGAGCAGCGACATGGCGTGGGTGTACTGGTACTCGCCGCCGCCGTTGATGCCGGTAAAGCGCTGACCAGCGAGTTCGAAGTCGACGGTCATGACGGAGCCGGCCTCGCGCATGCCGGTCTCGGCGAAGCGCTGCACCCGGATGATCTTGGAGTCCGGGAACAGCGAACAGTAGAACTCGGCCGCTTCCTCGGCCTCCGTGTCGTACCAGAGGTTGGTGACGATCTTCTGCATGGTTGTCCTCCCGATCGGATGGTCCTGCCCTATCCATGAAGACTGCGCCTCCCGGCGAAATTCATCGCGGGAATCGACCTCGTGGGCCGTTCACTCTTCGCGAGCGGGAAGGATCCGCCCGCTGACTTCCCCGAGACCGATGCGAGCTCCGCCGGCCCCCGGTGCGGTGGCGGTGATGGTGACCTCGTCGCCGTCGAGCAGGAAGGTGCGTTCGGCGCCGTTCACCGTGACCGGCTCGGTGCCGCCCCAGGACAGTTCCATGAACGAACCCCGCTCCTCGGCGGCCGGACCGGAGATGGTGCCGGAGGCGTAGAGGTCGCCGGGCCGGGTGGCCGCACCGTTGACGGTGAGGTGCGCCAGCATCTGCGCCGGTGACCAATACATCCGGGCATACGGCGGATGAGCCACCGCTACCCCGTTCCACCGCACGCACAGCTCGAGGTCGAGTCCCCAGGGTTCGGCTTCCCGCAGGTAGGGCAGCGGTGCCGGGTCCTGCGGCGGCGAGGGGATCCGGGCCGATTCCAGCGCCGCCAGCGGGGTGATCCACGCGCTCATCGAGGTCGCGAAGGATTTCCCGAGGAACGGGCCGAGCGGCTGATATTCCCAGGCCTGGATATCGCGGGCGGACCAGTCGTTGATCAGCGCGACGCCGAAGACGTGCTCGGCGAAGGCGCCGGTGCCGATCGAGCTGCCGAGGGCGGAGCCGACGCCGACGACGAAACCGAGCTCGGCCTCGATATCCAGTCGCCGCGTCGGCCCGAAATCCGGTGTGCCCGAATCGGTGCGCCGCTGCCCGCGCGGTCGCACGATATCGGTGCCGGACACCACGACGGTTCCCGCCCGCCCGTGATAGCCCACCGGCAGATGACGCCAATTCGGCAGCAGCGGTTCCGATCCCGGCCGCAGCAGCTTGCCTAGGTTCGTCGCGTGGTCGATGCTGGCGTAGAAATCGACGTAGTCGCCGATGCGCACCGGCAGCGCCAGGCGCACCGCCGCCAGCGGGAAGACCGCATCCGCGGAGAGTCCGCCATCGACCAGTTCGCGCACCCGCTCGCGCACCTGTGCCCACCGCCGCGGACCCTGTGCCAGAAGCGGATTGAGTTCCGGATGGGCAAAGACCGGATCATCGAGCGCGAGGGCCAGATCGATGACGTTATCGCCGACCCGCACGCCCACCCGGTAATCGTCGCCGCCGGGCGCGAACACCCCGTACGGCAGATGCTCGGGCCCGAACGGCGAATCCGGCGCGACCTCGATCCGCGTCCTCACTGCGGTCCCCGCCCGGACCAGGTCCACGCATACCCGGGATCCTCGCAGGCCAGCGCGCCCTCCCCGAGTTCGAGCGGGCGGAAGGTGTCGACCATGACCGCCAGTTCGTCGAAGAACTCCGCCCCGATGCTCGCCTCGTAGGCACCCGGCTGCGGGCCGTGCGCGTACCCGCCCGGATGCACCGAGATCGACCCCTGGCCGATCCCGGAACCGCGCCGGGCCTCGTAGTTCCCGCCGCAATAGAACATGATCTCGTCGGAATCGACATTGGAGTGGTAGTAGGGCACCGGAATCGACAGCGGGTGATAGTCCACCTTGCGTGGCACGAAATTGCACACCACGAAGTTGATGCCCTCGAAGGCCTGATGCACCGGCGGCGGTTGATGCACTCGTCCGGTGATGGGTTCGAAATCGCTGATGTTGAAGGTGAACGGGTACAGGCAGCCGTCCCAGCCGACCACATCGAACGGATGGGTCGCATACACCATCCGGGTGCCGACGATCTGCCCGCCGGGCCGGTGTTTGACCAGCACCTCGATCTCGGAGCCGACCGCGAGCAGCGGTTCGCCGGGCCCGTGCAGATCGCGTTCGCAATACGGCGAATTCTCCAGCAGCTGACCGAATTTCGACAGATAGCGCTTCGGTGGAGTGATATGGCTCGACGCCTCGATCACATAGGTGCGCAACGGTTCGGGCCCGATGGGCAACCACCGGTGCGTGGTGGCCCGGGGGATCAGCACCTGATCGCCCTGCCGCGCGGGCAGCGCGCCGAACACCGTCTCCACCACGGCGGCACCCGATTCCACGTACACCAGCTCGTCGCCGATGGCATTGCGGTACAGCGGCGAAGCGGTGCCCGCGACGGCGTAGGACAACCGCACGTCGGCATTGGCCAGCAGCAACCTGCGGCCCGTCACCACGTCGGCCTCGGCCCAGCTGTCGCCGGGGAACAGTTCGTGCAACCGCAGATGCCGGTGGCGCAGCGGATGATTGGGGGTGGTCGACTGATCGGGCAACTCCCACACCGTCGCGTCGATGATCGCCGGCGGCAGCCCACGGTGATACAGCAGCGAAGAGTCACCGGAGAAGCCCTCCTCGCCCATCAGCTCTTCGTAGAACAGGCGCCCCTGATCGTCGCGATGCTGGGTATGCCGCTTCGGCGGCACCGACCCCACCTGCCGATAGAAAGCCATGACCACACCTCCCGCCGAACGGACGGACAGCCGGTTCCATCGTATGCCGCGACCAGGGATTTCTGGGGCGAGTCGGTGCCCGCGGCAGGACGCGGCGTTGCGGGCCGAATCGACGGCGGGGCTCCCGGCCGGGCGAGCGCCGGCGACGGGCGTCGACCTGGCTCAGGCGTTGCGCAGCGCCCGGTAGACGGCGGCGCCGACAAACTCGCCGAGGTCCTCCGGCGTCCAGTTCCCGTCATCGGCGAGCAGGGTCCGCACCGCGCCCTCACCGGCCGAGATCCACTGCTCGACCAGCACCGGAAGCTTGCGGTCGGCGTCCTCGATGCCCCACGCCCGCAGCGTCGGGCGCAGCAACCGGGTGCAACGCTGCACCACCAGCGCGCGGCCGCGGCCGAACGAACCGGCCACCGCCGGATCCGGATTGCCGTAGAGCAGCAGCCACGACTCCGGCCGGGCCGCCACCACCTCGAGCAGGGCGCGGAAACCCTCCACGAACACCGATTCACCGGCATCCACGTCGCGTTCGCGCAGTGCGCCGAACACACCGTCGGAGACGTAGCCCTCCTCGCGCCGGATCAACTCTTCGAGCAGCGCGACGCGATCGGGAAAGCAGGCGTAGACCACCGGCCGGGTGACGTTCATCCGCTCGGCGACCGCGGCGATGGTGACGGCGGCGATGCCCTGTTCGATCGCGATGGCCAGTGCCGCGTCGAGCACTTGGGGCCGGCGCCGTTGCGGGCCGAGATGTTGGGCACGACGCCGCGGACGCACCGCGGATTCGGTACTCATGCGGCAACGGTATCAGTGCCGACGCCGCTCACCGGCGCCTCGACGGGCCCGGCGGTCAGCCGGTGAACTCGGCGATCACCGGCGCGTGGTCGCTGGCGCCCTTGCCCTTGCGTTCCTCGCGATCGACCACCGCATCGGTGACGGTGGCCGCGAGGGCGGGCGAGGCGAGCACGAAATCGATGCGCATGCCCTCTTTGCGGGGGAAGCGCAGCTGGGTGTAGTCCCAGTAGGTGTAGACCCCGGGTCCGGGCGCGAAGGGACGCATGACGTCGGCGAACCCCGCATCGAGCACGGCGGTGAAGGCGTCGCGTTCGGGCTGGGAGGTGTGGGTCTTACCGGCGAAGAACTCCGGCGACCAGACGTCGTCGTCGGTGGGGGCGATATTCCAGTCGCCCACCAGCGCGATCTTGGCCTGCGGGTCCTCGGCCAGCCAGCGGGCGGCATTGTCGCGCAGGGTGGCCAGCCACTCCAGCTTGTAGGCGTAATGCGGATCGCCCAGCGCCCGGCCGTTGGGCACATACAGGCTCCACACCCGCACCCCGCCGCAGGTGGCGCCGATGGCCCGCGATTCCACCACCGGGGTGGGGATCAGCGATTCGCCCGCGTTCTTGTCGAAACCGGGCTGGTCCGGGAAAGCCAACTCGACCTCGGCCAGGCCGACGCGGGAGGCGATGGCCACGCCGTTCCACTGATTGATGCCCAGATGCGCCACTTCGTAGCCCAGCTCGTCGAAGCGTTCATAGGGGAACTGGTCATCGCGGCATTTGGTTTCCTGGATGGCCAGCACGTCGATGTCCTGGCGGTCGAGGAAGGCCGCGACTCGGTCGATCCGGGAGCGGATCGAGTTGACGTTCCAGGTCGCGAGGCGCACGGGATTCCTTGTCGAAGAGAGGTGGATGAACGGCCTGATCCCGTTCTACCGGACCACCGGGATCCGGGGGCCGGGGGCGGCATAGCGATAGTGATGGTGCTCCAGGAAACCGAGCTCCCGGTACAGCGCGAGCGCGCCGGCGTTGTCGGCTTCCACCTGCGCATACGCATGGGTGGCGCCGCGGTCGCGACCCCAGCGGATCAGCTCGGCGCAGACCAGCGAGGCCAGCCCGTGGCGCCGGTGTTGCGCCGCGGTCGCCACACAGGTCAGGCCGATCCACTGGCGCCCGTCCGGCGCGGTGGTGAGCGCGCCGCGGCCGATCGCGATGGGATGCGGCAGCCCCAGCGAAGCGAAGCCGAGCTCGCCCGCCCGCACCGCCGTCAGCACGTCGGCTTCCGGCATCGGTGCGCCCGGGTCGCCGGGCTCCTCGCCGCGGTGGCGATGCAACTCTAGCCAGGCAGCGTCGGGGGCGGGCGCGATGCGCACCATCGACGGACCGCGCGGCAGCACGAAGTTGTCCAGATCGATCCCGAGGACCGTCGTCTCGCCCCAGGTGTGCCAGCCCGACGGCGGCGGCGCCAGCCGGTCGGGCAGCTGCAACCGCACCGGCAGTCCGCGCTCGGACATCCAGGCACCGATCCGGTGCAGCGCATCGGCGGACATCAGCGGTGGCCCGTCCGAGGTACCGAGGGGGACAGCGGAATTCGCCCGATTCGTGTAGCCGTGTCCGGCTCGCACCAGCCAGCCGTCGATCCAGGTGTGCTCGGCGCCGGGCCAGGCATCGGCCGCCGCCGCTTCCAGTGCGCGGATCTCCCGAGTCCGGATCGGCCTGGGCCCCAGTGCTTTCAGCGCGACCACCCGATCGGTGGAAACCGACACCACCTGACCGTCGGCGCCGCGCACCGTCGGCGGATCGAGCGAGACCAGCTCGCCGATCACATCCGTCATCGGCTGCGGATAGCCCTCCGGCAGCAGATACCGCAGCACTACCCGTCGGCCGAGCGGAATACCGGCGAAATCAGTCATGCCCGAACGGATCCGGCACGCTGCCGGGCAGCCAGCTCAAACCCGGTGTGCCCCAGCCATTGCGCTTGATGGCCTTCTTGGCGGCGCGGGCATTGCGGCCGATCAGCACATCGACGTAGAGGAAGCCGTCGAGATGGCCGACCTCGTGCTGCAACATCCGGGCGAAGAAACCCTTGCCCTCGATCTCCACCGGCTGCCCGTGCTCATCGATGCCGGTGACCTTGGCCCAGTCGGCGCGGCCGGTGGGGAACTGCTCGCCGGGGACCGACAGGCAGCCCTCTTCGTCGTCATCGGGATCGGGCATGGTCTCGGGGATCTCGGAGGTCTCCAGCACCGGGTTGATCACCGCGCCACGACGCCGGGTGACGGTACCGTCGGCGGCCTGGTCCGGGCAGTCGTAGACGAACAGCCGCAGCGGCTTCCCCACCTGATTCGCCGCCAGGCCCACGCCGTTGGCCGCGTCGAGCGTCTCGTACATGTCCGCGATCAGTCCCGCCAGCTCCTCCGGGGACTGGGTCACCCGCTCGGTCGGGTTGTGCAGAACGGGATCGCCGACGATGACGATAGGGAGGATTGCCATGCGGCCAATTTTGCCGCGTCGGCCTCTCGCGGTGCGCGCCGCCCCTCGGCGGGTCCGGATCCGCGGCCGAAATCGCGTCGTATCCGCCCACTCGACGCGTAACCGCTGGTACCGGACACGCCGCCGGACACACGGCGCGATCGGCTATTCCCGTGGTTGAATGATCGGCGACGTACAAGCATCATTTCGTCCGACGGTGACTCGGCGAGGGAGCAAGATGGACGGCGCAACAGCGCGGGACCTTTCCGCAATCCAGGACAGCCCTTCTACGAGCGACGAGGTCACGGCCGATCAGCAGGCCGGTGACGACGACGGCCTGAGCCGTCGCGAACACGACATCCTGGCCTTCGAGCGCCAATGGTGGAAGTACGCCGGCGCCAAGGAAGAAGCCATCCGCGAGCTGTTCTCGATGTCGCCGACCCGGTACTACCAGGTGCTCAATGCCCTGGTGGACCGGCCCGAGGCGCTGGCCGCCGACCCGATGCTGGTCAAACGGCTGCGCCGGTTGCGGGCCAGCAGGCAGAAGGCCCGTGCCGCGCGGCGGCTCGGCTTCCAGGTGTGACGGACTAGGCTCGAACAGGTGAGTTACCCGAAACCCACTTCCGGCGGGATCCCGCTGCGAGCGCTGGCGATGGTGCTGATCGCACTGGCCATCGTCTTCGCCGGGCTGGGCGCGATGTCGTTGTCGAGCGCGGACTCCGAGACCGACACCGCCGCCGAGACCAGCGCCCCGGCCACGACCACGTCGGTCGCGGTGGCCCCGCAGGCCACTTCGGCGCGCACCACCACCGCGAAGCCGACCACGACGACGGCGGCTCCCACCACCACGACCTCCACCACTCCGGTGGTTGATCAGTCGACGCCGATCCGGGTGCTCAACAACAGCATGATCGCGGGGCTGGCCTCGAAGACGGTGAACCAGCTCGCCGCCAACGGCTGGACCAATGCCACCGCGGGCAACTACGCGGGATCCACGATTCCGGCGACCACCGTCTATTACGGCAATGCCAGCGGTGACAAGGCCGCGGCCGAAGCCGTCGCGGCCGTGCTCGGTGCTGGGGTGGCGCCGATGATCCCCGGGCTGGGCGGCGGTTCGGCCGGCGTGGTCGTCGTGGTGACCGGGAACTGATCGAGCGCCCGACACGGCCCGAGGATCGAGCGACACGGCGGGCGTGGCATCATCTTGACCGGTAAAACAACGTGTCCACCCAGCTTTACTCGTAAACTCGGTACTCGTAAAGGAGTTCCCCGATGGCACCGTCCACAACTCGTCGCCCGTCCTGGCGGATCGTGACCCCGGTGCTGGCGATCGCCGCTTTCGGCCTCACCGCCTGCACGAACAGCCAGGAGTCGAGCGACGTCCAGGGAACGACTCCGCCGGTGTGGACCTCCTCGCCCGCCCCGGCCGGCGCCGAGACCGGTCACGGTGGCGGCCACGGCAGCACCGGCACCGGTGGGCACGGTGAGACCCCGGCCGCCAGCGGCACCAAGGTCGAGTTGAAGGACGCCGCGGGTACCACCGTCGGCACCGCCGACATCACCGAAGCCGGCAGCTTCCTGAAGATCAGCATCGAGGCGCACGGTCTGCGCCCGGGCTTCCACGGCCTGCACATCCACCAGGTCGGCAAGTGCGAGCCCAATTCGGTGGCCCCCACCGGTGGTTCGGCGGGCGACTTCCTCTCCGCGGGCGGCCACCTCCAGGTCGGCCCGGCCAACGCGCATCCGGCCAGCGGTGACCTGACCTCGCTGCAGGTGCGCGCCGACGGCAATGCCACCCTGGTCACCACCACCGACAAGGTGAGCATGTCCGACATCCGCGGCAAGGCGCTGATCATCCACGCCGACGCCGACAACTTCGGCAATATCCCCAGCCGCTACAACCATCCGGGTGGTTCGGGTCCGGACGAGTCCACCCTGGCGACCGGTGACGCGGGTGGCCGCGTCGCCTGCGGCGTCATCCAGTAGGAGCGTGCCGGCATGGGTGGGGCTGGGATCGAGAGGGTTGTCTTCCACGGTTCGCCCCGCCCGACCATCGGCGTCGAATGGGAGATCGCCCTCGTCGACAAGGTGACCCGCGATCTGTCCAATACCGCTGCGGCGGTCTTCGATTCGGTCGGTGACCTGCGGGCCCACGACGGCACCCCGCAGGTCACCAAGGAACTGCTGCGCAACACCGTCGAGATCGTCACCGGCGTGCACAACAGCGTCGGCGAGGCGATGGACGATCTGAGCGCCACCATGGACACCGTGCGCCGCGCCGCCGATCCGCTCGGCGTCGACCTGTTCTGCGCGGGCACCCATCCGTTCGCGCAGTGGTCGGCCCAGCAGCTCACCCGCTCACCGCATTACGACGAGCTGATCGAACGCACCCAGTGGTGGGGCAGGCAGATGCTGATCTGGGGCGTGCACGTGCACGTCGGAGTGTCGCACCAGGACAAGGTCTTTCCGATCCTGAACTCGCTGCTGCTGTCGTATCCGCATCTGCTCGCGCTGTCGGCGTCCTCGCCGATGTGGTCGGGATCCGATACCGGGTACGCCAGCAACCGCGCGCTCATGTTCCAGCAGCTGCCCACCGCCGGGCTGCCGTTCCAGTTCGAGAACTGGACCCAGTTCGAGTATTTCGTGCACGACCAGTTCAAAACCGGTGTGTTCGAACAACTCGGCGGGATGCACTGGGACATCCGGCCCGCCCCGAAATGGGGCACCATCGAGGTGCGCGTCTGCGACGGCATCTCCACCCGCGCCGAGCTGGCCGCGATGGCGGCCTTCATCCACTGCCTCATCGTCGACCTGGACCGGCGGGTGGAAACCGGCGAACAGCTGCCCACACTGCCGCCCTGGCATGTGCAGGAGAACAAGTGGAGGGCCGCACGGTACGGGCTCGACGCGATCGTCATCGTCGATTCCGACAGTAATGAGCGACTCGTCACAGATGATCTCGATGAGCTATTGAACCGGTTGGAGCCGACGGCCAAGCTGCTCGGCTGCTGCGACGAACTCGCCTCGGTGGCCGAGATCCCGGCCCGCGGTGCCTCCTACCAGCGTCAGCGCAAGGTGGCGGCGGCCGCGCAGGGCGATCTCGTCGCGGTAGTGGACGCGCTGGTCAAGGAGCTGGATCAGTGATCGCGGCGGTCGTGGTCGCCTGACGTTCCCTCGGCCAGGGGGATGACGTTCACCTGCCGTTTAACATGGTCGATGTGTTAGTCGAAGACCCGAACTCCAGAGTTGGTGCCGCGGCCCGATTGTCCCTGCCGCGTACCCGGATTCGGGTCCTCGCTCTCGGCGCCGCCATCGCCGCCGTGCCCGCCTTGTTGATCGCCCTCCAGGTCGTGGCGTCGGTTCAGGGGTTCGAAGGCCCGCTGGAGAGTCTCTGGCGTGATTACGCGGGCACGCCGAAGTCGATGACGGTGCCGTGGGCAGGCCTGGTGCTGGCGCTGGTCGGGCTGCCGGCGCGGCGGCGGATCATCGCGCTGGGCGCCGCGGTCGGGATCGACGTCGTCTGTGCGGGCGCGCGGATGCTGGCGGGGGACCCGTTCACGGTGGGCAACGGCCCGGTGATCGTGCTGACCGCGATCGCGGTGCTGGCACTGGTGCGCTGGGACGGCGTCGAACGGCGCAATGCCCTGCACGCGGCGGCGCTCGGCGCGCTGCTGATCCTGGCCACCAAGGTGGGTGACGTGTGGCTGCACGTCACGATCCTCACCCAGCCGCAGGTGCTCGACGAATACGTGATGCTGGCCGACCATGCGCTCGGCGACCCGTCCTGGGTGATGGGTCGGGTGCTGGAGACCCTCGGGCCGTCGGTGGAGGCGGTGCTGCACTGGGTGTACATCGAACTGCCCGCCGCGGCGATCGTGGTGGCGGTGTGGCAGCTGCGCGGAGTGGTTTCGACGGGGCGGTGGCCGAGCCACTACCTCGTGCGGACGTTCCTGGTGCTGGGCCTGGTCGGGCCGCTGGTCTACGTGCTGTTCCCGGTGGTCGGGCCGATGTTCGCCTTCGGGGCCGACGGCGCGGGATTCCAGCTGGGCAACTATTGGCCGCAGGTGGTGCCGCCGATCGACCGTAACCCGTCGGCGCTGGATTTCGACTCGGTGACCCCGCGCAACTGCATGCCGTCCATGCACACCGCGTGGGCGCTGGCGGTGTTCCTGCACACCCGCCGCGCCGCCGATGGCAGCCTGGCGCCGCGCTGGCTGCGCTGGGGCGGCATGTTCTGGCTGCTGTGCACGCTGGCCGCGACGCTCGGCTTCGGCTACCACTACGGCGTCGACCTGGTGGCGGGCGCGGTGCTGTGCCTGACGGTGGAGTCGGCGCTGCGTGAACCAGAACGCGGCTGGGGCTGGTTCCGGATCCGCCTGGTCGCCGGGGGCGCGCTGGTACTGGCCGCGCTGCTGATCTCCTACCGCTACCTGGCGGTGCCGATGGCCGAGTACCCGGTGCTCGCCGGAACCATTGTGATGGCGCTGTTGGCGGCCGTGGCGGCGGCGTTCCACGGGACCTGGTTCGCGCGCAGGCAGAAGGTGCGGGCCGAGGAACCGGAGGCTGTCACCGCGTCGGCCGAGTAGCCCGCGCGCTTCCGCTCCGGCGTTGTCGTGCTGCGGTGCCGTGGGGTGGTCCGGTTGATCCGGCAACTGCCGATGGCGCAGAAAGCACGGCGAGCACCGGGTAGTCGGCTCAGTTCCCGGGCCGCTGGTCGAGTTCGTTGCCCAGCTCGTTCACGGCGAGCAGTCCATCCCGATGCCGCTGTTCGCGGTACGCCGTGCGCCCGATGAGGTGCGCGATGACCGGGGCGGTGAGCAGGGTGAACAGGCCCACCAGCACCAGCATCCAGGCGTCGGGGCTGTCATAGACCCGGATGATGGTGCCCGCGAGCACCAGGTTCAGGCCGATGACCTGCGGTTTGGTGGCCGCGTGCATGCGCATCAGGGTGTCCGGGAAGCGGACGATGCCGATGGCCGCGGTGAAGGCGAGGAACGCGCCGAGCACGATCAGGATGCCGGAGATCCAGTCCAGGATGGTGATCATCGGTCGTCCCGCACTCGGAATCGGGAAACGGCGGCCGAGCCGAGGAACCCGACCAGCGCCAGTGCCACGATGGCGGGCACCACGGTGGTGTCGCGGCTGTAGGCGGCCCATACCGCGAGCCCGCAGATGGCCATCGCCACCAGCGAATCGATGCCCACCACCCGGTCCAGCGTGCTCGGCCCGGCCAGGGTGCGGTAGGCGGTGATCACCGCGGCCGCCACCAACAGGATGCCGGCCGTCACGGCGACGACGATCATGCGCTCACCTCCGGTACCGCACGTGCCGCCGGCCGCTGGAAGCTCGCGATCAGCAGCCGTTCCAGCCGCCGGGTGGTGCGGTAGAACTTGTCCACCGCCTTATCGCTGCCCACATCCATGACGTGCACGTACACCACGCATCGTTCACGATCGAGTTCCAGCACCATGGTGCCGGGAATGAGATTGAGCAGATTGGTGCACAACACCAGCACCAGATCCGATTTGAAGCTGAAGTACACCCGCAGCACGCCCGAGATCGGCGGCGGCGCGGGCCGGACCGCGAACCAGGCCACCTGCATGCTCGATTCGAGCGCGTAGTAGATGCTCACAGCGACCAGTTGGAGCAGCGGCACCGGGCGGACCCAGCCGGTGACCGGGACCCGCGGCAGCGGCAACGTCACCATGATCAGCGCGCCGACCACCAGCCCGGCCAGCACATTGGCCACGCTGAGCCGGCCCCACAGCGCCACCCACACCGCGGCCAGCCAGCACAGCACGGCGATCCGGATCACGGTTTCCCGGGTCATCGCGGCTCCGATCCGAGCACGGCGGTGATGTAGACGCCGCGGTCGCGTAGGTCATCGGCGGCCCGGTCGGCGATATTGAGGATCGGCCCGGCCCAGACCGTGAGCGCGAGTCCAACCCCGACCAAGGCGGCCGTCGAGGTCACCATCAGGGCAGGCATCCGGCCCGGATCGGCGCGCTCGTCGTAGAGCATGTCGGTGGAATCCTCCACCAGGGTCGGCAGCGTCGCGGCGGCCAGATGCCCCTCCGAGGCCTCCGCGCGCGGCCGCCAGAACGCCTTGCTCCACACCCGCGCCACCACGTACAGGGTGAGCAGACTGGTGACCACGGAGCCGGCGACCAGCGTCCAGGCCAGCACACTGCCGTTCTGCGCGCCCGCCTGGAGCAGGGCCACCTTGCCGACGAACCCGGAGAACGGCGGGATACCACCCAGATTCAGCGCGGGCACCAGGAACAGGATGGCCAGCAGCGGACTCGCCGCGGCCAGCCCGCCGAGCCTGCGCAGCGACGCCGAGCCGGCTTGGCGTTCGATCAGGCCGACCACCAGGAACAAGGCCGTCTGCACCAGAATGTGGTGGGCGATGTAGTAGACCGCGCCCGACAACCCCATCCGGCTGGCCAGCCCGACGCCGAACACCATGTAACCGATATGGCTGACCAGGGTGAACGACAACAATCGCCGGATATCGCTCTGCGCGATCGCACCGAGGATGCCGACGAGCATGGTCAGCAGTCCCGCGATCAGCAGCACATTGTCGAAGCCGCCATCCGGGAAGATCAACGTGTATGTGCGGATGATCGAGTACACACCGACCTTGGTGAGCAGGCCGGCGAAGACCGCGGTCACCGGTGCGGGCGCGGTCGGATAGGAGTCGGGCAACCAGCTCGACAGCGGGAACACCGCCGCCTTGATGCCGAAGGCCACCAGCAGCACCGCGTACACCGCGTTGCGAATACCGTCCGGCACCTCGTCCATTCGCA
The DNA here is from genome assembly GCF_000284035.1 of Nocardia cyriacigeorgica GUH-2. Classification (NCBI taxonomy): domain Bacteria; kingdom Bacillati; phylum Actinomycetota; class Actinomycetes; order Mycobacteriales; family Nocardiaceae; genus Nocardia; species Nocardia cyriacigeorgica. Next base: position 5,707,245 of record NC_016887.1, on the reverse strand, counting down.
GCGCCAGCTGGGCCATGTTCAACGTGCCGGTGGCGCCGTAGGCCAGCGCGATGCCGGTCAGGAAGATTAGCGACGACAGCATCGACACCATCACATACGACACGCCCGCGCGAATGCGTTCCTCGGTGGCGCCCAGGGTGAGCAGCACGAACGAGGCGACCAGCAGGATCTCGAAACCGACGAACAGGTTGAACAGGTCGCCGGCGAGGAACGTCATCGACACGCCCGCGCTCAGCACCAGATAGGTCGGCCAGAAGATCGAGGTGGGCTGCTGGGAATCGGCGTCGCGGATGTTCTGGCCGGCACCGTAGACGGCGACGGCGAGCAACACGATCGACGACACCAGCTCCATGGTGGCGGCCAGCCGGTCCACCACCAGGGTGATGCCGATCGGGGTCTCCCAGGCGCCGACCTGGATGGCGGTGGTGCCGTCGCGGTCGGCCAGGAACAGCAGCGCCGCGCAGACGACGACAGCCGCGGACAGCGAGATCAGCGCCACCATGCGCTGGGTGCGCGGACGACGGCCGAACACGAGGGTGGTCGCGGCCGCGAGCATCGGGATCAGCACCGGCAGCGGTGTCAGCACCGGCAGCAGGTCGGGGGACAGACTCATTCCTCGGGATCCTCCTGCTCGCGGGTGGCCGCGATCCCGACGTCCTCCGGGTCGTTCTCGACGTCATCGGTGGTGGTCAGGGTGAAGGACCGGTAGGCGAGGGCGAGTACGAACGCGGCCAGGCCCATGGTGATGACGATGGCGGTGAGCACCATGGCCTGGGCGAGTGGGTCGGCCATTTCCTGATGGGCGTCGTCGGTGGCGCCGCTGATCGGCGGCTTGCCGTCACCGCCGGCCATGGTGAGCACCAGCAGATTCACCGCATTGCCGAACAGGATCATGCCGAGCAGCATCTTCGACACCGCCCGCTCGAGGATCAGATACACCCCACACGCCACCAGCACGCCGATGACGATCATCAGGGTCATGTTCACGCTCATTTGACCGCCTCCCGGACTTCGGCCGGTTCCGGCGTCTCGGCCAGTTCGCGGTCCAGCCGCGCACCGAGGCTGCGCAGCACGTCGAGCACCAGCCCGACGACGATCAGATACACACCCAGGTCGAAGAACAGCGAGGTCACCAGCTTGACGTGGCCGAGCAGCGGCAGCGTCACCTCCAGAATCGCCGACGACAGCGGCGGTGCGCCGAAGATCAGCGAGGTGGTGGCGGTGCCCGCGGCCAGCGCCAGCCCGGCGCCCAGCAGATGCCCGGCCTCCACTGGCAGCGCCTCACCGAGTTCGTACGGCCCGCCGGCCAGGTAGCGCAGGACCAGCGCGAGGCCCGCGGTGAGCCCGCCGGCGAAACCGCCGCCGGGTGCGTTGTGGCCGGAGAAGAAGAAGTAGACCGACAGCACCATCATGGTCGGGAACACCAACCGGGTGGTGATCTGCATGACCATCGACCGTTCCCGCCGGTCGACCAGCCGGCCCGCGGGCAGCCAGCTCACCAGTCCGGGCCGGTAGTTGGGTGCGTCCGCAGCCCGCGGCGCGCTGCCGAACCGGCGGCTGCGGAACACCAGCGAGGCCACACCGGTGGCCGCCACGACCAGGACCGAGATCTCGCCGAGGGTGTCCCAGGCGCGGATATCGACCAGCAGCACATTCACCGCGTTCTTGCCGCCGCCGAATTCGTAGGCCGCGCCGGGAATGCGGTGCCAGATCGGCTCGGCGCTGCGGGCCGCGACCGCGAAGGCGCCGAGGACGGTGACGGTGGCGCCCACACAGGCCGCGAGCACCGCGCGCCGGACATTGAATCCGGCGGTGCGCGAACCGGAGATCTCGGCCGGGAAGGCCCGTAGTACCAGCACGAACACCACCAGCGTCAGCGTCTCCACCAGGAACTGGGTGAGCGCCAGATCGGGTGCGCCGTGCAGCGCGAAGATGACACCGCAGCCGTACCCGGTGACGCCGACGACCAGCACGCTGGCCAGGCGGTTACGCAATACCGTCGCCCCCAGCGCCATCGCCACCATGATCGCGCCGATGGCCAGCTGCAACGGCGAATCCCACAGCCGCATCTGCACGCCGGTCCGGGTGCCCAGCGCGAGCACCACCGACGGCAGGATGATCAGGGTGCCGAGGATGATGGCCTGGCTGACCGGCAGCGAACCGCGCTGCACCGAGCCCGTCATCCGCAGCGACAGCTTGTCCATGCCGCGCAGGGTGGCGTCGTAGGCGCGGTCGGCATTGCCCAGCAGCGGGCGCGGGGATTCGCCGATCCGGCCGCGGAACGCGAAGATCACCAGGCCGGCCGCGACGATCACGACGGTCAGTGCGAGCACGTCGGTGAAGCCGTGCCACAGCAGCAGATGCGAGCCGAGCGCTCCGGGGATCGAGCTCGCGTACGGGCTGATCAGCTCGTCCAGGCCAGGGGCGGCCAAGCCCGCGACCAGGCTGCCGGCTGCCAGTACGGCAGGCGCGCCGAGCAGCAGTGCGCCGGGACGATGCCAATCCGGTTCCGTGACGCCGGGCTTGTTGCCGAACGCACCCCAGACGAAGCGCGCGCTGTAGGCGACCGTCAGCATCGAGCCGAGCGTCACCACGACCGTCAGCAGGATGCGGGCCGGATCGTTGAGGATGTCGGCGTGCAGGGTCGCGTCGAGGGCACTCTCCTTGGCCACGAAGCCGACCATCAACGGGATGCCCGCCATGCTCAGCGCCGCCAGTACCGCCACCGCACACAGCACCGGTGCGCGTCGCCCGAGCCCGGTCAGCGCGCGCAGATCACGGGTGCCCGCGCCGTGGTCGACGATGCCGACCACCATGAACAAACAGGCCTTGAACAGCGCGTGCGCCACGATCAGCGCAAGCCCCGCCAGTGCCGCGTCGGGCGTGCCGAGCCCGACCATCAGGATGAGGAAGCCGAGCTGGCTGACGGTGCCGAAGGCCAGTACCAGCTTGAGGTCGCTGACCTGCAACGCCCGCGCCCCGGCCAGCAGCATCGAGGCGCCGCCGAGCACCAGCACGATCGGATGCCAGACCGGGTTGGTCGCGAACACCGGCGCCAGCCGGGCCACCAGGTACACACCGGCCTTCACCATGGCCGCCGCATGCAGGTACGCGCTGACCGGCGTGGGCGCGGCCATGGCGCCGGGCAACCAGAAGTGCAGCGGGACGATGGCCGACTTGCTCAGCGCTCCGACCAGGATCAGCACCACGGCGACGTTCACCGCGAGCCCGCTGGGCGGCTGTTCGGCGGCCAGCAGGTCCGACAGCAGATAGCTGCCGGTGCTCTGGCCGAGGATGATGATGCCGACCAGCATCGCCAGTCCGCCCGCCGCCGTCACCAGCAGCGCCTGGATCGCGGCGCGACGGCTCTGCGCACGATCGGAGTTGTGGCCGACCAGCAGGAACGACAGGACCGTCGTGGTCTCCCAGAAGACGAACAGCAACACCATATTGTCGCTGGTGACCAGACCGAACATGGCGCCGGCGAAGCCGACCATCTGCGCGGCGAAGATCCCGAGCTTGGGTTCGTCGTCGTCGAAGTAGCGGCCGCAGTAGAACAGGATCAGCGCCCCGATCCCGAGCACCAGCGCGCACATGACCGCGGCCAGCGAGTCGAAGCGCAGGTCGAGATTCATCTCGATACTCGGCGCCCAGCTCACCCGGACCCGCTTGGTTTCGTTCCAGTTGGCGAAGACCCAGCTCAGGGAGCCGAGCGGAACGAGGGCGAGCAGGTAGAACGCATTGCGACCCATCGCCCGAACGCACAGCGGCGCCAAGAGAGCGGCCAGGGCATGGGCGAGCAGAATTCCGAGCAAACTTCACTCCGTCGGGTCGGTGCGGCGGGGTGCTGCGGTCCCATCCTACGTGGGCGGATAGTAGGACTTGTGTCCAGGTGCCTATGTGCTCCGCCATATTCGGCCGAACGGGCTATGCATCCGCAAATCTTCCGGTTGCTGTGAGGAGCGCCGGGAATCCGGTCGGATGCGGGCGGTGCGACGGGACGGGTGTGGCCGGTGTGGTCAGCGGGAGTCGGCCCGCGCCTCGGCGTAGCGGCGCAACGATTCGACCTGATCGGGGTCGAGCGAGGGCCGCACCACCGAACGCGCCGCGTCCAGATCGGCCGCGGTGACGTCGGCGGCGGCGACATCGCGGCGCATCGCCGCCAGCGCCGCCTCGCGCAGCAGCGCGGCACAGTCGGCGGCGGAGTAGCCGTCGAGGTCCTCGGCCAGCGCGGCCAGGTCGACGTCGTCGGCCAGCGGCACCGACCGGCCTGTCGTCTTCAGGATCGCCAGCCGGGCCTCGGCATCGGGCGGCGGCACGAACACCAGCCGCTCCAACCGTCCCGGCCGCAGCAGCGCGGGATCGATCAGTTCGGGCCGGTTGGTGGCGCCGAGGACGACCACCTCGCGCAGCGGTTCCACGCCGTCGAGTTCGGTGAGCAGCGCCGCCACCACCCGATCGCCGACGCCGGAGTCCGAACTCTGCCCGCGGCGCGGGGCCAGCGCGTCGACCTCGTCCAGGAAGATCAGCGACGGCGCCGAATCCCGCGCCCGCTGGAACAGCTCGCGCACCGCCCGCTCGGAGGAGCCGACCCACTTGTCCATCAGCTCCGCGCCCTTGACCGCGTGCACGCTGAGCTGCCCGGATCCGGCCAGCGCGCGGACCAGATAGGTCTTTCCGCAGCCGGGCGGGCCGTACAGCAGTACCCCGCGCGGCGGCTCGATGCCGAGGCGGGCGAAGGAATCCGGATGCCGCAGCGGCCACAGCACCGTCTCGGTGAGGGCCTGTTTGGTCTCGGCCATATCGCCGACGTCGTCGAGCCCGAGGCTGCCGATGGCCAGCTCTTCCATGCCCGAACGCGACAGCGGCCGGATCACCTCGAGCGCGCCCGCCAGGTCGTCCTGCGACAACTGCGGTTCGGTCTGCTCGCGATTGGCCCGCGAGGCCGCGCGCAGGGCCGCCTCCCGGCACAGCGCGGCCAGATCCGATACCACGAAACCGGGTGTCTTGGCGGCGATCTCGTCGAGTTTCAGATCGCCGGTCGGCACCTTGCGCAGCAACTGCTCCAGCAGCGACCGGCGCACAGCCGCGGTCGGCAGCGTCAAAGCGATCTCGCGGTCACATAGGTCAGGGGCGCGCAGCCGGGAATCGAGTGCCGCCGGATGCGCGGTGGTGGCCAGGAAGGCGACGCACGGTTCGGCGATGGCCGCGCGCAACTGATCCAGGATCAGCGTCGCCACCGGATCGGCGGTCGCGGGCAGCAGCGCATCGATGTCGGTGATGAGCAAGATCCCGCCCTGCCCGGAACTCACCTCCGCCACCGCCTGGGCCACCTCGCGCAGCCGGGCCCCGCTCTCGGCGGCGCCGACGGCCGGGCCGTCCAGCTCGATGAGGCGCCGCGGCGCGGTGACCGCGCGGGCCAGCGTCGCCTTGCCCACCCCGGCCGGGCCGGTGATCAGCACGCCGAGATGCGGTGAGGCGCCGAGGGTTTTGAGGAGTTCCGGTTCGTCGAGGGCCAGCGTCAGCCATTCGGTGAGCTTGGCGGCCTGGGTGTGCGCGCCCACCAGATCCTCGACCGGGATCGGCGCGGAGCGGGCCGCGGCGACCGTGCCCGTCGGGTCCGTGGTCATGCTCGCGGAGGAGTCCTCGCGCGCGGAGATGCTCGCCGGCCTGCCGTTGCCGCCTACCGGCGCGATCGCCCCCGGCCCCCAATCCACCGCGGTATTCGGTTGCACGCTCACCGGGCCGGGCGAGGGATCGGTGGCGGTGACGGTGAGCAGCTCGGTGGTCCAGGCGATGCCGAAGGCGCGCGAGAGCGCCTGACTCGCGGCCGCGGCCGGCAGATCCGGGCCGAGATCGCGCGGCAGCAGCGAGACCGTATCGCCGACGGTGACGATCTTGCCCAGCAGCGCCTGCCGCAGCGTCGCCGCCGGAATCGAGCCGGTGGCATGGGCCGAGCCGCTCACCGAGATCCGCTTACCCCCGTAGACGGTCGCCGGTGACACCACGACCGTGGCGCTGTCGCGCAGGCCGGCATTGGACAACGTCACGTCGTCGAGCAGCGCCACCCCGGCCGGCGTGCCCGCGGGCGCCAGGCCGGCCACCGCCGCCGTCCTCCGGGAACCGACCAGGGTGATCCCATCCCATTCCCGCAAACCGAGGGCGGTCAGCACCTCGGCATGCAACCGCACCACGCCGCGGCGGGCATCGGCGGCAGAAGGATTCAGACGCGCGGTAAGAGCCAAATCAGCCATCGAGAACCATTCTGCCCAGAAACCACGAACGCGGGCACACCCTTGGGTGCACCCGCGTTCGGGAGGGTCGTCGGCTCAGGGCTCGACGATGCCCGCGGCCTCGGCGACCGGGGTGTTGGCCATCTCGTCGGACAGGCACACCAGCTTGGCGGTGCCGAGCGCGACGTTCGGGCTGCCGGCGAACGGGCTTTCCGGGTGTTCGGCCAGAATCGCTTCGATCAGCGCCTTCTCGCCCGCGATATCGAGCTGACGGAATTCGGCGCAGGTGGTCTGCGAGGCGGTGCCGGACGTGCTGCCCCCGCTGCGCGTCGTGGTCGGCGCCGAGGAGGTCTCAGTGGACTCGGCCGAGGTGGTGGTCGCCCGCGCGGAGGTGGTGGCGGCGGTCGAGGTGTCGGTTGTGCCCTTGCGCAGCCCGCTGGCCTCGGTGGACTCGTCCGGACCACACCCGGCCAGGATCAGCGCCAAGGCGCCGACGGACAGAATCGTCGCAGGAATTCGCTTCATATCGTGGGTTCCCCGGTGATCAGCGGCGCCGGAGCGTCCGGCGCGTCCGATGCAGCGTACCGGGTAGGGGCGGTTCTTCGACATGGGTGCCTCACAGGATCGAGCGCCCGCCGGGCGCGCAGACAGGTGCGTCGCTCACTGTCGGGCACCGGCCTTGCGGTCGCCTTATCGATCCCTGAAAACGCGGTCCGCGCAGCTCAGCGGTGGATGAGCGACTGCCAGTCGGCAGGTACCCGCGACCGCGGTCCGGGCGCACCCTGCTCGACGGGATGCTCCCGCGGCGGCGCGAGTTCGGGTCCGCCGCTGAACATCTCCTCGGTGCGGAAATCCCAGTACCAGTCCTCGCCCGGCTCATAGCTCTGGATGAGCGGATGGCCGGTCACCGCGGCGTGCTTGCTCGCGTGCTGGGCCGGGGAGCTGTCGCAGCAGCCGACGTGGCCGCATTGCGCGCAGCGGCGCAGATGCACCCACCAGCCGGCGGCGGCCTCGCACTCCACACAGCCCGGCCCGCTCGGCGGGACGGTCGGATCGATGCCCTCGGGTAGCTCGGTCATGCCGGTTCTCCTGTCGCTTCCAGATTCGCTGATTCGTCCTCTTCTCGGTGCAGGGGCAGCCAGACGGTGAAGGTGGTGTCGCCGGGCGTCGATTCGACCCGGATATCGCCGTGATGCTTGTTCACCACGATGCGGAAGGAGATGTCCAGGCCGAGCCCGGTGCCTTCGCCGACAGGTTTGGTGGTGAAGAACGGTTCGAAGATGCGCTCGCGCACCTCGGCAGGCACACCGGGGCCGGTGTCGTTGATCTCGACGACCGCGCAATCGTTGTCGTGGCGGGTGCGGATGGTCAGGGTGCCGGAGCTGTCCATCGCGTAGACGGCATTGTCGATCAGATTGGTCCAGACCTGATTCAGTTCGGCGGCATAGCAGGGGACCGGCGGCAGCGCGCGGTCGTAATCCTTGACCACCTGGATCGAATCGCCGATCTTGCGGTTGAGCATCACCAGCGTGCTGTCGATCAGTTCGTGCAGGTCGACCACCTGGAACGGGGCCCGGTCCATCTGCGAATACTGTTTGGCCGCGCCGACGAGCGTGGAGATGCGCGTGGTGGAATCGGCGATCTCGTTCATCAGCAGTTCGGTCTCGATGGTGTAGTTCAGCCAGCGGATCGCGCCCTCGAGCACCTGCGGGGTGCAGTCCTCGAGGGTCGCGGCCACCCGGTCGAGCCAGTCGGCGTCGAAGCCGGCCTGCACGAAGGTCGGGGCGAGATCCCAGCCGTCGGCGATGCCGTGCTCGTCGAACCATTCGCCGAGCGCGTCTTCCCGGTCGGCGGCCTCGAGCGGCGTCAGCTCGGGCGCCTTGGCGACCTGCGCCGCGGCCTCCTCTTGCAGCCGCACCAGCGACTCCAGCGAGGCGGTGTCGAATTTGCCCTGCGCCATCATGGCGAGTTTGTGCCGCATTCCGGCGATGCGGTCGCGCAGGCCGGAGGTCGCGCGCACCGCGGCGGCGGCCGGATTGTTCAGTTCATGGGTCAGTCCGGCCGACAGCGAGCCCAGCGCCAGCAGGCGTTCCCGTTGGGCGATGCGGGCATTGGTGTTGCGCTGCCCGAAGAAGGCGCCCTCCAGCAGATGCACCGCCATCGGGAACCATTCGTGCATCATCCGCGCGAAGGTGGCGGCGTCGAGCACGAAGAACCGCGACGGCCGGGTGACATACATCGAGCCGCCGTAGTGCTGGTCGGCGCGTTCGCCCAGATAGGCCGCCCACGCGCCGGCGTAGGAGCCGCGATGATCGGTGCGAATCATCTCGATCTCCTGGCCGCCGGACAGCTTGGTCAACCGCACCTCGCCATCCATCAGCACGTAGAAGCAGGTCGCCGGATCGCCCTCGCGGTAGAGCGGGCCCGGCTCGATGTGCTCGATCCGGCCGTCGGCGCACAGCCAGGCCAGCTGCTCGTCGTTCAGCTTCTCGAACAGGAACAGCGTCCGCAGTTCGGCCGGATCGCAGATCAATTCCGAGCCCATACCCGCCTCCTACGCCAGATACCGATGCACGAGCATGACCGCCATGGCACCCTCGCCGACCGCCGACGCCACCCGCTTGGCCGATTCGGCGTGTACGTCACCGGCCACGAACACCCCGGGCACGCTCGTCTCGAGATGATGCGGCGGTCGCGGCAGTTCCCACCCGGCCGGGCGCGCGCCGTCGACCAGCAGGTCGGGACCGGCCAGCACGTAGCCGTCGTCGTCGCGGGCCACCACACCGTCGAGCCAGTCGGTCTGCGGGGCCGCGCCGATGAACAGGAACAACCGCTCGGTGGCGGCCTTCTCCTCGGCGCCGGTCTCGTTGTCGCGCAACACGATCGTGTGCAGGTGATCGTCGCCGTCCACCGCGACCACCTCGGTGCGGGTGTGCACGTGGATGTTCGGGGTCTGCGCGATCTGCTGGATCAGGTAGTACGACATCGACTTCTCCAGCGAATCCCCGCGAACCACCAGATGCACCGTGCGCGCATTGCGGGACAGGAACATCGCGGCCTGGCCCGCCGAGTTGGCACCGCCGACGATGTAGACGTCGTGCTCGGCACACTCGGCGGCCTCGGTCATCGCCGAGCCGTAATACACACCGCGCCCGGTGAATTCGCCGATGCCCGGCGCCGGATGACGCCGATAGTCCACACCCGTCGCGATGATGACGGTGTGCCCGCACAGCCGGCCGCCGTCGGCGAAGCGCACCGTGCGCGCCGAACCGTTGACCTCGAGGCCCACCACCTCACGGGTGGTGATCACCTCCGCGCCGAACTTGGCGGCCTGGCGCCGCGCCCGATCGGCCAGCTGCGCACCCGACAGTCCGTCCGGGAAGCCCAGATAGTTCTCGATGCGCGAACTCTGTCCGGCCTGTCCACCGGTCGCGGTCCGTTCCACCAGCACCGTGCGCAGACCTTCGGAGGCGCCGTAGACGGCCGAGCCGAGTCCGGCGGGACCGCCGCCGACGACGATCAGATCGTAGAAATCACCCACCGGTTCGGTGCTGAGCCCGACGCTGCTCGCCAGTTCGCTGTCGGTGGGCTGCAGCAGCGCCTGCCCGTCGGCGGTGATCACCACCGGACAACGCTGCGGATCGGCGCCCGCGGCCTCGAGCAGCCGCGCGCCCTCCGGCTCGTCGGCCAGATACCAGCGATAGGGCAGCTGGTTGCGGGCCAGGAACTCGCGCACCTGCGACGAGCGCGGCGACCAGCGGTTGCCGATCACCTTGGTGCCGGTCACCGGTTTCTGGTCGCTGCCGCGCCAGGCCTCCAGCAGGGCGTCGAGCACCGGGTAGAGCTTCTCCTCCGGCGGATCCCACGGCTTGAGCAGATAGTGATCGAGGTCGATGACGTTGATCGCGTCGATCGCGGCATTGGTGTCGGCATAGGCGGTAAGCAGCACTCGCCGCGCGTACGGATGCAGGTCCATGGCCTGCTCCAGGAATTCGATGCCGTCCATCCCGGGCATGCGGTAGTCGGCGATCAGCACCGCGACCGGCTGGTCGCGCAGTTTCAATTCACGCAGGGCTTCCAGGGCCTGCGGACCCGATTCCGCGCGCAGGATGCGGTAGTCGGCGCCGTAGCGCCGGCGCAGATCGCGGACGACGGCCCGGGAGACGCCCGGGTCGTCGTCGACGCTGAGAATGGCCGGCTTGGGGGCAGCGGGGGAACTCACCTCATGAGTATGGAGTCTCGCCGGCTCGGCTGTCGTCACCGTGGAGTCGGCACTCACACGCGGTGACGCAGGACCAGTTCGAGTTCTGTTGGCGTGAGCAGTCTTTCGAGTCGTTCCTCGACGCGCGGTGCGGATTCACCCTCGGGTTCGATCAGGGGAAGTTGCGGAAGCTTCGATGCCGCCGGCCTCGATTGCGGCGGATGACGATGTAGGAGGGAGCGCAGTTTCACGGCCGATCACCTCACTGTTGCGGGCGGTTCGCTGGTGGCTGTGTCTCTCGTCTATCCCCATTGTGCGCCGCCCGTTACATTCGACGGCGCGAGCATGCGAAAATGTGACCTGGTCATCATTACGATTAGGATGCGCGTTACTCGCAGTCGCATATATCCGGAGGCCGTCTTGCCGAACACTCTCGAAGCCACCATCGACATCGCCGCGCCGCCGGAGAAGGTCTGGGCCGTCATCTCCGACCTGAAGCGCATGCCGGAATTCAGCCCGCAGTGCGTCAAGATGGTCCCGCTCGGCACGCCGAAGGCCGGCACCTGGACGCTCAACTTCAACAAGGACGGCTTCAAGCGCTGGCCGACCAGCTCGCGCATCGTGCGCTACGAACCCAACCAGGCCTTCGCCTTCCGGATGAACGAGAACCGCACCGTCTGGAGCTACACCCTCGAACCCACCGCCACCGGCACCCGGCTGATCGAGCGCCGGGACGTGCCCAACGGCGTCACCTGGATCGTGCGCAAGGCCATCGACGGGGTGCTCGGCGGCGAAGAGGCCTTCGAAGCGGCGCTGGTGCAGGGCATGAACGAAACCCTCGCCAAGATCAAGACCACGGTCGAGACGGGCGCGTAGTCCGCGCCCGCCTCGCCGGAGCCGTCAGGACTGCCAGTTCGGCAGTGACACCACCTGCGCGGCCCAGGACAGGCCCGCGCCGAAGGCGATGAGCAGGGCGGTATCGCCCGGCTTGGACTGCCCGGTGCGCAGCAACTGCTCCATCGCCAGCGGAATCGAGGCGGCCGAGGTGTTACCGGTCTCCTCGATATCGTTGGCCAGCGCGCAATTCTCCGGCAGCTTGAGCACCCGGGCCATGATCTCGATGATCCGGCCGTTGGCCTGGTGCGGGATCATCGCGTCCAGATCGTCGGTGGACAGCCCGGCCCGATCGATCGCCTCCCGGCACACCTTCTCCAGCGAATGCGCGGCCCAGCGGAACACTGCGGTGCCCTCCATCGCCAGATAGGGCCGCACCGCGTCCAGGCCCTTCTCCTCGATCTCGGCGAAGAACTCCATCCAGTCCTTGTCCTGGCGGATGGCGTGATGCTGGGTGCCGTCCGAACCCCACACCGTGGGCGCGATGCCCTGCTCCTCGGAGGGGCCGACCACCACCGCGCCCGCGCCGTCGGCGAACAGGAACGCGGTGGAACGATCGGTCGGGTTGATCGTGTTGGTCAGCTTCTCCACCCCGATGACCAGCACATTCTTCGACGTACCCGCCCGGACCAGATCCGAGGCGAGGGCGAGCCCATGGCAGAAGCCGGCGCATCCGGCGGAGATATCGAAGGCGGCCGCGCCGTTCATGCCGAGTTCGGTGGCGATCTGCGGCGCCGCGGCCGGGGTGAGCAGCAGATGGGTCGAGGTGGCCACGATGACGCAATCGACCTGGTCGGCGGCGACTCCCGCCGATTCCAAGGCGCCGCGCGAGGCCGCGACGCTCATGCTCTGGATGGTTTCGGAATCGTCGGCGAAGCGCCGGGTGCGAATGCCGGAGCGGGTCCGGATCCATTCGTCGCTCGAGTCGATCGGGCCCGCTACCTCGTCGTTCGTGACCACCCGGGCCGGGCGATAGACGCCGAGCCCGAGGATCGCCGTGTGCTCTGCGCCGGTGGTCTGGGCGAAACGAGCAGCCATGGTGCGTCTCCTATGTACCTGCGGCGGCGCCGCCGGGTTGTCCCCGAATATCGATGTGGATCCTCACTGGTCGATAGCTACGAATCAGCTGGTACTACGCCGGCTCGTAGACATGAGGCTCCCTCATATTAGCGCTACCTCCGGTACCCGCGAGTGCGTATTCTCACAATGACCCGGGTATATCCCTGGCACACGCCGCAACCGGCGGCGTGCCCAACCCACAGATTCGAGGACACCATGCTCGGAATCGGGATTATCGCGTGGATCATCATCGGCGGTCTTGCCGGCTGGATCGCCAGCAAGATCATGAAAACCGATGCTCAACAGGGCATTCTGCTCAATATCGTGGTGGGCGTGATCGGCGGCCTGCTCGGCGGATTCGTCCTGATGCTGTTCGGCGTCGATGTCGAGAGCGCGGGCTGGTTCTTCAGCTTCGTCACCTGCCTCGTCGGTGCCTGTGTGCTGCTCTACCTGGTCAAACTGTTCACCGGACGCAGTTCCGTGCGCTGACACCGAGTGCCACGGGCGCGGTTCCCGTAAGGTGTGAACGCTTGCGCCGAACGGCGCGTTCGTCTTGCACCGAGCACGAAAGAGGAACCTGTGGCACGCCGTCCCACCCCGCCCGGCACGCCCGAACGCACCGGCCTCGGCCACGTCGCCGACCTGGTGCGCAACGCGATCCCGCCGCTGCACCCGGCCGGCCTGCCGTTCGTCGCGGCGCCGCTGGCCGTCGCGGTGCTCGGCGGCAAACGTCGCTGGGTGCGCCGTGGCGGGCTGGCGGCTGCCGCGGCCTGCGCGACCTTCTTCCGGCATCCGCACCGGGTGCCGCCGAACCGGGCAGGCGTTGTCGTCGCGCCCGCCGACGGCGAGATCGCGCTGGTCGACACCGCGGTGCCGCCCGCCGAACTCGGCCTGGGCGATCAGCCGCTGCCGCGGGTGAGCATCTTCTTGTCGGTGCTCGACGTGCATGTGCAGCGGGTGCCCGTCTCCGGGACGGTGCGCACCGTGCAGCATCAGGCCGGGCAGTTCCGCTCGGCCGACCTGCCCGAGGCCAGCTCGGTCAACGAGCGCAACAGCATGGTCATCGACACCCCGGCCGGCGCGCAGATCGTGGTCGTGCAGATCGCCGGCCTGCTGGCCCGCCGCATCGTCTGCGATGCCAAGCCCGGTGATGTGCTCACCATCGGCGACACCTACGGCCTGATCCGCTTCGGCTCCCGGGTCGACACCTACTTCCCGGCGGGCACCGAACTGCTCGTCGAGGTCGGTCAGCGCACCATCGGTGCCGAGACCGTGCTGGCCGTATTGCCGACCACCGGGTCATGATGGAGCAGGGCACTGCCGGTCGGCGGCGCCGGTCGATCCGGCTGCTGCCGAGCATGGTCACCATCATGGCGCTGTGCTCCGGACTGTCCGCGGTGAAATTCGCCCTCGACGGTGAATTCGGGGTTTCGCTGGCCATGATCGGCGCGGCGGCGGTCCTCGACACCCTCGACGGGCGCCTGGCCCGGATGCTGGCTGCCACCACCAAGATCGGCGCCGAGCTGGACTCGCTGTCGGATGCCATCTCTTTCGGTGTGGCCCCCGCCCTGGTGATCTACATCGGCCTGCTCAGCGACAACAGCACCGGCTGGATCATCGCATTGCTGTTCGCGGTGAGCATCGTGCTGCGGCTGGCGCGGTTCAACACCCTGATGGACGACGACACCCGCCCGGATTGGGCGCGCGAGTACTTCGTCGGTGTCCCGGCGCCCGCCGCCGCGCTCATCGCGCTGGCCCCGATCGCGCTGTACGTGCAATTCGGTGACGGCTGGTGGGTCGGTTTCGGCACCGTCTCCGCCTGGGTCGTGTTCGCCGCGCTGCTGGCCGTGAGCACCATCCCGACGCTGGCCATGAAGTCGGTCTCTGTCGCGCCGCAGGCCGCAGCCGGACTGCTGGTCCTGGTGGCCGCGGCCGCCGCCGCGCTGGTCACCTACCCGATCGTGCTGCTGCTGGTGCTGATCGTGCTGTACCTCGGCCATATCCCGTTCGCCTGGTACTCCCAGCGCTGGGTCGCGGCCCGGCCGGAGACCTGGGAACACAAGCCGGCCGAGCGGCGCGCCCAGCGACGGGCGGCGCGGCGGCGCCCGGCGATCCGGCGGCCTGCCATTCGCCGTCCGGCGATGCGCGGGTCGTCGCGGCTGCGGCTGCGTCGTCCGGGCGGTAAGCGCGAACAGGATGTGCGCGAGCAGGACGGCGCCGGCGCCTGAACCTGCCCGGGTATCGTCGCCGCAGACGGCGCGGGAGGTAGCGGAGTGGACGCACAGGGTCTGGCTGATTTCGAAGCCGAGCGTTCACGGTTGTTCTCGCTCGCCTACCGGATGCTCGGATCGGCCGCCGAAGCCGAGGACGCCGTGCAGGAAACCTATCTGCGCTGGGAAGCCGCCGAGCGCACCGAAATCCGTTCGGCGCAGGCCTGGTTGACCACCGTGGTGGTGAATCTGTGCCGCACCTGGCTGGATTCGGCGCGGGCGCGCCGGGAGAGCTACGTCGGCCCGTGGCTACCCGAGCCGGTGCCGACCGGAGCCGGCGAACTCGGTCCGCTGGAGTCGGCGCAGGAGCGCGAGCTGGTGTCGATGGCGCTGCTCACCGCGCTGGAGCGGCTCTCACCGGTCGAGCGCGCGGTGTTCGTGCTGCGCGAGGCATTCGGCTACACGCATCGCGAGATCGCCACGATGCTGGAGCTTTCCGAGGCCAATTCCCAGCAGGTCTTCCACCGCGCCGGTCGTCGGGTGCGAGACGGTAAGGCGCGCTTCGATATTCCGGCCGATCACGCGCGGGCGCTGATGGAACGGTTCTTCGCCGCCGCCCGTGAGGGTGACGTGGCCGCGTTGGAGCAGATGCTCGCCGCCGACGTGGTCTCGGTCGCCGACGGGGCAGGCATGGTCGGTGTGGCGCGCCGTCCGGTGGTGGGCGTGTCGAAGGTGGCGCTCTACCTGACCAAGCTGTTCAGCTGGGTGGGGCCCGAGGTCACCATCGAACTCACCGAGGTCAACGGGCTGCCCGCGGTGTGCGCCTGGGCAGGCGGTGCGCCGATGGCGGTGTGTACGGCCGATTCCGACGGCACTGTGGTGACGGCCTTGCGGTTGGTGGTCGCGCCCGAGAAGCTCGCGTACTTCGGGCGGGTAGCGGCCTGAGCTGCGAGATCGGGCCGCTTGAACCAGTCACGGGCTGGGCCTCGATGGTGTGTGGTCAGGGTCACAGTGCCGCCCTGTCAGGGATCGGCGGGCCATCCGGTCTGAGTGGTATCACCGTCCCCACTCCTGGAGGAGCCCACCATGACCGGACAGCATCGGATCGTCGTCCTCGGCGCCGGATACGCGGGCCTGGCCGCCGCGCGCCGGTTGGCGCGGAAAGCGCGTGGCGCCGACGTCACTGTGGTCGACGCGCGTACGGAATTCGTCGAACGGGTGCGGCTGCATCAGCGCTTCGCCGGGCAGCAGACCCGCGCCTGGGACCTGCGTGCACTGCTGGAACCCCAGGGCGTCGGATTCGTGCACGGCCGGGTGACCGAACTCGACGCCGAGCGTTCGCTGCTGCGGTTCGACAATCGTGAACCGCTCGGCTACGACACCCTGATCTACACGCTGGGCAGCGCCGACGACGACTGCGGAGTGCCGGGTGTTGCCGGACACGCCTACTCGGTGGCCACGCCTGAATCGGCCGCCCGCATCCCCGCCGATGGGCCGATCGTGGTGGTCGGCGCCGGCGCCACCGGCATCGAGGTGGCGGCCGAACTCGCCGAATCCCGCCCCGGTACCCGGGTGGAACTGGTCGGCACGGAGGAGCCGGGCGCCTGGCTGTCCCCGCGGGCGCAGGCCCATATCCAGCGGGTTCTCGACGGGCTGGGCGTGCGGGTGCATGCCGGCGAGAAGGTCATCGAGGTGAGTGCGGACGCCGTGCGGCTGGCCGACGGCACGTCGCTGGAATCCCGGGCGACCGTGTGGACCACGGGGTTCGGCGTTCCGCAGCTGGCCGCTCGCGCCGGTCTCGCGGTGGACGCGCACGGCCGCGTCCGCACCGACGCCACGCTGCGTTCGGTCTCGCATCCGAACATCTACGCGGCCGGCGACAGCGCCGTCGTCGCCGGGCCCGGCGGCCGCGAACTGCGGATGGCCTGCGCGACCGCGCTGCCCACCGGCTCCTATGCCGCCGACGCCGTCACCGCACGTCTGCGCGGCCGCGAACCGGGCGAGCTGAACTTCCGATACCACCTCCAGTGCCTGAGCCTCGGCCGCCGCGATGGCGTCATCCAGTTCGTGCACGCCGACGACGCACCCGGCCGGATGGTGCTGACCGGGCGTACGGCGGCCCGGGTCAAGGAGGCGATCGTGCGGTTCGCCGCCGCCGGTGCGGGAGCGAAATAGTCAAACGTCAACCAACGGTTGACGACGATGGTTCGTCAACCTATGGTTGACGCATGACTTCCTCGCTCAAGCTCGACGACCTCATCGAAGGCATCAAAAAGGCCCGCCCCGACAACGTCCTCGACCAACTGGCCGACGCCATGGTCGCCGCCGGGCACCTCGGCGAACTGGCCGATCACCTGATCGGCCACTTCGTCGACCAGGCCCGCCGCTCCGGCGCCTCCTGGACCGATATCGGCGCCAGCATGGGCGTCAGCAAGCAGGCCGCGCAGAAGCGGTTCGTGCCCAAGACACCCGGCGACGCCGCCGCCATGGACCCCAACCAGGGCTTCGCCCGCTACACCCCGCGCGCCAAGAACGTGGTCATGGCGGCCCAGGAGGCGGCACGTGGCGCGGGCAACGCGCAGATCGCGCCGGTGCACCTGGTGCTCGCGCTGCTGTCCGAACCCGACGGGCTGGCCGCCAAGGAATTGCTCACCCAGGGCGCCACCATCGAGTCGGTCAGCGCGGCCGCCACCGCGGCACTGCCGCCCGGCGGCGACGAGGTGCCCGCGCTGGTGCCGTTCGACCCGGAGGCCAAGAAGGTGCTGGAACTGACCTTCCGGGAGGCGCTGCGGCTCGGTCACAACTACATCGGCACCGAGCACATCCTGCTCGCCCTGCTCGAGCAGGAGAACGGCAGCGGCGTGCTGTCGGGCCTCGGCATCGACAAGGCCGTCGCCGAGGAGCATCTGGTCGAGCTGCTCGCGGGCATCATCGGCGACAAATCCTGAACCCGGCACGGCGGCCGCGGGCATCACCGGATGGTTGCCGGAAGGTCGCGGCGGGGCGGCAGGTGCCTGTGCGGCCGCCCCGCCGCCAGTACTGCCGGTAACCTATAGCAATGGCGGATGACGAGAACTCCGACCTGATCGCGGGGGAACGGCGCGACGATCTGTTGCGCGCGCTGTCGTATGTGTCCACCGAATCCCTCGACGACGGCAGCTACATCGTCAACGGCGACCTGCCGCCCGAGGTGGCGCCGCCGTTCATCCGGGCCATCATGCGGGTGGAAGCCGAGCTGTTGATCAACGACGCCGAACTGGTCACCGTCGAGGAGGGTGAGCCGCGCTCGCCGGAGGAGCGGCGCGCCGATGCGTTCCTCGCGCTGGCGCTGCGCGTCACCGACCGGTTGCAGGGATAGCGCGGGGCCGACCTTGCACTCGTCACCGGCGAGTGCTAAAAAGGGCTTGGCACTCTCTACCCGTGAGTGCCAGGTCGGGACGGTGAGATCGGGTATCCAAGACACCCCTGGTCGTCCGTCGCGGGCACCGAGCCTGGCCAGCGTAAATAGGGTGGCCCGACAATGCGGTCATCCTGTGTGTCAGCCTCATTACTTGGAGGATCTCACCGCAATGGCCAAGACAATTGCGTACGACGAAGAGGCCCGTCGCGGCCTCGAGCGGGGTCTGAACAGCCTCGCCGACGCGGTCAAGGTGACGCTGGGCCCGAAGGGTCGCAACGTCGTGCTGGAGAAGAAGTGGGGCGCCCCCACGATCACCAACGATGGTGTGTCCATCGCCAAGGAGATCGAGCTGGAGGACCCGTACGAGAAGATCGGCGCCGAGCTGGTCAAGGAAGTCGCCAAGAAGACCGACGACGTCGCGGGCGACGGCACCACCACCGCCACCGTGCTCGCCCAGGCGCTGGTGCGCGAGGGCCTGCGCAACGTCGCGGCCGGCGCGAACCCGCTGGGACTGAAGCGCGGCATCGAGAAGGCCGTCGAGGCCGTCACCGCCAAGCTGCTCGACACCGCCAAGGAAGTCGAGACCAAGGAGCAGATCGCCGCCACCGCCGGTATCTCCGCGGGCGACGCGTCCATCGGTGAGCTGATCGCCGAGGCCATGGACAAGGTCGGCAAGGAAGGCGTCATCACCGTCGAGGAGAGCAACACCTTCGGCCTCCAGCTGGAGCTGACCGAGGGTATGCGCTTCGACAAGGGCTACATCTCGGGTTACTTCGTCACCGACCCGGAGCGTCAGGAAGCGGTCCTCGAGGATCCGTACATCCTGCTGGTCGGCTCGAAGATCTCCACCGTCAAGGACCTGCTGCCGCTGCTGGAGAAGGTCATCCAGGCCGGCAAGCCGCTGCTGATCATCGCCGAGGACGTCGAGGGTGAGGCCCTGTCGACCCTGGTCGTGAACAAGATCCGTGGCACCTTCAAGTCCGTCGCCGTCAAGGCCCCGGGCTTCGGTGACCGCCGCAAGGCCCAGCTCGCCGACATCGCCATCCTCACCGGTGGCGAGGTCATCAGCGAAGAGGTCGGCCTCTCCCTGGAGACCGCAGGCATCGAGCTGCTCGGCCAGGCCCGCAAGGTCGTCGTCACCAAGGACGAGACCACCATCGTCGAGGGCGCGGGCGACGCGGAGGCCATCAAGGGCCGCGTTGCGCAGATCCGCACCGAGATCGAGAACTCGGACTCCGACTACGACCGCGAGAAGCTGCAGGAGCGCCTGGCCAAGCTGGCCGGCGGTGTTGCGGTCATCAAGGCCGGTGCCGCGACCGAGGTCGAGCTCAAGGAGCGCAAGCACCGCATCGAGGACGCCGTCCGCAACGCGAAGGCTGCCGTCGAAGAGGGCATCGTCGCAGGTGGTGGCGTGGCCCTGCTGCAGTCGGCTCCGGCGCTGGACGAGCTGAAGCTCGACGGTGACGAGGCCACCGGTGCCAACATCGTGAAGGTCGCGCTGTCGGCTCCGCTGAAGCAGATCGCCTTCAACGCCGGCCTCGAGCCCGGCGTGGTGGCCGAGAAGGTCGCCAACCTGCCCGCCGGTCAGGGCCTCAACGCCCAGACCAACGAGTACGAAGACCTGCTGGCCGCCGGCGTCGCCGACCCGGTCAAGGTCACCCGTTCGGCCCTGCAGAACGCGGCCTCCATCGCGGCCCTGTTCCTGACCACCGAGGCCGTCGTCGCCGACAAGCCGGAGAAGGCCTCGGCCGCTCCCGCCGACCCCACCGGCGGCATGGGCGGCATGGACTTCTGAGTCCTGCCACCCGGCAACCCTTTTCGACCCGAAGGCCGGCCCACCGTCAGGTGGGCCGGCCTTCGGCCTTGTCGGCATCCGGATAACTACTGAACTAGTTTCGAAGTAGTGCCGTAGCATGGGTGCATGGCTACCCGCACCTTCCCGTTCTCCACCTTGATCAACAAGCAGACCAGCGTGTTCCCCGCGCTGGACGACGCCGACGTGATCCTGGAACGCCGCGACGCGGAGAACCTGGTGCTCATGCGCTCCGAGCGCTTCGAGGCCTTGGTCAAGGGTCTGGGCCTGGCCGCACGATCCCTGGCCATCGTCGCCAAGGCGAACCGCTCACTGGCCGAGGAAGTATTCGCCGAAGAACTGCCCTGGCTGGTGTGGCTACCGGAACCCGCTCGCCCCCAATGCGTTCGAGAGCTATTGGATCACCTACTCGCAGGGGCCGAGACCGGCCTGCTGCTCCCGTTCTCCCGCGCGCTGCGCGAATGGCAGTCGACGGCCGAGGTCTACTCCGATCCTGAACTGGCGCAGCGACTGCGTGGCCCGTTTACCACCGAGGATGCGGAGGACCTTCCACGCCCGGGTAGCAGCGATGCATGACAAACTCGGGCGTGGCGATGAGGTGAGGAGGCCGTTATGCCAGGGGATCCTTCCCTCCGAGGAACATCTCGAACGATCTGTAGTCGTCGATGCTCGCGAAGTGCCGTGAATAAAGGTCCGTGGTGGGGGCTGAATCCAACGGCTCGGTGACCTCGTTGACGTCGATCACCGCGTAGAGCCTGACGTAGCTTCCGTCTTCGGACTCGTACACCTCGTTGCGCACGTGCTGGTCGGCGAGTTCTCGGGCCTGGACGAGATCGTCGGCCCAGACGAGGACGAAGTCTTCGCGATAGTAGACGCCACGGCCGCCGACTCTGCCCATCTCGTAGACGATCAAGGCGACGTAGGGTCTGCGCTCGGCCGTCGGCGAATCGGGCATGTTTCGAATCCGTTCTCGGGTAGGGCGGTTCGAACAACGGAACGGTGAGCTTCGAACCCACCGCGAGCATTTCACGTCATCGTGGTGTCCATGCGGTCCGGCCCACTGATCTCATCCATGAGCATGCGCAGAGTGAGCGAGTGTTTCTCTGGTGGCAGGGCGTCCAGGGCGGCGCGGGCGACGCGTACGCCCTGAATTCGGTCGCCTGCGCGGACCAGCATCAAACCGCGATGCATATCCAGGTGGGTCGAAAAACGTGGAAGTTCCGGTGGCAGCGCTGCGCTCGCGTCGTCCTGCGCAGCGAGGGCGATCTTCTCGTCGCCGAGGCGGGCCGCCAGCAGAGACAGGAAGACGTTCACCCGCCACCACGGCACGGCATAGTCCGAAGTTTGCTCTTCCGAATACGAAACGTCGAACTCTCGCCGGCCGGTGTCGATCAGGCTGCGTGCGGTCGCCCTGTCGCCTTGTATCGCCGAAGCGTGCGCTTTGCCCCAGAGGGCGTTCAATCTTCCCAGACTGTGGTCATCGGAGATGGCCAGCGCCTGATCTGCGAACGTGTGCGCGACAGGGAGCGCCGCTCCTTCATATCCGAGCGCGATCGCCGCGCGACCACGTACCCAGACCCGGGTATCGCTATCGCCGGATCGGTCGGCGGCCTCGGCCGCCATGCGATACCACGAGATCGCCTTGCGCCCATCGCTTCCCGGATAGGTCTTGGCGAACAGCGTCATCAGGCGCGCCGCCACAGCCCACATTCGTGGCGAATCCAACTGTTGCTGCAAGACAACGAGGTCGGCCGCCAATCGCTGTTGAATCTGCGCCGCACCCTGGCTCATATAGTCCGAACCGTACCGCGCCAACATGCCCTCCCACTCGTCCACGCTGGGGCCACTCGAGTGCAAGCGCGTGGAAAAGCCCTGCGCCAGTAAATCTGACGCGACAACTGGTGCGATCGACGTTGCAGCGAGATGGGACATGAATTCGCGACGGTTCACGTCGGTCTCCAATAGCTCTAGCGGGCAATCGAGCACCGCGGCTAGATGGCGCAGCCAGAACGCCGACGGCTCCGTCCTGCCCGACTCCCAGTGCCGCGAAATATATTCGCGAGTCATGTTGTAACCGGACGACCTCGACAACTCACCCGCGAGTCTGCCCTGACTCCACCCCTTGGCAGCACGTAGCTGTTTGATCAGCCGCGCCGTGTCCGCTGACATCTCTCCAGCCTGCCACCACTACCGCCTTCTGCGCATCACCTCCGGGCTGAATGCCACCTGCTGTGCCACTGGCGCTCCTGCCTGCCCGCTGCACGGTCGCCGACGTAGTGATGCCACCTCCAGTACCACTCGCCCCACCTGTTTCGCGGCGTGAAACCTGAAAGAACGCTGTGTCCGAAGCGGCAGCGCAGGGATTCGCTCATCGTGCCAATGCCAACAATTGGAGGACCAATGTGTTTCGGACCGAGGCGGGCCGAACTCGCGGTACTGGATGTGCTCGTGCCAGGTGCGATGCTGACCGCCGATCAGATCGCGAGACAAGCCAGGCTGACCAGGTGCCGCACCCGGTGGGCTATAGCGCGGCTCGAGCGGCGCGCGTTGATCGTCAACGCGCACGATGGCACGCGCTGGTCAGCGACTCCACGGGGTCGATTCGCTGCGGGCACAGGGCGCCCGCGATGACACTCGATTGGATCACCATCGGATTCGCGGTCGCGGTCGGGCTACCACTACTGGCAATAGTCGGAGCCATTGCCTTGCCCCCGCGTGTGGTTGCACAGTCCGTTTCCCCAGAGGAGAGCGAAAGCTCGGCTGAGCCGGGATCGCGATTGTCAGAGGAGCGAATGGAGCCGCCGTGCGCCACCGAATAACCGCCTTGGCGTGGATAGACCCCGACGTCAGCATCGAGTACTCCGCGGAGGTTGTGCAGGTCCGCCGACTGGCCCGGCGGCTCGGATACCATCTGGTCTGGCCGGCGATCGGTTCGGTACTCCCGCTGGTCGATCAGATGCGCGCAGCTGAGGTCGACGCGCTGATCACCCCGGCTCCCAACCATCTGGACCCGCTGACCCTGCATTCCCTCATGGAACTCGGCGACGTGGAAACAGTCTGGCCGCGATTGTCGTTCGCCCGGTGGTCGACTATCGGGGGCCGTGGGTGACGCGGCTGGGAATCACCTGTCCCGCAACCACTTCTCGATCCGGTCGATCGTGCTGTTCGGATCGGGGATCCACCCGTTGTGCCCGAGTGGTCGGGTCTCGTGCCAGGTGGTGACGTCGGCGTTGGGTAATTTTTCCAGCAGGTGGCGGGCGGAGGAGGTGGGGGTGAGGTCGTCGCCGGTCATGGTGATGGACAGGACGGGGAGTTTCAGGCGGGCTATGCGTTCTTCGTAGTCGATGTCGGCGCCGACGGGGACGAAGCGGCCGGTGCGGGCGAGGCGGGCCCAGTCGGAGATCAGGACCTTGGATTGGCGGCCGAAGCCGTTGGGGCCGAAGCGGTCGCCGGGCCAGAAGCCGGCCAGGTTGGCGGTGAGGGAGACGGCGGCGGTGCCGACGAGCATGCCGGGGCCGGTGAGTCCGCGGTAGCCGCGGTAGTAGGGGGTGCCGGAGGCGATCAGGATGAGTCCGCCGAGGCGGCCGCGGATGCGGGCGGCGTACATGACGCCGAGCTGGCCGCCCATGCTGTGGCCGAGCAGGTAGGGCGTGCTGTCGGGGAAACGGTCGCGCACCACTTCGAACATGGCGGGGAAGTCGACCGAGACCAACTCGTGGTAGCCGTAGGTGCTCGAGGAGTCCGGTTTGGGGGTGCTGTCGCCGTTACCGCGTAATTCGGCGATGGCGACGTCGAAACCGCGCTCGGACAGCAGCCGGGCGAAGTAGCTGTAGTACTCGCCGGGGACGCCGAGCCCGGGCACGATCACCACGACAGGGCGCGGCACGTCCGGCGTCACCGGATGACGGTGGACGCCCGAGGCCGACAGCAATCGCACAGGGACGGTGCTGCCGTCGGGCATCTGGATCGGTACGGTCTCCACGCGCCAAGGCTACGCGCAGCCCCCGGTGCCGATCACGCTCCGACGGCACCCATGATGACCCGGCTGAGCACGCGGATCACGTCGTCGAGGGGACGGCGCGGGTCCGAGCCGCTCCATTCGTCGACCACGTAGTTGACCGCGCCGATGATGGCCAGCATCCGCATCTCGTAGTCGCCGGGCGGGATCTCGCCGTGCATCGCGGCGTCCTCGGCCGCGCCCGCGAGCAGCGAACCCCACATGCGACGCAGTTCCAGCCGCAGCTTTTCCACCTTGGGTCCGGCGCCGACCACCTCGACCAGTGCCACTCTGGCCTTGCGTGGGTCGGTGCCGATGGATTGCACGTAGGCGCGCACGGCGGCGTCGATGCTCTCCACCGCGCTGGCCTCGGACCGTTCGGCCAGTGCTGCCTCGACCGCGGCGCGCGATTCCCGATGGATCTGCTCGTACAGCTCGATCAGCAAGGATTCGCGGCCGGTGAACTCCTCGTAGAACTGCCGAGACGACAGCCCCGCATCCTTGCAAATGGCGCCGACCGAACTGTTGGCGTATCCATCGCGCGCGAAAACGGTGAGCCCGGATTCCAGAAAACGCGCACGCCGCTGGCGCTGCCGGTCCTCTACGGGTTGCCCGGCATACATTCGTCCCGTATTCGCATCCTGTGACATTGGGGCAGACAATACCGAAGGGCCCGATCCCCTCGTCATGGATCGGGCCCTTCGCCGCAACTGGCGGCCGACCGCGCGTCAGCCGAGTTGGCAAGTCTGCGTCGGCTCGTTATTCGCTCGTGGCGCCGGGGCAGGCGAGATGTTCGACACTCACCGGCCTTCCCCATCGCCGACGGCATGCGAGCGACTGTCCGAGCACGTCGGATGGAACAGCTGTCAAACACGAACTCCGATCTGGGATTACCTGGCCAGTGTCACTGGCTGTTTGCCGAATCGGACGATACCGAGAGCTACGGCGGCTCGGGCGATTTTGAAGGGAATTTCTAGAATTATTTAGATGGCTCCGGCGCGGAAACCGGGGCGGCACTATCCATTGACCTACCGTGGCCGAATGGGGACCGCGCTGCTCTACGGATTGGGCACGGCAGTGCCGCTGGTGCTCGGCGCCGTCATCGGCTTGCGCTGGACATTGCCGAAACCATTGCTCGCCTCGCTGATGGCCTTCGGCGCAGGCACCATGATCGCCGCGGTGACCAACGAATTGTTCGAACCGGCGTTCGTGGAAGCCGGGGCCTGGGTCGCGGGCACTGCCCTGTTCGCCGGAGCCACGGTGTATGTCGTCGCGAATCGGTTCATCGAGCAACGGCTCGGTCCCACCGCGATCGGGTGGGCGTTGATGCTCGGCACGGTGCTCGACGGTGTCCCCGAGAACACCGCGCTCGGCGTCACGCTGGCCGGCGGCGGGGGAGTGGTGCTGCTGGTCGCGGTGGCGGTGGGCAATGTGCCCGAGGCGATCGGCGGTGCGGCGCTGATGCGCGACCGGCACGGTTTCGCACCGGGGCGTGCGCTGGCCTTGTGGACGATCACCGGCGTGGTGCTGGTGGTGGTGACGGTGCTGGGAAACCTGCTCTCGGACAATCTTTCCGGCACCCAGATCAGCACCGTGCAGGCGTTCGCCGGTGGGGCGACGATCGCCGTGCTCGCGGATTCGCTCATGCCCGAGGCGTACCGGGAGGGTGGATGGTGGGTCGGGATCGCCACCGCGGCAGGGTTTCTCGTCGCGTTCGTTCTCGGCTGACCTCTCGCATCCTCTGCGAACGGACACCTTCGCACGAATTCCGACGAACATCGCGCCACGAGCGAGCGAGGCGCTAGCCGGATTGCGCGAGGAGCCCGGGTAGGTCTGCTACCGAATGGATGACGTGATCCGGCTGCCGCGCCGACGCTTCCAATACGGCGGCGCGGAACTTGCCGGTGCGCACCAGCACCCCGGTCATGCCGACGTCTTGGGCGGCCAGTACGTCGGATTGCAGGTCGTCGCCGATCATCAGCACCTGCTCCGGTGTCAGATCCATGGTCGCGGCGCAGGTGCGGAAGCCGGTGGCGGATGGTTTGCCGACGACGGTGATGCCGGCGTTCCCGGCCGCTTCCAAGCCGGGCAGATAGGTGCCGGTGTCGATGCGCAGGCCGTCGTCGGTGGCCCAGGTCATGCCGCCCTGCATGGCGACCACCGGCACGCCGTCGAGCATCAGTTCCACGACGCGACTGAGCGCGCGGTGGGTGAATTCGGGGCCCGCGCCACCGAGCACGACGACCTCGGGGTCGGTGGCGTCGAAGCGGAGCTCGGCGAGATCCACCTCGATATCGCCGTGGTTGAGCACCCACGTGCGGGCGCCAGGATGGTTGCGGCGCAGGTACTCGACGGTCAAGCGGGCCGCAGTGACGATCTCGTCGGCGCCGACCTCGATGCCCGCCGCGCACAGCCGGTCGGCGATCTCGGCCTGGGTGCGGGAGGTGGTGTTGGTCAAGAACGCGCGGCGCAGTCCCCGCTCGGCGAGGCTCCGGACGGCGTCGGACGCACCGGGCAAGGCACGCCATGACGTGACCAGCACTCCGTCGATGTCGTAGAGGATGCCTGCTGGATCACTCATCGGCTAACTCCGCTCGGGTGCTGCGGGCGCCTCGGCCCGGGTGGCATCGAAGAGGTCGGCGCAGCGGGTCAGCAGATCGATCAGCGTCTGCCGCTCATCCTCGGTGAAGCCCGCCGCGACGGCGCGCTCCACGGCGATCGCGCGGGCGTCCGCATCGCGCATGGCCTGCTCGCCGGCCTCGGTGAGCCGGGTTTCGAGCACGTTCTTGTGCCAAGCGTGCGGGGTGCGTTCGATGAGGCCGCGGTCGACGAGGTTGGTGAGCACGGTGTTCATCGTCGGCGGCGTCACCCCGCACAGCCGGGCGAGGGCGGCGGCGGAGATGCCCGGGTTCTCGACCAGGCCCAGCAGCGCCGCGTACTGGGCCACGGTGACGCCCGCCGGTTTCAGCGCCGCGTTCTTGGCCGCGTTCAGGGCCTGTTCGGCGCGCTTGATGTAGGAGCCGATGCGTTCGGCGGCGGGCATGGGCGTCATACCAGGCATCGTATCCACTCTTCGGTTGGATAGAGTCTTGACGATGATTAGAACTCTAATCTACATTCGTGCTCGATCTAGTATGTGACTACACATGAGGGGCTCGAATCATGCATCAGATTGCGCGTCGTCGCTGGTCGACGGCATTGGTCGCGGCGACGGCTATGCTTGCCGCCGCCGGTTGTGGCGCTAACGCGGACTCGGCGGAGCAGACGCCGCGGATCGAGACGGCCTTCGAGCTGCCCGGGGATCGGGTGTACCCGGAGGGGATCGCGGCCGACAAACGCCACGGCGACATCTACGTCGGCTCCTTCGCCGACGGCACGATCTACCGGTCGACACCGGGCGCGGATACGGCCGAAGTATTCCTGCCCAGCGGCACCGACGGGCGCAGGACCGCGAACGGATTGCGGGTGGATCGCGACGGGCGGCTGTGGGTGCTCGACTCGTCCGCCGGAGTCGCTGTGTACAACATCGACTCGCGCGAGCTGCTGGCCCGCTTCGACGTCGGCGCGGGGGAGCACTTCATCAATGACATCGTGATCACCGCCGACGGCACCGCCTACGTCACCGACAGCAAAACCGCAGTGGTGTACCGGATCACGGCCGGCGATCTGACGCGCACGATCGCCCAGGGCGGCCGCGCCGAACTCGCCCCCGCCTTCGATCTGAAGCCCGCCCTCGAACCGCACGGCCCCGAGGCCTACACCCTCAACGGCATCACCGCCGACGCCGACGGCAAGTATCTGCTCGTCGTCGATTCGACCGGCGGCGATCTCTATCGAGTGGACCTCGCCGCGGAAACTCCTGGCCCCATCAGCAAGGTCGTGTTGAACGGCGGTGATGTGTCGATGGGTGATGGACTCGAGCTGGACGGCACGACGCTGCGGGTAGGCCAGAACGTCCGCAATACCCTGTCCCGCTGGACCATCACTCCCGACGGAACCAGCGCGACCCGGGAAGCCGAGCTGACCGACGAGTCACTGGCCGTACCAACGACTTTGGTGCATATCGACGATCGAACTCTGGTCGTGTCCTCGCAATTCGACAAGGGCGGCCCGCTCGGCCCGGGAACTCCTGTCACCCCGTTCCGCGTCCTGTCGGTGAGCGACATCTGAGGTCTCGAGGTCGGGCCCTCGCGGAACGACACGACTGTCTCGATCATCTCCAGCCGGCGAGACCGTCGGTCAGCGTTATCCGCGAGGTGAGCGAAGCCCCGATGCTGCGGCTTACCCCTCTTTCTCCACCAGCATCTGCGTGAAGAATTCGTAGATCAGCGCCGCTTGGAACGCCGACTGCTTGTTATCAGCCGCTCCGCCGTGTCCGCCTTCGATGTTCTCGTGGTACCAGACCTTGTGCCCGAGTTGTTCCAGGAGGGCGGCCATCTTGCGGGCGTGCCCGGGATGGACGCGGTCGTCGCGGGTTGAGGTGGTGAGCAGGATCGGCGGGTACTGCTTGTCGGCCCGAACGTTCTGGTAGGGGGAGTATTTGCTGATGTATTCCCATTCTTCCGGGTTGTCCGGGTCGCCGTATTCGGCCATCCAGGAGGCGCCGGCCAGGAGGCGGTGGTAGCGCTTCATGTCCAGCAGCGGGACCTGGCAGACGATGGCGCCGAACAGTTCCGGATAGCGGGTGAGCATGACGCCCATGAGCAGACCGCCGTTGGAGCCGCCGACGGCGCCGAGCTGTTCGTGGGTCGTGATGCCGCGCTCGACCAGGTCGCGAGCGATGGAAGAGAAGTCCTCGTAGACCTTGTGCCGGTTGGCTTTCTGCACCGAGGTGTGCCATTCCGGGCCGTATTCGCCGCCGCCGCGGATATTGGTCATCACCCAGGTGCCGCCGCGTTCGAGCCAGCCCATGCCGGAGGCGCCGCTGTAGGCGGGAGTGCGGGAGACCTCGAAACCGCCGTAACCGGACATCACGGTCGGCTGCGGGGAGCCCTTGTGGTCGCGGTGGCGGATGACGAAGTACGGCACCATCGTTCCGTCGTCGGAGCGGGCGAAGAACTGCTCGGTTTCGATGCCGTCGGTGTCGAAGAAGCCGGGTTCCTGCTTCAGTCGGGTGGCCGGGCCGCCGACGGAACCGGCGAGCAGCGTGGTCGGGGTGGTGAACCCGCTGGTGGTGAGCATGAATTCGTCACCGCCCTCGAGGGGGTCGAGGTTCATCACGCCGGTGGTCGACATCGGCGGGGTGTCGGCGAGGGGTTCGCGGCGCCAGCCGTCGGGGCCGGGTGTGAGGACGTGCAGTTTGGTCTGCACGTCTTGCAATGTGACCAGCAGCAGATGGTTCTCGGTCCAGCCATAGCCGTGCAGTGCGGTGTGCGCGTCGGGCTCGAACAGCACCTCGAAATCGCGTCCACCGGCGAGGAATTCGTTGAAGTCGGTCACCAGGAGCGCACCGGCCGGATAGGTCTTCGGCCCGATCTCCCACGGCGACTTCAACCGCACCAGCAGCCAGTCCTTGTACCACGACTCGCTGGCATCCAGCGGCGTCTCCAGCTGACGCCAAGTGCCGTCGGATTCGAGCAGATACACCTCTTCGTTGAAGAAGTCGGTGGCCCTGCCCACATAGTGGCGTTCGTAGCCGGGAGTCCGGTCGTAACCGGCGGATACGGCGACATCGCCGACCTCGCCCTCGAACACCGTCTCCGCCTCCGTCAGCGGGGTGCCGCGACGCCAGCGCTTGGCGATGCGCGGATATCCGGAATCGGTGAGCGAGCCGGGTTCGAAATCGGTGCCCACATACACCGAGTCGATATCGATCCAGCTGATCTGCGATTTCGCCTCGGGCAGGAAGAAACCGCCGTCCTCGGGGGCGATGAACTTCCTGGTCTCCAGATCGAATTCGCGCACGACCTTGGCGTCCGCACCGCCGCGCGAGAGCGAGATCAGCGCGCGGCTCTGCGACGGACGCAGCACGCCCGCACCGCCCCACACCCAGTTCTCGTCCTCCTCGGCGGCGACCGCGTCGAGGTCGATCAGCACATCCCAGTCGGGGTCGTCGGTGGCGTACTCGGCGAAGGTGGTGCGTCGCCACAGTCCGCGCGGGTGCTCGGCGTCGCGCCAGTAGTTGTACAGCCACTGCCCCCGGCGGCCCGGGTAGGCGATCTTGGTGTCGGTGTCGAGCATGTCCAGGATGCGGCGCTGCAACTCGGTGAACCGGTCGGCGGAGGCGAAGCGCTCGACGACGACCTCGTTGCGGGCGCGGGCGAAGTCGAGGGCGGCCTCGCCGGTCACCTCTTCGAGCCAGAGATACGGATCAGTCACCTTCTCGTCAACGCCGCTCATCCCCACATTGTTGCCGAGCGGTGACGACCGCCACGTGGGTACCCGGGCACGCCGCCGCCGAGACATAGGATGAGCTGCTCGGATACTGAACCATCCAGGAGGTTGCCGTGCCGCCGTTTCTGTGGGAGCAGCACAGCTGCCTGCCGCTGCTACCGACCGCCGACATCAGCGAGCTGGCGCGCTACCCGCTCGGCTCGTATCTGTCGGTGAACGTCGGCTATTCGCCGCAATCGAGCGCCGACACCCTCGCCTTGCTGCACAAATTCCGCGCCGACGCACTCGCCGACGGGCGGTTCCGGCTGGTCACCAAGGTCTCCGAGATCGGTGACCCGGACACCATCGCCCTCGCCTTCGACCTCGAGGATGCCGGCCCGCTCGACGGCGATCTCGACAACGTCGCCCGTTTCCGCGACCTCGGCGTCCGCTCCCTGCTGCCCACCTACAACCACGCCAACGCGGCAGGCTGCGGCTGCCTAGACACCGAGGACACCGGGCTCACCGGCTACGGCCGCGATCTGGTGCGCGCGCTGAACGAGGCGGGCGTGTTCGTCGACGGCGCGCACTGCTCCCGCCGCACCGGCCTCGACCTCGCCGAACTCACCGAAGTGCCGATGATCTACAGCCACGCCAACTTCGACGCGGTCTGGGAGCACCCGCGCAACATCACCGACGCGCAGGCCCGGGCCTGCGCCGACACCGGCGGCGTCATCGGCATCAACGGCGTCGGCATCTTCCTCGGCCGCAACGACCCCGACGAGCGCGCCCAGCGGGTGAGCGCCATGGCCGACCACATCGAATACGGCGCCGAACTCGTCGGCATCGACCACATCGGCCTCGGCTCCGACTACTCCTTCGACGCCGAAGACTTCAACCACGAAATCCGCACCAACCCCGCCGCCTTCTCCGACGCGTACACCAAATGGGGCCCCTTGCAGTGGACCCCACCCGAAGACCTGCTCGGGCTGTCCGAGGTGCCCGGACTGGACGACGTGCTCGCCGAGCGTGGTTTCAGCGAGGCCGACCGGGCCGCGGTGTTCGGCGGGAACTTCCGTCGTGTTGCCGAGCAGGTCTGGCGGGACTGAGCGACGCCGATGTGCCGGGCCAGATGCGACTGCCGGCCGGGCTCGCCGCCTGAGTGCGACGAGCAACCGATATCCGTCCTCATGCCAGCCGGACCAGCATCTTGCCGGTGTTCGCGCCGGACAGGACGCCGAGGAAGGCGGCCGGGGCCTGGTCGAGGCCCTCGTACACGGTTTCCTTGGTGCGCAGGGTGCCGTCGGCGAGCCAGGCGGCGGCCTTGGTGATGTATTCGCCGAAGATCGGGAAGTAGCTGTTCACCAGCATGCCGCGCAGGGTGAGCTCCTTGGTGGCGGCCAGGAACAGATCCGGTCCCCGCTGGGTGGAGTCGCCGTTGTAGCCGCTGATCGCGCCGACGAGTGCGATGCGGCCGTGCGGGCGCATGGCTTCGACGGCGACGCGCAGGTGTTCGCCGCCGACGCTGTCGAGGTAGACATCGATGCCCTCGGGTGCGGCCTGGGCCAGCTGGCCGGCGAGGTCGCCCACGCGATAGTCGATGGCGGCGTCGAAGCCGAATTCGGTTGTCAGCAACTCGGTTTTGGCCGGGCCGCCCGCCGACCCGATCACCCGGCTCGCGCCGAGCAGCCGCGCGATCTGCCCGGCGACGCTGCCAACGGCGCCGGCCGCCGCGGAGATGAACACGGTGTCGCCGGGACGGACCGGGGCGACGTCGGTGAGGGCGGCGTAGGCGGTGAGACCGGTGGTGCCGAGTGCGCCGAGGAACTGGTCTGGTTCGGCCAGTGCCGGGTCGACGACGGTGGCGCTGGCGGCGTCGAGCACCGAGTGTTCCCGCCAACCGGCGAAGTGGGTGACGGTGGCGCCGACCGGAATATCGGACCGCGACGCGATCACCTCACCCAGCGCCGAACCCTCCAGCGCCGCACCCACCTGGAATGGTGGGATGTAGGACGGCTTGTCGTCCATCCGCCCGCGCATGTACGGGTCCACCGACATCCAGGTGTTGCGGACCAGGATCTGGCCGTCGGCGAGGTCGGGGATCGGAGTGGTGACCAGGTCGAAGTTCTCGGCGGTCGGTGCGCCCGAAGGACGTGCGGCCAAACGGATCTCGCGGGTCGTCGCAGGCACGTCGGCCGGGGTCTGGGCGGGCTGCTGTTCGGTGTGGATCTGCACGGTTCTGCCTCTCTCGCTTCCCGGACTGTTCATCCGGATACGACGAAGCTATGGCGGTTCCGGGACGCATCCCAGGTCCGCGCGCGCCACGAACCGGTCCTGACGCGCCAGGGTGCCGAAAGTCCGGCCTCAGTGCCGCCGCACAGTCCCCGGCGATTCCCCGCTCCAGCGCCGAAACGCCTTGCGCAGTGCGCGATCATCAGCGAAACCGAGGCGAGCCGCGACGCCGGCCGTGGTCGATCCGGCGCGCAACAGTTCTTCGGCGCGGCGGTAGCGCGTCTGGTCGAGCTCATGACTCCAGGTGGTGGCGTTCTCGGCGAGCCGTCGTTGCAGGCTGCGCGGGCTCATCGCCATCCTGGCGGCGACGGTTGCGAGCGTGGGTGTGCCGGTGTCGATGGCGGCCGCGAGGGCGGTGTGGAATTCGTCCAGCGGCCCGGCGATCGGTCGCGCGGAGGCGAGGACGAGTTCGGCGTGGCTGCGCAATAGGTCGGCGAGGGCGGGGTCGGCGCGCGCGAGCGGGGCGACGGCGTCGGCTTCGGTGAAGGTGATGGTGTCGGCGGCCGCGTCGAAGTCGATCCGCGCGGTGCCGAACGCTTCGGTGAGCAGCCGGTGCTCGCGCGGAGCCGGATGGCTGAAGGTGATCCGGGCCGGGACGACGTTGCGACCCAGCCCTTCCCGCGCCCGACGCAAGTAGTAGCCGAGCACGTACTCGTTCACGATCGCCGCCACCGCCGGATCGCCGGCGCCGGTGCGGTAGCCGACGGTCAGCTCGCCCGCGGTGTGCAGCTCGAAGCCTTCGGTCGCGGCGGTAACGAGCTGGTGATACGGCTGCGCGGCGGTGAGCGAATCGGCGAGGGTCGCGCCGGTGGTGACCAGGTAGTCCCACGTGCTGAGCCGGCCCAGCGGCGCGTCCTCGACCACCGCGAGCCCGGCGCCCGGCCCGGTGCTCGCGAGCAGCTCCCACAGCTGGATCAGCGCGGACATCGGCACGCGGTCGAGTTCGCCGCGCAGGTCGTCCGCGCCGCCAGGAATCACCGCGAGCAGGTCGGGAGCGACGCCCGCACGCAGCGCGGTGTCTCGGACCAGGCGGATCAGCTGAGTGGAGGCGGTTCCGGTCAGCACGTCGGCGGAGGCGGTCACCACAGCGACCACCGTATCCAAAGGTCGGACCCTGTTGTCCACAGTCCGGTTTCTGCCGGGCGGTGCTTCGGTCAGGTGGTGGTAAGCGCGGCGAGCATGGGGGCCGGGGCGTTGAGGAAGACGTCCAAGCTGAGCAAGCGCCCGTCTTGTGCGCGCCAGACGTGTAGTTCCCGGACATCGAAGCCTCGGTCGGTGTTATGCGGTGTGATGTGAGCTCTGCCGATCACCACGACACGGTCGCCGCCGTCGATGAATTCCTCCGGGTGGAACGATGCGGATCCGGATCGCGCGACGCGGCTGAACATGTCCCGGACGCCGGCACGGCCGTGATAGGTGCCCCGCCAGGGCACCGCATCCGATTGCCGGGACGCGAAGTCCGGGTCGAGCAGGTCGATGAACCGATCCAGGTCTCCGGTGGAGAACGCGTCGTAGACCGCGTGGATAGCAGTCATGTTGATGGTGCTCGGCATTGCCGCTCCTAAGGGTGCGCGGATCGGAGTTGCCACGAATATAATTGAGTGGGAAGATAATTACTAGGAAGATATTGGAGGGCTGATGGGTCCGAACGCCGACGCTGTCGATCAGATGATCGAGGCATGGCGCGCCGAGCGCCCCGATGTGGACCTCACGTCGTTCGGCGTAGTTGCGCGAGTGGCACGGCTGGCCCGGTTGTGGGACGCCGAGGTCCAGCGGTTTCTCGCCGAGTACGATCTGGACGCCGGCGAGGCGGATGTCCTGACCACTCTGCGGCGGGCCGGGAAGCCCTATGAGCTGACCGCTGGTGCACTCGTTCGTTCCTCGATGGTCACCACTGGTGCGATTACCAAACGAATCGACCGGATGGTCGACAAAGGGCTGGTGTCCCGTGTGCCCTCAGCGGCCGATCGTCGCACCGTGCTCATCCGTCTATCGTCCCGCGGTAAGCAGATCCTGGACGATCTGTTCGCCGACCACATCGCCAACTATGAACGCCTGCTGGCTGCTCTTGATCGCGGGCAATCCGAGCAGCTTGC
This sequence comes from Nocardia cyriacigeorgica GUH-2, assembly GCF_000284035.1. NCBI lineage: Bacteria > Bacillati > Actinomycetota > Actinomycetes > Mycobacteriales > Nocardiaceae > Nocardia > Nocardia cyriacigeorgica. The sequence goes on along the minus strand of NC_016887.1, from coordinate 5,672,738 downwards.
CGGCACCCTGCGCATCCTGCTGTGCGCCATGGGCGATACCTCCCTGACCTGAATGTGGGGCCCCGTAGCCACGATCGGCGGCCGAAACAGCTACTCGCGAGTAGCTGTGCACTCCTCACCATTGCGGGGGATAGGCGAGTGAACTTCCAGCAACAGCGTTAGGCTCGGTGCCGTGACTTCCCACTACGATGTCGTCGTTCTCGGCGCGGGTCCCGGCGGTTACGTCGCCGCGATTCGTGCCGCTCAACTCGGCCTGCGAACAGCGATTGTCGAGCAGAAATACTGGGGTGGCGTGTGCCTGAACGTGGGCTGCATCCCCTCCAAGGCGCTGCTGCGCAACGCGGAGCTGGCTCATATCTTCACCAAGGAAGCGAAGACCTTCGGTATCACCGGTGAGGCGTCCTTCGACTTCGGCGCGGCGTTCGACCGCAGCCGCAAGGTCGCCGACGGCCGGGTCAAGGGCGTCCACTTCCTGATGAAGAAGAACAAGATCACCGAATACGACGGGCTCGGCACCTTCACCGACCCGAACACCCTCTCGGTGGCGTTGAGCGATGGCGGCACCGAGACGGTCACCTTCGACAACGTGATCATCGCGACGGGCACCGTCACCAAGCTGCTGCCCGGCACCTCGCTGAGCGCCAACGTCGTCACCTACGAGGAGCAGATCCTCACCCGCGACCTGCCCGGATCCATCCTGATCGTCGGCGCGGGCGCCATCGGCATGGAGTTCGGCTACGTGCTGAAGAACTACGGCGTCGACGTGCGCATCGTCGAGTTCCTCGACCGCGCGCTGCCCAACGAGGACGCCGACGTCTCCAAGGAGATCACCAAGGCGTACAAGAAGCTCGGCATCACCATCACCACCGGTGCGGCCGTGCAGTCCATCGATGACGACGGATCCAAGGTCACCGTCAGCATCAAGGACAACAAGTCCGGTTCGGTGGAGACCGTCACCGTCGACAAGGTGCTGCAGGCCGTCGGCTTCGCGCCCCGGGTGGAGGGCTACGGCCTGGAGAACACCGGCGTCGCGCTCACCGACCGCGGTGCCATCGACATCGACGACCACATGCGCACCAACGTGCCGCACATCTACGCCATCGGTGACGTCACCGCCAAGCTCCAGCTGGCCCACGTCGCGGAGGCGCAGGGTGTGGTCGCGGCCGAGACCATCGGCGGCGCCGAGACCATGACCCTCGGCGACTACCGGATGATGCCGCGCGCCACCTTCTGTCAGCCGCAGGTCGCCAGCTTCGGTCTCACCGAGCAGCAGGCCCGCGACGAGGGCTACGACGTGAAGGTCGCGACCTTCCCGTTCACCGCCAACGGCAAGGCGCACGGCCTGGGCGATCCCACCGGTTTCGTCAAGCTCATCGCCGACACCACGCACGGTGAACTGCTCGGCGGCCACCTCATCGGCCCCGACGTCTCCGAGCTGCTGCCGGAGCTGACCCTGGCCCAGAAGTGGGACCTCACGGTCAACGAACTCGCCCGCAACGTCCACACCCACCCGACGTTGAGCGAGGCCCTGCAGGAGGCGATTCACGGCCTCGCCGGGCACATGATCAACTTCTGATCGCGAACCGATCGACGTCCGCCGACCCGGCGCCGGTGCCATCCGCACCGCGCCGGGTCGCGTGTGTTCGGGGCATGCCGCGGGCGTTCCCCAGCGGAGTCCGCGCTTGTTCGTTAGCCTGCCTACATGTCTGAGGTGGCGGCCGAGCGGGGCCGAATCGCGCTGGTGCTCGGCGGTGGTGGGCCGGTGGGGATCAGCTGGCTGGCGGGGCTGGGGACCGGATTGCGGGAGGCCGGGATCGACCTGGCGCTGGCCGATCGGTTCATCGGGACCTCCGCCGGCGCCGTCGTCGGTTCGATCCTGGCCGGCGGTGGTGACCTGTCGAGCCTGCTGGTGCCCGCGCGGCCGAATGCGGCTGCGGTGCAACAGGATTTCACGGTGATGATGGAGATCGCCGGGCTCATCGGGAAGCGCGGCCAGGATCCGGTGCAGATGCGCAAGCGGATCGGCGAGCTGGCGATGGCGGCGAGCACGGGTGAGCCGGACGACCACATCGAACGGATCGGCTCGCTGGTCGATTTCGCGGACTGGCCGGACGGCGAGCTGGTGATCACCGCGATCGACGCGGCCACCGGTGAGCTGCGCCCGTGGACCCGCGACGATGTCGCCACCCTGCCGCAAGCCCTGGCCTCGAGCACCGCCGTGCCGGGCATCTTCCCGCCCATCCCGATCGACGGCAGCCACTATTACGACGGCGGCTACCGCTCCAGCATCAATGCCGATCTGGCCACGGGCGCCGAGGTCGTGGTGATCATGGAGCCGCTGGCGCATGTGTACCCGCGCAGCCGCACCGACCGGGAACACGGCTGTGCGCGGGAGATCTCGATCGTGCCCGACGCCGGTGCCATCGAAGCGTTCGGTCCGGACGTGTTCAGCGCTGCCGCACTGCATCCCGCCTACGACGCCGGGGTGCGCCAATCCGCCGACGCCGCCGCGCAGTTGAATGAAGTCTGGCCGACCCGATGAAACGCCGGGTGCTGATCGGCGCGGCGATAACGCTTGTCGTCGTCGTGGTGCTGGCCGTCGGCGGCTACTACCTGATGAATTCGCGGACCTTCCAGCTGGCGGGGCGGATCGTGGATCGGGTCGACACCGACGCGAAGGTGGTCGCGTTGACCCTGGACGATGGGCCGACCACCAAGACGCCCGAGGTCCTGAAGGTGCTCGCCGACGCCCAGGTCCCCGCCACGTTCTATCTCAACGGCCGCGATCTCGCCGCCCATCCCGAGTACGGCACGGCGATCGCGGCGGCCGGCCACGAGATCGGCAACCACACCTACACCCACCGCCGGATGGTTTTCGTGACGCCCGGAACTGTCGCCGACGAGGTCGCCCGCACCGACGACGAGATCCGCGAGACCGGATACCAGGGCCCGATCACCTTCCGCCCGCCCTACGGCAAGAAGCTGTGGACGCTGCCGAAATACCTCTCCGACCACGACCGGACCACGGTGATGTGGGATGTGGAACCGGACTCCGGTGCGGCGCCCAGCGCGAAGCGGATCGTCGAGCAGACGGTGGCCGAGGTGCGGCCGGGCTCGATCATCCTGCTGCACGTCATGTTCGGTGACCGGGCGAATTCACTGGCCGCGATCCCGGGGATCGTCGCCGCGCTGAAGGCCGACGGATATCGGTTCGTCACGGTGTCGGAACTGCTCGGCCGGTAGGCTCGGCGTCGGCCCGCGTGCCCGGCCGCTGATCGGGCCCGCAGATTCGGTGAAAGAGGCGAACGCAGATGGTTTCGACGTCGCAACCACGTGTGTCCCCGGGGCGATTGCGTCAGCTGGGGCCGGTCAACTGGGTGGTCTGGCAGGTGCTGTCGCGCGCGGCGGGCACCGCGGACGCGCACCTGTTCAGCACCCTCGGCCGCACCGGCGGACTGTTCCGCGGCTGGCTGCACTACTCCGGCAAGCTCATGCCCGGCGGCAAGCTGACCAGGCACGAATCCGAGCTCGTCATCCTGCGGGTAGCCCATCTGCGCTCCTGCGACTACGAGATGGACCACCACATCAAGCTCGGCAAACGCGCCGGCGTCACCGCGGAGATCCTGGACCGGGTGCGCAGCGGCCCGGAAACGCCGGGCTGGTCCGAGAAGCACCGCGCCCTGCTCACCGCCGTCGACCAGCTGGTGAACACTCGCGATATCGACGACGCCGCCTGGGCGCAGTTGGCGAACTACTACGACGAGCGGCACCTCATCGAAATCGTGCTGCTGACAAACCAATACGAAGGTCTGGCTTCGACGATTACCGCGCTACGTATCCAGCGCGACGAGATGAAGCACTAGCGCCCTGGTTTTGCGCTCAGCCGCCGACCCCGCTGATCAACCTGTCGAGCCCGTCGAGCACTCGGGCGAGCCCGAATTCGTAGGCGTGGTCGGCGCTGTAGGCGCCGTCGAACGCCGAACCCGCCGCGGCGCCGACGCGGGTGGCCAGCGGGTATTGCTCGGCAGTGATGCAAGTTTCGAGCAGGGGCGCGGCGCGTTCCCACCATTCGCTGTCGGATTGATTGCTCTCGGCGGCCGCGCGGGCGGTGTCGGTGGCGATGCGGGCGACCGAGGTGACGAAGCCGAGCAGGTAGGTCAGGGCGGCGTCCATCTGGACGTCGTCGAGGCCGAGGCCGTCGAAAGCGCGCAGTTCGTGGTCGTATTTCGCGGTTTGGCCCGGGCCCAGCGGCGGGCGGGTGGTCGGGATGTAGGCCACCCACGGATGCTTGGTGAGCATGGCGCGGTTTTCCGTCGCGATGGTGGTGACCCGCTCACGCCATGGCAGGCCGCCGAGATCAGGGCGCGGCATGGCCAGGTAGACGGCGTCGAGCATGAGGTCGATCAGCTCGGCCTTGCCGGGGACGTAGGTGTAAGTCGCCATGGGGGTGAGCCCGAGGTGGGTGGCCACCGCGCGCATGGTGACGGCCTCGAGGCCTTCGGTATCGGCGATCTCGATGGCCGCGGCGACGACCTCGTCCACACTGCTGCGCTGCTTCGGACCGCGCCCGGACGGGGTCGGCACCCGCCACAGCAGCTCCAGGGTCCGCACGGGATCTCCCGCCCCACTGCGTTCTTTCGACCCTGCCATCCGCACCTCCATGGAGTGATTCACATCACAATGCGCCTTGCCGGAAATTTCTCTACAAAGTATAGCGTACTAAGTAGAGAGAAACGCGAACCGAAGGAGCCCCGTATGCGCATCACTGAATCCGCCATCTCGCTCAACGTCGCCGACCCGCAGGCTTCGGCGAAGTTCGTCACCGACCATCTCGGCTTCACCGAGAAGATGTCGGCCGACGGGTTCGTCTCCCTCGCCCGCGACGACGCCGGCATGAACCTCATCTACCTGCGCACGGGCCTGAAGAGCTTCAAGCCGGCCAGTGCCGCGGGCAGTGCAGGCGAGGGCTTGCTCGTCGTGTTCGTCGTCGACGATATCGACACCGAGTACGTCCGCCTGCAGTCCGAAGGCGTCCCGATCGTCACCCCGATCGAGACCGAGGAATGGGGCGAGCGCTACTTCCAGATGGCCGACCCGAACGGCATTCTCTATCAACTGGTCCAGTGGGTGTGACAACCCTGGTGGGGTGGAATTCGCCGGGACGGGGCGTCATGATCTAGCGGAGTAGCTCGGGCGGCGGCCCTGCGTGGGCCGCCGCCGGGGGCGAAGGCTGGATCGGGACGCACGTCAGGGGTTGTGCACGATGCTGGTGAAGATCGACACGGGAGCGGAACTGTCCGCGCCCGAGCGGGAATTCGTCGAATGCCTGCGCAGGCTCCCGACCACCGGTCTGGCTCTGGTCGATCTACAGGTGGGTCCGGAACACGGGAAACGGCAGGTCGACGCCGTCGTCTGGACTCCGCGCGGCGTCACCGTGCTGGAGGCGCGCGGCTTCCGGCGCAGGCAGAGCGGGATTCTCGAGGTGAGCAGCGGCGGGCCGTGGACCATCAGCTCGCAGCCCGCCGATCTGGAACAGCCCGAGGGCGTGAGTGTTTCCGACCAGCTCGAACACGCGGTGCACGAAGTGAAGGCGGCGCTGGAACGCTCCCTGCAGGATCCCGGCCATCTCTGCGGCGCCGTGGTGTTGTTGCCGTGGCGCGGCGCGGTGGTCCGGCCCGCCCGCACCACCCTGCGCCCGGGCTTGGACGTGGTCGTCGCCAATGCCGCCGACACCACCGAATTCCGCATCTACCTGGAGAATTTCGCCGCAGGCCCACGCGCCTGGACCGCCGACCGGGTACTGGCCGCGGCCACCGCGCTCACCCGATCCTGCGGCAGCGATATCCACCCGACCCGCGACGAACTGCTCGCCGAGGGCTTCGACGCCGCCGCCCCGAAACCGAAGCCGATCCCGGCCCGCCCGGCCCCGCCCAAACGAGAGCCGAAACCCGAGGACACCGGCAGGCAGCGGGCCGCGGCGTGGGCGGTGTTCGCGGCCGGCGTGCTCGGCACGCTCGTGGTGCTGGGGGTGATCGTGCGGGCGGTGCTCACCGACGGCCCGGACGTGGAACCGACCGCCACGACGACGACCGGTGCGACCGCGACTCCGCAGAGTCGGGCGACGGCACCGGCCGTGCCCGCGGGCGTGGTATCGCCTCGAACTGCGGTGGAGTGCTGGCCGTTTCAATCCGGTTGCTGAGGACCGCGGGCGGTATAGCGCGGCCGTGAGCGGGATGGGGATAGGCGGTAGCTGAGCCTCCCGGGCGGCACCGCGGGCGAGCCGAGAGTTTTGGCCGTCGCCCCCGCACCACAATGTCTGCCGCGCCCGACGCGAGAGCTTGGCCGCATTCCCGCGGGCGCTGTGTCAGTGGGCTCGACGCGAGCGCCTGCCCTAGTCCCGCACCGCCTGCGCCAACCGCGTCAGATGCAGCGCCGCCTTCGCCCGCGCGATCACATGCGAACGTGACGAATCAATATGCGTCGTCAGCGTTTCCAGCGCCGCCGCATAGTCGCCGGCCAGCAGCTGTTCGGCGATGGTGATGTGCTCGGCGGTCATGGTGGCGATGCGGTCGGGGGTGGGCATGTCCATGGTGCGCACCGGCCGCACGCGCACCTGGACCGAGGCGAGGGCTTCGGCGAGGGCGGCGTTGCCGGCCGCACGCAGGAGCGCGATGTGGAATTGGTCGTCGGCGGCGATGAGGGCAGGGCCCGGTTCGGGCGGCTGGCCGGCCAGCTGACGCCAGTGCTCCAGCTCGGCCCGGACGATGTCGAGGTCGTGCGTCGGCGCACCGAGCGCGCGTTGAATACCTCTGGATTCCAGCACATTACGCAGTTCGTAGAGCTGGTCGAGTTCGTCCAGCCGCGGCCGGTACGGGTAGAGCCCGTCGGCGCGCCGCTCCACCAGCCCGTCGGCGAGCAGCCGCGCGAGCGCCTCACGGACCGGAGTACGCGAGACCCCGTAATTGTCCGCAAGACGTTCCTCGCCCAGCCGTTCGGTCGAGGCCAGTGCGCCCGCGGCCAGATCGCGGCGCACCGCCTCGTAGACCTGCGCACTCAGCGGGACCCGCCCCCGTCGCGTCACGGCGCCTCAGATCGCCATCGCCGAGCGGACCTCGGTCTCCGCGCCCGCCCCGCCCTCGCCGGAGGAGGTGATGCGGCCCGATTCCAGCACGTAGTAGCGCTGGGCGGCCTGCAAGGCGAAGCCGATGTGCTGTTCCACCAGCAGCACGCTCAAACCGCCGCGGCGGGTGAGATCGATGATGGTGCGTTCGATCTCGGCGACCACCGACGGCTGGATGCCCTCGGTGGGCTCGTCCAGGATGAGCAGCTTCGGCTCGGTGATCAGCGCCCTGGCGATGGCCAGCTGCTGGCGCTGCCCACCCGAGAGCAGACCGGCCTTTCGGGTGAGCAGGTCGCGCAGCGCGGGGAACAGGTCGAGGGATTCGTCGATCAGCGCCTTGCCGCGCTTGCGGCCGTCGGCCACCACCTGAAGGTTCTCCGCTGTGGTCAACTGGGGAAAACTCTGCTGCCCCTGCGGGACATAGGCGATCCCGCGGCGCACCCGGCGCGACGGCGTCAGTGAGGTGATCACCTCACCATTGAACGTGATGGTGCCGGACTTGCTGGTCAGCAGGCCGACTGCGGTGCGCAGCAGGGTGGTTTTGCCTGCGCCGTTGTGTCCCATGATGGCGACGACGCTGTCGTCGGGGACGGTCAGCGAGACGCCGTGGATCACTTCGGTCCGGCCGTAACCGGAATGGATATCAGCCAATTCGAGCATCGGCGCTCTCCTCGTTCGATTCGGCGGCGGTGCCGAGGTAGACCTGCTGCACCTTGGGATCGGCTTGGACCTGCTCGACGGTGCCCTCGCTGAGCACCCGGCCCCCGGCGAGCACCGTCACCGAGGTGGCGAAGGCACGCATGAAATCCATATCGTGCTCGACCACCACCACGACGCGTTCGCCGCCGATGCGACGCAGCAGGTTTCCGGTTTCCTCGCGTTCCTCGGCGCTCATCCCGGCGACCGGCTCGTCCAGCAGCAGCACCGACGCGTTCTGCACCAGCAGCATGCCGATCTCGAGCCACTGCTTCTGACCGTGCGCGAGCACACCGGCGGGCTGGTCGCGCAGCGCGCCGAGGCCGGTGATCTCCAGCGCCTCCTCGATGCTCGGCAGCACCGACTTGCGCCTGCGCAGCAGGGTGAGCGCGGAACGTCCGGCCCCCGCCGCGATATCGAGGTTCTGCAAGACGCTGAGCTGCTCGAAAACGCTAGCGGTCTGGAAGGTGCGACCCACGCCGAGCCGCGCGATCTGATGCACCTTCTTGCCCAGCAGCTCCACCCCCGACTTCTGCGCCGAGCCGGTGGCCGGGGTGAGGCCGGTGATGGCGTCGATCAGGGTGGTCTTGCCTGCGCCGTTGGGGCCGATGAGGAACCGTAGGTCGCCCTGGAGGACCGTCAGGTCGACATCGGTGACGGCCTGGAAGCCGTCGAAACTCACCGACAGCCCGCGAACTTCGAGGTATTCGCTCGACATTCCGGCATTGCCGCCGCGCTTGGGTTCGTGATCGATCATCGGGTGTGCACCTTCTCCTCGGTCCGCACCGGCAACAGGTCGGTGGGCGCCGGCGCGGGCGGCGCGCTGTCGCCGGGTTTCGGTCTGCGCTCGGCGATGACGCGGCGCAGGGTCGGCCACAGTCCGGCCAGCCCGGCCGGCACGAACCCGACCACCACGATGAACAACACGCCTTGCAGGTAGGTCCAGCCCGACGGGAACTGTTCCGACAACGCCGTCTGCGCCCACGCCACCCCGATCGCGCCGAGCACCGGGCCCAGCAGGGTGGTGCGGCCGCCGATGGCGACGCCGATCAGGAAGGCGATCGACGGCACGACACCGATATCGGCGGGGGAGATGATGCCGACGATCGGGGTGAACAACGCACCCGCGATCCCGGCGAAGAACGCCGCCACCACATACGCGACGATCTTGACGTTGGCCGGGTCGTAGCCGAGGAACCGCACCCGCTCCTCCTGGTCACGCACCGCGACCAGCAATTCCCCGTACCGGCTGTGCATGAGCTGACGCACCACTGCGACCACCACGAGCAGGGTGCCCGCCGCGATGAAGAACAGCATCTGCCGATTCAGCGGATCCGACAGCTTGAAACCGAAGAACGCCCGGAAATCCGACAGGCCGGTGAAGCCGCCGATGGTCTGCTGACCCGTCAGCAGAATCGCCAGCGCCGCCGCCAGTGCCTGACTCAGGATCGCGAAATACGCGCCCTTGACCCGGCGCTTGAATACGCCGTAACCCAGCGCCGCCGCGACCAGCGCGGGCAGCACGAGAATCGCGATGATCGCCACCGGCGCCGACGCGAACGGTTGCCAATACGCGGGCAGTTCCCGGATTCCGGCGATCTCCATGAAATCCGGCACGTCATTGCCCAGCCGCGCCGCATCCGCCATCTGCAGATGCATCGCCATGATGTAGGCGCCGAGCCCGAAGAACACACCCTGGCCCAGAGTCAGCATTCCGCCACGCCCCCAGGCCAAACCGATACCCGCCGCCACGATGGCGAAGCACAGGAATTTCGCGAGCAGGTTCAACCGGAAATCGCTGAGCACGGCCGGCGCGACCGCGAACAACAGAATGGCGGCCAGGGCGAAACCGCCCCAGACCCGTATCGAGGGATTCGCGAACCAGCGCGGTGCGGTCATGCCAGGCTCCTTGTCCGGACCGTGAACAGGCCCTGCGGCCGGACCTGCAAGAAGATCACGATGATCACGAAGACGATCACCTTGGCGATCGAGGCGGTCGTCGAATACTCGATGAACGAATTGAGCAGCCCGAGCGCGAACGCCGCGATCACCGTGCCCTTGATCTGCCCGAGCCCGCCGATCACCACCACCAGGAACGCATCGATCAGATAGCTCTGGCCGATGGTCGGGCTGGTGGACCCGATCAACGTCAGCGCCACACCCGCGACACCGGCCAGGCCGGAACCGATGAAGAAGGTGCTGATATCGGTGAAACGGGAAGAGATACCGCTGGTTTCGGCGAGATCGCGGTTCTGCACCACCGCGCGGATACGGCGGCCCAGCGGCGTCGTCTTCAACACGATCGCCAGCGCCGTCACCGCGACCACCGCGAGCACCAGAATGAAGATCCTGGTCTTGGGCACCACGGCATCCAGAATCGTGACCCCACCGCTCAACCATTCCGGGACCAGCACATTCTTGGCCGGCGCCCCGAAGATATCGCGCGCCAGCTGCTGCAACACCAGGCCGACACCGAAGGTCACCAGCAGTGTGTCCAGCGGCCGGTGATACATCCAGCGGATCAGCCCCATCTCCAGCGCCGCCCCCAACGCGCCGCCGACCAGGAACCCGACCAGCAACGACACCAGCAGCGATACCCCCGCCGACGACACCACCTGCTGGACAACGTAGGTGGTGTAACAACCGGCCATGATGAACTCACCGTGCGCCATATTGATCACGCCCATCTGACCGAAGGTCAGCGCGAGACCCAGCGCGGCGAGCAACAGGATCGACCCGAGGCTCAACCCGGTGAAGAGTTGGCCTACAACGACTTCCATCGAATCTCCGTATCTTCTTGCCGCTGGCGCGGCGTGGTTCGCGGCCCCCTCATGGGTCCTGGCGGAGGCGGCCGGAGGCGTCGTCGCGTCCGGCTTGCCGCCCGGACCAGGCCGCGAACCGTGGTCGTCCGGAACCTGCCCGCGGCGGTCGGCATCCGCCGCGGGCAGGTGGCTTACTTCAGGCCCTCGGCCCAGGGGTAGGTGTCGAGGTAGGGGTCCGGGGCGATGGGCTGACCGGAATCCCAGACCGTGTAGATCAGGCCGTCGGGGCGGATCTCGCCGATACGAGCGGTTTTGGTGATGTGGTGGTTGCTGCCGTCGATGGTGACCAGGCCCTCGGGCGCCTCGAAGCTCACGCCGTCGGCGGCGGCCTGAATATCGGTTACCGCGAACGAGTTCGCCTTCTCCACCGTGTTCTTCCACAGGTACACCGAGGTGTAGGCGGCTTCCATCGGGTCGGAGGTGGGCTTGTCGGCGCCGAAGGCGGCCTTGTACGCGTCGACGAAGGCCTTGTTCTGCGGGGTGGGAACGGTCTGGTAGTAATTCCAGGCGGTGAGCTGGCCCGCGATGTTCTGCGCGCCGATACCGGCCACCTCTTCCTCGGCGATCGACACCGACACCACCGGCATATCGGCGGCGGTCAGGCCGGCATTGGTGTACTCGCGGAAGAAGGCGACATTGGAATCGCCGTTGAGGGTGTTGAATACCGCGTCGGCGTCGGCGGTGCGCACCTTGTTGATGATGGTGGAGAAATCGGTGGAGCCGAGGGGGGTGTAATCCTCACCCTTGATCTCGATGCCGTTGGCCGCCGCGTACGCCTTGATCTCACGATTGGCGGTCTGCGGGAACACATAGTCGCTGCCCACCAGATACAGCGACTTCACGCCCTTCTGCTTCAGATAATCCAGGGCGGGCACGATCTGCTGATTGGTGGTCGCACCGGTGTAGAAGATGTTCTTGCTGTCTTCCAGGCCCTCGTACTGAACGGGGTAGTACAGCAGCGAATTCAGGCTTTCGAACTTCGGTTTCATCGCCTTACGGCTCGACGAGGTCCAGCCGCCGAACACCGCGGCCACACAGTCGGAGCTGATGAGCTTTTCCGCCTTCTCGGCGAAGGTCTTCGGGTCCGACGCACCGTCTTCGAGCACCAGCTCGATCCGCTTGCCCAGCACCCCGCCTGCGGCGTTGATCTGGTCGACGGCCAGCTTGGTCGAGTTGGCGACGGTGACCTCGCTGATGGCCATCGTGCCCGACAGCGAATGCAGCGAACCGACCTTGATCGTGTCCTTGGTGGTGTCGACGCAGGAGACGGCGTTCGAGCCGTCCGCGGTGGCGTCGTCCCTGGCGCCGCAGGCGGTCAGCAGCACGCCGGCCAGCGCGAGCGCGGTCGGCACCGCCAGGGCCTTGACCGAACGCCTGGATCGGACGTTGCCGCGATGTCGGCGGAATCGGGAGGAATCGGACATGGGCGAACCCTTCTCACTCATCAGTTGTGGTGGCGGTACCGCGCGGGTTCCGCACCGAATACCTGCTCATTCGCCCCGGTCACGGCTGTCGACCGAGTTGTATACAGAGCCTGTATTCGTGCTGCGAAACGTTAGACAGAAGTTGTTGCGCCGGAATATCTCTCGATGACGAGTCGGTTTCCTGCGTTGCCGTGAGGTGAAACCTTGCGCACAAGCGTCCAGTACGGTGCGGTGAGGTCGGCCCGCGCCTACGGTTGCGTAGCTCGCCGGCGGTGCGGCACGCTTCGACTCGAAGTCATCAGCTAGCCGGAAGACCCGCACGGTCGGCTGACCGCGCGCGGTGAGTCGAGGAGGACGCGGTGGGGCACTACAAGGCGAACCTGCGCGATATCGAGTTCAATCTGTTCGAGGTGCTCGGACTGGACAAACTGCTCGACACCGGGGCCTACGGTGATCTGGATTCCGAGACCGTCCGGGAGATCCTGGCCGAGGTCAAACGCCTGGCCGAGGGGCCGGTGGCCGAATCCTTCGCCGCCGCCGACCGCGATCCGGTCCAGTTCGTCCCCGACGAGCACACCATCACCGTGCCGGACGCGCTGCGCCAGACGCTGGCTACGGTGCGCGAAGCCGATTGGAGCCGGCTCGGCCTGCCCGAGGGGATGGGCGGAACGCCCGCACCGTCGGCGCTGGTGTGGGCGGTCAACGAGATGATCACCTGCGCGAATCCGTCGGCCTCGTTTTTCAATATGGGGCCGGTGATGGCGGCGGTGCTCTACAACATCGGCACCGAACAGCAGCAGCACTGGGCCACCCGCGGCTACGACAAGGGCTGGCAGGGCACCATGGTGCTCACCGAACCCGACGCCGGCTCCGATGTCGGCGCCGGCCGCACCAAGGCCATCGCCCAGCCGGACGGGACCTGGCATATCGAGGGCGTGAAGCGGTTCATCTCCGGCGGCGATGTCGGTGATACCGCGGAGAACGTCTTCCATCTGGTGCTGGCGCGGCCGGAAGGTGCGGGGCCGGGCACCAAGGGGCTGTCGCTGTTCTACGTGCCGAAATACCTGTTCGATCCCGAGACGCTCGAACTCGGTGAACGCAACGGCGTCTACGTGACCAATCTCGAGCACAAGATGGGCCTGAAGTCCTCGCCCACCTGCGAACTCACCTTCGGCGGCGAGGTGCCCGCGGTCGGGTGGCTGGTCGGCGAGGTGCACGACGGTATCGCGCAGATGTTCCAGGTGATCGAGAACGCCCGCATGATGGTGGGCGTCAAATCCAGCGGCACCTTGTCGACCGGGTACCTCAACGCGCTGGCCTACGCCAAAGAGCGGGTGCAGGGCGCGGACCTGACGCAGATGACCGACAAGACCGCCCCGCGCGTCACCATCACCCACCACCCGGATGTGCGTCGTTCGCTGGCCATGCAGAAGGCCTACGCCGAGGGTCTGCGCGCGGTGTACCTCTACACGGCCGCGCACCAGAATGCCGATGTGGCGCAACTGGTCTCCGGCGCCGACGAGGACCTTGCGCACCGCGTCGACGATCTGCTGCTGCCGATCGTCAAGGGTGTCGGTTCCGAGCGTGCCTACCAGTACCTCACCGAATCCCTGCAAACCCTGGGCGGATCGGGCTATCTGCAGGACTACCCGATCGAGCAGTACATCCGCGACGCCAAGATCGACTCGCTCTACGAAGGCACCACCGCCATCCAGGCGCAGGACTTCTTCTTCCGCAAGATCGTGCGCGACAAAGGCGTGGCGATCGGCCACGTGACCGGCCAGATCAGCGCCTTCCTCGACGCCAAGAGCGGCCGCTTCGAACCCGAACGCGAACTACTGCGCACGGCCCTGGCCGACGTACAGACCATGGCCGCCACCCTCACCGGCTACCTGATGGCTTCGCAGGAGGAGCCGAGCGAGATCTACAAGGTCGGGCTCGGTTCGGTCCGTTTCCTGCTGGCCGTGGGCGACCTGCTCATCGGCTGGCGCCTGCTGGTGCAGGCCGAAATCGCGGCCGCAGCGCTGGCTGGTGAAGTGGGTGAGAAGGACCGGGCGTTCTATGCAGGAAAGGTCGGGGTGGCAACGTTCTTCGCGCGGAACGTGCTGCCGACGCTGACGGCGGTCAAGAACGTGATCGGGTCGCTGGATACCGACATCATGGCGCTGGACGAGGCGGCGTTCTGACCCGGCGCCACGAGCCGGGGCTCGGCGTTACCGGTGCCGGAGGCGTCGGGCAGGCGGTGGTCGCGTGGTAGGGGCGCCCCTCCGGTGCTCCGTCGGCCAAGTGACCGAGTGTCGCAACCGTTCTGAGCGCCGCTAGTCCGCGAGGAGTTTCAGGACGACGGGGCGCGACAGGGTCCCCGAGACCTGGCGGGCCAGCTGGTTGGCGCTGGTGCCGCAGGCGTGGGCGTCACGCAGGGCCGTCGCCAGGTCGGCGCGCGCGGCTTCGACGGCCGCTTGGGCTGCGCGCAAGCGTTCGGCGGCCGCGGCGACGGGGGCGGTGCCGGATTCGTCTGTGCTGGTTGCCGATCGGCTGGGTCCGCCCGGCACGGAGGACGCCCCGGCGGGCTCGAGGTCGGCGGGCGGACGCGCCAGGCTCGTGGTGTCAGCCGCCCGCCGCATATCGGGACGCGGGGAAGCGGCCGCGGTGCATTCGGAGTCCTGGTCGGATGCGGTCGGCTTGTCGACGCGAGCGCGCTCGCCGTGCGCGGCATCGGTCTGCGCCTGCTCACCTCCCGCGGCGCCGGGGCCGGTCAAGATATTGACCGGCGAGTCCCGGTCGTAGCGCAGGGCCGCGCGGGCGAAATCGGCCATGAAGGTGCGGATGGTCGCGGTGTCGTCGGCGGCGTCGCCGAGCAGCAGACGTGCGGTCTGGGGGAGGGTGTTGGCCCAGTTCGCGACCCCGCACAGGGCGATCAGCAGCAAGCCGGCGCGCTGCTGGTCGACGCCGAATTGCTGTTGCGCGCGGTCGAATTTGCGTTCGTAGAAGTCGGCGCGCCAACCGTCGATATCGTGCGCGTCGGCGCCGCGATGCAGCGCCTCCCACAGCATCAGGCGCAGCAGTTTCGGGTTGTCGTGGTGGTAGTCGAACAGTTTGGCGACGTAGTCGCCCACCTCGGTGTCGGCCAGTGGCTGCACGGTCTCCATGAATTCGCGCAGGCTGTCGATCAGGATGACGTCGAACAGTTTGTCTTTGCTGCCGAACAGCCCGTAGATGCGCTCCTTGTTGACGCCCGCCGCCTCGGCGATGCGGTCGACTCGCGCACCGGCCAGCCCGTATTCGGCGAATTCGTCGCGCGCCGCGCGCAACAGTGCCTGCCGGGTGGCGTCGCTGCGTTTGGTGGTGGGCGTCATGGGCAAGACTTTACCATTCCATTAAACCAACTATTTGGTTGACGTTGGCGTCGTGCCGGCCGTACGCTTCGTACCATGGCATCGCCGACAGTTCCTCTCGCCGTTCCTGGTTCGATCCCCGCGCCCACCGAACACGCCTCCACCGCCAAGACGCTCCCGGTCTTCGTCGTGTCCGCACTCCTCGCCACCGGCCAGATGTACATCCCGATTCCCCTGTTCAGCGCCATGAAATCGGATTGGCACGTCGGGTCGGGGGTGATGACCTGGATCATCAGCGCGTTCGCGTTCGGCTATGCGGGCGGCTTCGTGCTCTTCGGGCCGCTGTCGGACCGGTTCGGACATCGCCGGGTGTTGTTCACTGGCATGCTCACCGCCGCGGTGGTCACCCTCTTGACCGGTATGGCGTTCAGTGCTTCGGTGGAGATTCCGCTGCGGGTGGTGCAGGGGCTGGTCGTCGGGTCGATCCCGCCCGCGCTCATGGCCTATGTCGCGATCCGGATCGCGCCCCGCCACCGCGCGGTGGTGACCATGTCGATGGCGACTTCATTCCTGGCCGCGACCGTGCTGGCGCAGATCGTCTCACAGGCAGTGGTCGGTTGGTTCCCGTGGCGCACGGTGTTCCTCGGCTCCGCCGTCTTGTTCGCCGTGCTCGCCTTCGCCCTGCGCTCGGTCATGCTCGACGACCTGCCCGCCGCCGCGAATCGGTCGCTGCGCCACAGCTATGCCGCAATCCCCGCGGTGCTGCGCATCCGCGCACTGCTCCCCATGCTGATCGCGGGCGCCCTGAGCATGGCGGTCATGGTCGGGGTGTACACCGGCATCGAAATCGCCGGCCTGGTCCACGGTTCCGGTGAACTGCTGGCACTGCGCGCCGGCGCCCTCCCGGTGATGCTGGCCCTGCCGCTGCTGGCGATCCCGCTGGCCCGGCTCTCCCGGCACGGCCAGATCGTGCTCGGCGTGCTGGTCGCCGCGGTCGCCATGATCGCCGCAGCACTCGCCGGCACGGAAGTCGCCCTGCTGACGGTCCTGCTGGCCGTCCTCGTCGGCGGCCTCGGCGTCATCGCCCCCGCTGTCCTGCAATCGGCAGGCGAACTAGGCGGCGACGCCAGAGCCGCCGCCTCCTCGGTGGCGATGTTCAGCTTCTACGTCGGCGCCACCACCGGCCCCCTGGTCGCCGCCGCAGCCGCCCCCCACGGCTTCGCAGCTCTCTCCTGGACCCTCGCCGCCCTCCTCCTCCTAGCCCTAACCCTCACCCTCCTAGCCCCCCGCCCACCCAAGTGAACCGATTTCGCCGAGAGTCACATGAGCGAGAGGTCTACTCGCGTTTTGCCTCGCTCATGTGACTCTCGGTGTCAGGGCTCGGGCCAGGTGGGCGGGTCGAGGCGGGATTGGATGCGTGCCACGTCGGTTTCCGAGGGCATCTCGTTGGTGATCTTGGTGATCAGGACCTGGATGTCGATGCGGTCGGGGTGCTCGCCGGAGCGCAGGAGTTCGGTGGCGATCTGGCGCACTTCGTCGTCGGAGAGGCGGCGGCGCAGCAGGGCCAGCAGCGGGATGTAGTCGGACTCCGGCACGCCCTCGGGATATCCGGCGCGCAGCCAGTCGATGATGGCGTTCAGGAAGGGCGGCATATCAATCGGGTTCGGTGAGCGGTTCGGCCAGCGGCCAGCCGCCGGCGGCCAGGTGTGAGGCGACCCGCGAGATGTCGTCCGGCGCCGGCTGCTCCTTGGCGATGCGGGCGATCGCGTCCTCGATATCGGCGTGGGTGATCTCGCGTTCCGGGTTCTCCCGCGCCAGCTCCTCCGCGACGGCGGCGACCTCGTAGTCGGTGAGGTGACGGTGCAGCACGGCGAACAGCGCGACGTAATCCGAGCGCGGCACCCCCTGCGGGTAGCCCGCGCGCAGCCAGCCGATGATCCGGCCGAGCAGTTTCGGCCGCACCGGGTCGGACTGGCTGGAGTTGATCGAATCGGTCACTGCACGCCCTTCAGGACTCGCCGAACAGATAGATGCCGAACCGCGCGGCGAGGAACGCCTTCGCCGTGTAGAGCACACCGGCCACCACGGCGGCGATCACCAATCCCAGACATACCAGAGCCCCGGCCAGCGCCGGGTAGTTGCGCCGCACCACGCCGCCGTCGCTGCGGGTTTCCGAGGCCGACCAGAACCGCACGCCGAACGCGAAGATCATCGGCAGGCCGGCGCCGAACACCAGACCGGCCGCGACGACCTTCCACAGCGAGCTCAGATTCGTGACGAGAGTGTGCACCGGAAGCTCCTAAACCTGGGCCGAACGATTGTGTCCGGTATCGGGGCCGGGCGCCGAACCGTGCCGCACATCCTCGATGATGCCGGTATCCGCCGATCCGCCGCCCGCGGGACCGTCACCGGGCCATTCGTTGACGTTGGTGGTGTCGACGGGGTTGCGCCGCGACCGCAGGTAGATCAGCGTGGCCAGGCCGATCAGCAGCGCGAAGACGACGAGCACGCCGGGCAGGCCGTCGATGAAGTGCGCGATGGCCCAGCAGATGGCGCCCATGATTCCGGCGGCGGGCAGCGTCAGCAGCCAGGCCACCACCATGCGGCCCATCACGCCCCAGCGCACCTCGGCGCCCTTGCCGAGTCCGCTGCCGAGGATGGATCCGGTGGCGGTCTGGGTGGTCGACAGCGGCAGCCCGAAGTGCGCGGAGGTCAGGATGATCGCCGCCGACGACGATTCCGCCGCCAGACCCTGCGGCGAGTCGATCTCCACCAGGCCCTTGCCGAGCGTGCGGATGATGCGCCAGCCGCCGAGGTAGGTGCCCGCGGCGATGGCGACGGCACAGGCGGCCATCACCCACAGCGGCATCTCGTCGTCCTTGGTGAGGCTGCCGTGCGCGACCAGGGCCAGGAAGATGACGCCCATCGTCTTCTGCGCGTCGTTGGTGCCGTGCGCCAGCGAGACCAGTGACGCCGACCCGACCTGCCCCCAGCGGAACCCCTCGTTGACCTTGCCCTCGTCGGCGCCGCGGGTGATCCGGTAGACCAGCCACGTCCCCACCGCCGAGACCAGCGCCGCGATGACGGGCGCGAGGACGGCCGGGATGACGATTTTGGCGAGCACGCCGTTGGAGCCGTCGGCCCAGATGACGCCGCTCCAGCCGAGCGCGGCCAGGGTGGCGCCGATGAGACCGCCGAACAGGGCATGCGAGGAGCTCGACGGCAGGCCGAACAGCCAGGTGAGCAGATTCCACAGGATGCCGCCGACCAGCCCCGCGAACACGATGATCAGCAGGGCATGCCCCGACACCGCGTCGAGTTGCACGATCCCTTTGGCCACTGTCGCCGCGACCGCCACCGACAGGAACGCACCGATCAGGTTCAGCACCGCCGACAACGCCACCGCGACCCGCGGCCGCAACGCACCGGTCGCGATCGAGGTGGCCATCGCGTTGGCGGTGTCGTGGAAGCCGTTGGTGAAATCGAATACGAGTGCCGTGACGATGACGATGAGCAGAACCAGCAATTCAACGGTCACGCCGTCCAGTGTGCGGTATCCGTTTTGACGATTTTCATACGGATGCCAAATCGCGTCCGTGTCGTGTTCATCTAGGATTCCGTCACTTCGGGTATAGGCCGGCCCGCGGCCGCGACCCGTCAGGGCTCTGCGCGGCGGGGCAGGCGACGGCGACCGGTGCCGATTTCGCAGGCGAGGTCCTCGTAGCCGACGGCGAGTTCGGCGAGGCTTTCCCAGGCGTCGTGGATCAGCCAGGGCGGTGCGGTCAACAGTGTGTCGTGGGCGCGAGTCGACAGCATGGCCAGGCGGTCGACCACGGTGCCGACGGTTTCGGTGTGCATATGCGCGCCGCCGTGCGCGATCGGCAGCTCGGTCGCCACCCAGCGGTCGACGGCGAGGACCAGGCGGGCGCGGCGCCGGTCGATATCGGTGGTGGCGCCGAGCGCGAGGCGCCTGCGTTTGGTGTGCAGCCCGGCCAGCAGGTGCGCGGCGCCGAGAACCGGATGCTGTTCGCGCGGTGCGGTGCGACAGGCGAGGAGCAGCTTTTCCTTGGTGGGCAGGATCGACACGATTCCCCCTTGTTTTATGGTGCCGGACAATAGTTTTCGGATAAAGCGCGTTCTCTCACTCGTCGAATACCGAAACCGCGTCCCACGGCGCTTCGACCACCGCGAGCCCGAACATCTCCAGCGACGTCAACCCCACCCGCGCGGCCAACTCGTCCATATCGACCACCAACTCGGCCGCCTGCAACGCCGCCACGGCCTGCTCGATCGTCAGCATCCGCCCCCGCAGATACGACACCACCCACGCCCCATCTCCCACCGCGCGTGCCCGATGCGCCGTCTTGTCCCCAACCATCCACACCCTGCGCACCACATGCACAGCCATCGACCCCTCGCTCCCCGCCATGCGGGGACGTGAGAGCCCCCCCGCTGCCATTTGTGATGACGCTCACTGTAGATTGCTAAACTATACAAGTCAAACTACGAACCAGATTGGCGCACGCGGTACCCTGTACGATGCGGATTTATGACGTCGTCGCCGGGTGTCGCGCGCTGGGAACTGGCGCTGCGGCTGCGACGGCGCCGGCTCGATCTCGGGCTCGGTGCCTCATTCATCACCAGGGCTCTCAAAGTTTCGGCGGCGTATTGGTCGCACATCGAGAACGAGCGAAACCTGCTCCCCGAGGGGAAACTCGAGCAGCTACTCGACATCTTGGAGATCGACGAGGATGAGCGAGACGAGCTGCTGGCGCTGCGCGAAGCGGCGAAAGCCCGTGGCTGGTGGACCCGCTACTCCGCCCTGTTCAGCGAACAGCTGCTGCGGTATTACGGCCTGGAATGGGGCGCGCGCTCGGTCCGGACGTTCGAAAGCGTGTTGATGCCGGGGCTTCTCCAACACGAGGACTACACCCGCGCCCTGATGGCCTCGGCAACGGCCACGGTGCCCCCGGTCGAAATCGAGCAGCGAGTCGCCGTCCGCCGCCGGCGCCAGCAACGACTCGACGACGACGATCCCGTCATGCTCTCGGCGGTGATCGGCGAGGCAGCGCTCGTCCAGCAATTCGGCGGCGCCGGGGTGCTCCTGCGGCAGCTACGTCACCTCGCCGACATGATCCGCCGCCACCCCGACAACGTCGATGTACGGGTCATCCCCTTCACTTCGCCCGCGAGCGTCATGGGCGGATCGACGTTCCACCTGCTCGACTTCGACAGTCCCCGGCTGCCGACCTCGGCGTGGCACGAATCGGCTGTCTTCGGCGACCTTTTCACCGATGACGCCGAACGCAAGGACACGCGCGTGCGCGACCTGGCGTTCCTGCACGATCGCGCGATCACCGTCGCTTTCGACCGAGACAATTCGCTGGCCCTGATCGAACAGCGGGCCGACGACCTAGAGTCGACCATGTGAACATTGACGACTCGGGCAGCGCCCGCACGGGCTGGTTCAAGTCCTCGTATTCCGGCGACAGCCAAACCTGCGTAGAGGTGTCCTTCACCCCCGACTCCACCCTCGTCCGCGACAGCAAACACCCGGACCGGTCCACCCAACCCATCCTCGTGTTCACTCCTTCCGCCTGGACGTCGTTCGTCGCCTACCTCGAGTCGACCCGGCACTGACCTTTCACTCGCCTTTCACGGCAGTAGCGCGCGCACGGTGTCGATGGTGTCGGCCTGCTCGGGCGTCTTGTCCGGGCGGTAGCGGACGACCCGGGCGAAGCGCAGGGCGACGCCGCCCGGGTAGCGGGTGCTGGTCTGCACTCCGTCGAGGGCGATCTCCACGACCAGCTCCGGCCAGAGGTAGACGGTGTGCTGGTCGCGGGTGCGTTCGTGGCGGGGGAATTCGGCGGTCTGCCAGTGCAGCAGGGCGTCGGTGAGGCCCTTGAAGGTCTTGCCGACCATCACCGGCTCGCCGGATTCGGGATCGCGGGCGCCCAGATGCAGATTGGACAGATACCCCGTCCGGCGCCCGTAACCCCATTCGGCACCGAGTACCAGCAGGTCGAGCGTGTGCGTCGGCTTGATCTTCAACCAGGACCGCCCGCGCCGCCCCGCCGCATACGGCGCATCGAGCGATTTGATCATCACCCCCTCGTGCCCGGCCGCCAGCGCCCCGTCGAAGTACTCCGCCGCCGCCTCGGCATCCGGCCGGATCAGCGCCGGAATACTGTGCTCCCCGGCAACTTTGGTGAGCGCCGCCCGCCGCTCGATCAACGGCTCATCCAGCAGATCGCGCCCGTCGAGATGCAGGCAGTCGAAGAAGTACGGATGCAGCAGCAGCTCCCGCGTGGAGGTCGGCACCGGCCGCAGCTCAGTGGGAACCGTCGGCTCCGAGCCGGCCTCGGATGCGCCGGCCCCTGGCGGCGGGACCGCGCTCTGCCCCAGATCCCCCGACGCGAACCGCGCCATCGTCTCCTGGAACGGCCGGGGCCGCCCGGTGTCGGTGAGGGCGAGGGTTTCGCCGTCCAGGACGACGCTGGTGCAGTTCAGGCCGGCGACCAGTTCGACCAGTTCGGGGACGTTGGCGGTGATGTCGCGGAGGGTGCGGGTGAAGACCCAGACCTGGTCGCCGTCGCGGTGGACCTGGATGCGGGCGCCGTCGAGTTTGTGTTCGACGCTGAACGCTCCGTCGAATTCGGCGAGGGCGTCGTCGAGGGTGGCGCCGGGGGAGGCGAGCATGGGCTGGATCGGGCGGCCCACTTCCAGCCGGAATTCGCGCAGTGCCGCTTCGCCGCCGGTGAGGGCGGCGATGGCGGTGACCGGCAGTTTCCCCGACAGCATGTAGGCCCGGCGCACCAGCTCCAGCGGGACGTCGGCGGCGCGGGCGACGGCCTCGGTGACGACGGCCGTGAGCGCGCCCTGGCGCAGCTCGCCGGTCAGCAATCGCAGCAGGAACGCCTGCTCATCGGCGGTCGCGGCCCGCCACAGCTCGCTCAGCAGTTGTTTGCGGCGATTCGCCGAGCCGGGCCCGGAGGTGGCGGCCAGTTCGCCGAGCAGTTCGTCCACCCGTGACGCGGTGAGGGTGGGCGCATCGGCCGCGGCCTCGCCGAGCGCGGTGAGGGTGCGCCAGCCGGTCCCGATGCGGCCCTGCCGCAGCTCGCCCGACACCCAGGCGACGATGGCGGCGAGCTCCTCGGGCTGCGCCGCGCCCAGCAGCTCGGCCAGGGCGGCGATCTTGGTTTTCCGCGAGCGGGTGGCGCGGACGGTCTCCGACGCTCGCACGACATCGGTGAACAGCACCAGACGACGGTAACCCGCCGGTGTGACATATGGCTCTAACCCGCTGCTAATTCTGCTTATGGCAGGTTTGCGAAATCGGCCATAAGCTGGTCGCATGGCCAAGACTTACGTCGGTGCGCGGCTTCGGCAGCTGCGGACCGAACGCGGGCTCAGCCAGGTCTCGCTCGCTCAACAACTGGAGATCTCGGCGAGCTATCTCAATCAGATCGAACACGACGTGCGTCCGCTCACCGTCCCGGTGCTGTTGCGGATCAATGAGGTGTTCGGCGTCGATGCCACCTTCTTCTCGTCCCAGGACGACACCCGGCTCATCGCCGAACTGCAAGAAGTGGTGATGGACGCCGAACTCGGTATCGAGGCCGATGCCAAGGAGATCGCCGAAATCGTCTCCGCGCATCCGAGCATGGCCCGTGCGCTGGTCAATATGCACCGCCGATACCGCAATACCAGCGCCCAGCTTGCGGCCGCCACCGAGGACCGTTTCGCCGACGGCTCGGGCAGCGCCACGATCAGCAAACCGCACGAGGAAGTGCGCGACTACTTCTATCAGCGGCAGAACTACATCCATGAATTGGATACCGCCGCAGAGGAATTGGCCAACCGCATCCGTTTCCACGGCGGCGATGTGAACAGCGAGATCGCGCGCATGCTGCGGTCGCACGGTGTGCGCATCCTCGAACGCATCGACCTCGGTGAGGGTGTGCTGCACCGCTACGATCCGGAGAATCTACGGCTGGAGATCGCGCCGCACCTGTCCGGTGGGCAGCGCACGTTCAAGCTCGCGGCTGAACTCGCCTATTTCGAATGCGGCGAGCTGCTGGAACAGCTGGTCGACGAGGGCAATTTCATGTCCGAGGACGCCAGGAAGCTGGCCATGCTCGGGCTGGCCAACTACTTCGCCGCCGCAACCGTGTTGCCGTACACGTACTTTCACGAAATCGCCGAGGATTTCCGCTACGACATCGAACGGCTTTCGGCCTTCTTCACCCAGAGCTACGAGACGATCTGTCATCGCCTGTCCACCTTGCAACGGCCGGAATTGCGCGGGGTGCCGTTCTCGTTCGTCCGGGTGGATCGCGCGGGAAATATGTCGAAACGGCAGTCCGCCACCGGTTTTCACTTCTCCTCCAGCGGTGGCACCTGTCCGCTGTGGAATGTGTACGAGACCTTCGCCTATCCGGGCAAGATCATGACCCAGATCGCGCAGATGCCCGACGGCCGCAAATACCTGTGGGTGGCGCGCACCGTCGAGCGCCGCGCGACGGCGTACGGACAGCCCAGCAAAACCTTCGCCATCGGGCTGGGGTGCGAACTGCGCCATGCAGGCCGGGTGGTCTATGCCGACGGTATCGATCTCGGCGAGGCCAAGGCCACCCCCATCGGCGCGGGCTGCCGCGTCTGTGAGCGCGCGAACTGTCCGCAGCGCGCGTTTCCCCCGCTGGGCAAGGTGCTCGATATCAGTGAGCACCGCAGTTCGGTCTCCCCGTACGTCCTCAAGTAGGCCGGGGCTACGGCACCGCGACGACCTCGGGCTTTCCGTCCGGGTCGGCGGTGATCTCGGAGATCCGCACGGTGGGCGCGAGATGGCTGCGCAGTCGTCGATCGATCTCGCCGGCGACCGGGATGACGACGGCCGCCGCCGAGGTCGCGACGGCATCGGTGAGGATCGCGGGCCAATCCGGAGCCGCCCGAGTCGACAGCGCCGCGATGATGGCGGCCGTGGCCGAATCGCCCGCCCCGGTGGGGTTGCCCGCGAGCGGTTCGGGCAGCGCGGCCGTCCACGCGCCGTCGGCGGTCACCGCGACCATGCCCTCGGCACCGCGTTTGGCCAGCACCGCGAGCACCCCGCCCTCGATCAGCGGCCGCACCGACTCGACCACCTCGGCGGGGGTCTGCGGATCGGCATCGGTGAGCCGCCGCAGCTCACCGCGATTGGGCGTGAGCACCACCCCGGGTAGCTTCGCGGCCAGCCGCATCGCCTCGCCGTCCAGATCGCAGATGGTGGGCACGCCGTGCTCGAGCGCGCTGCGAGCGATCTGGGCGGGCAGTTCCGGATCGATGCCGCCGGGCAGCGAGCCCGCGATCACCAGCCCCGAGATATCCGGCAGCAGTCCGGCCACCCGCACCGCGAGCTGTTCGGCGGCATGCGGGTTGGTGATCCGGGCGCCCGGCTCCCACAGCGCGGTCGCGGTACCGGAACCGGATTCGCTGATCACCACCGTCCGGCGCACCCAGGGCAGCGCGTGCACGAAATCGACCGGCAGCTCCAATTCGGCCGCGGCGGCGAAGGCGTGGTCGGCGAAACCGGTGGCGCGGGCGTATTTGCCGAGCTGGTTGAGCACCCTGGTGACATTGATTCCCTTGCCCCCTATGCGCTGCTCGACCGATCGCACCCGATGCGCCCGACCGCGTTCGAGTTCTTCGACTCGATAGGTCATGTCGTAGGCGGGATTCATTGTCACGGTGAGGATCACGTCCTCAACTGTCCACGCCTACGCGGGGCGCGCAACCGCTGGGGTGGGATCGGTGCGGGTTTATCAGCGATCCCGAAGTTCGGCGGCGGGCTTTGTGGTATCGCCCGATCTGTGCGTGCCGGGCTAGCAGTGCTGCCGCGCGTGCGGGTAGAACGCCGACCGGAATCCGGCGGCGCCGGTCACGGCGAGGTCGTGAGCGCCGGTGACGGCGGGTGCTGATCGGCCGGACCCGATCCCGCGCGGCGCAGCGTGCGCACCCACACCGTGAAGCCCCACGCCACGAATCCCGCGTAGACCAGATACAGCACCGCCGACGGGTAGTACCCCGCGCGCACCAGCAGCGGGATGCCGACGATGTCGACGCCGATCCAGATCAACCAGAACTCCGCCCAGCCGCGCGCCATCCCGTAGGTGGCCAGTACCGAGCCGGTGAAGATCCACGCCTCGGCCCACGGGCCGTACGAGCCGATCCAGGCGAAGACCTGCGCGAATCCGACCGTGCCGACCGCCATCGCGGCGACCAGCAGCCAGCGTTCCCGCGCGCTCGCCCAGCGCGGATCGACGCCGCGATGTTCGAGTCCGGTCTCGGCGCGCGCATAGCGGTACCAACTCCACCAGCCGTAGGCGCTGACCGCGACGAACATCAGCTGACGTCCCGCCTGCCCGGCCATGTTCAACTGCTGCGGGGTGTTGAACACCCCGCCGACGAACACCGTGAACAGCAGCGCGTTGCCCGCGATGCCGACCGGCCAGGCCCACACCCGCCGCCGCATACCGCCGATGGCCGAGGCCATGCCGAAGCCGTTGCCGACGATCTCCCGCCACAGGATCTCCGAGCCGGCGATGTGCAGTTTGGCGTCGAGCAGGGCGAGGAACGGATTCACCCTGGGTGTAACCGGGGACGGTCGCTATCTCATCCATGTCCGGGTGGTTCGGGTCGGGATGAGTCGAATTCGCCGTCGCTCAGATCGCCTGTTGCGCGAAGGTACCGACCGATGGCCTGCGCTCGCCGGTGCGCGCAGCGGCGCGGCCGGCCCGGGCCGCCAGCAGTTCGGCGGCGATGGCGACGGCGGTTTCGGCCGGGGTGCGGGCGCCGATGCCGAGGCCGGCGGGGGAGTGCAGCCGGGCGAGCAGGGTGTCGTCGAAACCGCCTGCGCGCAGATCGTCCATGCGGCGGGCGTGCACCGAGGCGGAACCGAGTGCCGCGAGATAGCCGAGCTCGGGCAGTCGCAGCGCGACGGTGAGCAAGGGGATCTCGAATTTCGGATCCTGGGCGACCACGACGATGCCGGTATCGGCGTCGATCTCACCGGCGGCCGAGAGCGTATTGAGGTATCGGTGCGGCCAGTCCACCACCACTTCGGCGCCCGGAAAAGATTCCGGGGTCGCGAAATTGGGCCGGGTATCGCAGATGGTGATCCGATAACCGAGCAGTTGCCCCTGCGTCGACAAGGCCGCGGCGAAGGAATTGGCGCCGAAGATGATCAGCCGCGGCGGCGGCGCGAACGAGGAGACGAAGATATCGGATTGCGGCAGCGAGACCAGTTCGGTGTTGTGCCGTTTGTCGGTGATCAGATGCTGGCCGATCACCTCGGGCTCCGGATTCCACACCACGGTGAAAACGGTGACTCGGCGGTGCGCGGCGATTTCGGCGGCCACGGTCGGAAACTCGGGGAAGTGATCGCGGGAGAACGGTTCGGTGAATACGTCGATCACCCCGCCTTCCCGGCCGGGGTCGATCGAATTGCTGACGGTGAGCCGGTGCATACCGCGTTGTCCGGTGCGGGCCGAGGTCGCGGTGGCCTCATAGGCGGCCTCTTCGATACCGCCCGCGGTGATCGAGCCGAAAACGCCGCCGTCCGGGTCGACCAGCATGGCCGCCCCGACCGGTAGATCGGTCGCACCATTGGTGCGCACAATGGTCGCCAGTCCGCCGGTCCGGCCCGAGTGCCACACCCGCAACAGGTCGTCGACGATGTCCCGCATCACACAACTCCGATCCACCCGTGCGCGGGCCGTGCGGGCGTTCACCGGACGACGCCCGTCGCCGAATCCGGCGCACGTGACGCACACCATATCGCCCTCGGAGTACAAATAGGTGTGCCAGTCGCAATCTTGGGTAGCGCTCGTGTGAACGGCGCGCCAAGGCTTGTGGCCGGTCACGAAGAAATCGCGCAACGGCTGTGAAATGCAGGACATATCAACGGGTTACCGTCCTGGTCACAGCGTTTTCACACCATCGAATCGGCTACGGTGCGGGCACTGAATTCCGGCTCACGTGATTGTTCGGGCGAGAGTGGTATTCGCCACACTGCGACCACTGGCGGGAAGTGGCGTAGAACACAATGCGGGCGGCGTCGAATGAATCGACGCCGCCCGCCCGCTGTGAACTCAGGAAAGCGCGACCCGCACCAGCACGGTCTCGCCCGTCGCGTCATCGACTCCGTCGTTGTCGGTGACGACATACAGGCCGCCGTTTCCGGCGATCGCCATTCCCTCGACCTTTTCCTGCACCCAGCCATTGGTGGCGGCGAGGTCCGGCAGCAGATCGTGCACGCGGGTCTTGGCGAGGACAGCCGGAGCGGCCGTGCCGGTGACGCCGGGATCGCCGGGAATCGCCACCCGGTAGGCGGCCTTGACCACCGCGGCCGGCCCGCTGAGCTTGTCGCGTTCGAGCAGCAGCAGCGAATCGCCGTCGACCGCGATCTCCGAGACGCCGATCCAGTCACCGTCGGTGGAGGTGGTGTCGAGTTGGTAGCCGTACCACTGCCATTCGCCGGACGCCGGCGAGTACTTACCGATCCGCGTGACGCCCTTCGGATCGGACTTCAGCTCGCGCTGCAACACCACCCACACGGTCTCCTCGGCGCCCGAACCCTGGACGGCGACGCCTTCGAGACCGTATTTGCCCAGTTCGGCGCTGATGTCGCCGGGCAGCGCGATGCGCTTGTCGATCGCACCGTCTCCGTTCACCTGAACCAGTGCGTTGCCGGGCCCTTCTTCGCCCTCGACCGCGAGATAGAACCCGCCGTCCGCCCGCGCCGCCAGGCCTTCGATATCCAGGCTCACCGGCGCGCCGTTCTCGGTGATCGCCAGCTCCCGATCGATGACGGCGGGCTCGGTCGAGACATCGAGGCCGAGGATCCGCGACGGTCCGTAGGCGGCATCGGTGGCGGTGTAGAGGCGGTCGGCGGCGGCCGGGTCGGCGCTCAGCGCACCGAGCGCGCCCCAGCCGATCGGAGCGCCGTTCGCCCCGTCGGCGGAGACCACGGACGGGAACTGCGGCGTGCCCTTACCGGCGAATTCGCTGCCGTAGCCGAAGACCGTCACCGCGCCGCGCACCCCCTTCGCCGCATCGTCTTCCTCCGACGACACCGCCAGCAGATTGCGCGACGGAATCGGCAGAATCCCCTCCGGGCCCACGTTCGTCGCGAGGATCTGCCGGAATTTCGGCGCGGCCGGATCGGCGACGTCGTAGACCGCGACGAAGTTGCTGCGCTCGGAACCGACCAGCACGACCGGCTTTCCGTCCAGTTCGGTGACGGCCAGGCCCTCGGGTTCGGGTCCCTTCTTCTCGGCGCGGCCCTCGGTGTGCAGGCCGGTGCGCACGGTCAACTGCTCGAGGGAGTTGCCCGCGTCCCACACCACCGCGCCGGTGACGGCGTCGAAGATGGTCCAGCCGCGGCTGCCGCCCTTCCAGTCGCCTTCGTTCGCGACCGCGATGTGGCCGTCGCCGATCCAGCCGACGGCGTCGGGCTCGCGGGCGACGTCGCTGATCGAACCGGACTGGTCGATCGCGCCGTCCTCGGCGGTGTCGATCCCGTCGACGCTGACCTTGCCCGCCGAGAACACCGTGCGCACGGTCGCCGTCGCGGCGTCGATGATCGCGATGCCGTTGTTCTCCTGCAACGTCACCGCCACCTCGCCGCGCGAGTTCATGCTCACGTACTCGGGTTCGAGATCCTGCGGAGTGTCCAGGCCGGCGTCGCGGGCGGCGGCCTCGTCGATATGCACCGGACGCGCCGACCACTGGTTCGGCTCGCCGTTCAGCTCCAGGATCTGTACGAAACCGGTGGGCGGCTGGGGGAGATCGCCCTCCTCGGCGCCCTCGGGCGTGAACTTCTCATCGCGCTGATTCTCCATCGCGATGGCGGCGCGGGTGCCATCCTTGCTCACCGCGATGGAGTCGGGCTGGCCGCCGAGATCGATGCTGTGCACCTTGGTGCGATCGCTGATCCGGACGATATCGACCCGGCCGGACGGATGCGCGAAATCGCCTCCGCTGCTGTCGATCACGACCAGCACGTAATCACCCACCACCGCCACCGAGGTGGGCTGGTCGTCGGCATGGCCGAGCTGTTCCAGGGAGATCGAGCCGGCGCCGGTGGGGGCCGCGGGATCACTGAGGTCGAGGAAGCCGATGCGCTTGCCCGGCGCGTCGGTGTAGATCAGCGTCTTGCCGTCCGCGGTGACCGCCGAGATCTCCGCGACGGTCTGGGTTTCCGGCGCCACACCGTCGGGCAGATTGCGGAAGACCGGGTAGGTGGCCAACCGGTGGTAGCTGGTGGCGGCGTCGCGTTGCCAGCCGTCTGCTGCGGGCAGTCCCGCCGTGCCGTCATCGGATCCGCAGGCGACCGCCGCCACCGAAACCGTTGCCACCGTGGCGAATAGCCACTGCCGTCTCATCCTGGCCACCATCGGCCCCTTCCTGCTTGTCATGCCTTCTCGCCGCGGCGAGAATTCCGGCGATCGTTGCCGAGCCGAATGACGTCGCGGTGACCGCAGGATGAATGCTGCGCGGAGTTTGCCGCGGCCGCGCTCAGGCGAACAGGTCGCGCACGAACGGCAGCGAGTCCGGCAGCGAATCGTTGACGGCGCCGTCGTGGCCGGTCGGGTAGGTGTGCAGGGTGACCGGCTCGCCCGCGGCGGCCAGCACGGCGGCGAAACGCAGCGTCTGCGGGGTGATGACGTCGGTGTCGCGCAGGCCCTGGCCGAGGAACAGTGGCTTGTCGTAGCCGGATTCGGGCAGTCCCATGTAGCCGCGCAGCAGGCCGTGCAGGTCCGGAATCTGGTTGAGCGGGCGGGCGAACAGATCGCCGACGACGACATTGTTCGCGCTCAGCTCATCACCGAAGGGCACGATGCAGGCCTGCCGGGCGCGGGCCAGCCAGGTGCGGCCGGCGTCGGTCAGATAGGACTCGATATCGAGTTCGGGGTAGGTCGTGCGCAGGCCGTTGAGGATGTAGAGCACGTAGGCGGTGGTGTGCGAGCTGAGTTCGATCGGCGGCATACCGGGGCCGAGCGGCAGCAGGATGTCTTCGATGTAGGCGGGCACGCCGGTGCCGACCGCGCCGCGGTAGTCCAGCTCCGGGCCGCCGAATTCGGTCGCGTACCGCGCGGTGAACACCGCCGCGCCGCCGCCCTGCGACTGCCCGACGACGACCCACTTGTTCGACAGCGTGTCGAACCGGCGAGTCGCGGCCTTCACGGCGTCGACCACGTTGTGGGCCTCGACTACACCGTTGAGATACGGATGCTCGCCCGGACCGCCGAGACCCGCGTAGTCGGCGGCGACCACCGCATAGCCCTGATCCAGCCAGGTGCCCAGGTAGGCCCAGTCGCGTTCCACCGCGCCGGGTCCGGCGATGCTGTAGGCGCAGTCGTCACCGAGGCCGACGGTGCCGTGCGCCCACGCGATCACCGGCCAGCCGCCCTCGGGTGCCTGCCCGGGCGGGAAGTAGACCGCCGCGCTGGTCTGCGTCGGCACGTCGCGCGCGCCGGTGGAGGAGTAGGTGATGCGGACCGAGTTCACCGAGCCGGGCAGGGTCGCCGCCGGTGCGAGCGGCTGGACCGAATCGACCACGCCGGTCTCGGCCGGGGTCGCGTGCGCACTGGGCATCAGCAGCGCCGCGGCGGCGCATCCGGTGATGAGGGCGGCGGTGATCCTGGTGGTCCGCATGGTGCTCCTGTCTGACGCATTGCGACTCTGCGCGGCGCAGTGCTACTCCTCGCGCGAGTTGTACTGGACGCTCGTCCGGGTGACGACTGGTGTCGAGTCTGCCCGATCGGTCAAGCGCGGCCATCGGCGCAGGTAGCAGTTCGGCCGAGTTTCGGCGTGCCGCGCCGCCGCGTCGCGGAGGCGGCCGGATGATTCCGGCGAGTGACACGCTCGGCGCCCGACCGGCTTGGCGTGTCCTCGCGTGACGGGCCGCACAATGGCGCGGCCGAGAGCTCTGTGAGTGTGCTCACAACCCGGCGCGTCGGCTGGGCCGAGCGCCGCACCACCCGCCGATCGCAAACAGTACGGGCGTTACGCTAAAACCGCATGTCAGCGCTACCCGTGAGTAGATTTCACGCTTGCAATTCGCCCGCAAATTTCGCAGAGTTAGCAAACTGTGGGTGAAAGCTAGCTGAGATTCACAGTACCAACAGGTAGACGGCTATTTCTGGATGTGCCATCGTGTGGAAGTACACCCCTTGGGCCTAGCAAGCCTGCAAATTGCCGCTCCAGCAGTTCGTGCGAAATCTCCGCTGGAGGAGCCGGACGGAGCGGCACCGACCGAACGAGGAAGTGGAGTCACAGATGTCGACTGTCGGCACCCCGAAGACCGCTGCCGAAATCCAGCAGGATTGGGACACCAACCCCCGCTGGAAGGGCATCACCCGCAACTACACGGCCGAGCAGGTCGTCAAGCTTCAGGGCACCGTCGTCGAGGAGCACACGCTCGCTCGCCGCGGCTCGGAGATCCTGTGGGATCTCGTCAACAACGAGGACTACATCAACTCGCTCGGCGCCCTCACCGGTAACCAGGCCGTGCAGCAGGTCCGCGCCGGCCTGAAGGCCATCTACCTGTCCGGTTGGCAGGTCGCCGGTGACGCGAACCTGTCCGGCCACACCTACCCGGACCAGTCGCTGTACCCGGCCAACTCGGTGCCGCAGATCGTGCGCCGCATCAACAACGCGCTGCTGCGCGCCGACGAGATCGCCAAGGTCGAGGGCGACACCTCGGTCGAGAACTGGCTGGCCCCGATCGTCGCCGACGGTGAGGCCGGCTTCGGTGGCGCGCTCAACGTCTACGAGCTGCAGAAGGCCATGATCGCGGCCGGTGTCGCCGGTTCGCACTGGGAAGACCAGCTCGCCTCGGAGAAGAAGTGCGGCCACCTCGGTGGCAAGGTGCTGATCCCGACCCAGCAGCACATCCGCACCCTGACCTCGGCCCGCCTGGCCGCTGACGTCGCCGGCGTGCCGACCGTCGTCATCGCCCGCACCGACGCCGAGGCCGCCACCCTGATCACCTCCGACGTCGACGAGCGCGACCGTCCGTTCCTGGACGGCACCCGCACCTCCGAGGGCTTCTTCGGTGTGAAGAACGGCATCGAGCCCTGCATCGCGCGTGCCAAGGCCTACGCCCCGTACTCCGACCTCATCTGGATGGAGACCGGTGTGCCGGACCTCGAGGTCGCCAAGCAGTTCGCCGAGGCCGTCAAGGCGGAGTTCCCGGACCAGCTGCTGGCCTACAACTGCTCCCCGTCCTTCAACTGGAAGGCGCACCTGGACGACGCGACCATCGCGAAGTTCCAGAAGGAGCTGGGCGCGATGGGCTTCAAGTTCCAGTTCATCACCCTGGCCGGCTTCCACTCGCTCAACTACGGCATGTTCGACCTGGCCCACGGCTACGCTCGCGAGGGCATGACCGCCTTCGTCGACCTGCAGGAGCGCGAGTTCAAGGCTGCCGCCGAGCGTGGCTTCACCGCCATCAAGCACCAGCGTGAGGTCGGTGCCGGCTACTTCGACAGCATCGCCACCACCGTCGACCCCAACACCTCGACGGCCGCCCTGAAGGGCTCCACCGAAGAGGGTCAGTTCCACTGATCGGTCTCTGATGGCGCCATCTCCGGATGGCGCCATGAGGGCAACTCCATAGCGAGTCCTCTACCCCGGTAGGGGTGTACCGCCCTCCCGCCCGAACAGCCCCGGGCGGGAGGGCATCCCTATAACTTGATCAACTGAAGGTGCCGGTCACCACCGGGCGCCGACAACCCCGACAGCCAAGACCTACCCCAGGAGCTGGACGTGAGCAGCGAGAAGATTCAACGCGTCGGTGTCATCGGCGCCGGACAGATGGGTGCCGGAATCGCGGAGGTGTGTGCACGCGCGCACGTCGACGTGCTGGTCTACGAGCAGACCCGGGAGCTGGCCGCCGCCGGTCGCGCGCGCATCCTGCGCTCGCTGGATCGCGGTGTGAGCAGCGGCAAGATCACCGAGCGCGAGCGCGAGCAGGCCGCCTGGCGGCTGCGGTTCACCTCCGACCTGGGCGATTTCGCCGATCGCCAGCTGGTCGTCGAGGCCGTGCTGGAGGACGAGAAGGTCAAGACGGCCATCTTCTCCGAGCTGGACAAGGTCGTCACCGACCCGGACGCCGTGCTGGCCTCCAACACCTCCTCCATCCCGATCATGAAGATCGCCGTCGCCACCAACAACCCCGAGCGGGTCGTCGGCATGCACTTCTTCAACCCGGTGCCGGTGCTGCCGCTGGTCGAGCTGGTCACCACGCTCAAGACCAGCGAGTCGGTCTCCGCGCGCGCCGAGGCCTTCGCCGGCGAGGTGCTTGGCAAGCAGGTCGTGCGTTCGGCCGACCGCTCCGGTTTCGTCGTCAACGCCCTGCTGGTGCCGTACCTGCTCTCGGCCATCCGCATGGTCGAATCCGGCTTCGCCACCAAGGAAGACGTCGACAAGGCCATGGTGCTCGGCTGCGCCCACCCGATGGGCCCGCTCGCGCTGACCGACCTGGTCGGTCTCGACACCGTCAAGTCCATCGCCGACTCGATGTACGCCGAGTTCAAGGAGCCGCTGTACTCCGCCCCGCCGCTGCTGATGCGCATGGTGGAGGCCGGGCTGCTCGGTAAGAAGACCGGCGCCGGGTTCTACCAGTACAACAGCAAGTAGCTCTCGCTCTCTCCGGAGAGCCTTCCGGGATTCCTTCGGGCCGGCGGCCAGCAACCGACCGCAGTCACTGCCGGCGGTTGCTGGTCCGCTCTCCGAGGTTCCGGGAGGCGCCGCCGTCGCCGCAGGGCGCCCGAACTGCCGGACGAGTGCCGAACCGCGGCATACCCGGCGGAGTCGACCGGCCCACACCCGCTCAGCTGCCGCGTCGAAGGCCTGGGTCGACGGGGCCCGACCGAGCTCGCGGCGGCGAGCATGGTGATCCATCGATGTAGTTCGCCGGGTATCCGGTAGGTACTCGGGCGGCCGGGCATAAGCTGCGTAATGGCCGCCCGTTGGACCCGGGCGACGCCGAGCGCAGCGTTC
Organism: Nocardia cyriacigeorgica GUH-2; assembly: GCF_000284035.1. Lineage (NCBI taxonomy): Bacteria > Bacillati > Actinomycetota > Actinomycetes > Mycobacteriales > Nocardiaceae > Nocardia > Nocardia cyriacigeorgica. The sequence continues at coordinate 5,638,297 of NC_016887.1, read as the reverse complement.
TTCGGCATCCATCTCGGCAGGTGGAAGCCGATCAGGTGATCGAAAAGGAGTTTCCCGCTCATGGTCAACGTCACCGATGGTTTCGGGTCGAGCGTCCTCGGATATCCGCGGATCGGGCCGCACCGGGAACTCAAGCGAGCGCTCGAGGCGTACTGGCGCGGCGGCATCACCCGCGAGGAGCTGCTGGATGTCAGGCGCGATATCCAGGAGCGGCAGTTCAGTGAGCTGGCCGCGACCGGGCTGACCCAGGTGCCGGGCAACACCTTCTCCTTCTACGACCACATCCTGGACAACGCGCTGCTGTTCGGCGCGGTCCCGGCCCGGTTCCGGGAGCTGCAAGAGGGGATGGATCCCCTCGACTTCTACTTCCTGATGGCGCGGGGCCGTCCCGATCTGCCGCCGCTGGAGTTGGTGCGGTTCTTCGGCACCAACTACCACTACCGTCAGCCCGAGCTGGACGAGACCACCGAGTTCTCGCTGCACCCCGAGGCGCTGCTGGACGAATGGGATCGCGCCATGGCTCGCGGCATCGAGCTGCGGCCGGTGGTGCTCGGCCCGATGTCGCTGCTGCTGCTGTCCAAGGCCGGGCACATCCCCGGCGAGTCCGGCGGTTTCGACACCCTGACGCTGCTGGACAAGCTGCTGCCGGTGTACGAAGAGCTGTTCGAGATCCTCGCCAAGCGCGGCTCCACCTGCGTGCAGCTGGACGAACCGTGCTTCACCAGCGAGCGTTCCGAGGCCGAGCTGGCGCTGTTCGAACGCGCCTACGAACGGTTGACGAAGGCGCCGCTGCGCCCGCGCATCCTGGTCACCGGCCAGTACGGCGATTTCGGCGAGGCGCTGACCATTCTGGCGCGCTCCAATGTCGAGGCCATCGGCTTGGACCTGGCCTCCTACCGGATGCGCCCGGAGGATCTGGCGCAGATCCCCGGTATCCGGCGCAAGCGCCTCTACGCGGGCGTGATCAGCGGCCAGAACGTCTGGCGCGCCGACCGGTACGTGACCCTGGAATACCTCAACGAGCTGGCCAAGGTCTGCCCCGACCTGGTGGTGTCCACCGGCACCACGCTGCTGCACGTGCCCTATGACGTGCTGGCCGAATACGACATCGAGGGCAATGTCGCCGACCGGCTCGCGTTCGCGAAACAGAAGGTGGGCGAGGTCGTCTCGCTGGCAAAGGCGCTCACCGAGGGCCCGTCGGACAAGTGGCGCAAGCGCCCCACCGAGGTGCATTTCAAGCAGAAGCACGCGGTGCGGCAGCGGGTCTACGCGATCACCCCGGAGATGCGTGAGCGCGCGCCCTACGCCGAGCGGCGCGCCGCGCAGCAGGAGAAGCTGAACCTGCCGCTTGTGCCCGCGACCACGCTGGGCTCCTTCCCGCAGACCGCCAAGATCCGTCAGGCCCGCTACGACCTGGGCGAGGGCCGGCTGTCCTACGACGAGTACCGCAAGCGGATCGAGGCCGAGATCGAGGCCACCATCCGGTTGCAGGAAGACATCGGCCTGGATGTGCTCGTGCACGGTGAGCACGAGCGCAACGACATGATCCAGTACTTCGCCGAACTGCTCGACGGCTTCGCCACCACGCATTTCGGCTGGGTGCAGGTCTACGGCTCGCGGTGCGTGCGGCCGCCGATCATCTACGGCGACGTCTCCCGGCCTGCGCCGATGTCGGTGGAGTGGATCAGCTACGCGCAGTCGCTGACCGACAAGCCGGTCAAAGGCATGGTCACCGGTCCGGTCACCATGATCGCGCGCTCGTTCGTGCGCCAGGACCAGCCGCTGTACGAGACCGCCGACCAGGTGGCGCTGGCCATCCGCGACGAAGTGGTGGATCTGGAGAAGGCCGGCATCTCGATCATCCAGGTCGACGAACCCGCCATCCGCGAACTGCTGCCGCCGCGACCGGAAGGGCGCAAGGAATACCTGCGCTGGGCCGTCGGTGCGTTCCGGCTGGCGACCTCGGGCGTCAAACCGGAAACCCAGATCCACACCCACATCGGCTATTCCGGCCGGGCCGAGGTGGTCGAGGCGATTGAACAGCTCGACGCCGACGTCACCGCGATCGTGGCCACTCGCTCCATCGAATGGGTGCTCAAGGCGCTGAAGGAGGATTGCGCCTCCGGACACGGCCTCAGCCACGGTGTGGGACCCGGTGTGTACGAGAGCCGTTCGGCGCGCATCCCGGACATCGACGAGCTGGACGAATTGCTCACCGCCGCAGCCGAAGCCGTCACCCCGGAACGATTGTGGGCCAATCCGGACGGTGGATTGAAGACCCGGCATTACTGGCAGTTGGAGCCGTCGCTGCGGAATATGGTCGCGGCGGCGCGGCGGGTGCGCCGACGGGCCGAGGCGGCTGCCGCAGCCGCGGCGGAAGCCGAGAACGCGGGCGAATAGATCGAATCGGCAAGGGCCGTCTTCCCGTTCGCCGGGGAGGCGGCCCTTGTCGTGCTGTCGACTGTCGGAAGCTCTGTCGCGGCGATTGCCGGGTGCGGCTGCGGGTAGTCGTGGGCGGAGGCCGCGAGCCCGCCCTACCGGGGTCGCGAGCTCCACGTGATGGCCCGCGATTTTCATGTGGCGGCGCCGCGAGATCCACGAGATGGCGCCGTGAGTCCCACGAGATGGCGCCGCGAGCCTTACCGTGGCGGCGGGGTCGCGAGTCGATCGGTGAGGGTGCGTAGGCCTGCGGTGAGTTCCTCCGGGACCGGAACACCGTCCGGGTCGATCACCCACTGCACCAGCAGGCCGCAGATCAAGGTGTGCAGGACAGCGCCGACGGCGTCATCGGGGCCGGCCTGCCCGAACTGCGCCAGCGCGTGCCGGGCCCGGTCCTTCGCCGCGCTGATCTCGGCGCGCAGTTCGGGTGAATGCAGCGCCTGCGCAAGGCTTTCCATATTGGCCGACCACAGGCTCGGATTCTGCTGGAACGAGCCGATCAGTGCGGCCAGGAACGCATCCAGGCGGGCGGTGCGGTCGCCGGGATCGCCGGGCAATGAGTCCAGAATCTGCTGCACCGCGTCACCGCTGGACTCCATCATCGCCTGGTTGAGCAGGGCGTCGCGGGTGCCGAAATGGTAGTTGATGGCGGCCAGATTGGTGCCGGAGGCGGCGACGATATCGCGCACTGTCGTGCGGGCGTAGCCGCGTTCGGCCAGGCATGTCTTCGCCGCTTCGAGTAGATCCTCGCGAGTTCCCACCACGGCACCGTAGCAGGACCACTGACGAACGTTAGTTACGGCTGTTTCAAACAATCGTCTGTGACAAATGTTTGAAACAGATGTATGTTCGCGGTGACAGGTAGATCCACCGCATGGAAACGAGAGTCCGATGGCCGAGCACCGTCCGCTGTCCCCCTTCGAGAGCGCTTACTTCACCCCCGACGGCCGCGTCGGCAGCGTCCGCACCGGCGGCATGCCCCTGTTCATCGGCTCGACCGTGCGCGGCAGGGTGGACGAGACCACGCTGCTGCTGGCACTGGACGAGGTGGTCGCGGCGCATCCGCTGTTGCGCAGCCGGGTGGTCGATGGCGCGGGCGCCCAGCACTTCGTGGTCGACGATCTCTGGCGGCCCCCGTTCGAAGTGCTCGCCGGCGCCGAGACCGAGTACTTCCGGCTGGTCAATACGCCGGTGGACTGGTCGGACGGGCTGCTGCGCGCCTACCTCCTCCGCGACGGCGACCGCGCCCAGCTCGTGCTGGCCATCCATCACGGAATCGCCGACGGCCGATCGGCTTTCGCGCTGCTGGACCAGCTGTGGCGCCACTACACTGCGCTTGCGACAGGCTCGCCGATGCCGTCCGCGACGGCCTCGCCGGCTCCGCGCGGGACGGGCTCGTTGTCTCCGCACGCGCCGACCCTGCACGCGCTGTCTCCGCACGCGCCGACCCCGGACGCGCTGTCTCCGCACGCGCCGACGCCGCATTCGGCGACTCCGCATGTTCCGACTCCGCGCTCGGCGACTCCACATGCGCCGTCTCCGCACGCGGCGTCTCTACACGCGCCGACCGGCGCGCAAATTCCCGAGGCGCTGGACGACCGCATGGCCGAACTGGTGGACGAGGCGGCGGTATCGGGGTGGGTGGCGCAGGTCCGGGCGCAGGTCGCCGCTGCCGTCCCCGGCTCGGCGCCGGTCGCGTTGCCGCACGACGGAAATGCCGACCCCGGTGGACGATTCGCGATGGTGCGCATCGAGTCGACCGCCGGTGAGACCGCCGAGCTCATCGCCGCGGCCCGCGCCCACGGCATCTCGGTCAACAGTCTGTTCAGCGGTGCCGCGCTGGTCGCGGTGCGCGACCAGTTCGATGCGGCCGGTCCGCTGCTGCTGAACCTCGGGCACGCGGCCGATCTGCGCTCCCGGCTGAGTCCACCGCTGCCCGACTCCGTGCTGGTCAACTTCGCGTCCGGCATCGGGACGCCGGTATTCGTGGACGACGACGCGAGTCCCGTCGAGCTCGGCCTGCGAGTCGACGCCGGCGTCCGCGACGCCCTCGAACGACGGGAAGCCGCCATGGTGCTGCTGGCCGCCCGGCAGTTCGGTCACGACCCGGTCATGGCCGCCGTGCTCTCGATGCCGCCGACCTTCACCATCTCCAATATCGGCCGCTTGCCCGCACATTCGCTGCCCGCCGGGCTGGACTTCGTCCGCGATGACATCTTCGCCATGGCACCGGACATCTCGCCGAAGCTGACCGTCTTCACCGTCGGCGAACGGATGACCGTGCAGATCGAATTCGACACCTCCCTCTACAGCCGCATGCGGCAGGAGAAGGTGCGCTCCGCGCTGGCGGCCACGCTGCGCGGAATCACCGTCGCGGCGCGGGCCGGTCTGGGGTGAGGGTGGGGTGCCGTCCGAGGCATCCATGCGGTTCCGGCCTCATCCTGGGCGCGGTCGGGCAGCAGGTAGTGGACCAGCGCGACGGCGGTGTGTGACGTACCTCCCAGTCGCGGCGAGTCCGCCGAGAACGTCGCCGCGACCGGCGATCTGGCGGCCCATAGGTACGAGCGGGTCCGGCGCCCAGCGCCGGCCGGGAGTGCGGGCGCCGCAGATGCGGTAGGGTTGCGGAGGTTCCGTGCGCTGATCTTTCGCGCAGGTTCCCAACTCCGTCGTGGATGGCTACCTTTCGCGCCGGTCATCGCGGCGCTGCCACCATCGGGTGAGGATTCGAGTCCTGCGCGACGCTGCGGTCTCGCTCCGATGCCGGAAAGGCACCTGTATCTCCATGTCCGACAACGCTTCTGCCGCCGTGTCCGCGGCTTCCCCCGTCGCGCCGTTCACCGAATTCGGTGTGCGCGCCGAACTGATCGATGCGATGCGCGCGGCCGGTATCACCGGCGCCTTCCCGATCCAGGCGGCCACCCTGCCCGACACCATGGCCGGGCGCGATGTGCTCGCCCGCGGCAAGACCGGCAGCGGCAAGACCCTCGCCTTCAGCATTCCCATGGTCGAGCGGCTGGCCGGCGCGACCAGCAAATCCGGGCAGCCGTCCGGGCTGATCCTCGCGCCCACCCGCGAGCTGGCCACCCAGATCGCGGCCACCGTCGAGATGCTGGCGCGGCCGTGTGGGCTGCGGGTGGTCACCATCTTCGGTGGGGTGCCGGTAAACCGGCAGACCCGTGACCTGCGTGCCGGCGCCGACATCGTGGTGGCCTGCCCGGGCCGGCTCGAGGATCTGATGCGCCAGGGCGTCGTCTCGCTCGACGCCGTGCGGATCAGCATCCTCGACGAGGCCGACCACATGGCCGACCTCGGCTTCCTGCCCGCCGTCACCCGCATCCTGACCGCCACGCCCGCGAACGGGCAGCGGCTGCTGTTCTCGGCCACGCTCGACAACGAGGTGGATCGGCTGGTCAAGCGGTTCCTGCGGGAGCCGGTCACGCATTCGGTCGATACGGCCGCGAGCCCGGTGCCGACCATGACCCACCACGTCTTCGAGGTGGCAGGCGCCGACGCCAAGAAGGATCTGGTGCGCGCGCTGGCCTCCGGCACCGGACGCCGGATCCTGTTCATGCGCACCAAGCACCACGCCCGCCGGCTCGCCAAGCAGCTCACCGCCGCCGGCATCCCGGCCGCCGACCTGCACGGCAACCTCTCCCAAGCCGCCCGCGACCGCAACCTGAGCGCCTTCGCCGACGGTTCTACCCGCGTCCTGGTCGCCACCGATATCGCCGCGCGCGGCGTGCACGTCGACGACGTGGAACTGGTGGTGCACGTCGATCCGCCCGCCGAACACAAGGCCTACCTGCACCGATCCGGCCGCACTGCCCGCGCCGGCGGCTCCGGTGACGTGGTGACGGTGGTGTTGCCCGAACAGCGCAAGGACGTCGCGGTGCTGCTACGCAAGGCCGGCATCACGGTGACCCCGCAGCGGGCCGGCGCAACCTCCCCGGCCGTCACCGCCCTCATCGGCGCCGTGGCCGCGCCCGAACACCGCTCCGCGCCGGACACCGGCCAGGACGAGCGCCCCACGCGCGGCTTCCGCCGCAACGCCGAGCCCGCGGCTCAGCCGGCCGGTCGCGGTTCGCGGCGCAACCGCCCGTCGGCCGGTCGGGCGGCGACCGAACATCGCGTGGGTGGCCGCCGCGGGGAGCACGGCGAGCGCGCGGGCGGCCGGCAGGGCGAACGCGCTGCACGTCAGCACGGCGACCGCACCGCGGGCCACCAGGGTGAGCGCACCGCACGTCAGCACGGCGATCGCGCCGCAGGTCAGCTTGGCGAGCGCACCGGACGTCAGCAGGGCGAGCGCCGCGGCGGAGCCCGTCCCGCCGCCGCCACCCGCCACGCCGACGGCCAGGCCCGCACCCGCCAGCCCGCCCGCCGCACCGAGCACGATCCCGCCACCCACCGCTCCGGCGCCCGCTCCGACCGGCCCACCGCACCCCACGGCACGAACGCCCGCGGCCACAACGCCGACACCCCGCGCCGCTTCGAGGACTCCGCCCCCGCGAGCCCCCGTCAGCGCCGCCCCCGTCGCGCCACCCGTGCGGCAGGCTGAGCCCGGCCACGCCGCCCCATCCCGCGGGCAGTTGGCAAACACCCGCATGCGGCGGTAGGCATGAACGCATGAGTACAGCTACCGCCTACGCAATGGCCGGACCGGACGCGCCGTTCGAGAAGGTCGCCATCGAGCGTCGTGAGCTGGGGCCACACGATGTGCTGATCGACATCAAGTACGCGGGCATCTGCCATTCCGACATCCACACCGCCCGCAACGAATGGGGTGGGGCGAATTACCCGTGCGTGCCGGGGCACGAGATCGCGGGCATCGTCGCGGCGGTCGGTTCCGCGGTGACCAGGCACAAGGTCGGTGACCGGGTGGGCGTGGGCTGCATGGTCGATTCCTGTGGCGTCTGCCGGGCGTGCCTGGCCGGTGAGGAGCAGTACTGCACCGGCGGGTCCACTATGACCTACAACACGCCGGTCCCGGAGACGGTGCAGCCCGGCGGCTACACCATGGGCGGCTACTCCACCCAGGTCGTGGTGACCGAGAACTTCGTACTCGCCATCCCCGACGGCCTCGAGCTGGACGTCGCCGCGCCGCTGCTGTGCGCGGGAATCACCCTGTTCTCCCCGCTGCGGCACTGGCAGGCCGGGCCGGGCAAGAAGGTCGCCATCATCGGCATGGGCGGCCTCGGCCACGTCGGGGTGAAGATCGCCGCGGCCCTCGGCGCCGAGGTCACCGTGCTCAGCCATTCGCTGAGCAAGCAGGACGACGGCAAACGCTTCGGCGCCCACCACTACTACGCCACCAGCGACAAGCAGACCTTCCGCGAGCTGCGCGGGAAATTCGACCTGATCATCAACACCGTCTCGGCCGATCTGCCGATCGACCAGTACATGAAGCTACTCGCCCTCGACGGCACCCTGGTCATCCTCGGCCTGCCCGAACAGCCGCTGTCGGTGCGCCCGATGACGCTGGCCGGCTACCGCCGCTCGCTGTCGGGTTCGATGATCGGCGGCATCGCCCAGACCCAGGAGATGCTCAACTTCTGCGCCGAACACGGCATCGGCGCCGAGATCGAGGTGATCGCCGCCGACGAACTCGACGGCGCCTACGACCGTGTGGTCGCCAGCGACGTGCGGTATCGCTTCGTGATCGACGTGGCAACCATGTGATGACTCGGATCCGGATCGGCCGGTGCATGTGCATCGGCCGATCATGGGCGTTCTCAGCTGCGAACGGTCGATCCGAGCAGGTCGAACAACTCGCCTGCTACGTGCTCGGGCAGTTCCAAACCCGGGAAGTGGGTTTCCCCGCCGAGCCGGGTGTAGCTGAACCAGGGATTCCTGGCGGCGAATTCGGCGTGCAGGGCGTCGTATTCGGGCGCTTTCGGATGTGAGAACACGTGCCGAATAGGGCGCGGTGCACTCATCTTCTCCATCCGCCCCATCGGCGAACCCCATGTCCGATAAGCCTTTTCCACCTCGCGCCCGGACCGCGCCCACATGTCGTACCCGTGCCCGCCCGCCTCGAAGCGGACGTGGTTGAGCACCGTTTCGTTGGTGCTCCCGTCCAGCCAGGAACGCAGCAGCTCGTCGCGCGCGGCCTTCCAGGTAGCCGGGTTCTGCAACGCGGCGACACCCGCGGCGAATTCCGGGGGTGGCGGGGTCATGATGAGGTCGAGCAGCAGGACCGCGGGCACTCGCTCGACGCCGAGCTGGTCGGCCATGTCCAGGCCCACCCAGCCACCGTGCGCGTGCGACAGGGGCACGAACGATTCGACCTCGAGCGCATCGAGTAACCCGATGGTGTCGGAAACCTGTTCGGCCACACCGAAATCGCCGACGGGCGAGCGGTCGGGGCCGTGGCCGCGCCAGCACACCCGGATGACGCGATGCTTGTCCCGCAGATACGGCAGTAGCGGATTCCACGCGCGCAGGTCGTGGGCCCAGCCGTTGAGCAGCACGACCGCCGGTGTATCGGGTGCGTAGCCCTGGTCGTCGAAGGCGATCTCGACGCCGTTGATCTTCATCGTGGTGATCATGTTCTTCTCCCTTTCCCGAGCCGCGGCATTGCGGACACGGACATTTCGCCCGGTCAGGCGGCCTGATCGCCGGTGGTGGCCCGCAGGCGCGTCGCGGCCAGTTGTGAATCGGTGAGACCGGGCAACCGGCCTGCCACCATCAACAGCGGATCGCGGACGCCGTCGGGCAGGCTGTTGAGCAGACGCATCCGATACGAGGTCTTCTGCGTGCGTTCGATGCCGGGCCGCTGCTCGCGCTCCCAGCGCGCCAGCGCCTCGGGCAGCGGCAGGCCCGCGCTGACGGTCGCGGCCAGCGAGACCGCGTTGATCATGGCCGTACCGCCACCCTGGCCCAGATAGGGCGGCTGCGCGTGCGCGGCATCGCCGAGGAGGGCCACCTTGCCGCGCGACCATGCCTTCAGGCGGATGAATTCGAAGTTGTCCCAGCGGATCTGAATGTCGGGTGTGGTGCGGAGCAACGTTTCCAGATAGGGGAAGCTGCGCACCCAGGAGTCGACGTCGAGATGGTCACCGCGGGTAGCGGCGTCGTCGGAATCGGCGACCAACGCCAGGTAGACGTGCTCGGGCGTGCACGGCGTGTAGAGCAGCCTGCGCCGGCCCTGGAAATGCTCGAGATGTTTGACGCTGTCGGCGGCCGGCAGGTAGTCGGCCGAGGCGGGCACCATCAGCCGGGCCGCACCCTCACGCATTTGGATGCGTCGAGCGGTGAGACCGAGCCGATCCCGCAGCCGCGAATGCACACCATTGGCGACGACGATCAGATCGGCGCTGGTCGTGCGGCCGTCCTTGAATTCCACCCGCCCGCCCGGATCGGCGGCCACGACCGCGGAATCGGTGACGAGGTCCACCCCGGCGCGGGTAGCCGCCTGCACCAGTGCCTCGATCAACCGGTCCCGCAGCAGTGTGTAGCAGCGCGGCCCGTCGTCGGCGTTGATATCGATCCGGTAGAGCGTGCGACCGTTGCGCGAACGCGCCTCGATGGCGGGACCGATATGCGCGCCGCGGGTCGCGTCGGCGAACGCGCCGATCTCCTCCAGAGCGGACAGGCCGTTGTCCCACACATAGATTCCGGCGCCGATGGCTCGGATCGCGGACTGACGTTCGTGCAACCGCACGGACCAACCCTGCTGGGCGAGGGCGGTCGCGGCGGTCAGCCCGCCGATGCCACCACCGATTACTTCGGCATGCCGGTCAGCCATCGCATGCGGTCCTCTCTGCGGGAAGTGGGTGTGCTTCACGGAATGTGCTGGATGACAGGAGAACTGGCCGCATACGGGTCCCATCCGGGATCTCCGATGTGCACGAATGCGCCCCACTGTTTACGCAGCGGCGCTCCCAGCTCCCGCACCTCGGCGGGCGTGAGCGGGCGCAGCATGGCCGAGTCGTGCCAGGCGGAATCGTCGCCGAACAACAACGGCAGTTCGAGGCAGTGGCAGGCGCCGAACGGATTGTCCGGATGCAGGGCGTGCACGCGGTAGCGGTAGACGTCGGCGCCGTGCGCGGCGAGCAGATCGGCGAAGGCGGTGGTGCCGTCTTCGAAAGCCTTGCGCCCGACCAGGTTCTGCACTGCGGATACCACCCGCGGGCCGGCGATCGGCACCGAGCGGATCCGGGAGAACACCGGATGCGGACCGTCGTAGAACGCCCGCATCTCCTCGGCGGTCGCGCTGATCACCAGGTGGAATCCGGGAGCACGGTCGAGGACTTCACGATGCCATCGGTCATGGTCCGGCAGCGGATCCACCCCCGCGATCGGCAGGAACGGCGGCGCGGAGTTGAGTCCACCCGGGCCGGCGAGCTTCTTCGCGGCCGCGGCCTGGGCGGCCAGTACCTGCGTCAACGGGGCATCCTGCGGGTCGCCGCCGAGCGCGGTGAGAAACGCCTGTGCCGCGCGCTGGGCCTTCGCCGCAGTCTGGAACCCGATCCCGAACGGCGAACTCTGCACGATCGCACTCCGGAACAGCCCACGCGTAGATTCGATACCGAGCATCGCGACAATCGAATGCGCGCCCGCCGATTGCCCCGCCACCGTGACCCGCTCCGGATCACCGCCGAATTCGGCGATATGGTCGCGCACCCACTCCAGCGCGGCGATCTGATCGAGCAGCCCGAGGTTGCCCGGCGCCACGCCCGGCATCCGCAGATAGCCCAGCACGCCCAGCCGGTAGTTGATCGACACGACCACGATGCCGGTCTCGCGCACCAATTCGCTCGCGTCGTACAGATTCCAGGCCCCGCCACCGGCGAGATACGCCCCGCCGTGAATCCACACCATCACCGGCCGCCCGCCCGGTTCCCGATCCGCTGGCGCGGTGACGGTCAACTCCAGGCAGTCCTCCGATTGCGGCAACCGAGCGGGCGCTCCCATCACCGGTTCGAGCCGGCCCGGTAGCTGCGGTGCGCTCACCGGCGACCGGTGCTGATGCGGCCCCTCGTAGGCGATCCGCTCCGGCCTGCCGAATCGAGCCGCCGTGGCGAACGGGATGCCACGGAACACCACGACGTCGCTGTCGTTCATCTCGTCTCCTACCGCGTATCGCAAGTCGACTTGCGTTATCGCCACGCTAGGCCCCTCCGAGCAATAACGCAAGACCACTTGCGATAATCGAAGACATGGCCGACGCGAACCACACACCCCAGCTGCGCGGCGCCCGACTGCGCCGCGCTGTCCTCGATGCGACACTCGCGCGCATCGAAACCGTGGGCATCGACGACGTGCGCGTCGCCGATATCGCCGCCGCCGCCGGCGTGCACGAAACCTCGGTCTATCGGCGCTGGAAAACCCTGCCCCGGCTGCTGCTGGACGCGCTGCTGTCCCGCATGGAAACCCAGATCCCGATTCCGGACACCGGCTCGGTGCGCACCGACCTGATCGAATTCATGACGATGCTGGTGCGCTTCGCCCGCAGCCCGTCCGGTGCGGCCCTGATCCGCTCCACCGCGATCACCGACACCGACGCCGAGGCCGCCGCGGTCCGGCGCGATTTCTGGACCGTGCGACTGGCGGCCTCGCAGGACATCGTCCGGCGCGGAATCGAGCGCGGTGAGATCGCCGCCACGGTGGATCCGCGCCTCACCATGCTCACCCTCGGCGGGCTGGTGCACATGTACATCACCCAGCTCGACGGCGATATCCCCGACGATCTTCCCGAGACCGCCGTCGACCTGCTGATGGCCGGGCTCACCCCGCGCTGACCGGCTCCGCCCGAGAACACGCCGCGTATTTCGGAAACTCTCAGGTTCACCGACCATGATGTGCGCGTGCCCGCTGACGCCGGAACACCGCATCCGGCTCTACCATCAGGGCAGCAGGCAACGCGAAAGCGAGCGAAAGGCGTGGTGAACGCACGGTGAGCAATAAACCCGGTCGGAACAATCCGCTGGCGGCGGCCGAGCGTGCCGACCGCAACCGCAAGATCGCGATCCAGGTGGGTGTCGCGGCGGTGCTCGTCGGTCTCGTCGCCGCCATCGGCATCGGGATCGCCCTGCGCGGTTCCGACTCCGAGGACCTGGGCCCGATCCCCAGCGTGATCGCGGGTAGCCCCACCAGCGCGGGCGCCACGCCGGCCGCCGAGGCCCCGGATCCGGTGGCATCCACCGGCGCCATCGTCGTCGGCAATCCGGATGCCAAGGTCACCGTGCGCGTCGTCGCCGACCTGCAATGCCCGATCTGCAAGTTGTTCGAGGAAGCCAACGGTCAGGTGCTCGCCGACGGCGTCGCCAACGGCACTGTGAAGGTCGAATACAACATCGCCTCGTTCCTCGACGAGATGTCGACCACCGACTTCTCCTCGCGCGGCGCCAACGCCGCCTACTGCGTCACCGATACCGGCGTCGACAAGTTCCAGGCCTGGTTGCAGGCCATGTTCGCGCAGCAGCCGCCGGAGGGCGGCAACGGCCTGTCCGACGATCAGCTGATCGAGATCGCCAAGTCGGTCGGCTACACCGATCCGAGCGTCGCCCAGTGCATCACCGACCGCACCTACGACAAGTTCGTCAAGGCCAAGTCGAAGAAGCTGCTGGACGAGGGCATCAAGGGCACGCCGACCGTCTTCGTCAACGGTGAGCAGGTCCAGACCCGCGAAGCGCTGTTCACCCCCGGTGGGCTGGCGCCGGTGATCGCGCAGGCCGCAGGGCAGTGATCGCGGCCGCCCCCAGATCCGCCTGGGTACTGCTGATCGGTGGTCTGGCCGGCTGGATCGCGTCGTTCACGCTCACCGTCGAACGGTTCAAACTGTTCGTCGACCCCGCCTACCAACCCTCGTGCAGCCTCAACCCGATCCTGTCCTGCGGTTCGGTGATGACCACCGACCAAGCGGCGCTGTTCGGGTTCCCCAACCCGATCATCGGTGTCGCCGGGTTCGCGGTGGTCGTCACCCTGGCCGTGCTCGCGGTGGCCGGTGTGGCGCTGCCGCGCTGGATCTGGATCGGGCTGTGGCTGGGCACGGTCGCGGGCACGGTGTTCATCTGCTGGCTGATCTTCCAGAGCCTGTACCGGATCGGCGCGCTGTGCCCGTACTGCATGGTCGTGTGGGCCATCATCACGCCGTTGCTGGCCATCGTCACCCAGACGCTCTGGGGCGGTTCGCGCGGGCCGATGCGGGTGGTCGCGGAATGGCGGTGGACGTTCGTCGCGCTGTTCTACGCCGTGGTGCTGCTGCTGATCTTCCTGCGGTTCCAGGACTACTGGCTGTCGCTGGTCTGAGGACTAGTTGGGCGTCCCGGGCGCGAGGACGACGCGGACGGTGCGTTGTCCACCCGGGCCGCTCACGCCCAGCTCGACGATGTCGTTCGGTTTGTGTTTGTTGATCGCGGCGCGCAGGGCGCGAGCGCTGGTGACGATTTTCCCGTCGATCGAGGTGATGACCTCGCCGTCGGCCAGGCCGGCGTTATGTGCGGGCAGTCCGTAGATGGCGACGTCGACGCGGGCGCCACTGGGCCGTGCATCGGAGATCAGCACTCCTAGGGTGGCGGTCGGGCCGACGTGCACGGTCTCGGTCGGCGTCCCCGAACGGATCTGGCGCACCACCCGCATCGCGGTATCGATCGGCACCGCGTACCCGACAGGCGGGCGTTGCGCCTTCATGCCCGGATCCTCGTCCTCCTGATCCCCGGAGGCCGCCGCGATCACCCCGACCACCGCGCCCGCGTGATCGGCCAGCGCGCCACCGGATTGGCCCGAACTCACCGCCGCGCTGATCTCGACCATCCCGGTGAGCGCCTTGCGGGACAGGTCCGCCGAATTCAACGCCAGGATGGTGCTGTCCAGATCGGAGATGCGCCCGGCCACCGCGGTCGGCTCGCCGGTGCCGCCGGCATTGCCGATCGCCATGACCTCATCGCGCAGTCGCAAACCCGAGGAACTGCCGAGCCGGGCCGTGGTCAGGCCGGTCGCGCCGACCAGACCGAGCAGCGCGATATCGGTGCTGGAGTCGTAGCCGAGCACCTGCGCGTCGTAGACCAGGCCGTCGGAAACCCGGGTGACCTTCACCGACTCCGCGCCCTTGACCACGTGATGGCTGGTGAGCACCTGGCCGTCGGCGGTCAGCACGATGCCCGAGCCGGCGGCACCCACGCCGAACGGCTTGGTCGAGACGTTGATGTTCACCAGCACCGGTTCGAGGCCGGCCGCCACCGCCACCGGGTCCAGCGGCGGCCGCGGGGCGACCACGGCCGGTGCGGCGGCGGGCACGCGCTCCAGCGTCGGCCAACCGGGCAGCTCACCGCGATAACCGAGGAAGGCCGCCACGGCCAGGATGGTGGCGACGACGGCCGCGCCCAACCGGCCGGCGCCACCCCGTCGACGGGGGCGGTCGTCCCGCTGGTTATCGCGCGAATCGTGCCAGTCGCCGTCCATGCGCCTCCCGCTTCACCCGCAGCCGATCGCTCCATTGTCGCCCGAGTACCGGGCTCGAGGCGCGCGAATTCCCGTCGCGCGGCGTTGAGCTGGGGAAATGGATCGCGAAACGGGTTCGCTCGGCACGCGGGCCCGGTGGATCAGTCGCGCTTGGGACGGCGAATCCGGATCAGGCGATGATGCGGCCGTTCGGGTTTGGGCAGCGGTAGTGGCGCGTCCTCGGCCGGCACTTCCACGTCGTAGCGGCGGATGTAGGCGCCGGCGAACGCTTGCAGGGTCGCGGTCACCGGGATGGCCAGCAGCGCGCCCGTCGGGCCTAGTATTGCCGCCCCCGCGAGGACCGCGCCGAAGGCCACCGCCGGATGCATATCGAGGGTCGTCGCGGTGATCCTCGGTTGCAGCACGTAATTCTCGAACTGCTGGTACAGGATGATGAAGCCGATCACCCACAACCCGTCGGGCGGATTGTTGACCACCGCCACCACCACCGGCAGCGCACCGGCCAGATAGGTACCGACGGTCGGGATGAACTGCGAAACCACACCCACCCACAACGCCAGCGCGAACGCCGACGGCACATCGAACACCCGCAGCATGATGTAGTGCGCCAGCGTCGACACCAGCGCGAGCAGGCCGCGCGAATAGATGTAGCCGCCGGTCTTCTCCACCGCGATATCCCAGGCGCGCAACACATGTCGCTGTTTGTTCGGCGGCAGCAGCGAGCAGACCGCATTGCGGAAGCGCGGGCCGTCGGCGGCGAAATAGTAGGTGAACAGCAGCACGCCGAGCGCCTGGAACAGCGCCGCCACCGCGGTGGTGCCGATGCCCCACACATTGCCCGCCAGCCCCACCGCATAGCCCTCGAGGCTGGAACTCCACTCGGTGGCGTACTTCTCGATATCGTCGCCGGACATATCGGTTTTGAAGGTCTTGTTGACCAGGTCGACCGCTTCATCCGCATAGCGCGGCGCGTTTTCCACCAGCGTGGTGACCTGCTCCACCAGCAGCGACCCCAGGGTCCACACGAATCCGACCACCACCAGCAGCAGCGTCAGGAACACCACGCCGGTGGCCGGGCCGCGCCGCCAGCCGTGCCGGGCCAGCCAGTTCACCGCAGGCTCGATGGCAAAGGCCAGAAACAGCGACACCATCAGCACCGTCAGCAGCCCCTGCAACTGCTGCAGCAGCCAGAACGCCACCACGAAACCCGCCACCGTCGCCGCCGCGAGCAGGAACGCGCGCAACAGCCACGGGGGCGGATTCAGTTGGCCCGCGGGATCGGGCCGGTCTGCTGGTCTCTGATCGTCCTCGGCAGCCACACCGTCAAATTACCGAGGCGGGAGCGGGGTCGCTGACGAGATCGGCGGCGCGCCGAGGAGTTCACCGACGACGGTGGGGAGTGCCTGGCCGACAGCCCTCGCGGTCAGCGGCCCGCCGCCCCGTGCGAGGTGCGCGATCATGGCGGCTCGTCCGTGTACGAACGCCGCCAACTCGCCGGCGTCCAGCGCGTCCAGTCCCGCGGCCATCAGTGCACCCGCGATGCCCGCCAGAATGTCACCGGCCCCGGCGGTCGCGAGCCATGGTGGTGCCTCCGCCTGGCTGGCCACAACTCCCCGCGGCCCAACGATGATCGTCGTCGGCCCCTTGACCAGGACGGTCACCTCCAGGGCACGAGCCAGCTCACGGCCGTAGTGCAATGGCCGGGCTTCGACCTCCGTGCGTTCGGTGGGGCGGCCCAGCCAGCCCATCATGCGTGCAAGCTCCCCGGCGTGGGGTGTGAGCAGAACCCGATCGGCGTTCGACGGGCGTTCGCCGTCGAGTCGTCGTCGCACACAGGCTTCGAGAGCGCCGGCATCGACCACGCACGGCAGCCCGGAACTCAGGGCCTCGTCGATGGCCTTGTCCTGGAGTGGGTCGTCCTCGACTCCCGACCCGAGCAACCATGCCTGGACCCGTCCGATCCCGGGGACGGCCTCGGGGACGGCGGACAACACTTGAGCAGTGACACTGTCCGGGCCGATGAATCGGGCGATACCGGCCGCGCCGGATTCCACCGCGCCCTGCACGGCAAGTACGGCCGCTCCGGGATAGCGGTCCGAACCTGCGACGATGCCGAGTACGCCGCGCGTGTACTTGTGGGCGACTCGCGGTGGGACCGGCCACCGCGCAGCGAGGTCATCCGCGCCGAGGCGGCGTACGGTTGGGCCGGCCTCGAACTGCGGGAGGCCGACGCTGACGAACTCCAGCTTTCCGGCAGCATGAGCACCCGGTGGCAGCAGCAAGCAGCCCTTCCACGCGCCGAATGTCACCGTCAGGTCGGCACGCACGTGGGGACCATGAATTTCGCCGGTGTCCGGATCAACCCCGCTCGGCAAGTCGACGGCGATCACCGGTGTTCCGGGCGGTATAGCTGCGACCAATTCCGCGGCAGCCCCGCGAAGGCTGCCCTGGCCGCTCTCTCCAACGATTCCGTCCAGAATCAGGTCAGCGGTTCGGAGCGACATCTTTCCGGCGCCGACGTCCGCTCCCGGGATAACCCGGCCACGAGCGGATAACAACTGCCGCACCCCGGGTTCGTAGGCGGTTGCACCGGTGAGTAGCGCGTCCACGCGGACTCCGCGGCGTCGCAATCGAATACCGGCCAGCAACGCGTCAGCACCGTTGTTGCCGGAGCCGACCAGCATGGTCACGCGCCGGCCGTAGACCGCACCGTAACGCCGCTCGAGTTCGTTCGCGACGATGGTCGCCAGACCTGCGGCCGCCTTGCGCAACAGGCGATCCGGGCGACCTGTCTCGAGTTCCTTCGCGACAGCCACCTGAACATCTCTGCCGGGGTACGCCCAGCAGGATTCCGCCGAGGCCTGTTCGATACCCATCATCCGGCGATCAGCCCGCAGCGCCGCGCCAGACCACGAACATGCGGCCTTGCCCTGGCGTGGTCACGAAACAGCAGCTCTCGCAATAGCTCTCGGACAAGGCCGGAGTCGCGCACCTCCTCGGCGGAGATGCGTTCGGCGTCCAACAGTGCCAGTGCGGCTGCCTCGTCCTCTTTGCGTTGCACGTGTCCGCGCGCGGTGTCGACCAGAACTCTGGACTTGCGTTCCACGCTGGGAACATCGTTGACATCCAGCCTGGACGCGTAGTCGATCACAGCATCGGGACGCCCGAGTTCGGCAGAGATCGCCAGGCCGTGAATATCCACGTTGCCTTGTCCGAACATCGTCCACGGATCGTAGGCGGCGCCCAGCGAGCGGGCAGCGTCCTCTGCGACTCGGTGCAGAGCCCACGCGCGGCCGTCTTCGTCGCTCTGCGCTGCGGAGATCGCTGCGGCCAAGTGCAGCATTCCGTAGTCCGCGATCAAATCGGTCGCAGCAGGGTCCTTGTCGAGTCTCTTCTTCAATTCATCGGCTGCCGACAAGCACAACCGGGTCGCTTCGTCCTGTTGTCCGGCGCGTCGATATGAGGCCGATAATGCCCAGGCGCCAAGGGCGATCAAGTGTGGGTCATCTGCCTCGCGTGCGGCATTCATCGCGCGCTCGGCCGCCACCCAGGCGAGGTCGCCCTCGGGTAGATGATGCAGCCACTGCCGGGTGATCTGGTAGGTCCCCGACAGGCTACGTGCTGCACGGCGTCGATCGTCGGCCACCGCATACGCCGCATTGGCGTCAGCCAGCAGGTCTGGCAGAACTCGGCCCAGCGCGCTGTGGGCGGTGGGCGAGGTGTGCCACGTCGTCCACGCCTGGGCGACCCGATTACCTACCTCATCGAGCGAAATATCGGATGACGGTGCCGACTGCGGAACCGCCGCACGCATCATCACTTCCCGAACGGCAGCAACGGCTTCGGTCCTCGGCGGTGTGCTCGGCGCCAGAGTATCTATCGGCCGGCCGAGCAAATCCTCGAGCTTGCATCCGACAACCGTCGCGATGTTGATCAGGTCGGTCAGGCGCTCCGCATGCAGCGCACCACGTTCCACGCCACTGACCCACTGGACGGACTTACCGATTCCCCGCGCGAGATCCAGCTGGGAGATGCCGATCGCACGTCGGTAAGCGGCAATGCTGGTGCCGATGCCCTGCATCAGCGGCTCAGGACTCATGCGCTCCAGCGTACATCGAGAGACTGCTAAAAAATTAGCAGTCGCCCGGGATTTGTGGTGCCAAGGTTGCTGCCAGATGTGCAGCAAGCAGCCGCCGCGAGGCGGTTGACCGCCCACTACCCGCGAGGCACAACATGGCCGACGTCATATCAGCCCTGGTCATAGCAGCAGGCGTTGCCGCCGCCTTCTTCGGCGCGCTGAGGCTATTGGATCGCAACACTGTTCACCCGGTCGGCAGCGTTCCGGTCGGAGACATCCTGCGCCGGTGCGAACAAGAACTACTCGACGCCAGCATGTGGCCGATCAACTGGCCGCATGACGCTCCTGCCGGCGGCGAAATGTCCGTCCCAGCAGCCAGGCAGGTCATGAGAACCCACCTGACCTGTGATCTGTACTCCTGTGCGCGCAAGCGGATCGCTTACCGCACACTCGCCGGCGCCGGCGTTCTCATCCCTGATAGCCGTGGCGAACGGTTCGTCCGGTGACGGATCCGAGCAGTGCGGCGAGTGAGTCTCCGCCCCCCTGGCTGATTCCGAATGAACCCGCCGATCTGGACGATATCGAAGTTCGCGGCTGGGTGCAGGCGTCTGACGGCACCTGGGGTGCGCTCGGATCCGACGGGTTTGTCGTAGATGTCGATCCGCCGCCGGATCATCGGACGCGGCGATGAGCCCGAGACCGGCGACGATCTGGGATCTTCGGGAACGAGGATTCTCGTGCGGGCTCTAATAGTCCTGGCCTGCATGCCGGAACACCCCATGACTTCGCTGAAAATTCGCCGTGCTGGCGACCTTACGGCAGCGATATCGCCAAGACTTCGTCTCGGTCGGCACATCGTCGCCGATGGCTATGTCCGTACGGCATGCTTGTTGTGTCGCATGCTATTTCCCCGACTGTTCTGCTATCAATTGCTGGAACCTGGTCGAGTGACCTGTTCCACTTTGGTCCATGACGGGGTATCTGCTCCTAGCGGGGCTCGGCGACAGGAGGGGTTGTGCGTCTACACCAACAGAGAAGCAGTCGACGTGCCAGATTCCGTGCATCCGTGGGACTATCCACTGCCGCAATCCTACTGGTTGTCGGTGCCGCAACCAGCACGGCTGAACCCACTTCGGACCCCACCCATCCGAGAGCGACAACATCCACTACAACCTCGCCGCGAGCCGCGACACCGACATCACAACAGGTGCCGGAGGATGGAGTCGCGCGCTCAACGACGAATTCGACCGCACCTGCTCCGGCGCAGGCACCGGCGCAGCCACCGAAGTCGAAACCTGGCAGGTGGAAGCCGACCGACAACCCCAATCGCCGTGTCATGCCGGGCAAGATGCGGTCGGACCGAGAAGAGATTCCCGAGGGGTACACAAAGGATGACGCCGACCGCGCAGAAGTGATGGAGGCGGAGCTGAAGGCCAATGGCGGACGCAAACCAGAGTCCGCGGGTACAGCAGCGTTCATCGCCGGTGAAGGTTGCTCTGTGTATTGGCCTGCCCCGTACTACGTGTGCGGCGCAATCCGCGTCAAATATGACTCGCTCGGAGGCCCGAACAGCTTCTTGCTCTGGCCGACGAGTGAAGAGCTCACAAACCCGGACGGGTACGGAAAAAGATCCCACTTTCAGAATGGTCCCATCTACTGGTCTGGCGCAACCGGCGCCCACCCGGTCGTGAACAGCTTTCTGAATCGCTGGGGAATTCATGGCTACGAGGCGGGTTGGCTGAAGTACCCGACGACCGACGAGATCCTGCTACCTGATGGCGGCCGTCGGCAGGAATTCGAGGGTGGCGTCATCTATGTCGCCTTCCAAAACGCCATTGGCTCAGCTCTTCGGAACGGTGCCATTCGTGAAAAATACAACTCCGTCGGCGGTTTGGAGCCGGGCGGCACACTCCTCGGGTACCCCATCCAAGACCAGATCGGACTTCCCCCTGACAACCAAGGGCAGATGGCCCGGTTCCAGAACGGTGTTATCTACTGGTCATCGGAAACTGGCGCCCATATAGTGCAGGGAGAAATCCTCGCCCGATGGGAAGACTCCGGCTACGAGCAAGGTACATTCGGATATCCGATCGGAGAGCAGACCACTGGGCCGAACAACCGGTATACTCAATCATTCCAATACGGGACGATCGAAGTCTACACCCTCTTTACCCATCAATTCGAGTACGAAGATGCCGCTGGCATTATCAAACTATGCGTATTCGCTGGGCGTGCAGACCGAGTGCACATCAGCACCTGGGGACAGAATCCAACCGGAAAAACAGCATCGGGGCATGCATGGTGGGTGGCAATCAAGGACTGCAAACCCATGACAACCGCAACCGTCACCGCCCAACTGCAGTACAAAAACTCCAGTGGAGACTGGGTCGATCGCGGAGACCTAGCGGTAGCGACAAAAGTGTACCCAGGCGGCGGCAGTGGCCAGAGAGCAGCGGCCAACGGTCCGTGCAACGGAACTTCATCGACCACCTGGCGCGTCGAGATCGACGTCGATGTCAACGGGTCGCCGGACGCACCCAACAAGGAATACGGACAGGAAAATACATTCGCTTGCGGCTAGAGAAATGAGAGAATGGCCTCTGTGATATTGACCAGCGAATGCTTCATCGCCGTGTACGGTACGCTTCGGCGGCACCCGTGGAACAAGCTCGGTCAACCGGGCGAGGATGCGTATAGCCTGTTCAACAAGTACGCCGAAGCGCTCAACTGGTCCGATTCGGCTGCACTCGCGGTAGGTGAGGCAGACCGGCCACGCGGGTATGCCGGAGTCCTCTGGGGCATGAACGACGCTGGAGGGGCCTGGCCGTCCGGCGAATCGAGCTGTGACGACCACGTGCTCTGGGTCCAAACGAGCCTTGCACAGCCGTATGAACAGCCATGGATTCCGATCGCTCAACTAAATCTTTGCGCAGAAAAGACCCTGCAAAGAGTCGGTACGCTTTCGCTGGCTGGAGTGCAGATGATGTTTCCTCTAGGCTACGAATTGATACATCAGCCGCACACCTGGGGCGCACTTGCCATGTCGGACCCGAACGCTCGCACAGATCTGCGGGTCGAGATCGAAGGCGGCGAGGACGACACTTTCGTCGGTAGGGCCAACGACCTTGTCGGCGAGTTGAATTCGTCATGCGAAATTACTGGCTTGATGTTCGACGACGCGGTAACCTCGGATTCTTCCGATTACCTTTTGACTGAGCCCTCCGAGATGAGTCGAAATGTCTGGCTAGGAAATAGCGCAGGGAGAATCGAAACGCGCGTTTCCGTTCCGGAGCTATCGTTCGATGTGAGTAGCTATATAATCACGCAACTAGCTCGATCAAGTCAGGTCGTCGGCCTTTCGAACCCGGTTCTTATCACGATTCGCCGCGAAGGCGGGCTGCGGTCCAGAGGGCTGTAGAACTAGATTGGAGCGTACGTCACCAGTGAGAGCCATCGTCATATACTCCGCCGCACTTGGAACGCTTCTCGGTGCGGTATTCGCTGGCGCATTCTGGTGGCTGATCGTCGGCGGCGCAGGGACGGCAACACTTAGTTGCGCCGCAATCGATCCCGAAATGACCGAGACCATCAATGTCGCGTTCGCCTACGAGCCTTGGACAGTCTCCGTCGGCCTGGTTCTCATCGGTACTCTCGTCGGGGCGGTCGTCGGTCTGCTCACCCGGGTCTTCACAGCGCGCTCGCGAACGGACTTCTCCAGATCGGACTGACGACCTACGTCGGCCGCTGGCTTCGCCCCTTGGAGCCGTCCGACCGAATCACCGTGGTCATTCCGGAGTGGTCGGTGATCTCGTCCACGAGCGTTTCCCGGCGAGTTCAAGGGCAAGTCGCTCAACGAGATCAAGAAGGAATGTGGCGTCAAGTGAACGCAGATGAGGACTCGGCGGGCCGGCGGCCTCTCTGGCCAGAGGATCTGACTGCCGAAGAGATGCGCTCCAACCTCGGTGGTCTGTCTCTATCGGATCTTGTGGCTAGGTTCTCTGTCGAAGGCGAGTACGACGACTTCTACGAAGCCGTTGCCGAAGAGCTGTACAGGCAGGGGCAGGCCGGTATCGAGGTGCTCGGTCAGGAACTAGTGGGTCGGCGTGTTCCACAGTTGCGCGCAGCGCTCACCGTGCTTGCCCTCCATCAGGGTGAAGATCCAGCATTTGTGGACGCAGTGAGAACCCTGGTCGGCGGCTCTGAACCCGTGGTTGTCGCTGACGCGATCAGGATTCTCGGCTCGCTCGGAGCTACTGACATGGGACAGGCTGTCCGTCGAACGGGGGATCATCAGGCGCCGATCGTCCGCGCTGCAGTACTGGACTATCTGGCTCGGGCAGAGCCGGATTCGGCGCGTCCAGCGTTGATGCAGGGGCTGAACGATTCCGACTACATCGTGCGGGAGACGGCCGTCGACGCTCTCGACGACCTGGGCGTCACCGATGCGGTATCGGCGATTGAAATGTTGCTGGAAGACCCGCACGAAGATGTCCGCCTGGCGGCGCGAACCGCAGTGGATAACCTGCGCGGTCGTTCAAGTTGACTGGAACTGCCCGAGCACGTGGCAGGTGAACTGTTCGACCTGCTCGGATCGGTTCGCGTGTGAAGCTGGAGGCCGGCAAGCACCGGCCTCGCGTCTGAGGTGCGCCGGGTGCTTGCCGATCTTCCACCGATCTGTCACTGTTGATCGCATGATCTTCGGAAAGGACGACACCACCGCTATCCGGTGAGTGTTCTCGGGCAGCGGGAAGCTGCGAACATCCGCAATAAATGGCTCGGCCGGTTGCTGTGCACCGAACCAGCCGATCGTTCGGCCGCCGAAGCGGCCATCTCTGAAATCTATGAACTGGTTGGGTTGAGCCCACCTCGTTTCCGCTGGGCGTCATCGCCGTTCATCGCGCTGACGACAGGTGAGCCCGGCGGGCGCGGTGCTCTGGCGGCCGAACTTCCATTGAACAAGAATCCGGTCGCCCGGGCACTGTCGTCACTCCACGTCGATCGCTCGCTCGACGGGCAACGGGCCTGCCGGATGTTCGAGCCGCTGGTCACCTGGCAGCTGGCGCGCACCTGGACCGCCGTCACGCAGCGCATCCTCGGTGCGGCTGATCGCCCACTGTTGAGCGGGCGGTACCGGATGGAAACCTGCTGGGGTTCGGCATGGTCGGATTTCCCTGCGGCCGTGGACGATAAGGCGGCTCGGCTGTGGGAACTGTGGGCCATCGTCGCGGCAGCCTGCGGGCCGTGGTGGCCGGGTGAGCACCACTGCGTGGTCACCGAACGCCCGCAGCTGCTCGCGACCGAGCCGGCCGGCGACTTCGGAGAGGTGGGGCTGCATCGCGCCGACGGTCCGGCGGTCCGCTACGGCGACGGCTGGGAACTGTATTTCTGGCACGGCACCCACGTCCCCGCCTGGGTGATCACCGACCCCACCGCCGATGCCATCGACCGCGAAAACAATGCCGAAGTCAGACGGTGTGCGATCGAAAGTCTCGGTTGGCCCGCCTATTTGGAAGAAGCCGGAACACGGCTCATGGCCACGGCGCCCGACCCCGGCAACCACGGTTTCGAACTGATGCTCTACGACGCACCCCGCAACCAGCGGGTCCTTGTCGCGGTGAACGGTTCGGTCGAACGCGACGGAACCCGCCGCCGCTACGGCCTCACCGTCCCCGGCTACTTCACCGATCCCGTCGACGCCGCGGCCTGGACCTATGGCCTGACCGGCGCCCAGTACGCCCAACTCCTGCATCGAACCTGAGGTGAACGCTATGACCGACGCACTCGTTCTCGAACAACTCGACCATTCCGTGCGCATCCCGGTTATCGACGGGATGTACGCCCAAGGCGACCTGATCGTCATCCCGCTGTCCATGCTCGATTCGGTCGAACCGCGCGCCGACGCGAGCTGGCGCCAGGTCCCGCCCGACGGCATCGAGGTGCTACGCGGAACCGCAGGCGGAAATCCCCACGTCCTCGTCGCCGAACTGGGCACCTGCCGCTGGACCGTCGAGGTGGTCGACCCGACCGGCCTGGCACTCGGCATCTTCACGGCCACCGACGCCGCCTACCTCATGCACCCCGAACACGGCGCCACCGCCAGCACCCCGGGCACCTACGTGATCCGCAGACAACGCGAACACTCCCACTCCCACTCCCGCACCCGCCTCGTCGCCGACTGAAAGCGAGGTCCCGCCGCCGGGAGTGATCTCGGCGGCGGGACGTCCGACTTGTATTGGTCCGAACGCATTTCCGGTTCGCCCGGGCCATCAAGCTGCGAGGGCCGGCGGATGGATGTGCGGAACGGCTGCGGTCCCCAGCGTGGTGGAACGCTTGGTACTTCAGGCAGCCGCGCGGCGAACCGGCTCGCTGCGGTAGCGGGACGGGCGGCCGTCGATGCCCAGCACCTTCCACACCAGTTTCGAGACCGGGTTCATCAATCCGCTCTGTTCGGCGAGGGCGCGGACGTCGGCGAAGATGTCGCGCAGGGCGTTGCTGGATTCCTCGCTGCGCCAGTACATGTCCTTGACCACCGACTGCGGGATCTCGAACTTTTCGATGAATTCCTTGGGCGGGGTGGCGATCATTTCGCACATGATGCGCATGGCGGTGGGGAACAGCAGCGACAGTACGAAGCGGGTGGCGGGGTGCATCTTGGGGACGTTGCGGCGCAGGTATTCGTGTGCGAAGGAGATGTGGCGGGCTTCCTCGGCCACGTGAATCTGCATGACCCGCTGCACCATCGGGTGCATCTGGTCGCCGCCGCGCAGAATCGACTTCTGCAGATGGTCGATGGGTTCTTCGCCGCCGAGCACCATGGTGAAGAAGAACTCGGGGAAGTACTTCACCGCCGGCCAGATGACCATCGTCAGCTTGCGGTCGATGGAGCCCATGCCGATGACGTCCTCGCCGATGCGATTGATCATCTCCTGGAACATGAGCGTGTGGTTGCACTCTTCGGCCGCCTCATGGGTGATGAAGCGGAATTCCGGATCGCCGTTGGGCAGCGACACCACATACTGCATGAGCCCGCGGATCAGCAGCTGCTCGAAGTCGAGCCCGACCTTCGCGATCCCGGCTTGGCGCCACATACCCATCGCGATCTGCTTCTCGACGGGCAGCGACTTGTACCAGGGATGGCGGCCCAGCGGGTCGGCCTCGGGCAGAATCCAGCGCCGGTCGGTGCGGTCGACGCCATAGTCGGGGGAGTCCCAGTCGATGTCGACGTAGGGATCGAAGTGCTTGTTGACCGAGCCCTCGGACAGCCCCTGCAGCACCTCGCGATAGGTCTGTTCAGGGGTTTTGCCTGTCGATACAGCGGACAGCGTCATCGGTGTCTCCCTCGTTCCAGCGTCCGGGAAAAATTACCTGGGACCCGGAGTCCCACTAAATCGTATCCGCTCCCCCCACTTCCATACAAGGTTGTATGGACCCGCCGTCCCGCACTCAGCGCTACATGAGCGAGGCAAACGCCGAGAAGCCCGCACGCTCATGTAGCTCTCGACGGAGGTTGTCAGGCCTGTTCGAGTCGGGCCAGCTGTTCCGCGACGTCGAAGTGTGGCGGCGGCCAGTCGAGGCCCAGGTCCTGCAACGCCGCGATGAGCAGTTCGGTGACGGCCAGGCGCGAGTACCACTTGTGGTCGGCCGGCAGCACGAACCATGGCGCGTGCTCGGTGCTGGTCCGGTCGAGGATGGCCTGGTAGGCGTCCTGGTACGCGGGCCAGAAGGCGCGTTCGTCGATATCGGAAGGGTTGAACTTCCAGTACTTGTCGGGGCGCTCCAGGCGCTGGCGCAGGCGCTTCTTCTGCTCCTCGAGCGAGACGAACATGGCCACCTTCACCAGCGTGATGCCCTCATCGGTGAGTTCGCGCTCGAAGGCGTTGATCTCGTCGTAGCGCTCGCCCCAGACGGTGGCGGGCACGAGGTTGTGCACCCGCACCACCAGCACGTCTTCGTAGTGCGAACGGTCGAACACGCCGATCTGGCCGCCCCGCGGCAGCTCCTTGCGGATGCGCCACAGGTAGTGGTGGCGCTTCTCCTCTTCGGTCGGCACCCCGAACGCGGCATGGTCGACGCCCTGCGGGTCGACCGAGCCGATCACATGACGAACGATGCCGCCCTTGCCCGCGGTATCCATGCCCTGCAAAACCAGCAGCACGCTGCGTGAATCACCGGACCGGCCATTGGCGTACAGCTTTTCCTGGAGCTCCGACAGTACCCGCCCGCGTTCCAGGAGCAGCGCCTCACCGAGTTTCTTGTCGCCGTCGAAACCCGGACGCGCCGAGGTGTCGAGTTCGGCGATGCGCACGCCGTCGGCCTGCAAGGCTTCCCGGACCGGAACCGACCAGTGCTTCACCATTCGTCAGGCCTACCACAACCGCGGGCCGGATCAGCGGATCTGGGCGAGTTTGAGCAGCTGGCAAGCGAAATCGGCGTCGGTGACAGGGGTGAGGGTGAGCTCGTCGGCAGTGGTGAGCAGATAGCGGCCGTCCCCGCTGACATCGAGCCAGGTGCGATGACGGGTCGGCGGCGACATGGGATTGTCCGGCTCCACCGTGACGGTGATGAACCCGCGCCCGTCGACCGGCTTACGCAGCGCGCGCCGGAATCGGGCCGCGCCGCGCTCACCGTTGGCGGAGAAGGTCTGACCGTTGCCCGCGTGGTCGGTGGCACCGAGCACGGCGTCCTGCGGTTCGCGCATCGTCCCGGCCCGGCCCGGTCGCGCCGGGCCGATCACCTCCACCAGCAGCTCACCGAGGGCGCGGGCATGACTCATCTGCACCGTGACCGTGCTGGTGGCGGCTACCAGGATCGCGGCGTGCTGATGCACCACGGCGGCGAAGGCCAGGATGCGTTCGGGACAATCGCCCGCGGCGGCGGTGCGTTCGCCGGAGACGGTGATGGTGGTGGCGTCGGCGCGGGCGCACAACATGAGCGCGGCAGCCAGATCAGGATCGGCCTGTCTGGCGAACCGCTGCGGTAATCGCAGGCTCAGATGATCGGTTTCGGTGCGCACGGTGGCGGCGGGCGCCATATTGACCGGATAGGGGCGGCGATCCAGATCGGTTTCGTTCTGCCAGACGTAGCTGAATTCGTCCGGGGTGAGTACCCATTTCACAGTGGCAGGCTCCCGCCGCCGGTGGAGTCGGTGCGGGGTACCGCGAAGCGAGGCACCCGATCTCCCGAAGCGGGGATGGCGGGGGAGTAGACGTGTGTCATGAGGTCCTGGACGTCGGCGGTGACGGCCGCCGCCGCGATGTCGTGATCCATTCTGCGTTGCCCACCGTGCACGGCCTCGGCTGCGGGATCGTCGAGCGGACGATACGGCTGCGGCGGGGGGATCGCAGCCCGAATCGTCTGCGCCGCATCGCGGTCGAGCTCGAGTAGTCCGGCGACGGCGGCGCATACCTCGTGCGCGTCGGTGCCGGCCCGGATGAATTCGCGGGTGGCCTGCGCGGCGGCGTCGGCGGTCCGGCCGGACCAGCGCGCGAATTCGCGATTGGTGGCGTCGCCGAATACCCGGAACGCCTCGGCCAGCGCGCCGGCATTGGCCCGCCAGACCGCCGCCGTCCGGTCCAGCGCGGCCGGATCCATCACCTCGTGCACGCGGTCCCAGATCTCCTGATGGGTGTAGCCGATGAAATGCTCGCGCTCCGGTGCGTACGGTGGATCGACGTCACCGGAGGGTGCGGCCTCGTCTGCCATGGTGCGCTCCTCACTCGATGGATCACCGCGGCGCCAGATGTGCGGCGACGAGGTCGATCGCGGCCTTGTTGGCGGCCTCGGCGTCGGCGAACCGTTTGCCCGCCGCCAGATAGGCCGCCTTATACAGCAGCGCGGTCTCTTGGAGCGCGGTCAGAGTGTCGAGATATTCGCGCCCCTTGTTACCGAAACCGCGCGCCAGTCCGTGGCCGGTGGGGAGATCGGGAAATCCGGAAACCTCGGTGATCAGGTGCGATTCGGCTCTGGCCCGATCCAGATCGTCGACCAAGGTGTCGCAGGCCGCGGCCAGATTCGTGGCCACATCCTCGTCGAGTTCGAACGGCGCGGCACCGCCGTCCACCGCCGCGACGTACAGCTGCCGAGCCCGGCTCTGCCCCGTTTCCGGTACCGCCATCTGGGCTCCCCCTTCCGCTCGGTCCATCACATCCCCGCCGCGTCGATTCGGACTCTACCGGTCGGAAATACGCGGTGGGCTGCCTTGCGGTCCCGGTATCGGGACCCCGGCTGTGATGTCGCGCACGATAACGACGGTTACACTCGCCAGCTGTGTCCGAGACCGATGCACCGCTGCCGAAATACCTGCGCATCGCCGAGGACATCCGGGGGCGGATCGAGCGGGGCGAACTCGGGGTGGGCGACGAAGTGGAGTCCGAACGCGAGCTGGCGGTGCGGTGGTCGGTGGCGCGGCCGACGGCGGCGAAGGCGCTGAATACGTTGCGGCAGAGCGGGATCGTGGAATCGCGGCGTGGGGCGGGGACGTTCGTTGCGCGGCGCGCTCCGGCGGTGCGGGACGGCAATGCGCCGGGGTGGGTGCGCGGGGGCAGCCTGGGCGACTTTATGCACGGTGAGCGTTCGTCCGGGTGGGTGCGCGAGAGCGAGCGGGATCAAACGATGCACGGTGATCGCTCGTCCGGGTGGGTGCGCGCGAGCGGCCGGGGTGAATCGATGGGCGGTGATCGCTGGTCCGGGTGGGCGAGCTCGGGCGGTACGGAGGTCAGGGGTTCGATTCCCCTTAGCTCTACTCCGCTCGATGAAACCGCTGGCGCGGAGGCAGGTGATCGCCGCGTCCGCACAGTCGTCATCGCGGCGAAAGTCACCGAACTGCCAGAGACTGTTGCTGAGATCTTCGGCGGGGCGGGGGACGGAATCGTCCGCCGGGTGGTGATCGATTCCGAAGGTGATGTGCGACTCCGCACGACGTGGTATCCACACGAATTCGCCCCTACGGCAACACGTTTACTGGAACCGTCGCCTATTCCCGGCGGTGCGAATCGCTATCTACAGTCCGTGCTCGGCGCGACCGTAGCCCGCGTGCATGAACGCGTCTGCGCGCGAAGCGTTGCCGAGGACGAGCGCGTTCACCTCGGCCTCGAGCCCGGTGCTCCGGTACTGGTCCGGCAGACCGTGCGCTATGACCCCGCGGGCGGGGTGCTGTCGTTCGCTGAGACGGTTCACCCGCCAGGCCACTGGGTCGCGTAACTCGTTGACAGCCCGGCAACCGAGTGGCATAGTCCACTCGTACGAGAACTGGCATAGTCCACTGGGGGAGGCGCTGTGTTCGATCATTCGCCATCACGCGGTTTGACCATCGGCTCCTGGGTCGTCATCGGCGACGAATGCTCGGTGCGCCGCGCCCCGCTGGCCGATGACGACTACGTCGGCTTCGTATTCGACAGCGGCGGAAGTGAATTCGAGCTAGCTCTCAGTCCCTGCGTCCTACGCCGGATGGCCGACCTCGCCCGCGACGCGGGACCTCAGCCCGGACGGGTCGCCGAGACGTATTGCAGCAGCCGATGGATCTCCTGATCGATCTCGACCAACCCGTGCTCGGCGAACAGGGCCGGGAAGGTATCGGTATCGAACACCCGCAACCCGGACCAGCCGCCGACGATCCGGGTGGCGTGGCCGAAGGCCGAATCCTCGCGGTGGCTGGTGGTGATCGCGATCCGGCCGCCCGGCGCCAGCACGCGGATCATCTCCCGCGCCGCCGCCAGCGGATCCGGAATCAGATACAGCGCACCGAAACAGCACACCGCGTCGAAGGATCCGTCGGCGAACGGCAGGAACCGGGCATCACCGCGCAGATACCCCACTCGCGGACCGGAGTTGTCGGCGACCGCCCGAGCCAGCATCGGCGGCGAATAATCCACGCCCACCGCATAGCCGTCATCGGGCAGCCGCTCACTCAGATAGCGCGTGAAATTACCGGGCCCACAGGCGATATCGAGCACCCGGTGCGCACCACGCAACCGCAGCGACTCGGCCGCGAAACGCCGGTCCGCCTCGGTCGTGCGGCCACTGGCCAGATAGAACAGCGCAGGCCGCCACGCCCGCTCGTACACCGCGGCCAGCGCCGGGTTGTTCATGGTGCGCCGAGCGAGATTCATCGTGCCGACTCCGTTGTCCGCGAGAGATTCATTGCCGTGCCGCGCTCAGCCCCGCTCGACCTCGATGGTCATTCCGGCCGCGCGCAGACGTTCGGTGAGCGCGTCGCCCATCGCGGCCGCCGGGGTGAGCACGCCCGCCAGTTCCGGCAGCTTCGCGCCGTCGAAGGCCAGGCACAGGCCACTCTCACCGAGCAGCACGGCCGTCGCCTGATAACCCGGATCGCCCTGGCCGGCAAAGGTCGCGACGTACTTCGCGCCGGACGTGGTGTGCGCGTAGGTCTTCATGGTGAACCAACCGCTGGTGCGGGCCTGCTCGCTGGGCCCGGTGCCCGGCTTGGGCAGCACCCGATCCAGCAGCTTGCGGCCCACGCTCACCCGCGACAGCAACGCACCCGCCGCCATGGTGGCCACGATCCCGCCGGACATCCCGGCCGCCACCAGCGGCGCCACCGGCGACTTGCCCGCGCTCATCACCTCGCGGTAGCGGAAGTTCTTGCCGTACACCCAGCCCAGCAGCCCGTTGGAGCGGCGCACGATCTTGGTGTTGTGCATGGCCATCACGAAGGTGCCCACCCAGCCGTCCAGGCTCGGGTCGATGGTGCTCGCACGCTGCAATGCCTGATCGGACTGCCGGCCCACATCCGGATCCATCGACTTGTCCGGGCTCAGCGAATACGGATGCGACAGCACCCGCTGCTTCGACGGATCGGCCGCCACCGCCTCCATCATGGCGCGCCCGGAATCGATGGTGCCGCCGCTCACGCCGCCCTTGAGCGAGGCGATCAACGTGGTGTCGGTGAGTTCGCCGGTGTTGTCCTGCACCGACCGCCGGTACAGCTGGTACACGCTCAGATCCGACGGAACCGAGTCGTACCCGCAGGAATTGACGATCTTCGCGCCGGTGCGGGCGGCCTCCTCATGGTGGCGGTCGATCGCCTCGCGGATGAACAGCGGCTCGCCGGTGAGGTCGGCGTAGTGGGTGCCGGCCTTGGCGCAGGCGGCGACCAGCGGCAGACCGTAGCGCAGGTATGGGCCCACGGTGGTTACCACGACGGTGGTGCGGGCGGCGAGGGCGTCGAGCGCGGGCTGATCCGCCGCGTCCGCGACCACCAGATCCCAGCTCGCGGCCGCCGGGCCGAGGTCATCGCGGACCCGGGTCAGCTTGTCCAGCGACCGCCCCGCCAATGCGATCTTGGCGCCTTCGGGCGCGGCGCCGAGCAGATACTGCGCGGTGAGTTTGCCGACGAAACCCGTCGCGCCGAAGAGGACCAGATCGAATTCGCGGCTGTCCGCCATATGTTCCCTCATGCCTTGTCGTGTCGAGCCTTGCCGGATTTCTTACCGCCGCCGGTGCGTTCGGCCAGCCAGCGATGATGCTGCTTGCCGAGTTCGGTCACCGGCGGTTCGTCGTAGAGCCATTCCCGGGAGATGCGATGCCAGTTGGCGGTGGCCTCGAGCTGGCCGAGCATGCCGAAGGTGAGGAAGTCCGCGCGGCGGGAGAACAGATGTTCCGGCGGCAGATTCTGCTGCTTCATGCCGGTGAACTCGCTGGCCCGTGGGTCGACGGCGAGCAGGAACGCGCCGCTGGCCAGCTCCGGCGTGATGGTCAGTTCCTCATCGATCAGACACCACTCGGAGGCGGCGAGCACGTACTCGAGGCATTCCTCGGGGCCGATCTCGTCGGGCGAATCGATCACCCCGCGCTGAATCATCAACTCGCGCAGATCCTCGGCGCGATCCTCCGCCGCCGCCCGCAAACAGGCCGCCTCGAACCGCACATGTTCGGGATCCATTCGATTGAACAATCCGAAATCGAGAAATCCGACCCGCCCATCGGTGGTGAGCATGACATTGCCCGGATGCGGATCACCGCAGAATTCGTTGAACACGAACAGCGAACCCACATAGAAGCGGTAGATGATCTCGCCGATCCGATCCCGCTCGGCCTGCGGCAATTCCTTGATCTCGTCGAAGCCGCTGCCCACCAGGTACTCACTGACCAGCACCCGCCGCGTGCTCAGCTCCGGTACCGGCTGCGGGACCACGATGAACGGATGCCCGGCGTAGAGGTCGGAGATCTGCCGCTGGGTTTCGGCTTCGGCGTGATAGTCGAGTTCGGCCTCCATATTGAGGCGCAGCTCGTCCAGTACCGCAGGCGTCACCCACGGCATCGCCGATTGCAGCACCCGGCGAAACATCGCCAGGTTCTTCAGATCCGCGCGCACCGCGATATCGATGCCCGGATACTGCACCTTCACCGCGACCCGGCGCCCGTCGTGCAGCCGTCCGCGATACACCTGGCCGATCGAGGCCGCCGCCACCGGTTCGGATTCGAACTCGGCGAACACCTCGTCGAGCGGGCGGCCGAAATCCTCCTCGATCACCGCGCGCATGGCCTCGAACGACACCGTCGGCGCCGCGTTGCGCAATACCGCGAGGCGTTTCTGGAAACGTTCGCGATGGTCGGGCGGAACCAGATCCAGATCCAGCACCGACATCATCTGGCCGAGTTTCATGGCCACGCCCTTCATGGTGCCCAGCACCATGACCACCTGCTCGGTGGTGCGGATCATCGATTCTTCGGCCATTTTCGCGCGCACCGCTTCGGAGCGGCCACGCATGGACAGTCGCGCGCGCTGGGTGCGCAGCATGGATCCGGCCGCGACCGCGCCGAGCTTCGTCCCGCGAGCGAGCCGGGATGTCGGCACTTGCTTCGCCATCGAGGTACCTCCGTTGGTGCCGACGCGCGAACGGGCACGCAACCCCTCTGTAGCGCCCCGCTGGCGTTCAGACTAACCAACCGCGGCGCGATGTCGAGTCCCGCGTCACATCCACATGCCCGACCGGCTCAGACGGTGGGGTCCGGGAGTGCTCAGACAGTTGGCCGGGAGTGCTCAGACGGCGGGGCCGGGGGTTTCGGCGACGTCGACCGGCTTGGGCAACACGTGCGGCATGGCATTGAACTTGGCGCGCGAACCGCCCGCGCGCGCCATGCCCTCGATGGCGCTCCAGGCCATCATCGACAGGTAATCGATAACTTCCTCACGCGACATGGTCTTATCGGTGGTCCACCAGTGGGTGGCCAGCTGAATGCCGCCGACCAGCACATACGACCACAGCAGCGCGCCCTCGGTCTCGATGCCGAGATCGCCGGCCCGGCTGATGATGGCGGCGGCCACCACCTCGGCGAACAGCTTCTCGAACTCGGCCAGCGAGGACTGATCGGCCGAGCCGTTGCCCATGATGAACCGGTAGACCTCGGGGTCCTCGTCGACGGCGCCGACGTACTCACCGAGCGCGGTGCGCACCAGCTGGTACTCGTCGGCGTCGAGGCTGATCGCGCCGTAGACGCGCGGCATCAGGGTGATCTCGATGAACCGCTGCATGGTGGCGTGGACCAGATCGTTCTTGTCCGCGAAGTAGCGGTAGAGCACCGTCTTGGAGACTCCGATCTCGGCGGCGATCTCGTCCATGCCCGCGCTGCTGCCACGGGCGCGCACGGCGGCAAGAGTGCCGTCGACCAGCTCTTCACGGCGGTCGATCTTGTGCTGTCGCCATCGGCGTTTGCGGCCATCGGTATTGCCGGTGCGCACCGCCGCCGGTCGCGCGGTGCGCTCACCGACGTCGACAAGGTCTTCGGTGGACAGGGTGGGCTCCCTCGTTCGAAACGGATCCGTGTCACCCAGCTTAGGTCCCATTACCCCTCAGCAGGTCCGTTTGGGGTGTCGATCACCGCATTCGCGGGGTAGATGCGAGCGGAGTCACACTCGATCGCCGCACTCGGCGACCCTCCGGTGGCGTATGGCACCGCGGCCGCGGCGCGAAGGCCAGCAGAATGGAGGGCATGCAGAACGCTCCCGGCGATACCGCGGTCCTCGCCGACCGCAGCTCCGGCGCCGCCGACGCGCAGCCGACGATGCCGAGCAGTTTCACCTCCTTCACCGATGACGCGAGCAAACGGCGTGATCTGTGGAAGATGAAGTCGCTGGCCACCGGCCTGCTCGCGCTGGCGACCGCGATCTATCTGGGTTGCCGCTGGCTCGAGTCGCGCGGCGGCGGTGGCGATTGGGTCGGCTATGTGCGGGCCGCCTCCGAGGCCGGCATGGTCGGTGCGCTGGCCGACTGGTTCGCGGTGACGGCGCTGTTCCGGCATCCGCTCGGCCTGCCCATCCCGCACACCGCGATCATCAAACGCAAAAAGGACCAGCTCGGCGCCAGCCTCGGCAGCTTCGTGGGCACCAATTTCCTCTCACCCGAGGTGGTGACCGCGAAGGTCAATTCGGCGCAGGTGTCCTGGCGGGTCGGGCGCTGGATGGCCGAGCCGGCCAATGCCGGACGGGTGGCGCAGGAGAGTTCGACCATCCTGCGCGCGGTGGTCGGTGTACTGCGCGACGAGGACGTCGAGCAGGTCATCGACAACACCATCGTCAAGCGGATCGCCGAACCGCAGTGGGGTCCGCCGATCGGGCGGGTGCTCGCCGAACTGCTCGCCGACAACCGTCAGCTGCCGCTGCTGGATCTGCTGGCCGAACGCGCGCACCAGTGGGCGCTGGGCAGTCAGGAGACGATCGACCGCGTGGTGCTGCGCGACGCACCGCAGTGGGCGCCGAAGTTCGTCAACATCATGTTGTCCGAGAAGATCTATCGTGAGCTGGTCGAATTCACCTGGAAGGTGCGCTCGACCCCCGATCACGAGGTACGGCTGGCGGCCAACCGGTTCCTCGAGCAGTTCGCCGACGATCTCCAGCACGACGAGGCGATGATCGCCAAGGCCGAGCGGATCAAGTCACAGATCATGGGCCGCGAGGAGATCACCGGCATGGCCGAGGCCACCTGGCGCGCGGCCAAGCGGCTGATCCTGGAATCGGCCGACGACCCCAACAGCACGCTGCGCCGCAAGGTTGCCGAAAACGTGCAGGCGCTCGGTGAGCAACTGCGCGATGATGAACAGACCCGCGCCAAGGTCGACGGCTGGATCGAACGCGGCGCACGGTATCTGGCGGCCAACTACGCCGACGAGATCGCGACCATCGTCAGCGATACCGTTGCCAGGTGGGACGCGGAAGAAGCGAGTAAGAAGATCGAATTGCAGGTCGGGCGTGACCTGCAATTCATCCGGATCAACGGCACGGTGGTGGGTTCGCTTGCCGGACTTGCCATCTACACGGTGTCGCACCTGATGTTCGGCGGCTGAGACAGCGCCGCCGGATACTTGCCCGAAGGGTGCTAACACAAGTGCTTGCAATAGCTAGCACCCTGTCCTAGCATTGGTTACGTACTACCGCCAGAAGGTGAGTGATGGCAGACCAGCCCGAGGTTTCCGCCCAGCACACCGAGCAGCCGGACGACGGTTCCGGTCTCGGCGAACGGGGGGGTCGCGTCTCCAACGCGGCGCACGACATCGGAGGTTTCATCAGGGCGCAACGTGAGGCCGCCCAGGTCTCGCTGCGTCAGCTCGCCCAGCTGGCGGGGGTGAGCAACCCGTATCTCAGTCAGATCGAGCGCGGATTGCGCAACCCGTCCGCCGAGGTACTCGCGCAGATCGCGAAGGCACTGCGGGTGTCCTCGGAGGTGCTGTACGTACGGGCCGGCTATCTCGAACAGCGGCCGCACAGCCCGGTCCGGGATGCCCTGCTCGCCGACACATCGATCAGTGAACGGCAAAAGCAGGTCTTGCTGGATATTTACGAATCGTTTCGCCGGGAAAACGGAGGGAACGAATCAGGGGGGGATGACTGGGACAGCGCCGTTCCGCATATTACGACCGACACTCCGCCACGCCAGGAGAACGAAACATGACCGACAACGCCACCACCAAGCCGCTCTACGCGACCGTGGGCGCCGGTGACGCCGTCTACACCGCTGTCCTCGACGCTGTGACCCAGGTGCGCGAGCGCGCCCAGTCCGCCGACGTCACCGGCCGGGTCGACGAGGCCCGCGAGCGCATCGCCAACCTGCCCGCCGACGTCCAGGGCCAGTTCGACTCGCTGCGCGAGCGCCTGTCCGGCCTGCCCTCGGAGCTGCCGGAGGACCTCGCCGAGCTGCGTGAGAAGTTCACCCCGGAGGAGCTGCGCAAGCTGGCCGAGCAGTACTACCGCCAGGTCCTCGACCTGTACTCCGACCTCGCCGTGC
Organism: Nocardia cyriacigeorgica GUH-2; assembly: GCF_000284035.1. Lineage (NCBI taxonomy): Bacteria > Bacillati > Actinomycetota > Actinomycetes > Mycobacteriales > Nocardiaceae > Nocardia > Nocardia cyriacigeorgica. The sequence continues at coordinate 5,601,139 of NC_016887.1, read as the reverse complement.
GCGGTGAGGAGACCGTCGAGCGGCTGCGGGCCAACCATCTGGTCGAGGAGCAGGTCGGCCGGGTCGAGTCGCTGTACAAGGACGCCACCGAGCGGGCCGAGGACGTGCTGGGCCGGGTCAACGACCTGATCGGCCGTTCGGCCAAGGTGGTCGAGGAGCAGGCCGAGGCCGCTGCCGACGCTGTCGTCGATGCCGAGGTCGTCGAGGTCACCACCGAGACCGCGCCCGCTCCCGCCAAGAAGGCTCCGGCCGCCAAGAAGGCTCCGGCCAAGGCGCCCGCCAAGGCCGCCGCTCCCGCGAAGAAGGCTCCGGCGCGCAAGACCGCCGCGAAGAAGGCTTGATTCGCCTGCCGCATCCGTTGCGGTGATTCTGAACGACGACCCCGCGTACCCACCGGTGCGCGGGGTCGTCGCTTTTGTGCCTCGTCACCGCGGGAACCGGTGGGCGGCGGCGGTTGCTCCTATCATGGTGGAGTGGAATTTGCGCAGGGTGTGACCGGCCTGATCGTGCTCGTGCTGTGGCTGCTGGCTTTCGGCGCGACGATATTCGCGCTGATCCATGCCCTACGCCAGCGCCCGGACGCGTTCACCGCGGTTGACAAGCTGACCAAGCCGATCTGGCTGGCGATCCTCGGCGTTGCGGTGCTGCTTCTGCTGCTCTCGTTCGCCGGGCTGGGGTTGTTCGCCTTCATCGCGATCATCGCGACGGGTATCTATCTGGCCGATGTGCGGCCGAAGGTGGATGAGATTCAGCGCGGCCCGCGCTGGTAATCGCGCCGGCGTTGTAGGCCGTACCGTTGCGGCGGCCGCCGCCCGTTCGGAAAAAAATTTCGGTGTCGTCTGCGCTGGTGACGCGCGGTTACCCCGAATTTTCTCGGTGCTAGCACTAGCTAGCACCCACTCCAGCGGTTACTGTATCTGTCAGTAACACAAAGGAGTGTCCGATGCGTGCAAAGTTGCCGAATGCGTTGGCGAGCCTCCCGACCCAGCTTCGGGGCCTGCTGGACGTGCACCGTGCGAACCTGCGGTCACGCACCTACCAGAACGCCGCGCTGAACCCGCCGACCGTCCCGCACGAGGTCATCCCCGTCACGGCCGCGGACGGCGCCCGGCTGCGCGTGCACGCCTACGGACCCGCCGACGGTGACGTCATCGTGCTGGTGCACGGCTGGACCTGCGCCATCGAATACTGGTATCCGCAGATCAACGCCTTCGCCGGCGAATACCGCGTCATCGCCTACGACCAGCGCGGCCACGGCGAGAGCGAACTCGGCTCCAGCCCGCTCGACTGCGACCTGCTCGCCGACGACCTGTGCGCCGTCCTCGACGCCGCCCTGCGTCCCGGCCAGCGCGCCGTCCTCGTCGGCCACAGCCTCGGCGGCATGACCTTGCAGGCCTGGGCAGGCAAGCACCCCGACCGGGTCACCGCCCAAGCCGAGGCCGTCCTGCTCAGCAACACCGGCCCGCACTCCCTGGTCGCCGAAACCACCGTGGTGCCCCCGTTCAACAAGCCGCTCCCGTGGCTGGGCGGCCGCATCATCCCGCTGCCCTTCTGGTTCGGCCGCCTCGGCCTCGGCACCCCCGTCGTCTTCCCGCCGATCGCCCCCGTCCGCTGGGTCTTCGCCCGCCAGATCATGACCCTCGACGCCCCGCACGAACTGGTCGACTTCAGCATGGCCGTCGTCCGCTCCTGCCCCGCCTCGGTCCGCGCCAAGTTCGGCTTCCTGCTCGCCGACATGCACCTCGGCGAATCCGCCCGCAACCTCGTCGTCCCGACCACCCTGCTGGCCGGCGAATTCGACGACATGACCCCACCGGTCCACTCCGAACAGCTCGCCGAAATCCTCGCGGAGGTAGGCAGTTTGGTTCGTTACGAAGTGCTGCCGACCGGGCATCTCGGGAATGTGGAAGCGTACGAACGGTTCAACGAGGAACTGGGGCGTGTGCTCGACTCGGTGTATCAGCCGGTGGAGGCCGTGGGCTGAGTCGGCGGCGGCATCACCTCGAACGGGCGGTGTAACCGGTACCTCGCCATACGCCCCAACTTGTGGCGGATCACGGGTGAACCCGCACCCATGGACTCAGGCCGGTCGGCCGTCTCAGCTCGCGGCCAGGGCTCTGCGGACGCGCACTGATGCCCAAGTGCCCAAACTCTCTCCCGCCGTCCGGATCTCTGCCGCATCGCAGCGATGGATTGCGAGGGCATCCGCCACTACTTCGTCCAGGGCGGATTGCGCGATGTCGGACTCGGCGAGGTCGAGCACGGTGCGGACGGGTGTAGTGACGAGGAATGGCCCCGCGGATTCGAGGTCGGTGCTCGGTACCCGCCGGCGTTGAACCACCACCCGTTGAGTAACGGGCGGCCGTCCGGCGGCTGCGGACAGGTGTAGGTAGGTGGGGTGCAGGCGGCCGATGCCGTGCAGGTCGGCGGCGCTCTGGTGGGAGACGGCTACCGCACCGTCGAACCAGGCGGCCCACATGGCGCATTCGTCGAGCGGGCCTTCCGGCCAGTTCGCCATGCGCAGCATGCCGACGCCCGCCCTGGTCACCGAGCCGTTGCCGAGGCAGGCGCGGACGCGGTCGGCGCAACCGGTGCGCAACACCTGGCGGGTGGTGAAGAAGCCCGCGTGGCGGCCGGCCAGACGGCACAGCACGCGCCAGCCCCGTCCGGAATCACTGCTCGAGGGCGCGAGAGGATCGGGAAGGAAACCCGGGCTGAACCGCGCCGCTTCACCGGCCATGAGAACCAGACTACGTGGCAATCCTGTGGCTCATGTCACAATCGGTGCGGCTCGGCTACGAGACACTCCTCACCGCACCCTCAGAGCCGACACAGAAACGTCGGGAAGAATCTGATCCATGCCCACGAAGATCCGCTCCACCCTGACGGTCAGTCGCCGCACGCTGGTGATCGCCCTCGTCGCGGTGGCCGTGCTGCTGGCGACCGTGCTGGTCGGCGGCGAGGCCTACGCGCGGCACACGGTCTCGAGCTGTGTGAGCAGCCAGTTCGAGAAGGAGATGGGCTCGAAGATCGACGTCGGGTTCGGCGCCAAGCCGATGCTGGTGACCTGGGTCGACGGCAAACTGCCCGAGGTGAACGTCAACAGCGACGACGTGAAGTTCGGCCCGGCGGTCGGCATGCACGTCGAGGCGACCTTCCGCGATATCCAGGTCACCGACAACGGCCGCGGCGGCGCGGAGATCGGCCGCTCCTCCGCCGACGTCACCTGGAGCAACGACGGCATCGCCAAGACCCTCGGCGGGCTGGTCAGCAACGTCAGCTCCTCGGCGGCCGAGGGCAAGCTGACCATGGATGTGCTCGGCGGGTTCGCGCAGGTGCAGGTGCAGCCGCGGGTGGTCAACGGCGCCGTGCAGGTCGACGTCGAGTCGGCGCACGTGCTCGGCATCGGACTGCCGACCGATCTGGTGCAGGGCATCGCCGACCTGCTGTCGGAGAGCTTGCAGATGTACCCATTCGAGATGCGTCCGACGAACCTGCAGGTCACCGATGACGGCATCCGGGTGCAGCTGGCCGGCGGGCACGCCGAACTGCCCGCGAGCACCGAAGGCAGCTCCTCCTGCTGAGCGCCGGGCGTCCCCGCCGCGGGCGCACCGGCCTGTCTTCAGGCCGCGAAACCCTCCAGTACTGCACGGGATTTGGACAATCCGAGCCGGGTAGCGCCGGCGGCGATGAGGGCGGCGGCGGCCTCGGCGGTGCGGATCCCACCGCTGGCCTTGATGCCGAGCCTGCCGCCGACGGTCTCGGCCATCAGCTGCACCGCGCGCACGTCGGCGCCGCCCGCGGGATGAAATCCGGTGGAGGTCTTCACGAAATCGGCGCCTGCCTGTTCGGCCATCCGGCACACCTGCACGATCGCCTCGTCGGACAGCGCGGCCGATTCGATGATCACCTTCAGCACCGCCCGGTCGCCGACCGCCTCGCGGACGGTGACGATGTCGGCCAGCACCGCGCTGTAATCGCCCGCGACGGCGGCGCCCACGTCGATGACCATGTCCACCTCGTTCGCGCCCTGATCGACGGCCAGCCGCGCCTCCGCGCCCTTGACCAGCGAATGATGTTTGCCGGACGGGAATCCGGCGACCGTGGCCACCACGAGTCCCGGCGCGCGCACCGGCAGCATCGACGGCGACACGCAGATCGCGTACACGCCGAGTTCGCGGGCCTCCCGCACCAGCTCGTCCACCTGCTCGGGAGTCGCCTCCGGCGCGAGCAGGGTGTGGTCGATCATGTCGGCCACTTCGGCCCGGGTCAGCGACGCGGAATCTGCCATGGGGACAAAGTCTGGCATATCGCCGGCATGCCGCCCGGCGCGGCGGAATCCCGATTGCGCGGCGAGGGCGCTTCACGCACACTTCTGTTGGTCGGGAAGAGAGGACAACCGTGCTGATCCGACGCGAACGCGCCGGCGACTCCGACGCCATCGCCGCAGTCCACCGCAGTGCCTTCGGCCCGCAGTACACCGGCCAGGAGGCCATCGAACCTCCCGAAGTCGATCTGGTCGAGCGACTACGTAGCGATCCCGGCTGGATCCCGACGCTGTCGATGGTGGCGGTGGAGCACGACGCCGTCATCGGGCACGTCTGCCTCACCCGCGCCGCCGTCGGTCCGTTCCCGGTACTGGCGCTGGGCCCGATTGGGGTGCAGGCGGGATATCAGGGCGACGGTGTCGGCGCGGCGCTCATGCATGCCGTCCTCGGAGCTGCCGACGCCCTCGATGAACCTCTCGTCGGACTCGTCGGCCATCTCGACTACTACCCGCGCTTCGGTTTCGTTCCCGGCGCGCGTATCGGCATCGCGCCCGACGAGTCGAGCTGGGCGAGCCACTTCCAGGTGCGGGCACTGACGGCCTACGACACCCAGATCGTCGGCGAGTTCCGCTACGCGGAGCCGTTCTACAGCTGACTTCGCGGCCCCGGGCGAGGCGGCGGGAGCACTCGGTGCGAGTGGGCCTTTCTCACCTGCGAGGATGGGCGCATGAGTGCTGCTCCCTCCGTCACCGACGATCGTCGTTACGTGCTGACCCTCGGCTGCCCGGACCGTCCGGGCATCATCGCCGAGATCACCTCGTTCATCGCGGGCTTCGGGGGATCGATCGTGGAGGCCGGTTACCACTCCGATGTGGAGACCGGCTGGTTCTTCACCCGGCAGGCGATCAAGGCCTCGACGGTGCCGTTCGATCTCGGCGAGCTGCGCACCCGCTTCGCCGACGTGGCCGCGAGCCTCGGCTCCGAGACCGACTGGCAGCTGCTCGACTCGGGCGCGCGGCGGCGGGCGGTGCTGCTGGTCAGCAAGGACGGCCACTGCCTGCACGACCTGCTCGGCCGCGCCGCGTCCGGTGAGCTACCGGCCACCATCGAGGCCGTGATCGGCAACCATCTCGACCTGGCCGAGATCACCGAGGCACACGGGGTGAAGTTCCATCATGTGCCGTTCCCGAAGGACCCGGCCGAGCGCGGCCCCGCCTTCGAACAGGTCCGCGCGCTGGTCGACGCGCACGACCCGGACGCTGTCGTGCTGGCCCGCTTCATGCAGGTGCTGCCCGCGGACCTGTGCGAGCACTGGGCGGGCAAGGCCATCAACATCCATCACAGCTTCCTGCCCTCGTTCGTCGGCGCCCGCCCCTACCACCAGGCCTTCGCCCGCGGCGTCAAACTCATCGGCGCGACATGCCACTACGTGACGCCGGAATTGGACGCGGGCCCGATCATCGAGCAGGACGTGATCCGCATCGACCATGCGGACGAGGTGCGCGACATGGTGCGGCAGGGGCGTGATATCGAGCGGGTGGTGCTGGCGCGGGGTCTGCGCTGGCATCTGGAAGGCCGGGTGCTGGTACACGGGCGGCGGACCGTGGTGTTCTCCTGACCAGCGCACCCGGTTGATCGCGAACGGGAACAGTACGAGCCCTGGGCAACGATTGTCCAGGGCTCGCACCGCGTTCGGTGTGGTTGTCGCGGCGGCCGGCTACGCCCTCGATCTGCGGGACTACGCCGTCCTGCGACGGATCAGCGGTTGAACTTGCCGCCCGCCAGTCCGGCGGTGAACGCGTCCCACTCGCTCGGGCTGAAGATCAGCGCGCCGCTGGCGGGGTTCTTGGAGTCGCGGACGCCGACCGCGCCTCCGTTGATGAAGGCAACCTCTACGCACTCTTTGGATGCGTCGCTGTGGCGGCTCTTGAACCACTGGGCGCCGGATAGATCAGCGTTCATGTTTGGAACTCCTTCGCTACCTGCCGGAGCAAGGCCCTGCTGGCTACATCGTCCAAGGCCGCGTCCCGAATTGCCTTATGCGCCATATGGTACCGGGCAACGTCCCGGGGTTTCTCCAGATACAGGTCGCCGATGTAGCCGGGGATGTAGACCACGGATGGCTCGATGGGTGCGCCGGTCGCGTCGTTTCCGAAGCCCAGGATGATGAATTGGCCGGTGCTGACAGCCGTAGTCGGAGCGCCTGCGGCAAACGGGAGGATGCGGAGGTCGACGTTGGGTCGAGTGCTCATGTCGGCGAGGGACTTCAACTGCACGGCCGAGATCTTGGGACTGCCGATGACGCGGCGTATGACCGATTCGTGCAGCACGACATCGATCTCGATCGGATGCCGCTTCCGGGTGACGATCATCTGCCGGTATTGCCGCATCTGAACGCGGCGTTCGTGTTCGGTCGCAGATTTGTCTGGATGCCCGTCCCGCACTACCGCGCGCGTGTAGTCCGCAGTCTGCAAGATTCCCGGCACCAACTCCACGTGGTATGAGGTGAAAGTTCGTGCTGCTGCTTCCATCCCGATGTACACGTCGAAGCTCTCCGGGATGAGATCCCCGAACTCGAGCCACCAGCTCTTCTCGCTGGACTGTTTGGCGAGGCCGACGTAGGCGGCGGCGAGGTGGTCGGGTACCCCGTACAGCTCGCAGGCCGCTTGGACGTGGTCGATGTTGACTCTGTCGTTGTGTCCGTGTTCGAGCCGCCACAGCGTGGTGGAGCCGATGCCGAGTAGGGATGCTGCTTGTGGCTGGCTGAGTCCGGCGCGGGAGCGCCAGTCCATGAGATAGCTGCCGAGTCGGCGGCGCGGCAAGGTGGTGTCCTGCATGGAGTCCTCCCCATCGAGGGCGGGCCGGTCGACCCGCAAACGGGTAGAGCAATGGCATTGCCGCGGGAAGCATGCTGGGCTTTTGCGTCGTCCGGGCCGTTCGGCCCCGCACCCACCATTCCATCTCCGCGACAGATGATTCGCTGTTGCACGCAGATACCGCTCGATAACCCCGAGCACCACAATAGCACTAATGCATCAGTCGTAAAGCGTTCGTGGACAACGGGATTGGAGTTCTATCGGGAATATTCCAGATGAAATATTCAACGCTGAACCAGGCCGGAGAGATTCACGCGCGAACAGTTGCCGGTTCGGCAACCGGCAGTGGCGCCACCACATCCCACGGCACCGACAGCACGTTGTCGCGCATGCGCCGCCGATACTCCCGCACCGGGAAACCCTGCTCGCGCAACAGTTTTGCGGCACCGCGCCAGCGCACTCGCGGTCCGAACGGTGCCAGCGGTGCGGCGTGGGACCAGGCGCGGTCGGCGGCAGCGAGTAGTGCGTGCACACCTTCGCCGGGGATGTTGCGGTGGATCAAGACCTTCGGCAGACGCTCGGCGAGGTCGGAGGGGCGGTCGACGGTGAAGGGGTCCCAGGCGAGGGTCAGCGACAGCGGGCCGGTGTGGTCGAGCAGGACCCAGGCGCTGCGGCGTCCGAGTTCGTCGCAGGTGCCGTCGACGAGCAGGCCGCCGGGGGCCAGGCCGGACAGGATGGTGGACCAGGCGTCGGGGACGGCGGATTCGGGGTACTGGCGCAGCACGTTGAAGGCGCGGACGAGGACGGGGCGCAGGCCGGCGAGTTCGAAGCCGCCGCGGGCGAAGCTGACGCCGTCGCGGCCGGGAACCACGCGCTCGGGGTCGATCTCGAGGCCGACCACCCGGACGTCGGGCTGTACGGTGCGCAGCCGGGCGGCCAGTTCGAAGGTGGTCCATGGGCTCGCGCCGTAACCGAGGTCGACCACCAGGGGATCGGTGGCCGCGTGCAGGCGCGCGGTCACCAAGTCGTCGTTGATCAGCCAGCGATCACTGCGGCGCAACCGGTTGACGCCGGTGGTGCCGCGAGTGATCGTGCCTATCGGATTCAGCTGGTGGGGTTTTGTTCTTCCAGCCACCGCTGGGTCACCTCGGCCTCGGCACGGAACAGGTCGACGAGGTTGACCAGCATCAGCTGCTCCAGGCGCGGACCGACCATCGGGATGAACACCTTCGCCTCGGAGGAGATGCGCAGGGTGCAGCCGATTTCGGTGGGGAACAGGCGCATGGTTCCGGTGAGGCTGCCGGGACCCGCCGGGATGGACGCGGAGTACTTGCCCTCGACCTCGGGGCCGAACGGGCCGTAGCTCTCCTTGCGGGTGATCACCATGTCCTTGCGGATCACCGTCTGCGCGATATCGGGCAGGGTGTCGCGCGGCAGGATGTGGTGCAGGACCACCTCGATACCGTCGTCGTTGGACTCGAGGCTGATCACCTCGTTGGGGGAGTACTTGCGCATCTCCTCCATCCGGGCTTCCCAGTAATCCCGGTTCGACAGCGCCGCGTACAGCTCTTTGGTGGTGTGCAGCGGGTAGCGGGCGGAGTAGTCCAGTCGGCGAGCCATGGGCGGTTACGTTACCGGGACCGGTTGTCACGGCATCGCCGGGCAGCGGAAGAAGTGACCCGGCACAAACCGGTACCCGGCGACGCCGTCGGCGTCACAACGTCAGCGCTCGGAGATCCAGGCGTTGGTGAACTCGGTCTCCTCGGCCAGCAGTTCGGTGAGGCGTTCGGCGATGGCGGCCTCGATCTTGCCGCCGAACAGCGGAACCTTCACCTCGATGCTGCCCTCGATGACGGCGGTGGAGCCGGCGTCGATATCGCTGAGGGTGATGGTGCCGCGGACCTCGGCGGGGGCGCCTTCCACCCGCGCCTCGAAGGTGGCGGCAGTGCCGGTCCAGTTCTCGGTGCGAGGAATGACCAGGTCACCGGGACGCACGGCGGTGATGGCGGAGGGCAGCAGCTCGGCGGCGATGGCCTGCACCATCTCGACGCGCACCTGATCGCCCTCGACGCTCACCGACTCCAGCCGGGCATTCGGCCCGCCGACGGCGGCGATCCGGTCCTTCCAGTACTGCTCGTCGGCGACGGCAGCGCGCACGGCAGCGGCCGGATGGGTGTAGCGGGCCGTATACGCCAGGGGTGTAGCCATGGACGGACACGCTACCGTCTGGCTGTGCGAACTTCACCGTTGGACTCCTCGGAACACGTGCGTGACCTGCTGTCGGGCACCGGTGCGACGATCCGCGACGAGGTACGGCTCGCGGAGCTGACGACGCTGCGGGTCGGCGGCCCGGCGCTGGTCGCCGACTGCGCGAGCACCGACGCGCTGGTGGCGACCGTGCGCGCGCTCGACGCGGCGGGCATCCCGCTGCTGTTGCTCGCTGGTGGATCCAACCTGCTCATCAGCGATGACGGCTTCGACGGCGTGGTGGTGCGGGTGGGCACGACCGAGGTCACCTTCGGAACCGACGGTGTACTCGCCGAGGCGGGCGCGAACTGGGACGCGGTGGTGGCGGCGACCGTCGAGGCCGGGTTCGGCGGGCTGGAATGCCTGTCCGGGATTCCCGGGTCCGCAGGGGCGACGCCGGTGCAGAACGTCGGCGCTTACGGCGTGGAGGTCGACCGGTTGCTGCGCCGGGTCCGGCTGCTCGACCGCACCACCGGGGAGATCCGCTGGGCCGAACCGGACGAACTGGGGTTCGGCTATCGCACCAGTGTGCTCAAGCACAGCGATCGGGCGGTGGTGCTCGCGGTCGAATTCGCACTCGATCCCAGCGGGGCCAGCGCGCCGCTGCGCTACGGCGAACTCGCCCGGATGCTCGGCGCGGCCGACGGCGAATCACGGCCTGCCGCGCAGGTCAGGGAGGCCGTGCTGAAGCTGCGTGCGGGCAAGGGGATGGTGCTCGACCCGGCCGATCACGACACCTGGAGCGCGGGCTCGTTCTTCACCAATCCGGTGGTGGCGCAGGATCGGGCCGAGCAGGTGCTTGCGGCGATCCGCGCGCATGTCGGGGAGGTGGCGATCCCGACCTATCCGGCGCCGGACGGGGTGAAACTGTCGGCCGGCTGGTTGATCGAACGGGCCGGCTTCGGCAAGGGGTTCCCGGGGCCGGAGGCGGCCGCGCGGTTGTCGACCAAGCACACGCTGGCGCTGACCAATCGGGGTGCGGCGACGGCGGCCGATCTGGTCGCGCTGGCGCGCACCGTCCGCGACGGGGTTGCCGAGCGGTTCGGGGTCGGGCTGGTTCCGGAGCCGGTCACCGTCGGGATCACGCTGTAAGGACGCCGCTGTATCGGTAGCTGCGCGATTGCTGTCGCATAAGGTCTCGCGGCAGCAAACAACGGCGTCGACGTGGCCGAACACACACCCGTACCCGCCGATTCGGCGCGAGGATGGTCAGCCGACCGATTTGCCGGGCGTAGATTCGATGGGGTGAGCAACCGACCAGACACGTTCCGGCCGGCTGCCGCTGTGGCGGGTGTGCTGCTCGCGGTGGTGGCGCTGATCGCCGGATGCACGAGCGACCGCGCGGGCTCCGGAGCCGCGTCCGACGAACCGATCGCCTCGGTCACGATGAGCCCGGATGCCGACGCGACCGACGTCAACCCGACCGCACCGATCTCGGTGACGGTCGAGAACGGCACCATCAACCAGATCGCGCTGACCAACGCCAACGGCAGGCAGGTCGAGGGCGAGATGTCGCCGGACAAGCGCAGCTATCGCACCACCGAACCGCTCGGCTACGACTCGTCCTACACCTGGACCGGCACCGCGATCGGTACCGACGGCAAACCTGTCCCGATCGACGGCACCTTCACCACCCTCGCGCCGAAGGCCACCGTCCCGGCCACGCTCAATATCGGCGACGGTCAGGAAGTCGGCATCGCGGCCCCGATCATCGTCCAGTTCAAGGCGCCGGTGCAGAACAAGGCCGCGGTGGAGAAGGCGCTCACCGTCACCACCGATCCGCCCACCGAGGGCGCATGGGCCTGGTTCCCCGACGACAACGGCGGCTCCCGGCTGCACTGGCGGCCCAAGGAGTACTGGACGCCCGGCACCCGCGTGCACGTCGCGGCCATGCTCTATGGACTCGATCTCGGCAACGGCAAGTACGGCGACGCCGACCTCACCTCGGATTTCAGCATCGGACGGGCCCAGATCGTCAAGGCCGACGCCCCCAGCCACCGCATGCAGGTGGTGCGTGACGGCGAGGTCATCTTCGACTTCCCGGTCAGCTACGGCGAGGGCAATGAGGACCGCAATGTGACCCGCTCGGGAATCCACGTGGTGACCGAGAAGTACGAGGACTTCATGATGTCGAATCCGCCGTATTACGAGAACGTGCGCGAACGGTGGGCGGTGCGGATCTCCAACAACGGCGAATTCATCCACGCCAACCCGGCCTCATTGTCGGCGCAGGGCGCGGCCAACGTCACCAATGGGTGCATCAACCTCTCACCCGCCCACGCCGAAGCCTATTTCGCCACGGCGCGGTACGGCGATCCGGTCGAGGTCACCGGCACCCGGATCCCGCTGTCGGCCGCCGACGGAGATCTCTATGACTGGACCATCGACTGGGCCACGTGGAAATCGATGTCGGCGCTGAATGGGAAGCCGGCGACGACCATCTCGGCGACACCAGTTCCGCCGCAGCCCGCGGGTGGGCGCTGATTCCGGCGTCCCGGGTCCGGCTGCAGCCGACCGGCGTGTGAGGGTGGCCGGCTTGTTCTCGCCGCAGCCTGCCGGCGGACGGTAATACCCGGAAAACCTAAGGCGTATCGGACGATTCGTCGATCAAGTGCTCGAACGCGCGCAGGTTCTTCAACGATTCCCCGCGCGAGACCCGCCACTTCCATTCCTTGCGAATGGATTCGGCGAACCCCAGTTCGAGCAGGGTGTTGAAGTCGAAATCGACGGCCTCGAGGACCTGGCCGAAAATGCGGTCGAGTTCGTCGGGGTCGACGGCGTGGTTGGAGATCCGGCCGACGAGGTAGATGTCACCCACGCGGTCCAGGGTGTAGGCCACACCGTAGAGCTTGCGGTTGCGGCGCAGCAGGTATTTGTAGACGCCTTCGAAATTCTCGTCCGGTTTGCGGCAGACGAACGATTCGATCCGCACCCCGTGCTTGCCGACGGTGAGCATGAGCGTGGTCTTCAGCTTGCGCTCGCCGGGCAGCACGACGACGAAGGTGTCCTCGGCGGGGCGGGTGTATTCGATCTCGCGGTCGGCCAGCGTCGCGTCGATGACGTCGGCGACGGCCGCTGCCTCGGGTACCTGGCTCATCGGCGTGCTCCTGTCCGGCGCCGCCACAGCGCCCGCGATCTGGCCTGACTGTCGCCGAGGATAGTCGGCCGGGCCCCGAAGGCGGCGGGGCCGGAGCGGTCGTCGGCGAATCGGGACAGTGCGGCCGAATAGCTGGCCAGCAGTCCGTCGGCGGTGTGCGCCCAGGAGAAGCCCGCGGCGTGTTCGACGGCCCGCGCGCCCATCTCGGTGAGCCGGTCGGGGGCGTCGAGCAGGGTGGTCAGGGCGCCGGCCCAGTCGTCGGTGCGGTGGCCGGGCACCAGCAGGCCGGTGTGCTGATCGCGTACTGCGGTGCCGAGCCCGCCCACATCGGCGGCCAGCACGGGCGTGCCGCTGGCCTGCGCCTCGAGTGCGACCAGGCCGAAGGATTCGTTGTAGCTGGGGACCGCGACCAAGTCGGCGGCGCGATAGATCTGCACCAGCCGGTCGGCGGACTGCGGCGGCAGGAACGTCACCCGGTCGGCGATGCCGAGTTCGGCGGCGAGTTCGATGAGCGCGTCGGGGCGTTTCAGGCCACTGCCCGAAGGGCCGCCCACGATGAGCACGCGCAGCTTGCGATCCGGTTCGCGGCGCAGCACCTCGGCGGCGGCGCGTACCAGCACATCGGGCGCCTTCAACGGCTGGATGCGGCCGATGAACGCGACGATCTGCTCGTCGGCGGGCAGGCCGAACTCCGCGCGGGCGGCGGCCTTGTCGCCGGGAAGGTAGCGGCTCAGGTCGGCGCCGGGCGGCACCACATCGATCCGGTCCGGCTCGGCGCCGTAGAGCTCGACGAGCTGGCGGGCCTCGGCATCGGTATTGGCGACCATCCGGTCGGCCTCGGCGATCACCTGCTTCTCGCCGATCTCGCGGGTCGCGGGCTCGGGACAATCACCTTCGGCCAGCGCGGCGTTCTTCACCGCGGCGAGGGTGTGCGCGGTGTGCACCAGCGGCACCCGCCAGCGATCCCGGGCCAGCCAGCCCACCTGGCCGGACAGCCAGTAATGCGAATGCACCAGGTCGTAATGACCGGGCAGATGCCTGGCCTCTTGGCGCAGCACCTCGGCGGTGAACGGGCACAGCTGCGTGGGCAGATCGTGTTTGTCCAGGCCCTCGAACGGGCCCGCCACCACATTGCGCACCAGCACGCCCGGCGCGGCTTCCTGCACCGGGGGGACGTTGGAGGAGGTGGCCCGGGTGAAGATCTCCACCTCGGTGCCACGCCGGGCCAGCTCGATGGCGGTTTGCAGCACGTAGACGTTCATGCCGCCCGCATCGCCGGTGCCCGGCTGCGCGAGTGGTGAGGTATGCACCGACAACACGGCGATCCGACGGGGCCGTGGTTCCGGGCGTTGACTCACACTGTCCATACTGCATCGTGTAACGCCCCGTTCAGGTGCCCCCTTCCCGACGAGTGACAGCCATCACAAGCCGGGCGTGAGCTCGCTCACTCCCGCGAGTCAGAGCCCGTCGACGAACTCGCTCACCTCACCGACGAACCGCTCGCGGTCCTCGATGAACAGCCCGTGCTGGGCGTCCTCCCAGAACGAGGTGCGCGACTTCGGGGCCAGCTCGGCGATGTAGCGGCCGTTGTCGATGGGGACCACCGGGTCGGCGGTGCCGTGCAGCACCAGCACCGGAATGTCGAGGTTGCGCAGGGTTTCGGAGTTGTCGACGGTCCGGTAGAACAGCGCCTTGCGCACGAACGGCGGAGTGGACAGGCTCGCGCCGAACAGCCGTTGCGCGTCGACGCCCTTGTCCGCGCCCGGCCCGGTATTGGAATTGCCGAAGGCGGCGAAACCGCGCATGGCCCGGCCCGCGCTCTCCTCGAAGACCGAGGGAATCGCGGTCTGCATGGCCGGGCCCACCGCCGCGCCCGGGACGTCGGGGCCGATATTGGCCAGCGAGCCGGTGAAGATCACGCCGGCGACCGCGCCGGTGCCGTAGGCGGTGAGGTAGTCGCTGATCGCGATGCCGCCGTAGGACCAGCCGAGCAGTACGGCGCCGGACTCGATGGATTCGGCGGAGAGTACGGCGGCGAGATCGGCGGCCCAGTTCTTCGGATCGTCGTAGCCGGATTCCGGCGCGCCGGAGTAGCCGTGGCCACGCAGATCGACCGCGATCACGCGGTACTTCTCGGCGAGGTCGTCGGCGGCCTGGCCCCAGCACCGCAGGTTCGCCGACCATCCGTGCAGCAGCACCAGCGGCCTGCCCTCGGCCGTGCCGCTGACCCGGTAGACGATGCTGGTTCCGTCCGCGCTGACGACTTCCCGAATACCCATGGCGTCAGGCTAGCGGCTCGCCGTCGGCGGCGGATCCGGTGAGCGCGTGCGGGGCGAGGTGATCCGCGGCGGGCGCGCGGCGCGGCTGGTGGAGGCCCTTTAGGCTCGACGGTTATGAGTACACGTACCGCTGTCGTCACCGGAGCCAGCTCGGGAATCGGGGAGGCCACCGCCCGCGAGCTCGCGAAGCAGGGCTACCACGTGTATGTCGGGGCCCGCCGGGTCGACCGATTGCAGCGGCTGGCCGAGGAGATCGGCGGCACCGCACTCGAACTCGACGTGACCTCCGACGACTCGGTGCGCGCCTTCACCGACGCCATCGAGCGCGTCGACGTGCTGGTCAACAATGCCGGCGGCGCCAAAGGCCTGGCCACGGTCGCCGAGGCCGACCTCGACGACTGGCGCTGGATGTGGGAGACCAATGTGCTCGGCACCCTGCGGGTGACCAAGGCGCTGCTGCCCAAGCTCATCGACTCCGGCGACGGGCTCATCGTCACCATCACCTCCGTGGCGGCCTTCCACGCCTACGACAACGGCTCCGGCTATACCTCCGCCAAGCACGCCCAGGCGGTGCTGCACCGCACGCTGCGTGGTGAGCTGCTCGGCAAGCCGGTCCGGCTCACCGAAATCGCGCCCGGCGCAGTGGAAACCGAGTTCTCCCTGGTCCGCTTCTCCGGCGACGAGGAGCGCGCCGCGAAGGTCTACGAAGGCATCGACCCGCTGGTCGCCCAGGACATCGCCGAAATCGTCGCCTTCACCGCGTCGCGGCCGCCACACGTCAACCTGGACCAGATCATCGTCAAGCCGCGCGACCAGGCCGACCCAGGCCGCTTCGCCCGCCGCACCTCCTGATGAGGCGAACGGCCTCTTGCCTCTGCGTGCTCGAGCGAGCATCGTGAAGAGCACCGGTGGCGCCACCGGGCGCTGCCCCGAAGCAGAGAGGGGGTGGATCGTGTACGCGCGATCTACCACGATTCAGGCGCAACCCTCCGCTATCGACGACGGGATTGCGCATATGCGTGATGTCGTGCTGCCTGAACTCCAAGAAATACCCGGGTGCGTCGGACTGTCGCTGATGGTGGACCGGACCAACGGCCGCTGCATTGCCACCAGCTCCTGGGAAACCGAAGAGGCCATGCATGCCAGCGCGGAGCGGGTCGGCCCGATCCGGGAGCGCGCGATCGCGCTGTTCGGCGGCAGCGCGCACGTCGAGGAATGGGAAATCGCCGGCCTGCACCGGGCCCACCGCACCCACGAGGGCGCCTGCGTGCGCGCCACCTGGGTGAAGACCGATCCCAGCCGCATCGACGCGGCCGTCGAGGTCTACAAGGCCGGCACCCTGCCCGCGATGGAGGAACTCGACGGGTTCTGCAGCGCGAGCCTGATGATCAACCGCAGGTCGGGCCGCGCCGTCTCCTGCACCACCTACGACGACGCCGAGGCCATGCGCCGCAGCCGCGAACAGTCCGCCGCCCTGCGCGTCGACGCGGCCCGGCAGACCGGTGTCGAGGCCCTCGACGTCCGCGAGTTCGAACTGGCCCTCGCGCACCTGCGGGTGCCGGAAATGGCGTGAGGTTCCGGTAGTTCGATGACCGCGTGAACCGGTGGGTCGCGATACGACGACCCGCCGGCTCGTCATGCCGCGATCGGGCGGGCTCGGCCCGGACCCGTTCGGCGACGACGCCCAGGGTGCCGCCATCGAGGCGCATCCCTATTCCGCCTGCCGGAAGCCGTGGTGGCGCAGCTGCTCGCAGACGGTGATGGAGTACTCGCTGTAGAAATCGGTCCGGCCGAGCTGCTGGGCGCGGCGGTGTTCGGGATCGCTGCGCCACGCGTCGTGATGGGCGCGGTTGTCGAAGACGACGATGGAGACCCGTTCGCCGTCGGCGGCGGTGTAGGTCTTGATGTCGAGGAAACCGGGCATCGCGCGGGCGCGTTCTTCCATCCGGTCGGCCATCGCGGGGTAGCCGTTGGCTTCGGCGTCCGGACGTAGACGCGAGCGGAAGATGGTCACGATCTGGGGGTCGTCATCGGTCACGGGCAGAGCATGCGTCCGCCGGTGATCGAGCACCAGTCAATTTCCAGTCGAGTCGTATGCCGCACGGCTCATCGCCGCTCGGCAGTTCGCGGTTGTGGCGTTCCGGCGGGAGCGGGCGGGGCGCGGCGCTGATGGCCACCTCGTAACGGCGTTCGACACGGCGCTAGGTGGCTCGCTCCGCTGCGCTCGGGGGAGCGGGGTGGGCGACAATCGTGGCGGCGTAGTGATGAGGGAGGCGACGTGGCGGTGCTGGCGCTCGATATCGGGGCGACGAAGTTCGCGGCGGGGGTCGTCGACGAGCGGGGACGGGTGACGGGGGTGCGGCGGGTTGCGGTGCCGGAGTCGGGGGTGTGGGAGGCGTGCCGGGGGCTGTTGGTCGAGGTCGCGGCGGGAGAGGCGGTGAGTGCGGTCGGGGTCGGATCGGCGGGGCCGGTGGATGTGCCTGCGGGGATCGCCGGGCCGTTGAATATTCCGGAGTGGCGGGAAGGGTTCGCCATCGTTGACGCGGTCGGTGCGCTGTTTCCCGGTGCCGCAGTGCGATTCGCCATCGACGGCGCGTGTCTGGCGCTGGCCGAACATCATTCGGGTGCGTTGCGCGGTGTGCCGAACGCACTGGCGATGACGGTCTCGTCCGGGATCGGTGGCGGGCTGCTGGTCGACGGTCGCGTCGCTTCCGGCCGGACCGGCAACGCGGGCCACATCGGGCACATCGTTGTTCCGGGCTGGGATGTGCCGTGTGCCTGCGGTGGTTTCGGGTGCGTCGAGGCGGTCGCGAGTGGGATGTCGTCGGCGCGGTGGGCCAGGGAGCAGGGGTGGACCGGTGCGAACGGGGCGGAGCTGGCGCGGGCGGCCGCGGCCGGCGACCGGATCGCGCTCGCGGCGCTGGAACGGGCCGGGACCGCGCTCGGGCAGGCCGTCAGTTCGGCGGCGGCGCTGCTGGACGTCGACACCGTCGTCATCGGCGGCGGCTTCGCGCATTCCGGCGAACCGCTGTGGGGCCCGATGCGCGCGGCCATCACCCGGCATGCGGGACTGAACTTCATCCGCGATCTGCGGGTGCACCTGTCGACGCTCGCCGACGGCGCCACCCTCGTCGGCGCCGCCATCCTCGCGGCGGATCTGCCCGCAGTCGGCTGAGTGCCGCATCAGGCTGCCCGCGCTTCGGCACGAGCTCCCCGATCCCCTGACCGGCCCCGCACCCCCTCGAGGTGCCCGCCCGTCACCGATCCGACCATGGCAGGATGGCCCGCATGACGTACACCCTCGTGTTGCTGCGCCACGGCGAGAGCGAATGGAATGCCCTGAATCTGTTCACCGGCTGGGTGGACGTCCATCTGACGGACAAGGGCATCGCCGAGGGCAAGCGGGCCGGTGAGCTGCTGGCCGAGCACGGCATCCTGCCCGACATCGTCTACACCTCGCTGCTGCGCCGCGCGATCAGCACCGCCAATATCGCCCTCGACGCCGCCGACCGGCACTGGATTCCGGTCGTGCGCGACTGGCGCCTCAACGAGCGCCACTACGGCGAGTTGCAGGGCAAGAACAAGGCCCAGATCCGCGACAAGTACGGCGACGAGCAGTTCATGCTGTGGCGGCGCAGCTACGACACTCCGCCGCCGCCGATCGAGGCCGACAACGAGTACAGCCAGAGCGGCGACGCCCGCTACGCCGGGATCGAGGTCCCGCGCACCGAATGCCTGCTCGACGTGGTGAACCGGATGGTGCCCTACTGGGAGTCGACCATCTCCAAGGAGCTGCTCTCGGGTAAGACCGTGCTGGTCGCCGCGCACGGCAACTCGCTGCGCGCCCTGGTCAAGCACCTCGATCAGATCTCCGATGACGACATCGCCGGCCTGAACATCCCCACCGGTATCCCGCTGCGCTACGAACTCGACGAGAACCTGCGCCCGGTGCGTCCGCGCGAGTACCTCGATCCGGAGGCCGCGGCCGCCGGTGCCGCAGCCGTCGCCGGCCAGGGCGGCAAGTAAGCACCTCACCGCACTCTCTCTCAGCGCGCCGCGTCTCACTCCGAGACGCGGCGCGCTAGCGTTTCGGCCCGATAACCGCCCTATCCGTCTGAGTCGGTCACCGCTCCCACGCCGCCCGAAAGTACGCAAAAAAACCCCGTCCGACCGGCCATCGAGCGCATTAAGTGACTGACGATTATTACTTCGCGGTAAGGGGTGTGTAGGCTGCTGACCGTCTGACCAGTGCGAGAGGTGGGTCACGTCCGATGAAGTACGTCTTACGGGCCGTTGTGATGATGGTGGCGGCGGTGCTGCTCGTTCCCCTGCTGGGGCAGAGCGCGCTCGCGACGCCCGCGGCGACCGGTCCGGACGGTGGTGCGGCAGGCGCGAGCTGGGCCGCGACCCATGACGGCCCCCAGCAGTACCCCAAGATCCACATCGAATGGGACGTGCCCATCACGATGAGCGACGGCACGGTGCTCAAGGGCAATGTCTACCGTCCCGCCGACGAGTCCGGGCGTCCCGTCGATACGAAGACGCCCACCATCGTCAACATGACGCCCTACACCAAGTTGGTGTCGAATCTGGCCGATCACGCCGGGTCCATCCCCGGTCTGTCGGACGCGCTGCTGCAACTGTTGCGCGACATCGACTTCAGCGGCACGCCGCTGTCCGGCGTCACCGACCTGACCAAGGCCTTCGCCGGTGGTGAGCTGCGCAATTTCGCCGTCGACCGGCAGCTGGTGAAGAGCGGCTACTCGCAGGTCGTGGTCGATGTGCGCGGAACCGGCTTCTCCCAAGGTGTCTGGGACATGCTGCGCGATCGGGAACAGCAGGACACCGTCGAGGTGATCGACTGGGCCTCGAAGCAGCCGTGGTCGACCGGCAAGGTCGGCATGAACGGCATCTCCTACTCCGGCATCAACCAGGTGCAGGCCGCCGAGAAGCAGCCGGCCGCGCTGAAGGCGATCTTCCCGGTGGTTCCCGGCAGCGACCTGGCCAATGACGTGCTCATGCCCGGCGGCGGCTTCGGCTTCAACTTCATCCCGCTGTGGCTGACCGCGATCAACGGCCTCAAGTGGGTGCCGGATGTGTCCTCACTCGTACTGGGCACCTTCGATCAGCAGTGGCTGACCGACCGGATGGCCTCGCCGTTCACCTATCTCGACGTCTTCCTCAACGCTTACACCAAGGTGAACATCAACGACATCGATCCGCGCCTGCACGGGATGCTCGACCACACCAGCCCGGAACGGCAAGCGTGGCTGGGTGATCCGTCCAAGATCAAGACGCCCACCTTCGTGGTCGGCGGCTGGCACGATCTGTTCACCTACTCCGAATCCAAGATCTACAACAAGATTTCGCTGCCGCCGGGCCAGAAGCAGCTGCTGATGGGCAACACCTATCACCTGAACTCCGGCAACGAGTACGGCAAGCCGGGTCTGCCGCCGCGCCTGGACGTGTTGCAGCGCGCGTGGTTCGACAAGTGGCTCAAGGGCATCGACAACGGCATCGACAGCTACGGCCCGGTGACGTTGCGCCAGCAGGGCGGCGGCTGGGTCACCCGTGACGGCTTCGGCGAATCGGCCCCGGCCGACCAGCGTGCCGAGCACCGGCGGATGTACCTGTCGGCCGCGCCGAGCGGTACCGCGCGCAGCGTGCACGACGGCTCGCTCACCGCGGGTCCCAATGCCGACACCGCCCGCCTGACCGTTGCGCCCGGCCTCACCAGCCTGTGCTCCAACGACGCCGCGCAGGGCACCGCGGGCGTGCTGTCGATCATCGACGGCTGCGCCAAGGACTCCCGCATCCAGGAACTCAACGGCCTGACCTTCACCAGTGCGCCGGTCGCCGAGGCGACCACCATCTCCGGCCCGATCGCGGTGCGGCTCAACACCGTTCAGGACGCCGCCGACGGCTACTGGGTGGTGACGGTCAACGATGTGGCGCCCGACGGCCAGTCGACGGTGCTGTCGTCCGGTCAGCTGATGGCCTCGCTGCGTGAGGTCGACCAGGCCAACAGCAGCCGCTCGGCCAACGGCGACTACACCGACCCGCGCCCGTTCACCTCGATCAGCAAGCGCAAGCCCACCGTCCCCGGCGAGGCCACCACCCTCGACATCGGCCTGCCGGCCACCGAGGCGCTGCTGAAGCCGGGCCACCGCCTGCGCGTGGACGTCTACGCGGGCAACTTCCCGAAGGGCCTGCCCGTGCTGCCCATGCTGGTCGACACCGAACTGAAGCCGCAGCACGTCCAGCTGGACCCGCAGCGCCCCAGCTTCGTCAACATCCCGGTGCGGGGCAATACCGGCTGGTGATGCCCGCCCTCGGCTGTCCCTGATCCGGGCGCGGCGATCACGGAGGGGAATCGCCGCGCCGACCCATGCACGACACGCCGTAACCACGGCGTTGCCCGGTTACGCCCGGCTTTGGCCGAACAACAAGTGAACGCCTGGCTAACGTCGCTGTAAGCGGCTGTGACCTGCGTGAAACTTCGTGGACCTGGCGTCGCGGCCGTGGCCGGCGACCGTACGATTCAAGGTGTGAGTGTTCCCCAGGCCGTGTTGCTGGCAGTCGTCGCGGCTGTCGTCGGACTGGCCATCGGCGGGCTGCTCATCCCGTATATGAACGCCAGGCAGGCCGCGCGCAGGCAAGCCGAATCCGGGCTCACCATGTCGCAGGTGCTCGACCTCATCGTGCTGGCTTCCGAAAGCGGTATCGCGGTCGTCGACGAGTACCGCGACGTCGTGCTGGTGAACCCGCGCGCCGAGGAACTCGGCCTGGTCCGCAACCGGCTGCTCGACGAGCGCGCCTGGGCGGCCGTGGAGAAGGTGCTCGCCAGCGGCGAATCCGCCGAGTTCGACCTGACTGCCAAGAACCCGGTGCCCGGCCGCAGCCGCATCGCGGTGCGCGGTGTGGCCCGGCCGCTGTCGCGCGAGGAAACCAACTTCACCGTCCTGTTCGCCGACGACGACTCCGAGCAGGCGCGCATGGAAGCCACCCGGCGCGACTTCGTGGCCAATGTCAGCCACGAACTCAAGACGCCGGTCGGCGCGATGAGCCTGCTCGCCGAAGCGCTGCTGGAATCGGCCGACGATCCCGACGCCGTGCGCCACTTCGGTGAACGGGTGCTCGGCGAATCGCGCAGGCTCGGCAAGATGGTCACCGAACTGATCGCGCTGTCGCGGCTGCAAGGTGCGGAGAAGCTGCCGCAGCTGGAAGTGGTCGACGTCGACACCGTGGTGATGCAGGCGGTGGACCGCTCCCGCACCACCGCCGAAGCCGCGGGCATCACCGTCAGCACCGACCGGCCCAGCGGGCTCGAGGTGCTCGGCGATGAAACACTGCTGGTGACGGCGCTGTCGAACCTGGTGGAGAACGCCATCGCGTACTCACCGGCCGGTTCGCACGTCTCGGTCAGCCGGTCGCTGCGCGGCGATCACGTCGCCATGGCCGTCACCGACCGCGGCATCGGCATCGCCAAGGAAGACCAGGAACGGGTCTTCGAACGATTCTTCCGCTCGGACAAGGCGCGTTCGCGCTCCACCGGCGGCACCGGCCTCGGACTGGCTATCGTCAAGCACGTGGCCGCCAACCACAACGGTGAGATCACGCTGTGGAGCAAGTTGGGCACCGGCTCGACTTTCACGCTGCGGATACCGGCACATCACGAAACCGACGGCGAGGACGAAGCCGGCGGCGTGGTGATGAGCAAGAAGGAAACCAGCCCGCGTCCGACGACGCCGGGCCGAACCAATGGTGTGGAGGCACGCAGATGACGAGTGTGTTGATCGTCGAGGATGAGGAGTCGCTGGCCGACCCGCTCGCCTTCCTGCTGAAGAAGGAAGGTTTCGAGGTCACCGTGGTGGGCGACGGCCCGTCCGCGCTCGCCGAATTCGATCGGTCCGGCGCCGACATCGTGCTGCTCGACCTGATGCTGCCCGGTATGAGCGGCACCGACGTGTGCAAGCAGCTGCGCACCCGCAGCGGCGTGCCGGTGATCATGGTGACCGCCCGCGACAGCGAGATCGACAAGGTGGTCGGCCTGGAGCTGGGCGCCGACGACTACGTCACCAAGCCGTACTCGGCCCGCGAACTCATCGCCCGCATCCGCGCGGTGCTGCGCCGGGGTGCAGGCGACGAGCTCGACGGCGGCAGCGAGAACGGCGTGCTCGAGGCCGGTCCGGTGCGCATGGACGTCGACCGGCACACGGTGCTGGTGAACGGCAAGCCGGTGACGCTGCCGCTCAAGGAGTTCGACCTGCTCGAATACCTGCTGCGCAACTCCGGCCGGGTGCTGACCCGCGGCCAGCTCATCGACCGGGTGTGGGGCGCGGACTACGTCGGCGACACCAAGACCCTCGATGTGCACGTCAAGCGGCTGCGTTCGAAGATCGAGGCCGATCCGGCACGGCCGGAGCACCTGGTGACGGTGCGCGGGCTGGGTTACAAGCTCGAGGCCTGATACCCGAGCGCACGCAGCCGGCCGGCCGGCCGGTGCTGTGCGCCCCGAGCCGCCTGCGCAAAAACGTGGCGGCGGGGAACGCGCGGGTCGATGCGGGCAGGGATTACGCGGATTGTTCGGTCGCGGCGTGATCCCGCATCCGGTCGGCGTGCACCGTCGCCGGATGCACGGCGATCAGCCCGAGCCCTTCGCGGCGCTTGCAGTGCCGGGCCAGCTCGTCGTAGGCGGGCTTGCCGAGCAACTCGGTGAGCTCGGGACCGTACGACTGCCAGACCGGGCGGGCGCCGACGTGGGCGTCCGGTGAACCGGAGCAGTACCAGTGCAGGTCCTCACCGCCGGGACCCCAGCCGCGGCGGTCGTACTCGGTGATCACGGTGCGCAGGATCTGCACGCCGTCGGGACGATCCACCCAGTCCTGGGTGCGCCGGATCGGCAACTGCCAGCACACATCCGGCTTCACCTCGAGCGGTTCGATCCCGCGCCGCAACGCCATCGTGTGCAGCGCGCAGCCGACCCCGCCCGCGAAACCGGGACGGTTGAGAAAGATGCAGGCGCCGTCGTAGCGGCGGGTGCGCAGAGCGGGCTCGTCCTCGAGCTCGTCGAGTTCCAGATAGCCCTTCTTGCTGACCTTGCCCTCGGCATTGCGGGCCCGGTCCATCAGCTGCCAATCCTCGGGTGTGAGCATTTTCACAGCCTTTTGCAGCCGCTTGCGGTCGTCGGTGTCGGCGAGGAAGGCGCCGTGCGAGCAGCAGCCGTCATCGGGCCGGTCGTCGAGGATGCCTTGGCAGGCCGGCGTGCCGAACACGCACGTCCATCGTGACAGCAGCCAAGTGAGGTCGGCGACGATGAGATGCTCGTCGTTTGCCGGATCGACGAATTCGATCCACTCGCGCGGGAAATCGAGGTCGACTTCGGGAGTCGGGTCCATCTTTCCCGCTGGTCGCGGCCGGGTCTGGCCGGATGCCGCTGCGCCTGCCGTCACAGCTGTCGACGCTAACAGTTCGGTCGCCTGAGCTGAAGCGCGCATCCACCGCCGGATGACCGCATACGGTCTGTTCGCTCGGTCGCGAGTACCGTGTTCATGTGCGTCTCGGGGTACTCGATGTGGGAAGCAATACCGTTCACCTGTTGGTGGTGGACGCGCATCGGGGTGGCCATCCGATGCCGATGAGCTCGACCAAAGCGACGTTGCGGCTCTCGGAAAACATGGATGACGAGGGGAAACTCACCCCCGCCGGCGCCGAACGGCTGATCGCCACGGTCAAGGAATTCGCCAGTATCGCAGAGACCTCGCGGTGTGTGGAGCTGATGCCGTTCGCCACCTCCGCGGTGCGCGATGCCACCAATTCCGAGGAAGTCCTCGCCCGGGTCCGCACCGAGGCCGGCGTCGATCTGCGGGTGCTCTCCGGTGAGGACGAGGCCCGGCTGACCTTCCTCGCGGTGCGCCGCTGGTACGGCTGGAGCGCGGGCCGCATTCTCAATCTCGATATCGGCGGCGGCTCGCTGGAGATCACCAACGGCGCCGACGAAGACCCCGATGTGGCGCTGTCGCTGCAACTCGGCGCGGGCCGGCTGACCAGGGAATGGTTACACGAGGACCCGCCGGGCAAACGTCGGGTCGCGGTGCTGCGCGACTGGCTGGACGCGGAGCTGGTGGCCCCGGCCAAACAGGTGATCGATGCGGGCGCACCGGATCTGGCCGTCGGCACCTCCAAGACCTTCCGTTCGCTGGCGCGGCTCACCGGAGCGGCGCCCTCGGGCGCGGGCCCGCGGGTTCGACGTACACTCACCAGCTCAGGTCTTCGTCAACTGATCGGCTTCATCTCCCGGATGACCGCCTCGGACCGGGCGGAGTTGGAGGGCGTGAGTTCGGACCGGTCGCAGCAACTGGTGGCCGGTGCATTGGTCGCGGAGGCGAGTATGCGGGCTCTATCGCTGGATAGCATCGAAATTTGTCCATGGGCGCTGCGGGAGGGACTGATCCTGCGCAAACTGGATACCGATATGAACGGTGGACCGCTTGTCACAGGCACACCGGGTACGGCCGCTGACCTCAGCGCGGCCTCGCCCGGCGGCGCCGCGTCGGCGGGCCCGATCGAAACGGTGCCTTCATGAGTGAGGATTCCAAACAGCTGTCGGTCGCCGAACTACTGGCCCGCAACGGCCAGCAGGGCGCGGCCTCGTCCGGTGGTGGCCGGCGCCGCCGAGCCGGACGCGGGCTCTCGGTCGCCGAACTGACCGGCGACCTGCCGGTGATCGACAGCGGACGATCCGCACATTCGGCACCCGACGACGATGAGGAGCAGGCACCCGCCGCGGATGGTGGGACGCACGGCGTCGAGGGTGGGTACGGTGCCGGCGGTTCGCCCGGGGTCAATGGCGGTGGTTACGGCGCGGGCGCGAACGGTTCCTACGGTTCGAGTGACTCGTCCAACGGCGCCGGTTCCTACGGTTCGAATGGCAGCAACGGTTCCTACGGCGCGAACGGGTACGGATCCGCTTCCGGCGCCACGCAATTCCTCGCCCCGGTTACCCCGCAGACTCCGGATCCAGAGCCGGTCTACTCACCGATGTCGGGCCCGATCACCCGCTTCGACCCACTCGCCGGTGACGCCGATACCGAGCCGCGCGAACGTCATCGCTCCCGGCACAGCGCGGCGGAATCGGATGCGGGGCCCGCGGCCGAGGCGCCCTCGCCGATCGTCGCCGAGGCGCTCGGATCCGGGCGCACCGGACGTCGTCGCAGGCGCGCGGACCCCGACGACGAATACGACATCGACCC